>NZ_NSFW01000001.1:0-606281 GCF_002294905.1 Mesorhizobium sp. WSM4308 | reverse complement strand
TCACCGATGCCAAGGGCGCCGCACAGGTGAGCGTCAAGACGATGGAGACGATCATCCTGCCGGACGTTCCCGAAATCATCTCGCCGATCATCTATGCGCTGCCGATCCAGATGCTGGCCTATTTCGCTGCCGTGTTCATGGGCACCGACGTCGACCAGCCGCGCAATCTGGCGAAATCGGTGACCGTGGAGTGACGGCAACGTCGATGGCCGTCATCTCGTCGAAGGGACGATCGACAAGACCTGCAGTCACTCTCAATGCCTGCGGGATCGTTCGCGGCATCCCATCGGTTCTGGTTATGCCGCGCTCTGCATGGCCGCTCTCAGCAGCATGCCATAGAGGTCGCGCGGTTCGTCCGGATCGGCCAGCAGATCGAGCTCCTCGTAAAGGCCCGTTGCCTGCAGCTGGTCGCGCACATAGCGCAGCGCCGAAAAGTCCTCGATGGCGAAGCCGACGGAATCGAACAGCGTGATCTGCTTGGCGTCCCGGCGGCCTGACGCCTGGGCGGCGATGACTTGCCAGAGCTCGGTCACCGGATGGTCGGGATCAAGCTGTTGGATTTCACCCTCGATGCGTGTCTGCGGCGGGAACTCGACGAAAATGTCGGAGCGCAGCAGGATGTCCCTGTGCAGCTCGGTCTTGCCGGGGCAATCGCCGCCGACGGCGTTGATGTGGACGCCGGCGCCGACCATGTTGTCGGTGAGAATGGTGGCGCATTGCTTGTCGGCGGTAACGGTCGTGATGATCCCGGCCCCTTCGACCGCTTCCTGCCCGGTTTCGCAGATGGTGATGTCAAACCCCATGCCAGCCAGGTTCTTGGCGCATTTCAGCGAGGCGGATCGGTCAATGTCGTAGAGCCTGAGCCGGTCGACGCCGGTCAGCGCCTTGAAGGCGATCGCCTGGAATTCCGATTGGGCGCCATTGCCGATGATGGCCATGGTGCGTGCGCCGCGCGGTGCCAGATATTTGGCCGCGACGGCGGATGTCGCGGCGGTGCGCAGCGCGGTGAGAATGGTCATTTCGGTGAGCAGCATCGGGTAGCCGCTGCCGACATCGGCAAGCACGCCGAACGCGGTGACCGTCTGCAAGCCCTGGCGCATGTTCTTGGGATGGCCGTTGACATATTTGAAGCCATAGAGCCGCCCGTCGCTCGTCGGCATCAGCTCGATGACGCCGTCATGGCTGTGTGAGGCGATGCGAGGCGTCTTGTCGAAAAGCTCCCAGCGGCGGAAATCTTCCTCGATATAGCTGGCGAGCTCGGTCAGGAAGCGCTCGACACCGATGGTGATCACCAGCTTCATCATCCGGTCGACGCTGACGAAGGGGACGATGTTCAGCTTTGCCGTGGTCATGATCAAAAGCTCCCGGAATGGCTGCGGGTCGGGCGGTCCATGATGCGGCGGCCCATCAGGCTCGCCGTCAGGTCGACCATAAGCGTCGCGGTTCGGCCACGCTCGTCCAGAAAAGGATTCAGCTCGACCAGGTCGAGACTGGAGACGAGGCCGCTGTCGGACAGCATCTCCATCACCAGATGCGCCTCGCGGAACGTCGCGCCGCCGGGAACCGTGGTGCCGACGGCCGGCGCAATCGACGGGTCGAGAAAGTCAACGTCGAGACTGACATGCAGCAGCCCGTCTTCATCAGACACGCGCGCCAGGAAGGCGCGCAGCAACGGCGCGATACCATGCTCATCGATGGCGCGCATGTCGTGCACTGTCACGCCCGCCTGGTTGAGCGCGCTGCGCTCGGCCGGGTCGACACTGCGCAGGCCCATGGTGCAGATGCGCTTGGGGTCCACCGCCGCCGGCAGGTCCGGGAAATAGCCGCTGAAACCCGGCTGGCCGCTGGCGTAGGCGAGCGGAACACCATGCAGATTGCCGCTGGCGGTCGTGTCCAGCGTGTGGAAATCCGGATGCGCGTCGAGCCACAGCACGAACAGCGGGCGCCCGGCCTCGGCGGCGCGGCGGGCGAGGCCCGACATGGTGCCGGCCGAGATCGAATGGTCGCCGCCGAGAAAGATCGGCATGGCGTCCTCGCTCGCCGTGTAGGCCGCCGCGGCAATGGCGGATGTCCAGGCCGATATTTCGGGCAAGGCCTTCAGCGCCAGATTGCCATGCACGACGCGCCTCGCCGTCACTGGCTGGACGGCGCCCATATCCTCGACGGTGTGGCCGAGGCCGGACAGCACCTCGGCAAGCCCTGCCGTCCTCAGCGCACTCGGCCCCATTTCGCAGCCCATTCTGCCGGCGCCGTCCTGCACCGGCGCCCCGACGATCTTGCAACGCATTGTTTTCCCGCGGCCAAAGTTCGAATGGCGAGAGGAGAACACGGCGAGCCGGCAATATGAACAGGTAGAATTGGCAATCCGAGAAGTATAACCTATCATAATGGCGGCCGAATTTATCAAAATGGGAATCCCGATGGATGCTTTGGACGAACGGCTCGTAACCTTGCTGCGGCATGACGCCCGGCGCAGCGTGTCGGACCTTGCCGTCGATCTCGGCGTCTCGCGCGCCACGGTTCGGGCACGCATGGAGAGGCTGGAACGGTCGGGCGACATCATCGGCTACACGGTGGTGCTGCGCGCCGACGCCGTCGATCAGCGCATCCGCGGCATCATGCTCATCGAGATCGAAGGCCATGCCGCCGACCGCGTGGTTCGGGCGCTGGGTGGCTTCCCGGAAGTCTCGACCATCCATACCACCAACGGTCGCTGGGATCTGGTGGTAGAGCTCGGGACGGCGTCACTGACTGATTTCGATGCGGTGCTACGGCGTATCCGATTGATACCCGGCATAACGGGCAGCGAAACGAGCCTGCTCCTGGCGACGCCGCGCACGACGCGGGCACGACTGACGTAAGCACACCTTCAATGAAGTTCTGGCGGCCGAGGACGTTCTCCCCGACGAAGCCGAGGGGAAATAGCGCGGATGTTGGCGCGGCTTATGACGGCGAGAACCTCCGCCAGACCGCGGCGTGGACGCGCTTGTATTCAGCGATCGCCTTAGCCTTCAGGCCGATGCACAGTCCCATTCTTCGCATGGGCTGATCGTATCCGTTGCGATCGACGGCGAGCGTCAGCCGAGAAGCTCGGCGGCGACTTCGAGTGTGTTGCGGAACGACGTCTCGAGATGATTCTCCATCGCCTGCGCAGCGCCCTCGGCGTCGTGTCGCTTCAGCGCGTCGAGAATGGCCTCGTGCTGCTCGATCGTCTGCTCGCCATAGCCGGGCTTGGGAATGGCGAGATAGCGGCCGCGGTCCATCTGCGCCTTGGAGATGTCGACGGCCCGCCAGATCATCGGCAGGCCGCAGATCTCGGCAATGGTGCGGTGGAAGACGTCGTCGAGCTGGATCGCGGTGGCATACCGGCCACGTGCTATGGCGAGCTTGTGCGCCGCCATATTATCCTCCAGCAGTTCGGCGGACGCCGGCGTCAGCTTGGCGGCGGCGCGCCTGGCGCTTTCCATCTCGAGCGCCCGGCGGATGACATAGGCCTCTTCCAGGTCGGCGCGGCTGATCGGTGCGACATAGGTGCCGGTCTGCGCCAGGATTTTCACCAGGCCTTCGTCGCTGATGCGCTTGACCGCTTCCCGCACCGGGGTGCGCGATACGCCGAGCGCCTCGGCGATGGCCACCTCGTTGATGACTTCACCCGGTTTCAACTGGCCGACGACAATCAGATTGCGGATCTTGTGATAGATTTGATCGCGCAGCGGCAGCGCCCGATTGAGTGTCGAAGGATCCAGCTCCATGGCAAATCCGTATCTTCGTTCGCCTGAGACGGTCAATAGAATGTCAATGCACCAGGAACATGGGGCCCAGGGTCTCCCTAACAGCTATGAGGCATCAGCCAGATGTTTCCGGGGGTGAAGGCTCTGTTCAACGTCAATTTCGTCGCAGGCATCCGCAACGCAATAGGTCAGCGCAGACCTCTCACCTTGGTCAGAATATCTTCCGACAGCGCCGAGACGAGCGCCCTGTCGGCGCCCTTGCTGGGGATCAGGACAAACTCCACATCCTCCAACGGCGGCAGGCGCCCGGATGGAATCTCTTTCAAACCCGAGGGCGACATGCTTTGCGGTTGCACCAGAACCCCCATGCCGGCCCGGGCGGCGGCGGTCAGGCCGCTCAGGCTCCCGCATGTGCAGACAATACGCCACGGCATGCGATGCCGTTCGAGCACTTCCAGCGCAATGCCACGCGTGACGCTCGGCGCGGGGAAGGCAATCAACGGCAAGGCCGCGAGCGACAGGACGTGTTCCGGATCGCGGGCGAGCCAGACAAGCGGCTCGCGATAGACGAGCCGGCCACGGCTGTCGCCCAGCCGACGCTTTGCCAGAACGAGATCGAGCTCGCCATTGTCCTGCATCTGG
The DNA here is from genome assembly GCF_002294905.1 of Mesorhizobium sp. WSM4308. Lineage (NCBI taxonomy): Bacteria > Pseudomonadati > Pseudomonadota > Alphaproteobacteria > Hyphomicrobiales > Phyllobacteriaceae > Mesorhizobium > Mesorhizobium sp. WSM4308. The sequence continues at coordinate 601,908 of NZ_NSFW01000001.1, read as the reverse complement.
TAGAGCACGCCGCTCAACGCCACGGTCAGTTCAAGGTCAACGGATGGGTGAGACCGGACGAAATCCTCCAGCACCAGCGGCAGCCGGCTCGTCACCAGGTCCTCGGATACGCCGAGCCTCAACGTGCCCCGCAGCCTCTGTGCGGTGAAAAGCGCCTGCACCTGTCCCTCTATCGACAACAGGGTCCGGGCATGGCCGAGCAGGGCTTCGCCGTCTGGCGTCAGCACCACCTTGTGCGTATCGCGGGCCAGCAACTGCCTGCCAAGCGCGGCCTCCAGCTTGCCGATGTGCTGGCTGACGGTGGATTGCCCGAGCCCCAGCCTCTCCGCCGCGAAGGTAAAGCTTCCCATCTGCTGGACGGCGACGAAGCTGCGAAGTTGGACCAGATTGAGCATTGATATCTCAAATTACGATAACTGTTATTCCTTGTATCCCATTTCACAATGCACGAAAAGGCAGCACTGGACTTACTCTGGAGCGAACATGTCATGCGCCGCTTTCTGCCGGACACCTTTCTGATCCTCCTGTTGTGCACCGTCGCGCTTGCGTCGCTCGCGCCGGCGACCGGGACGTTCGCGGGATGGTTCGCGATCGCGACAAATCTTGCCGTGGCGCTGCTGTTTTTCCTGCATGGTGCAAGGCTCTCGCGTGATGTCGTCGTCGCCGGCCTGATGCATTGGCGCCTGCACCTGGTGATCCTTATGACGACCTTTGGCCTGTTCCCGCTGCTGGGGCTGGCGCTTGGCTATCTGCCCGCCTCGATCCTGCCCAAGCCGCTTTATCTCGGCATTCTGTTCCTCTGTGTCCTGCCGTCGACGGTGCAGTCATCGATCGCCTTCACCTCGATCGCCGGCGGAAACGTCCCCGCGGCCATCTGCTCGGCCTCCGCCTCCAACATCTTCGGCATGTTCCTGACACCCTTGCTCGTCGGCCTGCTCTTCTCCATCGGTGGCCATGGCGGTTTTTCGTGGGACGCGGTGAGCCAGATCCTGCTGCAGCTGCTCCTGCCTTTTGCGCTCGGACAACTGCTGGAACCGCGCATCGGCAACTGGATACGCTCCCGCAAGACACTGCTGATGCCTGTCGATCGCGGCTCGATCCTGATGGTCGTCTATCTGGCCTTCAGCACGGCGGTCGCCGAGGGGCTGTGGCACATGTTCTCGCTGCGCGACATTGCCGTGGTCGTTGTCGCCGACATGGTGCTGCTCGGCCTGGTGCTTGTGCTGACGACCTATGGCAGCCGGCTTCTCGGCTTCGACAGGGCCGACCAGATCACGATCACCTTCTGCGGTTCGAAGAAGAGCCTGGCGAGCGGCGTGCCGATGGCCAATGTGATCTTTGCCGGCCAGGGCGTCGGCGCGATCGTTCTGCCGCTGATGCTCTTCCACCAGATACAGCTCATGGTCTGCGCCATGATCGCGCAGAAATATGCCAAGGCGGCGCACCGGCCTGCCATACTGCAAGCCGAGCAAACGGCCTCGGTGGCTTAGTACTGTCGGGCGAAAGTCTCGGCAATCGCGAGGACCGCGGCATGAATCGGTCCCGCGGTGAGGTTGGGCATGATCGAGGCGTCCACGACAAAAAGATTGTCGAGCGCCTTGAGTCGTAGATTTGCATCGACGACGGCGTCCGGGTCCTTGCCCATTCTGCAGGTGCCGCAGGGATGGTGGTGCGTGATGACCGATCGCGCGATGAAGTCGTCCATCTCGGCCACACTGTTCAGCACGCCTGGCAGGAGTTCGCGCTCTCGCCAACCGGCGAGTTCATCTCTGTGCCCGATGGTCCGGGCTGCCTCGAGTGCTGTGCGAAACCGCTCGCGGTCTCGGCCGGTTTGCAAGTATGCCGGGTCGATGATCAACCGATCGCCGAGCTCAGGCCCACTTATGCGCACGCTGCCGCGGCTCGTCGGGTGGGTGATGCCGAACAGCAGCGAGTAGGCGGTGCCTGCGGCGGATGCCTTGAAGCGTTCCGACACGATCGGCGCGACACCGCAGCCAACGACAATTTCAGGCTGCCCGGCGGCGGTGAAGCTGTCAGCCCGCATATAGGCCATCGATTCCGAATGTTGGAGGCGCGATGGCGGCACCGGTTTGCGGGCCGCGTAAAGGTTGCCGGCGCCAAGCAGGTGATCCTGAAGGTTTCGACCGATGTCAGGCATATCGATCAGGCAGTCGACCCCCGCTGCATCGAGCACATCGCGCGGACCGATGCCCGAACGCATCAGCAAGGCCGGACTTTCCAGCGCTCCGGCACAAAGCACAATCTGATCCGCAAACACTTCGACCGAACCCTGTCGCCCCACGACCTCGAGGCTGCGGACCTGATTGCCCTCCAGCTTGAGCCGCCGCACCCGGGTGCCCGTGAGGATGGTCAGGTTCTCGCGGCCTCGAACCGCCTTTGTGAGCCAGGCATCCGCCGCCGTAACCCGGCGCCCGTCGCGAATGTTCAAGGAGTTCGGGGTGACGCCGATCATCTCTCCGCTGTTGTGGCCTTCAAGGCGAGGCAGACCCAACGATGCGCCTGCCTCGATGAAGGCGCGAGCAAGTGGACTGACTTCGTCCGCCGGCAAATGGATCGGCAACGGCCCGCCCTTGCCGTGAAGGCCGTCGCCACCAAGCGGGTGGTCCTCGATAGCCTGGAAAACGGGCATAAGTTCATCCCAACTCCATCGGCGATCCTCGGTTGCATCAACCCAGGCCTGGAAGTCTGACGGATGACCGCGCATATAGCCCATCGCGTGCAGGCAACTCGAGCCGCCGATCAACCGCCCGCGCGCCCAATGATGCACCCGGCCCGCGGTGCCGGCTTGCGGCTCCGTGCGATAATCCCAATCGTAGCTGCGGCCCTGCAGCGCCGGCCAGGCAGCAGGGTTCCAGATGTCCGGGTCCGTCGGCTCCTCGCCGGCCTCGATCAGCAGAACGCGGCTGCCTGGATCTTCGCTCAGCCGCGCGGCAAGCAACGACCCGGCCGACCCGCCACCGACGATGACGATGTCGCAATTCGGTGCGTGCTCTACATTGGCCCCGGTCATCGTCACTCCATCTGCCACTTGCCGGTTGCGATAGTCGTCATGTCCGACACCGACACGGAGAAACCCCGCGCATCGATCCGCCTTTGGCCGATCCGAAACGTCATGAAGGACTTCGAGTCTTCAGACGGAACCTCAGTCCATCGAAGAACTCAAATTCCGTTGTCCATGGATATCTTCGCCGCCGCTTTCGCCCTCAAGACGTGCTGCTTCGAGGCCTTGCGGGCGGCTTTCTCGTCGCCGGCGGCGATGGATTCGAATATCTCCCTCATCTCCGCCAAGCTGCTTTGTGCTCTGCCCTCCAGCGACATCGATCGTCCTCGAAAGAAGCTGATCCGCGCCACCAGACCGCGGTGGACTTCCTCCAGGATCGGGTTGCCGCAATTGGCGAGTATGATCGAATAGAAATCCGCGGCGGTCATCACCTGCGCCAGGCTGTCGTTGCTGGAAGCCGCCTCTTCGAATGCGGAAAGCGATTTCTCGAGTTCACGCAACTGTTCCGGAGAAATCCTTAGCGCGCATCGTCCCGCGGCCTCGACTTCCAGCAACTCTCGAACCTCGTAGATGGCGGTTGCCACCTCCCAGGAAAGTGCCGGTATCGACGGCCCGCGGTTGGGCACGATCTCGATCAGGCGCTCGGCCTCAAGACTGCGCAAAGCCTCCCTCAGCGAGGGGCGGCTGATGCCGAGTTGTGTGCACAGTTGACTTTCGATGAGGCGGCTACCCGGCTGAAACAACCCGGAGAAGATCGCCAGCCGTAACTTGTCGACGGTCTCCCGTTGCACTGTCCGTGGCGAAATCCGCAAATTCAAATCTGGGGGCATTGGTAACGTCTCATGGCCTTTGAGTCGCAAAACTGAAGCAGCATACGCCACGCCGTGCAAATTTGACAGCAGGATAGCCAGATTGTCAAATATGAAGATTGTCAGACAATCGGCTTGACGTGACCCCAGTCTGTATGATCCTTTTGCGGGAGACGGGCAGCGAGGCGAGGATCCAAGGATCATGGACATGGCGGCAGACATGGCTTCCGACCACTTCATCTCGCGACGCGTCGACATTGGCCGCATCACCTTGAACGTGCGCCAGAGGGGCAGCGGCCCCTTGATGCTGTTCTTCCACGGCATCACCTCCAACTCCGCCGTCTTCGAGCCCTTGATGGCTCGGCTCTCGGACCGGTTTACGACGATTGCGGTTGACCAGAGGGGGCATGGCCTCAGCGACAAGCCGGAAACTGGCTACGAGGCGAATGACTACGCGCACGACATCGCCGGCCTGATACGCACGCTCGATCGCGGCCGTGCCATCCTCGTCGGACATTCGCTTGGTGCTCGAAATTCGGTCGCGGCCGCGGCGAAATACCCGGATCTGGTGCGATCGGTCGTCGCGATCGACTTTACGCCGTACATCGAGACCGATGCCTTGGACGCGTTGGAAGCGCGCGTGAACGCGGGGAGCCAGCTTTTCGAGAATGTGAAGGCCGTCGAAGCATACCTCGCCGGCCGCTATCCGAACATTCCCGCCGACGCCATCAAGATCAGGGCTGAAAGCGGCTATCAGCCGGTCGACGGCGGATTGCGTCCATTGGCATCGCCCGCGGCAATGGCGCAGACCGCCAAAGGCCTGCGATCGGATCTGGTGCCCGCCTACCGAGATGTGACGAAGCCCGTCCTCATCGTTCGAGGCGAGGCGAGCAAGTTGGTTTCGGCGGCGGCACTGGCGAAGACATGCCGGCTGCGGCCTGACCTGCCCGTCGTCGTCGTACCGGGCGCCGACCACTACGTCAACGAGGTATCCCCCGAGATCACGTTGAAAGCCATCACCAACTTCATAGACGCTTGACGGCCGAGCGCCGTCTTCTTGCACGCAGCATCAGGATAGAAAATGGCCAATGTAAACAAAACTCCGGGCAAAACGCGTCGTGCCGAGGTCGCCGGCGGCGGCTTTGCAGGCCTGACAGCCGCCATCGCTCTCAAGCAGAATGGTTGGGATGTCAGGCTGCACGAAAAGAGTTCGGAACTGCGGGCATTCGGCGCGGGCATCTATCTCTGGCACAACGGCCTTCGCGTGCTCGAAGGGCTGGGCGCCCTTGACGGTGTTCTCCAGGGCTCGCACACGCCTCCGACCTACGAGACCTGGATGCACAACAAGTCGGTTTCCAAGGAGACGTTCAACGGTCTCCCCTGGCGCATCATGACCCGCAGCCACCTGCACGATGCGCTGGTCAACCGGGCCCGTGCCCTGGGTGTCGACATCCGCGTCAATTCCGAGGCCGTTGGCGCCGATCCGGAAGGGCGCTTGACCCTCCAGACCGGCGAGGTTCTCGAAGCCGACTTGATCGTCGGCGCCGATGGCGTCGGCTCCAAGGTCAGGGATTCCATCGGCTTCAAACAGGATCGCTGGGTTTCGAAAGATGGTCTCATCCGGCTGATTGTCCCGCGCATGAAGAAAGAGCTCGGCCATGGCGAGTGGGACAACACCATTGACATGTGGAACTTCTGGCCGCGTGTTCAGCGAATTCTCTATTCGCCCTGCAATGAGAATGAACTCTATCTCGGCTTGATGGCTCCGGCCGCCGATCCTCGTGGATCGAGCGTGCCGATCGATCTCGAAGTTTGGGTCGAGATGTTTCCTTTCCTGGAGCCGTGCCTGATCGAGGCGGCCAAACTGAAAACCGCCAGGTACGATAAGTACGAAACGACCAAGCTGGATAGCTGGACAAGAGGCAAGGTCGCCCTCGTGGGGGATGCCGCGCATGCCATGTGCCCGGCTCTTGCCCAGGGCGCCGGTTGCGCGATGGTCAACGCCTTCAGCCTGTCGCAGGACCTGGAAGAGGGCTCTTCGGTCGAGGATGCGCTTGTCGCTTGGGAGACGCGCATTCGCCCGATCACGGATCGCTGCCAGGCCCTGTCTGGCGACTATGCGGCGAACCGCTCGCTCTCGAAAGGAAACATGTTCACGCCGGCGGCGCTGGAAGCCGCCCGTTACGACCCGCTGCGCCGTGTCTACTCGTGGCCGCAGTAGCGTCGGGCCAGCCGGTCAAAGAATTAATCGGTGCGCGCGGAAACAGCGCGCGCCTTTCAGGAGATAAAGATGAATTATTCCAGTGAAGTCGAAAGAGATTATGATGTCAGGGGATGGTACTCCTCGGTCCAGGAAAGCCGGCATGACGGCGGCACGCCTGGCGAAACCCTCGTCAAAGTCGCGACTGGCGTTGTCATTCGCAATCCCTTCGCCGGAAAGTTCGTCGCCGAACTGTCCGATCTGACCAATCCGAGTGCAGCGATCGGTCATGCGCTCGGCGAGAGGGCCGTGGCGCTGCTCGGCAACAGGACGGTCGAAAGCTATGGTAAGGGCGGTATCGCGGGTACATCAGGCGAACAGGAACATGTCGTCGCCTGCATCACCACGGTGTTCGGAGATCCGCTGCGGCAGCAGGTGGGGGGCGGCAAGGCCTGGATCTCGTCGGTCAGCAAGGTCGCTGTCGCCGGCACGACCATCGATATCCCGCTTGCCCACAAGGACGAGCTCTATATCCGTTCCCACTACGATGCCGTTACCTTTTCCGTGCCGGATGCTCCGCGCCCGGACGAACTTCTGATCTGCGTCGCCGTCGCATCGGGTCCGCGCGTGCACCAGCGCGTCGGCGGCAAATCCGTCGCCGACCTCAAGGCCGGCGCCTAGTTCGATCGAATTGCTGAAAGGACGAATTCCATGCCCCTGAACATCAAGGACCTCAAGATCACGTCCGCGGATTTCCAGCCGCTCGGGAAAATGCGAGACGAGCATGCCGGCGACAAGGGCAACGTATTGCCCAGGCTCAGGGTCAGCGGCGTCCCGGCAGCGACGAAGGAGCTCGCGGTCATCTGCCACGATCCCGACGCGCCCCTGCCCAACGGCTTCACGCATTGGGTCGTCTACGGCATCGATCCGTCGACCACGGATCTTTCTGGAGCACAGGAAAAGTTCCGCGTGGGACCCAACGGCGCCGGCGGCAAGCAATATTACGGGCCTCAGCCCCCCGCTGGCCATGGAGAGCATCACTACTACTTCTGGGTCTACGCCCTGGACACGAAGGTCGAGGGGACGCCCACCAGGGAGGAGTTCCTGCAGAAATATGCCGGCAACATCATCGAGCAGAACCGGATCGTCGGCATCTACGAAAACAAGTGAAATCCACGGCCCTGGCGACCGATAACAACAACAAGAATGGTCGCCATCGCCGCAATGGGAGAATTTGGAAATGACAGACAACAGCCCCGCGCGTCAGAAGGTCTTCGAGGAACTCGTCACGGCAACGAAGATACTTCTCAACGAAGGCATCCTGGATACGTTCGGGCACATCAGTGCCCGGGACCCTGAGGATCCCCAGAGTTTCTTCCTGGCTCAGAAGCTTGCTCCGAGCCTGATAACGGTCGATGACATCCTGCGTTTCAATCTCGACGGCGAGACCTCGGACAACCGGCCGTCCTATCTGGAGCGCTATATTCACAGCGAGATCTACAAGGCGCGGCCGGACGTTCAGTGCGTGCTCCACAGTCATTCTCCGGCCGTCCTGCCCTATTGCTTCACCGACCAGCCGCTGCGGCCCGTGACCCATATGGGTGCTTTCCTTGGCGACGCCGTCCCGGTCTATGAGATACGCGACAAGCAGGGAGACGACACCGATCTCTTTGGCGGCAGCCGGAGCGTCTGCGGGGACATCGCTGAAAGCCTCGGGAACTATCCCGTCGTGCTCATGGCGCGCCATGGCGTCGTGAACGTGGGCAATTCCGTCCGGGAAGTGGTGTTCCGGGCCTTCTATCTTGAACAGAACGCCGCGGCGCAGACAGCCGGCCTGCAGATCGGCACCATCAAATATCTGTCGCCGGGCGAGATCAAGACGGCAGGAAAACTCGTCGGCGCCCAGATCGATCGCGGGTGGGATCACTGGTCGCAGCGCCTCAGGCAAGCGGGTCTCGCCTGATGTCCGTCGGGCTTTGAACATCAGCTGGAAAAGCTTGGTGTCGGCCAGGCTTTTCCAGCCTCCATCGCAATAGTTCTCTGACGCCGGGCGTCGGACGAAAGCAATGAAACCATGCCGCACGCGGAAAGTTACGATTACATCATCGTTGGAGCCGGATCGGCCGGTTGCGTGCTCGCCAACCGGCTGAGCGCCGATCCGCGATGTTCGGTGCTGTTGCTGGAGGCCGGCGGCTGGGACCGCGATCCGATGATCCACATCCCGCTTGGCTGGGGCAAGATTCTGACCGAGCGCCGCCATGACTGGATGTATTTCTGCGAGCCGGAAGACAATGTCGGCGGACGCAGGGTCGAGTGCGCGCGCGGCAAGGTCATTGGCGGATCATCGTCGACCAACGCCATGGCCTATGTGCGGGGAAATCGCGGCGACTACGATCGCTGGGCAGCAACAGGGCTCAGCGACTGGTCGTACGACAAGGTGCTGCCGTATTTCCGCAAGCAGGAAAGCTGGGAAGGGGGCGCGGACCAGTATCGCGGTGGCAATGGCCCGGTCAGCACCCAGTTCTGCCGCTACAAGGACACGCTGATCGACGCCTTCGCGCAAGCCAGCGTGCAGGCAGGCTATGAGCAGACGAAGGACTACAATGGCGAGCGGCAGGAAGGTTTCGGCCGCCTCCAGATGACGATTGCGAAAGGTCGGCGCGCCTCGACCGCGTCAGCCTATCTGCGGCCGGTGCTGAAGCGGCCCAACCTGACCGTTGTGACGGAAGCGAGCGCAACCAGGATCGTGCTGGAGGGTGCGCGCGCCACCGGCGTCACCATCAACCATCGCGGCGGCGAGCGCACGATTGTCGCCCGCAAGGAAGTGCTGCTTTCCGGTGGCGTGATCAACACGCCGCAACTCATGATGCTGTCGGGCATCGGGGCGCAGGATGAGCTTGCCGCGCACGGTATCCAGACGCGGGTCAACCTGCCGGCGGTCGGCAAGAACCTGCAGGATCACGTCTCGGTCATTCTCATGTACCGGCGCCGCGCTCCGGGCGGCCCTTTCCTGCGCAACATGCGTGCCGATCGGATCGGCTTCGATTTCGTCAAGACCTACCTGACGGGTCGCGGTTTTTCCGGCGACGTACCCGGCGGGGTTGTCGCCTTCCTCAAGAGCGGTCCGGCGCGACCCTTGCCGGATGTGCAGCTGCTCTTCACGGCGGCGCCGCTCGCGGCATGGCCATACTTGAAGCCGTTCAAGGCGCCGTTTGCGGACGGCTTCGCAACGCGCATCGTGGCGACACAGCCCGAAAGCCGGGGAGCGGTGAAACTGGCCTCGGCCGATCCTTCCGCGGCGCCCCTGATCCACCAGAATTTCCTCGCCTCGCCGAAGGATTGGGAGTCGCTTCGGGCCGGCTTCCGGGTGGCAAGGGATCTGGCCGCGCAGCCCTCCATGCAGCCCTTCATCGAGGCGGAGTTCTTTCCCGGCCCGAAGTGCCAGAGCGACGACGAGATCGACGAGCATATCCGCAAGACCTCCATCACCGTGCATCATCCGGCCGGGACCTGCCGGATGGGGGCCGATGCGGCCTCGGTCGTCGACCCGCAACTGCGGGTTCGCGGCGTCGCCGGGCTTAGAGTGGTGGACGCTTCCGTCATGCCCGACCTGATCTGCGGAAACATCAACGCGGCAGTGATCATGATTGCCGAAAAGGCCGCCGACCTCATCGCGAGCTCAAAAGAAAGCAGGGCAGTGCAATGATCCGAAATATCGCCATCATCGGCCTGGGTACGATGGGACCGGGCATGGCCGCCCGGCTCGCCAGAGGCGGCCTGCAGGTGGTCGCCTGCGATGTTGCCCCGGCAGCGATAGAGCGCGCGCGATCCATGCTGAGCGTGGCCGAGACCGTTCTCGACGCCTTGGGCATCGCGCCGCCGTCGGCCGGCGTCGGGACGGTTCGCTTCACCGACGATATCGGCGATGCGGTATCCGGCGCCGACCTCGTCATCGAGAACGTTCCTGAAAACATTTCGGTCAAGGCCGATGTCTATCGCACCATCGACAGTCTGATTGCCTCCGACACGATCGTCGCGTCCGACACGTCGGGTATCCCGATCACCAAGCTGCAGGCGCATATCTCGCATCCCGAGCGGATGGTCGGCATGCACTGGTCGAACCCGCCGCACATCATCCCGATGATCGAGGTGATCGCCGGCGAGACGACCGCGCCGCAAACCGTGGCGACGATCCGCGATCTCATCCGCTCGATCGGCTTGCTGCCGGTGGTGGTGAAGAAGGACGTCCCCGGTTTCGTCGAAAACCGCGTGCTCTATGCGCTGCTTCGCGAGGCGGTCGACCTCGTCGAGCGCGGCGTCATCGATCCGGAAGATCTCGACACATGCGTGTCCTGGGGCATCGGGTACAAGATCGCCGTGATCGGGCCGATGGCGCTGCTCGATATGGCGGGGCTGGATATCTACAAGTCCGTCTCGTCCTTCCTCAACGCCGATCTCTCCAATCGCGACGATGTCGCGCCCATGGTGCTGGAAAAGACCAACGCGTCGAAGTTCGGCATCAAGTCGGGCGAGGGCATGTTCTCCTATACGCCCGAGCAGACCAAGGCGCTGCAAGGCGAGAGGGCGCGCAAACTCGTCGCGGTGCGACGCATCCTGGAAGGCCGGGAGTAGCCAATGGTCTATCGAGCTCACAAAGCCGGCTGGGTTGGGGAGGTCGTAACGGCGGCCCCTTGTGCCAACGGCGCCTTCGCGGACTGGACGGTGCGGCTGCGGTTAACGCCGGCGCATGGGGTGGCAAGCCATGCGCGTTGAAACCATTCGAGCAGCCGGCGGCCGGCCCGCCCATATCCGTCATGACGACCTGATCTCCGCCAAGGGTGTGTCGGTGGTCATGGCCAAGCAACTGGTTCTGCAGAATATCGATCTTTCGGTGCCGAAGGGGTCGTTTGTCTCGCTTATCGGTCCGTCCGGTTGCGGCAAGAGCACCTTGCTCAAGGTCCTGGCTGGGCTTGTCGATCCGACGAGCGGCAGCGTTTCGATTGCCGGGCTTTCGCCTGTCGAAGCAGCGCGCAAGCGCATGATCGGCCTCGTCTTCCAGGACGCCAATTTGCTTCCCTGGAAGAACGCCGTCGACAACGCATCGATGCTGCTCGGCATCGCCGACAAGTCGCTCTCGCGTGCTAAGTTGCGGGCGCGCGGCCAGGAGATGCTGGAGCTGGTGGGGTTGGGCGACAGCGCCCACAAGCGCCCCCATGAATTGTCCGGCGGCATGCGCCAGCGCGTCGCCATCGCGCGGGCCCTGGCGCTCGATCCGGCGGTGCTGCTGATGGACGAGCCGTTCGGCGCGCTCGACGCCATTACCCGCGATGCCATGGGCCAGTCGCTGCTGGAGATCTGGCAGCGCACCGGCAAGACCATCGTGCTCGTCACCCATTCGATAGATGAGGCCATTCACCTGTCGCGCCATGTCCACGTGCTGGGGATCAAGCCTGGGCGGATCACCGAAAGCCTCGACATTGGTCTGCCCTATCCGCGCGACCTGTCGGTCACCGAGGATCCGGAGTTCGTCAGGCTGGTGGTTCAACTGCGCACTATGCTGCGCGCCAGCCATCAACCGGGAGGTGCGTCGTGAGCGATCAACCCACCACCAATTTCTCCGAGTCGCGGCCCGAATCGCGGCCTGCCTCAAGCTGGGGCGCGGCGACAGGCAGCTGGCTTCCGGCGGTCATTCTTCTGCTGGCGACGATCGTGGTGTGGGAAGCCGTGGTGCGGATTTTCGCCATATCCGCCTTCATCATTCCCGCCCCCTCCGAGATCGCGCAATCGCTGGTCGCGCAATGGGGAACGCTGATGCAAGCGACGCTGGTGACGGCGGGCGAGATCCTGTTCGGATTCCTTGTCTCTGTCGCGGTCGGCATTGCCATCGCGCTGGTCATCGTGCGCTTCGACTGGCTGGGGCGAGCGCTCTATCCGCTGGTGGTGCTGTTCCAGAACGTGCCCAAGGTGGCACTGGCGCCGATCTTCATCCTCTGGTTCGGCTATGGGCTCGCGCCCAAGATCGGCCTGATCCTGGTCATTGCCTTCTTCCCGGTGACATTGTCGATGCTGGCGGGCATGCAGTCGGTCGATCGCTCGCTGCTGTCGCTGATGAATTCGGTCGGCGCCAGCCGCACGCAGATCCTGTTCAGGATTCGCGTTCCGCATTCGCTGCCCAACCTGATGGCTGGAACCAAGATCGCCGCGACGCTCAGCGTCATCGGCGCCATCGTCGGCGAATTCGCCGGCGCATCGGACGGGCTCGGCTACGTCATCCAGTTCGCCTCGACCCAGCTTGATACCGCCCTGGTCTTCGCTGCCCTGCTCCTCGTCTCGGTGTTGGGCATAGCCTTCTACTACGCGGCCGAAATTCTCGAACGCATCGTGGTGCCGTGGGCGCCGAAATTCAGCCAGTCCTAGGTCCGCTCTCAACCAACGAAAAAGGGAACAAAAATGCTCAGACGCTCACTCATCAAGGCAGCCGCGCTTGCGGCGTGTGTCGGGACACTCGGTTTCTCGAGCGTCGCCCTGGCGGCCGACAAGGTCAACGTCCAGCTCGACTGGGTGGTGCGCGGCAACCACGCCATGTTCTTCGTCGGCAAGGAGAAAGGCTTCTTCGCCAAGAACGACATCGACGTCGCCGAGATCCGCAAGGGGTCGGGCTCGCCGGACGCCATGCGGCTGGTGGGCAACGAGAACGCTGATTTCGGTTTCGGCGATCTTCCCACGCTCGCCGTCGCGCGGTCGCAGAATGTTCCCGTCGTGGCCTTGGCGGCCGTCAACCAGCACTCGCCGCTGGCGATCATCTCGCTGGCGAAGACGACGAAGCTCACCAAGCCGGCGGATCTCAAGGGTCTCACCATCGGCATTCATCCGGCCGGTTCGACCTACATCTTCTTCAAGGGCTTCCTGGCGGCCAACGGCCTGACCGAGAAGGACATGACGCTGAACAGCGTTTCGCCGCCCTATGAAAGCTATCTGCTTCTGGGCCGGGTCCAGACGGTGGTCGGCTATGTCGATGCCGAGGTTCCCGAACTGGAGGCCAAGGCCGGCGGCCCCGGTTCGCTCAGCATCATGATGGGCTCGGACCATGGCTGGAAGGCCTATGGCTCGGGCCTGTTCACCTCGCAGACAATGATCAAGGACAAGCCCGAAATCGTCGCCCGCTTCGTCAAGGCGTACAGGGAGGCCTTCGACTATGTCGTGGCGCACCCCGAAGAGGCAGCCGAGATCACCGCCAAGGCCGCACCCGGCTACGCCGACAAGAAGGATGTGCTTCTGGCGCAGATCAACGCCGACATCGCGTCGACCTTCACCAGCCCGGACACCAAGGAACACGGCCTCGGCTGGATGACGAAGACGCAATGGGAGGAAACGCTGAAGACGCTTACCGATCAGGGCGTGCTCAAGGCGGCCTTGTCGGCGGACGACGTCTTCACCGACAAGTTCCTGGCCAAGGAATAGGCCGCGCCATGTCGCGGGCAAACGGATCGATGAGCGCCTACCGGCAGACCAGCGTGTCCTGCTCCACGCCGCAGGACACGGCGCGCGCTCCCTTGGCCGCGTCGGTGGGCTCAAGCGTGATCTGCACGCGGGTGGCGTATGCGCGGCCCGACAGGCCGCACCACAGCCGCTCGACCGGCAGGTTCTCGCGCTTGTCGTTGAGGATCGTGAACGTGCCGGTCTTGGCATCGAACCAGAGCTCGACGCGGGCGCTCTTGCCCGCCTCGACCGTCGCGATCCCTGCCGAATACCAGTGGGCGAAGTCGGCATTGCAGGACAGCCCTTCCTTGCCCGCATTCGAAATCGTCAACGGCACCATGTCGAGCCCGTCGGTGCCCTTGCGGACGATGACATGATGCAACTCGACCGCGTTGGCAAAGGATGTGAACGCCAGCGCCACAGGGAGAATGTAACGGATCTTCACTTTGCCTGAGCTCCATGGGTAAATTTTCTCAGGCAGTCTACCTCGCTTCTGCGCAATAACAACAAGAATATTGATTGGCAAATCAACGGAGAGGGTAACATGTTAAAGATTCTAAAAAGCAGTGTAAGTGCAGTTATACTTAGCGGTATCTTGATTGGTGGCGCTCTTGCAGGTGAAATCAAGTCGATCGCCATCCTGACGCCCGAAGAAGGCACCGATTACGGCTGGAACCAGCAAGGCATCGACGCCGCCAAGGCGGCTGGCAAAGCCGCCGGCGTCGATGTGGTCGTGGCCCAGGGCCTCGGCTATGGCGACGTTCGTCCGACCTTGCGCGAACTTGCGTCAGACGGCGCCAGCCTGCTGATCGCCCACGCCAGCGGCTACAACACCTCGGCGCCTGAAATCGCCAAGGAGTTGAAGGTTCCGGTGGCGATCGTCGACACGCCGAACGGCCTGGAGAAGGGCCTCGTTGCCGATTACACGCTGAGCGGCCACCAGGGCGCCTATCTCGCCGGCCGTCTCGCCGCCAAGGTGTCGCGTTCCAAGTCCGTCGGCATCGTCGTCTCGGGCGAACCGCCATCATGGAATTCGCAGTCGGCGGCGTTCGCGCAAGGCGTGAAGGCGGAAAACCCGGACGTCAAGATCACCTATGCGGTGATCGGACCGGCCGCCTACAGCGATGCGGCCGGCGGCAAGCGCGTCACCGAAAGCGTGATCGCCTCGGGCGCCGACATCATCTTCGGCCAGGGCAACGGTTCGAGCTTCGGCATGCTGCAGGCGGTCGAAACGACTAAGGCAGCGGATGGCGGCAAGGTCTATTTCATCGACGTCATCGGTGACAAATCGCCGATCGACAAGGGCTTCCTGCTGTCGTCGGTGGTGTGGAACATCGAGCCGGTCTATGCGGCCATGATCGCCGACATCAAGGCCGACACGTTCGGCACCAAGCACTACACGATCGGTCTCAAGGACGACTCGGTGAAGCTGCTGAAAACCGCTGCCATTCCGGACAATGTCTGGGCCGAAATCCAGACGCTGCGCGAAGACGTCATTTCCGGCAAGATCAAGGTCGATCCGGTCTATGACGCGGCCGCTGTCAGGGCGCTGATGACCAGCGTCGCCCAGTAAGCGATCACGGGTCAGCCGCCGGAGGGGTGATCCGTTCGCCCCTCCGGCCGATTACCATTCTTTGGTGCAGGGCTTTCATGAGCGGTTCTTCTTCATCGTCCGTTGTCGGGCGCGACATCGTCGCGCTTGAAGGCGTGACCAAGCGGTTTCCCGGCATTGTTGCCAATGACAGCGTCGACCTGTCGATCCGTCCCGGCGAGGTGCATGTGCTGCTCGGCGAGAACGGCGCGGGAAAATCCACTTTGATCGGCATGCTGTCGGGCCTGCAGCAGCCGGACGAAGGGCGCATACTGGTCGACGGCAAGCCAACGCCGATCACATCGCCGCGCCATGCGCTGGCGCTGGGCATCGGTACTGTCTTCCAGCACATGATGCTGGTGCCGACGCTGACGGTGGCGGAAAACCTGTTGCTTGGCGGACCCTGGTGGCAACGCCCCAGGACCGAGGAGCTCGAAGCGCGCGTCGCCGAGATCACCCGCAGTCTCGGCATCACGGTGAAGCTGCATGCCAAGGTGTCGGAGCTTTCGCTTGGCGAGCAGCAGCAGGTCGAAATCCTGCGCGCCATGGTGCGCAACAGCCGGCTGCTGATCCTCGACGAGTCCACCTCCATGCTGACGCCGAAAGGCATCGACGAACTTGGCGCGCTGATGCGTCGCCTCGTCGAGCAGGGCCTGGCCATCGTCTTCATCACCCACAAGCTCAAGGAGGCGGCGGCCTTCGGCGACCGCATCTCGGTGCTGAAGCTCGGCCGCAAGGTCGGCGAGATCCCACCCGAGCGGTTTCGCGCGCTGGGCGAACAGGCGATCATCTCGGAGATCGTGGAACTGATGTTCGGCAAGCAGAAGGACGATCCGGAAGCTGTCGAGCGTCCGGTCCGTACAGTGCGGGCCGAAGCGGCGCCGCTGCTTCAGGTCGCGGATCTGGCGGTCGCGCCGACCGACAATGCGCCCGGCCTGTCGTCGATCTCCTTCGACATCCGCCCGGGCGAGATCCTGGGCATCGCCGGCATCGACGGCAACGGGCAGAAGCAGCTGGCCGAAGCGCTGGCCGGCCAGCGCGCGGCGACCGGCGGTTCGGTGCGGCTGGAGGGCATCGCCATCGAGGCGCTGAGCGTCGGCGAACGCCGTCGGCGCGGACTGCGTTATCTGACCGACGACCGGCTCGGCGAAGGCACTGTCGGCACCTTCCCGGTTTCGATCAACTTCTTCCTCAAACAGGTCGGCGCTGCGCCGTTCTGGCGCCACGGCGTCGAGCAGCGTGGCGAAATCGACGAGCGCGCCGCCCAGCTCGTGCGCGAATACGACGTGCGCACGCCAAGCCTGAAGACGCCGGTCGCCCGGCTGTCCGGCGGCAACATCCAGAAGGTGCTTCTGGCACGCGAACTGGCCGAAGGCGCCAAGGTGGTGATCTTCAACAAGCCGACCTATGGGCTCGATCTCGCCAACACATTGGCGTCGCGCCAACGCATCCGCGATACGGCGGCCCGCGGCCTTGCCGTGCTGCTCATCTCCACCGACCTCGAGGAGTTGCTCAGCATGTGCGACCGCGTCGCCGTCATCGCCAACGGAGCGATCGTCGGCACGGTCGAGAACACGGACGATGCCCGCACCAGGATCGGCCGCCTGATGATCGGACTTGCCGCATGAGCATCGACACCGCCCCCACCACCAGTGCCGCCGCGCTCGATGCCACGAGCGCGGCGGCGACGCGTCGCGACATCCTGCATCGGCTGCTGATGACGCTCGGCCCGATCCTCATCGCTCTCGTCATAGCCGGCTGCATCCTGCTTGCCGTCGGCGTCGACCCGCTCGCCTATTACGGCTTCGTGCTGGAGAAAGGACTGTTCTCCCCGCTCGGCATCCAGCAAACGCTGACCCGGATGGCGCCGTTGCTGTTTCTTGCCGCCGGCCTGATCGTCGCCTTTCGCGCGGGCATGTGGAATCTCGGCGGCGACGGCCAGTTCCTGCTTGGCGCGGTGACGGCGGCGGCCAGCGCGCCCGTACTCGTTCAGATCATGCCGTCCTGGCTGGCGCAGACCTTTTCTTTCCTCATCGCCATGGCGGTGGCGATGATCTGGTCGCTGGTGCCGGCTCTGCTGCGTGCCTATCAGGGCGTCAACGAGATCATCACCACGCTGATGATGACGTTCCTGGGCACCTCGCTCGCCAATGTTCTGGTCAAACTGGTGTTTCGCGATCCCAGCACGACCGTGCCGCAGACACGTACGCTGCCGGTGGAAGACCGGCTGCCGCGCCTGTTCGAAACGACCATCACCAGCGGCCTGCTGCTCGGCCTGGCGGCGATCATCATCGTGCATCTGGCGATGACGCGCACGGCGTTCGGGCTGAAGCTCCGGATCGTCGGCGCCAATCCGCGCGCCGCGGTCCATGCGGGGCTCGGCGTGTCTGGCCTGACCGTCACTGTTTTCGCCATTTCGGCCGGGCTGGCCGGCCTTGCCGGCGCCGTCGACATCATCGGCGTCCAGGGTAACGTCCGCGCCGACTGGAATCCCGCCTACGGGCTGGCGGTCATTCCGGCCGTGTTCCTCGCCCGCATGAACGGCTTTGCCGCCATCGGTTTCGTGTTCCTGCTCTCGGTGCTGTCGATCGGCGGCGAGAGTGCGGCCCGGCGGCTCGGTGTGCCCAATCATTTCACGCTGGTGCTGGTCTCCATCGTGCTGATCGTGCTGGCGCTCGCCGAATATGTCGACCATCGCTACAACCAGTCGAGAAAGGCTTAGGGCATGACCGGGCTCTTCAGCGAAGTCTTTCTCAGTGCGCTGCTGTTCGGCGCCGTCACCGCGGCGATCCCGCTGCTGCTGGCCGGCCTCGGCGAGCAGATGTCGGAAAAAGCCGGCGTGCTCAACATCGGTATCGAAGGCATGATGCTGGCCGGCGCCTATCTCGGCTTCGTCGGCGCCTTCTATTCCGGGTCGTTGTGGCTGGGCTTCCTTACAGGTGCCGCCGGCGGCGTCGCGGTGGCGCTGATCATGGTGCTGCTGTGCGTGCGCATCGGGCTGAACCAGATCGTCATCGGCATCGCGCTGACGCTCGGTCTAGAAGGCCTGACGGCACTGCTTCATCATTTCCAATTCTCGCGCAGCTATCCCCGCCTGCCGGCGGCGGACGCTACCGTCATTCCGCTGTTGTCGGATATTCCTGTCGTCGGGCCGGCCTTCTTCAAACACCATCTGATCGTCTATCTGGCGGTCGCGCTGGTGTTCGGCATGGGCTATCTCTATCGGCGCACGCAGCTCGGCCTCAATCTGCAGGCGGCCGGCGACAAGCCGGCAGCACTCGATGTCGCCGGTATCGACGTCATCAGGACCCGGACGATCGCGGTGCTGACGACCGGCGCGCTGGCCGGGCTCGGCGGCGCCTATCTCGCCAATGTCGGGGCCGGCCTGTTCATTCCGTTCATCACCAATGGCGCCGGCTTTCTCGGCATCGTGCTGGCCATGCTGGCGCGCGGCCGCCCGGTCTGGGTGCTGTTCGGCGCCCTGCTGTTCGGCGTCTGCCTGTCGCTGACGACGGCCATGCAGGTGGCCGGCATCAACATACCGACCGACGTCATCCAGATGCTGCCGTTCCTGGCGGTGATGATCATGCTGGTGTTGTTCGGCCGGCGTGCCAGCCTTCCGGCGGCACTAGGCATTCCATACGAGCGCGGCGCGCGCTGACCACAATCAGATGCGCGGAAGGGACCCGCGCCAAACAGGAGGCAAGAATGTCGGATACCAAGGTCTACCTGCTCGACGGCGGCTCGCTCGTTCTCGACGGCTATCACGTGTTCTGGAATCGCGGCCCGGGCGGCGAAGTGCGCTTCCCCGTCTATTCGATCCTGATTGAGCATGCCGAGGGCCGGTTCCTCATCGACACCGGCTACGACTACGATCACGTCATGAAGGTGCTGCCCTTCGAGAAGCCGATCCAGGAAAAGCACCAGACCATTCCTGGCGCGCTTGCGCTGCTCGGGCTCGAACCCAAGGACATCGACGTCGTCGTCAACTCGCATTTCCATTTCGACCATTGCGGCGGCAACAAGTATTTTCCGCATGCCAAGAAGATCTGCCATCGCTCGGAAGTGCCGCAGGCGTGCAATCCGCAGCCTTTCGAACATCTTGGCTATTCCGACCTGAGCTTCTCGGCGGAGGCCGCCGAAGCGCGTGGCGCGACCGCGCAACTGCTGGAAGGCACGACGCGCGCCAACTCGACCTTCGAGGGCATCGACGGCGACGTCGATCTCGCCAAGGGCGTCAAGCTGATCTCGACACCAGGCCATTCGATCGGCCACTACAGTCTGCTGGTCGAGTTCCCCAAGCGCAAGCCGATCCTATTCACCATCGACGCCGCCTACACCCAGAAGAGCCTGGAGACGCTGTGCCAGGCGGCCTTCCACATCGACCCGGTGGCGGGAGTCAATTCGATGCGCAAGGTGAAGAAGCTCGCCGAGGACCATGGCGCCGAGCTGATGTACTCGCACGACATGGACAACTTCAAGACCTACAGGACCGGCACGCAATTCTACGGCTGACCGCCGCCAATCCGGAGACAAGATGATGCCCTATCCCGAACACGCCGATCCGGTCATCACCCTGACCGCGGGGCCGGTGAACGCCTATCCAGAAGTGCTGCGCGGCCTCGGCCGCACGGTGCTTTATGATTACGATCCTGCGTTCCAGCTCTTCTACGAGCGTGTGGTCGACAAGGCGCAGAAGGCGATGCGGCTGTCGAACAAGCCGGTCATCCTGCATGGCGAACCGGTGCTCGGCCTCGAGGCGGCGGCGGCGTCACTGATCGCGCCTGATGACGTCGTGCTCAACCTTGCCTCGGGCGTCTACGGCAAGGGCTTCGGCTTTTGGGCGAAACGGTACTCGCCGCATCTGCTCGAGATCGAGGTGCCCTACAATGAGGCGATCGACCCGCAGGCGGTCGCCGGCATGCTCAAGGCGCATCCGGAAATCACCATCGTCTCGGTCTGTCATCACGACACCCCGTCCGGCACCATCAATCCGATCGACGCCATCGGTGAGCTGGTTTCGGCGCATGGCGGTTATCTCATCGTCGACGCGGTCTCGTCCTTTGGCGGCATGAAGACGCATCCAGAAGACTGCAAGGCCGATATCTATGTCACCGGCCCCAACAAATGCCTGGGCGCTCCTCCCGGCCTCACCATGATGGGCGTCAGCGAGCGGGCCTGGGCCAAGATGAAGGCCAATCCCCTGGCGCCGCGCGCATCGATGCTCAGCATCGTCGATTGGGAAAACGCCTGGTCGAGGGACAAGCCGTTTCCGTTCACGCCGTCGGTCTCGGAGATCAACGGGCTCGATGTCGCGCTCGATCTCTACCTCAATGAGGGACCGGAGGCGGTGTGGGCGCGCCACGCGCTCACCGCCAGGGCCATGCGCGCGGGCGTCACCGCGATGGGCCTGGCGATCTGGGCCGCCAGCGACAGCATCGCGTCGCCAACGACTACCGCCGTTCGCACCCCCGACGGTGTCGACGAGAAGGCGCTTCGCCAGGCCGCGCGCGCCCGCTACGGCGTGGTGTTTTCGTCGGGCCGCGGCGAGACATTGGGGAAGCTGACGCGCATCGGCCATATGGGGCCGACCGCCCAGCCGATCTATGCGATCGCGGCGCTGACGGCACTTGGCGGCGCCATGAATGCCGCCGGCCAGAAACTCGCAATCGGAAAAGGCATCGAAGCGGCGCTGGCCGTTGTCGACGCCGACGCCTGAACAGACATCACCAGATCACGGATTGAGGGAGCATTTTCATGACTGAACGGCTTGCGGGAAAGACGGCCCTGGTTACCGGCGCCGCACAGGGTATCGGCAAGGCGATCGCCGCGCGGCTTGCCGCCGACGGGGCAACCGTCATCCTCAGCGACATCAACGCCGAAGGCGCCAAGGCTGCCGCCGCGTCGATCGGCGGGAAGGCGAGGGCGATCGCCTCCGACATTTCCGATCCGGCCTCGGTCAAGGCACTCTTCGCCGAAATCCAGGCTCTGACCGGAGGGATCGATATCCTGGTCAACAATGCCAGTATCGTGCCGTTCGTCGCCTGGGACGACGTCGATCTCGACCATTGGCGCAAGATCATCGACGTCAATCTCACGGGGACCTTCATCGTCACCCGCGCCGGCACGGACCAGATGCGCGCGGCAGGCAAGGCCGGGCGGGTGATCAGCATCGCTTCCAACACCTTCTTTGCCGGCACACCGAACATGGCGGCCTATGTCGCGGCCAAGGGCGGCGTGATCGGTTTCACCCGGGCGCTGGCCACCGAACTCGGCAAATACAACATCACCGCGAATGCGGTGACGCCCGGCCTGATCGAGAGCGATGGCGTCAAGGCGAGCCCGCACAACGAGGCGTTCGGCTTTGTCGAAATGCTGCAGGCGATGAAGGGCAAGGGGCAGCCGGAACATATCGCCGATGTGGTTTCGTTCCTGGCCTCCGACGATGCGCGCTGGATCACCGGCCAGACGCTGAATGTCGACGCCGGGATGGTCAGGCACTAAGTCAGACAGCGGCTGCTCAGCCCCGCGATGCAACCGGCGGCCGTAACCATGGCCGCCCGTCGCATCTGCCAGGCTCAGGCGGCGGACCTTGCAATCACACCGGGTTGCCTCGACCATTGGGCATACCAGCTGTCGAACAGTTTGAGCTGCGCTTCGGCATAGCCGCGCTGGCTGTCGGTCAGGGCATCCGTGTCGTTGAAGTGCAGCAGGTACTCGGGATTACCCTTCAGCACCATCATGTGCTTGAAATAGAGCACCAGGTCTGGGCCTTCGTCGAAGGAGGACAGCACGGCGAGCGCGGCGTCCAGTTCCAGCGCGCGCTGGCGGGCCTCGGCGTCGCCCTTGGCTGCCGCCTGGCTCAAGCCCACAAGGTGCAGCACTTCCTTTGGCAGGACGTTGCCGATGCCGGTGATGGCGCCGGACGCGCCGCAATTGACGAAACCGTGGAAGACCGCTGTGTCGACGCCGATCATCAGCGTGACCTCATCGTCGCGGCTGGTGATGTTTTCCGCCGCGTAGCGCAGATCCGACGGGCCGCCGAACTCCTTGAAGCCGACCAGGTTCGGATGTTCGGCGCGCAGGGCGAAGAACAGGTCCGCACGTGTGGCAAAGCCGTAATAGGGGCTGTTGTAGATGACCGCCGGCAGGTCGGGCGCGGCGGCAAGAATTGCCTTGAAGTGATGGCGCTGCGCCGTCACCGAGGGCCCGCGCGACAAGACACGCGGGATCACCATCAGGCCCCGGGCGCCGACCTTCTGGGCGTGCGCCGCATGCGCGACGGCCTTGGCGGTGTTGACCGCGCCGGTGCCGACGATCACCGGCACGCCGGCCTTCGCCAGGCGCTCGACGCCTTCCATGCGCTGCTCGTCGGTCAGGAGCGGCCAGTCGCCCATCGAGCCGCAATAGACCACAGCCGACATGCCGGCCGCGATCAGCTCTCGTCCCTTGCGCACCAGCGCGTCGAAGTCGGGCTGGCGGTCCTGCGTGCATGGGGTCATCAACGCCGGCATGCAGCCGGAAAAAACATTAGAGGTCATTTCGGATTCTCCTTGAGGCTTGCACGCGGATTGATCAGTTTGTCCCGAAGCGGCACGGCTTGCCAAGCAAAATAGTCGTGGCCGCCAGGGACCAACGCAGGAACAGCAATGCGCAGCAAAACCAGCATTCGTGTCGTCGGCTGTCATGCCGAAGGTGAAGTCGGCGACGTCATCATCGGCGGTGTCCTGCCGCCGGCTGGCCGCACGATGATGGACAAGATGATCACGATGGAGCGCGATCATGACCATATCAGGCGCATGCTGATCTGCGAGCCGCGCGGCAGCGTCGCGCGCCACGTCAACCTGCTCGTTCCGTCGACGCGCGAGGATTGCGCCGCCGGCGCCATCATCATGGAGCCGACAGAATATCCGCCGATGTCCGGATCCAACACGATCTGCGTCGCCACGGTGCTGCTCGAGACCGGCATGGTGCCGATGCAGGAGCCCGAGACGCGCTTCAAGCTCGACATGCCGGGTGGCGTCATCGAGGTGCGCGCGCAATGCCGCGACGGCAAATGCGTCTCGATCACGTTGCGCAACGCACCCGCCTTTGCCGAACGTCTCGACGCTGCCATCGAGGTCGAGGGGCTGGGCACGCTCATCGTCGACATCGCCTATGGCGGCATGTTCTACGCCATCGTCGATGCCAAGGCGCTCGGCTTCTCGGTCGCCCCCGACGAGGCGCGCGAACTGGCGGTGGCCGGCGAGAAGATCAGGCGGGCCGCGCGCGGGCAGCTCGATGTCGTGCATCCGCAATTCGACCATGTGCGCGGTGTGTCGATCGTCCAGTTCGCCATGCCGTTCCAGGGGCCGGGCAATGTCACGCGCAACACCTGCATTGTCTCGCCGGGCCGCTCCGACCGCAGCCCGACCGGAACGGGTACGTCGGCCCGCATGGCCGTGCTGCAGGCGCGCGGCATGATGGGCGTTGGCGACGTGTTGATCCACGAATCGATCATCGGCTCGCGCTTCACCGGCAGGATCGTGGAGCTGACGGAAATTGCTGGGCGCAAGGCCATCGTTCCGGAGATCACCGGCCGGGCCTGGATTACAGGCGAGCACAGCTACTATCTCGATCCGACCGATCCCTATCCCCAAGGCTACGTGCTGTCGGATACCTGGGGCACCTCCACCTCGGTGAAGCAGTAGGCCGAAGCCGGCAATTCACTGGACTGGCGGGTTCTCGCCAAGCCAGAATGGCCTCAACGGCGGCATGCCCGTCATATCAGTACCTGGTGAGAATTCACGCATGAACATGGATGGTATCTGCGATCCGCGCTTTGGTGCCGTGCGCGCGGCGTTTGCCGAGTGTTTCGTCGAGGGGCTGGAACATGGCGGTGGCGTATCCGTCGTCGTCCACGGCAAGACTGTCGTTGACCTGTGGGGCGGTCATGCCGATGCCGCGCGAACCCGCCCGTGGCGGCAGGATACGCTGATCAATGTCTGGTCCTGCACCAAGGGCGTCGTGGCGCTGGCGATTGCAATGTTGGTGGAGCGCGGCAGGCTGGACTATGCCGCACCCATTGCCCGTTACTGGTCGGAATTCGCGGCCGGCGGCAAGGAGCGCATCACGCTCGACCAGGTGATGTCGCACCAGGCGGGGTTGAATGGTCTTGCCGTGCCGATGGACGAGGCGGGTATGTTCGCCTGGACGCCCTTTGTCGACGCGCTTGCGGCCATGCCGCCGCTCTGGGAGCCCGGCAGCCGCTGCATCTATCACGCGCTTACCTACGGTCATCTTGCTGGCGAAGTGCTGCGACGCGTCGACGGACGAAGCATCGGCCGCTTCATCGGCGAAGAGATCGCGGGCCCGCTCGGAGCCGATTTTCATGTCGGTCTGCCGGCCGGTGAGGATTCCAGGGTCGCCGAGATGATCGAAGGCCCCGGTGCCTCGGACTGGGTCGACTTTGTCCGCGCCTCGCCCTTTCCCCACGCAGCCGACAATCCGGCGCCCCGTGCATTGGCCCCCAACGACCGCGTCTGGCGCGCCGCCGAGGTGCCGGGCGGCAATGGCCAGTCGACGGCGCACGCACTGGCGCGTATTTACGGCATGATGGCAGCCGGTGGCGTCTGGGAGGGCCATCCACTGATCGGCCGCGCGGCAATCGAAGCGGCGGCGCGTCAGCGTGTTCGCGGCACGGACGAAAGCTTCGCCGCACCCACCGCCTTCGCCGCCGGCTATCAGATGGAAGATCCGGTCTATGGCGGCCGTGCGTCGCCGCAAACGTTCGGCCACACCGGCTGGGGCGGCGCCATCGGCTTTGCCGATCCCGGTGCCGGCGTCGGTTTCGGCTACGTCACCAACCGCATGCTGGGTTTTGACGACATGGACCCGCGCCGCAAGATGTTGATCGAAGCCGTATACAACTCGCTCTGACTGAATGGCTGAGAGCCAGCCGGGTCGTTCGGGATTGTAGGCCCATCCTTCCGATGGAAGACACATAGCTCCCTCGCTATCCCCCGGCGTTCCAACAAAAGCTGTGGCTAATCCCTCTCCTGCGCCTTCGCAAATATCCGCATCACGCCACCATCTGTAGTAGTCTCGGCCTGAAACCCCGGCTGAGAATCAGCCGGGGCGGCGGGTGGTTGATTGTGGCGACATTCAACGCGCAATTTCTGGACTTTTTCGACTGGTGGCTCGATGAGCTGCGAGAGGTCTGGACGCGGGTTGTTCCCAGGAAAGAGCAAGTGTCCGCCGCCGACTGGATCGTCAGCCTGGCGGATGACGGCATTCGTGTGCGCGAGGCCAAGGCGCCGGAGTTCCAGTCGATCCCGCTGACGCTGACGGCTTCCTCCGACGAGATACTGGCACTGCTCCAAGGCGGGTCTCGGCGCAGGCGGCCGAGCTTCGATATCAGCATCCAGCCAGGCCTGTTCCTGCCCCGCCATCTCGCGGCGCGGCGGTTGCCGGTTCGGCAGGCACGCGACATGGCCGAACTCGACCTTATGGCTTCGACGCCGATCGACCCGGCGCAGGTGCATGTCGTCTTCGCCGCGACGGCGGCGCAGGACAGCGTCTACCACGTCGTCAAGGCCAAGACGCTTGCCGCCGTGCTGGACGCGGTCCGCCGCGCCGGCGGGTGCGTTCGCTGCCTGTCGCTGTCGCACCCGGCCGGCACGCTGCGCGCCGATCCGCTGAGCCTCGCCGCCATCTGGCCGCCGACGGCGCGTGACCGGCGTGCCAGGACCGCCTGGATTGCGGCCCTTTCGGTGCTGGCCGGGGCCGTGTTGGTGACCTTCGTGCATGCGCATTGGCGCGCCTGGCAGGCCGAGGCTGAACTGGATACGCAGATCGCCGATGCGCAGGTGCTGGCCAAGGCGGCGCGCACCTCGCTGCAGAAGCGCCAGGCCGGCATTGAGCGGATCGAAAAGATCCGCCTGGAAAAGAAGACGACGGCATCGCTGGTGCGCGTATGGGCCGAGCTGACGCATCTGCTGCCCGACACGGCCTGGCTGACCGATCTCTCGGCCAAGGGCGACGACCTGACCATATCAGGTTTTTCCACCTCGGCCGCCGAGCTGATCCAGCCGATCGACGCCTCGCCACTGTTTTCGGCGCCCGAATTCGCCTCGCCGGTGGTGAAGGTTCCCGGTCAGGACGGCGAGCACTTCACCATTTCGGCCAAGATCGGGGCGCTCTGACGATGCTCTCCGCCATCCTCAACACGAGGCCGACGATCCGCCGCCTGATTGCGCTGGCGATCGCCGCGGTCACGGCCTGTGTGCTTGCCTGGCTGGTGTTCGCGGCGTTCGACAGCGTCGCCTCCGCACAGGCTGGGATCGAGGAAAAGCGCGAGCTTCTCGGCCAGCTGCAGAGCGTGGCCGCCCTGGCAAAGCGCCTCGACAGCGCCGCCAGTCCGGAAGCCGCGGCCAATCCCGAATTTCTCACCGGCGGCAGCGAGGCGATCATCCGCGGCGGGCTACAGACCCGGCTGAACGCGATTGCCGCCGCCAATGGGGTCAGCGTGCTGTCCGCCGGCAATGCACCGGTGCTCAGCGAAGCCGGCGTCGATTTCATCGGGCTGCGGGCCAACCTTTCGGGGCCGCTGGAAGGCATCCACAACGCCATTCTCGCCATCGAGACCTCGCTGCCGGTGCTGTTCATCCGCGAAGCCACTTTGCGGACCACCGATGTCAGGCCGGCGGCGGGACGGACCGGCGACCCCGAGCTTTTCGCCGAGATCCTGTTTTACGGGCCTTTGCAAACGCAGATGGCACCCGCCGGGGTCAAGCCATGACCGGGAAATTCACCGGCCTGGCGATTGCGGCGGTGATCGCGGCCCTCGCTTTGGTCAATGTCGCGCTCTACGATACGCCTGTCGACATCACACCTGTGGCCTCCGGCAAGGGGCACGATGGCGGCCCAACCTCGGTGGCGGGATCGCTGCAATTTCCCGAAGCCGGCGATTTCAGCGAGACGTTCCAGCGCCCGCTGTTCACGCCGACACGCCGGAAATTCGTGCCCCCGCCGGTCGCGCCGCCTCCGGTGGAGGTTGCCGTTGCGCCGGTCGAGCCGGCGCCGGCGCCACCACCACCCGAAGCCCCACCGGCCGTCGCCCCATCGCTGCTGGGCATCAGCATTCACGGCAGCGCCGCGAAGGCGCTGCTGCGCGTCGCCGGCAGCGAAGCCGCGGTCTGGTATGGCAGTGGCGACACTGTTGACGGCTGGAGGGTGTCGGCGATCGACAAGGATCAGGCCGTGCTGGAGCGGGATGGCAAGCTGGCGCGCATCCCGCTTTATCCGCCATGGAAGAATGCGCCGCCGTCACTCCCGAGCGAACCGCAACTATGAGCGACCGCGCTCCCCATGACAGGGCGGGCACCAACTCGCGGGATGAAAGCGCCCGCAGCGGCTTCTCGCTGGTTGCCGTGCTGGTGTTCATGCTGATCGTCTCGGCGATCGTCGTCCCCTTTGCCGTGACGGCCAAAACACGGTTGATGATCGCCAACAGCGAGGTCGAACAGGAGCGCCTGTCGCTGCTGGCCGAAGGCCTCGGCAATGTGGTCGCGAGCATGTTGACCGGCACCTCCGGCCGGCAACAGTTTCCGCTGGATTCCACGCCGGCATCATGCCGGTCGGCGGGGTTCAGTTTCGCCGTGCGCGTCCAGGATCATGGCGGGCTGATCGATCTCAATGCCGCGGATGACCGCCTGCTGGAGCTTGGCTTCGCGGCGCTCGGCTTCGAGCAGCGGGCGTCGACCGAACTGGCCAAGGCCGCGCTCCGGTTTCGCGACAACGCCAAGCTGTTCGCCGACCTGCCGCGGTCGAGAAGCGCCGTCGGGCCGCCCGAGGACAAGCAGGCGCCGTTCGAATCCGTATCCGAACTGCAGGAGTTTTCGGCACTGTCGTCGATACCCCTGCGGACCTTGAATGGCGTTTTCACGGTCAACTCGAAGCGTGGCACGATCAGCGCCGACCGCGCGCCAGACCGTCTGCGCGCCGCCCTTGCCGGTGGCTCCAGTGCTTCGGTCGTTCAGGCGGTGGCCGATGCGTCCGCCTATACGGTCGAAGTGGTGGTGAGGCGGGACGGCTCCGGCATCGCGGGCGAGGCCGGGTTCATCATCGAAAAATCTCCGACGGGCGCGGCATTCTCGCGCGTCTCCCGGAGCCCGGCCGCCGAAGCCGGCGCATTGCCGCCAGTCGCCGGCACCGCCGGCTGCGAGGTGCTTTTCGGCAATGAGACGGCGCAGATCCTGCGGGGGTGGAGCTCATGAACGCTGCCGTCCAGACGAAGGAGATCGAAGCGTTTCTCGCCTTTCTCGAGGGCGAGAAAGTGCTGACCGCGCATGCCGCCCAACGCGCCTTGGGGGCATCGCGAACTTCGGGACATCCGTTCGATACGGTGATGACGGAACTTGGGCTGATCGGCGAGCAGGAGCTTGCCAGCAGCCTCAGCCGCTACCTCGACGCACCGATGCCGGTCGAGATCCCCGAACAGGTCAGCCCCGAAATGCTGGCAAGCGTGCCGCTGGCCTATCTCCGGGAAAACGCCATCCTGCCGCTGCAGATGGACGCCGAACGGCTTGTCGTCGCCGTGGCGGATCCTTTCTCCTCGGCCACCATCGATGCATTGGCCTTCCACTATGAGCGGACCCTGGCGCTGCGCATCTTGCCAAGGCGCCTGATCGCCGAATGCATCGACCGCATCGAGCAATCAGCGCTGGCTGCCGTTTCGAATGGCGGCAGCAACGGTGAAATCCTGGATTTCGGCCCTGACGACCTCGAGCGCTTGAAGGATTTTGCCCGTGAGGCGCCGATCGTGCGCTTCGTCGCCGAGACCATCCACAAGGCGGTCGACGCGAGAGCCACCGACATCCACATCGAGCCGCTCGAGGACCATGTCCGCATCCGCTTCAGGCATGACGGCATGCTGTCCACCGTCGACACCGCGTCGATCGCGATGCTGTCCGGCATCTCCACCCGCATCAAGATCCTGTCGCGGCTCAACATCGCCGAACGGCGCCTGCCGCAGGACGGGCGCATGCGTATTGCCGTGCGCGGCCGCGACGTCGACCTGCGCGTCTCGGTCATTCCGTCCATTCACGGCGAGGCCATCGTACTGCGCATTCTCGATCGCGCCGGCGTCGAACTGAAGCTGGAGAAGCTTGGCTTCGATGGTGCCGCGCAGGCCAAGATCCGCAACATGTCGCAAGCGGCCAATGGCATCGTGCTGATCACCGGGCCGACCGGCAGCGGCAAGACGACGACGCTCTATTCGATCCTGGCCGAGCGTTCGCGGCCGGACGTCAAGATTTTCACCGTTGAGGATCCGGTCGAGTACCGCATGGCCGGCATCACCCAGTTGCAGGTCAATCCCGCGATCGACCTCGACTTCGCCGCTGCCTTGCGCTCGATCCTGCGCCAGGATCCCGACATCATCCTGCTCGGGGAGATTCGTGATCGCGAAACGGCGCAGGTCGCGGTCCAGGCGGCCTTGACCGGCCATCTCGTGTTCTCGACACTGCACACCAACAGTGCCGCAGGCGCGCTGACGCGCCTGCGCGACATGGGCATCGA
Organism: Mesorhizobium sp. WSM4308; assembly: GCF_002294905.1. Lineage (NCBI taxonomy): Bacteria > Pseudomonadati > Pseudomonadota > Alphaproteobacteria > Hyphomicrobiales > Phyllobacteriaceae > Mesorhizobium > Mesorhizobium sp. WSM4308. The sequence goes on along the minus strand of NZ_NSFW01000001.1, from coordinate 572,248 downwards.
CGGCTATCTGCTCGGCGCGACGATCCGCGGCGTCATCGCGCAGCGGCTGTTGCGCCGTATCTGCCCGACCTGCCGGGGCGCGGAGCAGACCGGACCGGCCTGCCGCACCTGCAACGGCTCCGGCTACAGCGGCCGTACGGTGACCTATGAAATGCTGCAGGTGTCGCCGCGCATCGCCGAGCTTATCGATCAGGGCGCCGGCGAAATGGAGATCGGCCGCATTGCCGCCGAGGACGACCTCGTGCCGATGTCGGTCCACGCAACCGCGCTTGCCCGATCGCAGGTCACCACCATGGACGAGGTGCGCCGTGTCATCGATCTCGCGGGCGGTGACTGATGCCGGCCTTCGCCTATCGCGCCTACCTGGCCGACGGCTCGACGGAGGCCGGCGTTCTCGATGCGTCGACCAAACAGGACGCCGCCCGCAAATTGGCGCAGCAGGGCCGCCGCTCCTACCATCTTGCGCCGGTGAACAGCGAAAGGCCGCAGCTTCGCCTGCCGGGGCGCAGCGCGCTGACGCTGACCCGCAGGGTCGACCTCAGCCGACTGTTTTCCGAGCTTGCGGTGTTGCTGAACGCCGGTTTCACGGTCGACCGCGCCCTGGGCGCGGTCATTTCCGGCGAAGCCAACCGGCAGCGGCGCCAGCAACTGCAATCGGTGCTCGACCTGACGACCGGCGGCCGGCCGATCGCCGAAGCCTTTGCCGCTCTGCCGGGCATCACCCCGGACGTTGCCGCCTTGCTTGCCAGCGGCGAGCGCAGCGGCAAGATGGCCTTTATCTGCCACCGGCTGGCGGACACGTTCGAGGCGACGGCCAAGCGCCGCGCCGCGATCATCGAGGCGCTCGCCTATCCGGCCTTCCTGCTCCTGGTCATGAGCGGCGCGCTGGTCATTCTGGCAACGATCCTGGTGCCGGCGCTGGAGCCGATCTTCGAGGGCTCATCGGCCCCCAAGCCGTTCACCATGACCATGCTTTCCGCCTTCGGCACGGTGTTCCGCGACTACCCCTTCATTTTCCCGCTGGCTGCGATGCTTGGCCTGCTTTGTTATCTCCTGCTGTCCCGTTCCGCCGGCGCCAGAAGACAGCTTTCGCGCTGGCTGTTGAAGATCCCGCTGATCGGCGCGCTGGTCAGGGACGCCGTGATCGCGCGCTATCTCGAAACGCTTGCGCTGCTGCTCGGCAATGGCGTGGCGATGACCGAGGCGCTTGGCCTTGCCGCCAATGTTTCCAGGCAGAGTTCGCTGGCGGCAAGCTTTGCATCGATCGAAGACAATGTCGCCAATGGCGCCCGCCTGCACGGCGCGATCGTCAAGGCAGGGATTTTCGATCACGCGACAATGTCGCTGGTCTCCCTTGGCGAAGAGGCCAATGCGCTTCCCGTGGTGCTGGATCGCGCCGCCAGGATGCTTCAGCTGACGCTGACGCGGCGGATCGACACCGTGCTGAAGCTGTTGACGCCGGCGCTGACGATTTCGCTCGGTTTTCTCGTCGGCAGCCTGGTCATTTCGGTGATGACGACGATCCTCAGCATCAACGATCTGGCGCTGCAATGACCGCGGCTTCCGGAGCCAACGCACCGGCGGATGCAACAGCAGGATTCACCCTGGTCGAGATGCTGGTGGTGCTGGCGATCATGGCGCTTGTCGCGGCCATCGCCGCACCGGGGCTGGTCAGCCACTATCGCACCAGGAGCCTGGAGACGGTGGCCGGCGACATCACCATGCGGCTGCGCCTGTCGCGCACATCGGCCATCGCCACCGCCCGGCCGAAGCAGGTCCTTGTCGATCTGGGTAGCCGTCTCATCCGTTTCGGCGAACGAGACAGTCTGGCCTTGCCGGACGATGTCAAAATGACCGTCATCACCGGCCGGGAGACTGTCGTCGCCGACCGGCAGACGGTGCTGACCTTCCTTCCCGACGGCCGCGCTTCCGGCATGGACATCACGCTGCAGCAAAAAGGCCGGACCGCGCGCATCGCGGTCAACTGGCTGACAGGGCTTCCGACATGGCGAACCCTGCCGTGACCGGGTCATTGCCCCAACCGTCATCCGAAGATGGATTCTCGATCCTGGAGATGATCGTCGCCATGACGATCCTGGCGCTCGTGCTGGGCATCGCCAGCCAGTCGATCGTGCTGGCCAGCCGCAGCATTGCCGCGGCCAAGCGCCAGGTCGAAGCCGCCAGAACGGTTCGCATGATGCTGGCCGACTACGAGGCCCGGGCACAAACCGCGGCGCAACCCGGCTGGACCCTGAAGACCCGCACGATAGACGTCGCGAAAGCGAAGGTGACCGCTGTTCTCATCGAGAAGCCGGGCGGCGCGTTTCCAAGCGGGTCGTTTCTGACCTTTGTGCCGGCGCAAGGCCCGGCCGCGCCATGAGTTGGCCGCTCTCCCGCACTCGGACGAAGGCCCGCGCCGTTCGCCGTCATCTTGCGCGTGCTGCTTCATTGGGCGTCGATGCGCATCCGCAACCCTCTGCACCGGTGGCGGGTTTTGCGCTCATCGATGTGTTGGTCGGGCTGGCGCTGATCGGCGTCATCACATCGCTGATGATGGTCTTTCTCGGCCAGGCCCGAACGATGATGCGCATCGAAAAGGCAACCGAGTTCCAGATGGAGGCCGATGCCGCATCGCGGTTCCTCGAAACGGCGATCAGCCATGCCGAGCCTTTGCCCCTGTCGAAATCGTCGCCGGACCAGGTGCTCTATCTCAGCGGCGATGCTGCCCGGATCGAGTTCAATGCCGTTCAGGCGATCGGTTTCAAATCCTCCGCATTGCGCGAGATTACCGTGTCGCTTGGCGACGGAGGCCAGACGGGACCCGCCCTGGCCATCGTCCAGAAAACGCGGCGCGGCGGCAAACCCGGCGCAGCGGTGCCCGGCGAACCGGTGCGGCTGATCGGCGGCGTGAGTGCCATGAAATTCGAATATCTCGACAACGCGCTGGCGCCGCCATCATGGCTGCCGGGCTGGAATGCGCCGCGGCGACTGCCCGCCGCCGTGCGCTTCACCCTTTCGGTGGTACGCGATGGCGCGGCCTATTCATCGCGAGGGTTTGCCCGCCTCGATCTGGCCGGCCCCCCTCGCACGAATTGAGCGCGCTCTCACCGGCCGCCCTCAGTTAGTGACATCCTGGTCCTCGCCGGTTCCGTCGGGCTTGCCATCCTTGCCAAGGCTGCGAATGACCACGCCGCTGGCATCGGCCTTCACTTCGTAGGAGTAGGGCCTGCCCCATGGATCCTTAAGGCCGGTACTTCCCTTGAGATAAGGCCCGTTCCAGTGCGTTTCACCGGCCGGCTGCGCGACCAGGGCGTTGAGCCCCTCTTCGTCGCTCGGGTATTTCGCATTGTCGACATAGTAGAGTTCGAGCGCGCTTTCGATGTTGCGGATCTGCGCCTTGGCCGCATTGGTCCTGGCCGCGCCGAGATAGCGCAGCACCTGTGGCGCCGCCAGCGTGGCGATCAGCGCGATGATGGCGAGCACGACCAGAAGCTCGACCAGGGTGAAGCCGCTTTCGCGATCGTCGCGAGCACGGCCTTTTGCTTCGGAGGATTGAAGGTTTTCGGAGGGTTGAAGAAAGCGCATCATCAGAGCAGTCCCATGTCTAGACCTGCAAATTGCTCCAGCGCCCAGCTTGCGCCGAGGCCGATGGCGATGAACGGACCGAAGGCGACGCGGGCCCGCGCCGCCGCCGGCCCTGTCGCGACCACCTGTCCGCCGACGAACAGCAAAGCGCTGGCGCTGGCGATGAACAGCAGCACCGGCAACAGCAGCGGACTGATCCAGCATGAAGCGGCCGCCAGCATCTTGACGTCGCCGAGGCCGAGGCCGATCCGGCCGGTCATCAGGAAATGGCCGCGCCGCAGCAGCCAGGCAGCGGCGAAAGTCGCGGCGGCGAAGAGGATCTGCACCGGCACCCCCTCGGCGTCCGCCGCCAGCTGATAAGAAAGGCCGATGCCGGCGAGCGCCAGGTTGAGCCCGTCCGGAATGATCTGCCGGCGGAAATCGGTGATCGAAATGGCGGCGAGAACGGCCGCCAGGGCGACCGTGGCGGCAAGCACGAGAGAGGGGTGCGTAGCCATCGTCAATATGCCAGCCTCTTCAGATCCTGCTGCAGCTTGGTGCCGCCGCGCCGTTTCTGGATCGGCGTCTGCAGGCTGATCTTGCCGCGGAATTCGTCGGTCACCTCGCGGGCTTCATTGATGTCGCGCACGACATGCGGCCGGATGAAGATGATCAATTCGGTCCGCCTGATGGTGTCGTTCTTTTGCTTGAAAGCATTGCCGAAGATCGGGATGTCGCCAAGGATCGGCACCTGGCTGCGGTCGACACTGTTGTTCTGCTGGATGAGGCCGCCCAGTGCCAGGCTCTCGCCGTCATTGACCAGCACGCGCGTCTGGATCTTGCGCTGCTGGATGGTTGGCGAGTCGATATCGGAACTGTCCGTCTTGGTGACGTTGCTGACCTCCTGCTGGATGTCGAGCATGACCCTGCCGGCATTGTTGATGCGCGGCGTCACCGTCAGGATGACGCCGGTATCCTTCATCTGGACCGAGTTGATGATCGGCGCGCTGCCGTTGCCGGTGTCCTGCGACTGCTGGGTCAGGATCGGCACCTGGTCGCCGACCTGCAAGATCGCCTTCTGGTTGTTGAGCGCCATGATGGTGGGCGCCGAAATGACGTTGACGTCGGTGATCTTGGAAAGTGCGCTGAGCGTCACCTGGATGTTGTCGGTTGCATAGCTCCAGTTGAAGCCGGGCAGGGTGGCCGCCGCGGCGGCCTTGGCCACGTCGGTCACGGAGACCTTGGTGCCGCCATTCTCGAAGAACCAGCGCAGGCCGTATTTCAGGTCGTCGTTGAGCGTGACTTCGGCGATCACCGCTTCCAGCATAACTTGCGTCGGCAGCACGTCGACCTTGGTCAGGATCTGCTCGATGCGCTGGTAGTCGCGCGCCGTGGTCTGGATCAGCAGCGCATTGTTCTCGACATCGGCGACGACAGTGGCATGGGCGGGCGCCTCGTTGTCCTGCTGCGGCAGCGAGGGCGAGGGCCCGGTCAGCGGCGCCGGCGTGACGCCGTCCGACTGCATGGCGATCGGCGTCTGGTCGGGCGACACGTTCGAGCCGCCCGACTGGCCTTCGGTCTTCACCGTGGTGCCGAGAACCGAACTCAGCACCGATGCCAGTTCCTTGGCCGGCCGGTTCTGGATCTGGTAGACGAAGAGCTGGCTTTCATTGGTCTCGGCCAGCCTGTCGAGCTTGTTGATCCAGGTCGCGGCGCGCGCCAGATAGGCCGGGCGCGAGGTGATCACCAGCACCGAATTCAGCCTGTCATTGGGGATGAACTGGATGAGCTTGGCGCCCGGACCGTCCTTGGTGCCGAAGATCGAATCGAGTTCGGCGGCGACCGCTTCCGGCTTGGAGGTCTTCAAGGGATGCAGCGCCACCGACATGCCGCGCATCCAGTCGACATCGAACACCGAAACCGCCTCCCGGATCGCATTGAGGTCGCTGTCGCTGCCGGCGACGGTGATGATGTTGCGGGTGGAATCGACGCGCAGCACCGAGCCCTGGCGGGTGATCGGTTCCAGAATGGTCTTCATCTCGTCGGCGGCGATGAATTGCAGCTGCAGCACCTGCACCTTGACGCCGGGGCCGGACGGCGAGGTCGACGGCACGCTGACCGGCGGCGTGCTGGCCATGATCTCCGACAGCGGCACGATCTGGTAGGTGCCGCCGCGGCTGGTGATGCCGGCGGCGTTCACCGCCAGCGCCGATTGCAGGATATCGACCAGCGCATCCTGCGACACCGGCTGCGAGGTCTGCAGCGTGACGGTGCCCTGCACGCGCGGGTCGACGATGTAGTTGAGGTGCAGCGCATCGCCCAGCACCGCCTTGGCCGCGTCGGCGATCGGCGCATTGACCAGATTGAGCTCGAACTTGCCGGAACCATCGCTGGTCACCTTGGTGACCGGGGCGCCCGACGAGACGAACTGGCCAGTGCCCTGATACTGCGCGCCGTTGAAGCGCTGTGCCGCGTTCGACGCCGAAGTGACGGCGGCAGGCCCGCTATAGCCCGCCCGCAGCGGCGAGTTCTTGGCATGCAGGCTGTCGATGGTCTCGGTGAAGAAGTCCTTGCCCGGCGCGGAGGTGCAGCCGGCAACAGCCAGCAGCGTGAACAACACGACGCAACGACTCGGCTTGCTCGACATCCACCCGATTCCCCAAGGGCTTCAGTCTAGGGCTTCTTGCGAGTGGATGTCGGGAATGATGGCGGTGTTCGGGGTCTATCCACAGGGTAGGTGGGGGAGGGGAAAGGTCGGGAGAAGAATGTGTTCGATTTGGGGGTCGGTGGACAGCGCTTGCGCTCCAGAAGAGCGACCTGGTCTCGTTCGGGGCTGCTTTGGACTACAGAGGTGGCGTGGCTTTGGCGGCTGGGGTGTCAAGACGGTCTGGCAATAAATGCACTCTCACCGTAATTCGGGCGTGAAAAACACCTTGGCGCGCCCGTTGCCGCGTTGCGTCACACGTGGGTGCGGCAGACCTGCAACGACAATACGGGCAAGGCGAGCCATGCAGTTAATCTAAACACAGCGGCAGGCTAGCGAGCAGGGCAAAAGGTGCACTGTCACCGTAATTCGTGGCAAAAAAGTGCACCGTCATTGTAATTTTATCAACATAGCTCACATCGTTACCGTGATTCCTTGATCAATGGGGTTTCAGCTGCTCGGTCAGAATCAATTCGACGACTTCATATCCATGTAAACCGTCCCGCTCCAAATCGCCTGCTGAAGCCACGCTAGCTTGACCCTCCAGCTTCGATGGGTCAGAATCAGAGTATTTTCGAATAAGAATTCGGTTAGAAAGACTTTCTTTGTGAACGAAGTTTGGCATAGGCCATTTGTTCTCTACCCAGTTCTTCATTTGACCAATAATTGGCCAACTTCCATTAATTAAACCGAGATCGCCACATCGGAGGCATCTGACCGCGTTATCTGGACTTATGTCATTTAATTCATCCGCGTTTGGCAATTCCAGACGCATCGGTCCAAATAGATATACTAAAATAATCTTTCCCATTGGGGCCATACGGGCTACCAGGCCAAGCCCATAGCCACCTGATCTCAACGGAACGGCAAATAAGGTGCCTTCTCTATAGGGTAGTTTTCGCACTTTTTTAACTCCCTTTATTCGCCAAGCCGACTGATGAAATCGCGAGCAGCATTCATATATTCATTTATATTTCTATTTTGCTGACTTATTGGAGAAATACTATTCATAGGCGGATCGTAGTGTTCGTGCAGCATTTGCTCGAGGCCTCTCTGCTCTTTTAATACGTCGGTGAGATGCTCTTGTGTGAATGTAAGTCCTTTAGTTGCGTCAAGGCGAGCATGCTCAGCAGCTCGTCTGGCAAAATTGTTTGTCCGCCCTGTCCTCAAAACGTCACCGGCCTTATTTCTTAGCGAGTATGTGCCTCCTTTGGGGACGTTGTTAGACATATACGATGGACCAAAGAGTGCGTCCTTGAGGTCCTTCATCGCATCGGCCATCACACCGGCACCCAATAAAGTGCCTGCGACTGCGGGCGCTGTGGTCGCCGGCACTGCCGCGCCATCGGTGATTACATCCGATCCAGCCCCGAAGGCTATTGAACCAGCAGTAATCAACGCCCCAAGCTGCAACTTTCCCTGAGCAAGATAGGCTTTCCGAGCATTGTCGAAGAGCGACGGGGGGCCGGATGTGTCGTCTGGAGGGCCTGATGATTGGGGGTTGGAGTTGTCCGTGCCTCCCTGTCTGTCATTGCCTCCCAACAAGCTTTTCGCGGCATTGTAAGCATTAACCGCATCCAGGGCACCGTGCCCATTGGCGTCGCTCCTATTCACCGGGTCGTTCTGAGCATACGCATACCGGTTAGTCCCAACCCCTTCCTTGGTTGGATCCCAATCATCCGGCGAAATAAACCGCCCCAGCACCGGATCCATGTACCGCGCATTCAGATAAAGCAGCCCGGTCTCGGCATCGAAGCGCTCGCCGATATAGCCCTTCTGCGTCTGGAAGCCGGTGTTGAGGCGCTCGCCGTAGGTGGCGTAGTTGGTTTGCTCGACGATGGCGCCCGAGGCATCGGTGACCATGCGCACCGAGGCCAGGTGGTCGCGGTGCAGGAAGTATTTGACGCCGTTGACGACCTTAATGTCGGGATGGGGGTAGCGGGTGTAGATTTCCGCGCCCGGTGTCGCCGGGTCGATCTCGACGGACGCGTCGGGATAGAGCGTCGTCGCATAGCTCGATGTTTTCTTTGCCCGTGCTCCGTCAGGACCATAGGCAAGGTTGACGGTGTTGGAGGCGAGGCTGACCGTCTTCAGCCGGTTGGCCTCGTCCCAGCTCAGCGTGCGGCTGCCGTCCGATGTGAGATTGCCATTGGCGTCATAGGCCATCGCATTGGCACCAACACTGACGGGTGCATGCGGGCGAGGGGATGTGGCCGCGGGATAGACATAGCTGCCGGCCACACGGCTGCGTGAGATCAGATTGTCGTTGGCGGCATAGACGAAGCTTTCGCTCAAGCTGGTGTTGCCCAGATTGGTGCTTGAGGTCAGCCGATCGGCGTTGTCATAGCCATAGGTCCAGCTCCCGGAGGCAGTGAGCCCCGTGGTGCCGGTGATGCGGCCGAGAGCGTCACGCGCATATTGCTCATCGAGGAGAACGGTTGCGCCCTTCGAGGTGGTGACGCGCGTCACCCAGCGGCGCGTCGGCGAATAGGTGAAGCTTGTCTTCACGCCATTGGCGTAGGTGATCTCCTTCGTCTGGCCATCGGCTTCGTAAATGGTCGAGGTGATGAAGCCGGGAGCCGAGTAGAGCCTGTTGCCGGCGGTGTATTGCAGCGGGTCGTCCCAAGTGCCGAACCACAGGTCCGACGGCGCCTGATAATTCTTCAAGATCGTTTGGCCGGACCTGTCATGGATATCGACCGTGATGTGCGTCAGGCCGGCAATGGTCGTGTCATGCCGGCCAAGCTTGCCAAGCCCGTCATAATTGTAGCTGTGCGTCGCTGCCGCATTGGTCGAGGTGGTGAGCTGGCCGATATTGTACCAATAGCTTGGAGCCGCCTGGTCATAGGTGTTCTGGGTCAGCACAACCGGGCTGCCGCCAGGTGCGGTTGGGGTCTTCAGGAGCAACCATTGGCGGCGCGGCAATGCTGGATCGGCAGAGTCTTGTAGAGTGCGTAGACCTCGGGCGTGAAAAACACCTAGGCGCGGCCATTGCCCCGCTGCATCACGTGATGCGGCAGACCGGGGACGACAATACGGGCAAGGCGAGTCATGTACTCAATCCAGGAGTGACGGACTTCCATAGCGAGCATGACAGGCAATTAGTGCACTGTCGCCGTAATTACAGCAGTATCACCGTAATTCCACTAACATTCATTTTACAGTCTCAACAATTATCTGACCGTCGCTGTCGTGGTATACAAATATCTCAGGGGAGGAGATCAGATTTTCGTCCATCAATATATCGATGAATGAATTTCCATTGAATGTTATGGTGATTTTTTCCTCTTTGTTTCGGACTGATACTACTTTGAGCGTAATCGGTTCGCTGTCAATACGACAACATATCGCCGTATATACTGTGAAAGCGCTACCATCAGAGAACTGGATTTCGCAAGTATCTCCCGATTTCACCACCGCCTTTAGCTCTTTCCCAAGCAATTTTTCGCCAAGAAGGTTCATGTTCAAAGACCTCACTTAATTTGATATATGGGCGAAAGGGTTGTCTCGAGATATTGTCTTGCCCGTGTAGGGATCGACAGTTTGCAGAGCGCCATTTGTCTGTGGCGCAGAATATGTTGAATATCCGTTTGGATAGCCAGGACTTCTGCCCTTGGCAGGTGTTGGATCCATCATTCGTAAATTCATAGGTTTCGCTGTAGGGCCCACACCATCGACAAAAGCGCTCCCTGTTGTCGCTCCCGAACGATTTACGAAAGGTTGAGGCACAGGCGCAGAGCCTTTGGGAACTGGCATAGCCACACCCTTGGAGTTTACGATGAAGTCAGGTGCGGCCGGCAGGTTTTCAGGCACCGGCGCGTTCATTTTCATGCCGACAGCGTCCTGAGCGTAGTATCCCGGTCCTCCAAAATCACCGGGTGCCGCACAAGCGCCGCCGCAGATTGGTGCCGAGGTTGGGCCGAGTTTTCCTGCGGTCACAGGCTCATACCCGAAATCGCCGAAGTCGTCCTGAACTACATGATCGCCTACCGCGGCCTTGTTTTTCCCTTTGAATCCCAGATCGGACAGGTCATTGGCTGCCTTGTCTGCAGTTGCTTTCATATCTTTAGAGTTGGCGCTGCTGTCTGCTACCTTGTTCCCCCCGCCTGCCTCGTTTGCCAATGGAGCCTTACCTTCGTTTGGATCGATGGCGTGACCATTTGGATCGCCTTTATTGACCGGATCATTCAGCGCATAGGCATACCGATTGGTCCCAACCCCCGGCAGCGTCGGATCCCAATCATCGGGCGAAATAAACCGCCCCAGCACCGGATCCATGTAGCGTGCATTCAGATACAGCAGCCCGGTCTCGGGATCGAAGCGTTCGCCGATGTAGCTCTTCTGCGTCTGGAAGCCGGTGTTGAGGCGTTCGCCGTAGGTGGCGTAGTTGGTTTGCTCGACGATGGCGCCCGAGGCATCAGTGACCATGCGCACTGAGGCCAGGTGGTCGCGGTGCAGGAAATATTTGACGCCGTTGACGACCTTGATGTCGGGATGGGGATAGCGGGTGTAGATTTCCGCGCCCGGTGTCGCCGGATTGATCTCGACATCGGCGTCGGGATAGAGGGTCGTGGCGAAGCTCGAGCTCTTCTTCGCCCGCGCTCCGTCAGGACCATAGGCAAGGTTGACGGTGTTGGAGGCAAGGCTGACCGTCTTCAGCCGGTTGGCCTCGTCCCAGCTCAGCGTGCGGCTGCCGTCGGAGGTGAGATTGCCATTGGCGTCATAGGCGAGAGTCTTACTGCCGACCGCGGTTGGCGCATGCGGACGAGCCGCGCCCGCCGAGGGATAGACATAGGTGCCGGCCACACGGCTGCGTGAGAGCAGATTGTCGTTGGCGGCATAGACGAAGCTTTCGCTCAAGCTGGCGTTGCCCAGGTTGGTGCTTGAGATCAGCCGGTCGGCATTGTCATAGCCATAATTCCAGCTGTCGGAGGGTGTCCGCCCCGTGACGGTGGTGATGCGGCCAAGATTGTCACGCGCATATTGCTCATCGAGGAGAACGGTCGCGCCCTTCGCGGTGGTGACGCGCGTCAGCCAGCGGCGGGTCGGCGAATAGGCGAAGGCGGTTTTGACGCCATTGGCGTAGGTGATCTCCTTGGTCTGGCCATCGGCCTCGTAGACGGTCGAGGTGATGAAGCCGGGAGCCGAGTAGAGCCTGTTGCCGGCGGTGTATTGCAGCGGGTCGTCCCAAGTGCCGAACCACAGGTCCGACGGCGCCTGATAATTCTTCAGGATCATTTGGCCGGAGCGATCGTGGATATCGACCGTGATGTGCGTCAGGCCGGCAATCGTCGTGTCATGCCGGCCGAGCTTGCCAAGCCCGTCATAATTGTAGCTGTGCGTCGCCGCCGCATTGGTCGAGGTGGTGAGCTGGCCGATATTGTACCAATAGCTTGGAGCCGCCTGGTCATAGGTGTTCTGGGTGAGCACAACCGGGCTGCCGCCGGGTGCCGTTGCCGTCTTCAGCGTCAGCCGGTCCATCTGGTCGTAGCTGAGATTGGTGACCACGCCCCTGGCATCGGTCTGTTTGATCAGCCGGTTGGCGGCATCGTAGGCGTAGGTCCAGGTGCCGAGATCGGGATCGGTCGCCGACAGCCGGTTGCCGAGCATGTCGTAAGTGTAGGTCCAGGTCGAGCCGCTGGTGTCGGTAAGGCCGACCAGCCGGCCAAGCACGTCGAAGGTGCGGGTTTGCGCCAGCTGAAGACCGGCGAAGTCACGAACCACGCCCGCGACATCGCCACGCGTCGACCATGCCGTTCGGGTCTGGTGGCCGAGCTCGTCGGTCATTGTCGTGCCATGCAGTCGCGGGGTGGTGGTGGGCGCGGTGGCCAGGTCGTTGAGATAGCTGCGCTGGCTGCCATCCGGATTGACGGTCTTGGTCAGCTGGTCGGCCCAGTCGTAGCTGTTGGTGGTCCACTGCGGCGTTTGGTCGGTGAAATGCGGAAACGCGGTGCGCAGCACATTGCCGCGCGGGTCATAGTCGGTCTCGGTGAAGCGCCTTGGAGCAGCGGCGGTATCGCCGGGGGCTTCCACGCGATAGACCCGGCCAAGCCCGTCATAGCGGGAGACGGTAAAGTCCTCACCCGCGCCATTGGGCAGCGGCGTGTATTTGATCAACCGCTGATTGTTCGGATCGCCTTCGGCGAAGAACTGCGTCCTGACATAGGCGCCGGTGACGCTCTGCGAGATCTGATACGGACGGCAGAACGGATCGTAGGTGAAGGTTTTCACCAGGCCGTTGAAGTCGGTCCTGGTCGCCGGCAGGCCGCAGACAGAATTGTAGGTGGCGGTCGAGACAAAGCGCGTATCGGCGGTCTGCCCGCCCGTCGCGAAGTAACGCGGTGCCCGTTCGGTTACGGGGTAGAGGTGATAGGTGGCGTCATAGTCCCATTCGGTCTTGTGGCCGAGACCGTTGGTGGCCGAGATCTTGTTGCCATAGCTGTCATAGGTAAAGAACTGATGCGTCGCCTTCTGCGGCGTGCCGTAGAGATCATTGTAGTCCGCTGTCCAGGTTACGTTACCCCTGGTCGGCGGCGTGTTGTTATCGGTATGCTGGTTGTCATAGAAGCTCGCCTTGTAGCGGATGAATGGGAACGAATTGTCGAGGCCCGCCTGCGCGGTCTCGATGCGCGGCAGCGACACGATGTAGGCGCTGGTGTTGGGCGCAAACCACTTCTGGGTCCAGGTCTCGTCGCCGCTGGCGTCCGTGCGGCCATAGTCCTTGAGGCTGACGACATTGTTATAGGCGTCAAAGCCGCGCTCGACCCGGAGCGTGTACGTGACATTCTCGATGAACGTCGTGTCGGTCGCCGTGTTCTGCACGGTGTAGGGCTTTGCCGCCGTGTTGACCGCATAGGTCTCGGCCACCCGCTTGTGCACCGTGCCCGCGCCATCCTTCCACACCGTCAGCGACGGCAGGCCATAGCTTGCCAGATCCTGGCGATAGGTGGTCGTCACCGTCGAGGGTGCCGTCTCGCCATTGGCCAGCGGTTTTGTCTCGACGATCGAGGCGAAGCCCAAAAATTTGCGCGCCGCCGGGTCATACTTGCCGCCGGCATACTGATAGGTGCTCACCGCCGTCTGGCCACGGCCGTCGCTGACGGAGAGCTTCGTCACCGCATGCACCACCTGCGGCAGGTAGTTGTTCGTCCAGGTAGAGGACGGCGTGTACTCGGCCGCGACCGTGCCGCCGAGCTCCGTGATGATCTGCTTCAGCAGGTTCGGATTGCCCGTGCCGGCGTTCGAAATGAACCCAGGGAAGTCCGGCAAGCCGTCGCCGTTGAAGTCGCCGACCACCGTGCCGGCCGTCATCGACGAAGGCAACGTGAACTCCGCCGGCGTCATCGCCGTCGACGACGGCCGCAGCGAAAACACCCTGACCGGGCCAGTCCGGCCCTGAGAACTGGTCACAGTGCCTCCGATCGTGATGACGTCAGACTTTCCGTCATTGTCGAAGTCACGCAGAACAGCCGATGTCCCCGCCATGGAGGAGACCGTGTAGCTCTTGAAGCCAATACCAGTCGACAGCCACACTCCGGCGCTGATGTTGGAGCCGTTGTAGCGGAAAATATCGGTCGCCCCATCGCCATTGACATCTGCAAGAACGCAGGTGCCGTTGCCGGTATACCATTTTGTGGGGCAGGCGATCCCGAAGGAAGTCCCGCCGCCCTGCCAGGCGCCATCCGAAAGGACGCCTTTCCCAACGGAGCTTCCGTATGTGTACAGTGGCTGTTGCCGGCCGTTGCCGAGGAAATCGCCAATGCCCAGGGGCTCACTCCCTGCATTCAAGCTGTCAACGCCATCACCATCGAAATCCGTCACGATCCATGTTGACGGTTTGGTCCATGGCGAACTGGTTGGAAATGCATTGCAAATGGCTTGGTAACCGGCGAGCGAAGTTGGGCAGATGGTTCTCGTCAGGCCCAGCGAGGCATCTGTCATGATGATAGAGTTCGTCGTCGTATAGGTGACCCGGCCCGTTGCGCCATTGACGTAGTTCTGGATAGCAGAATCCGCGAAGTCCGTGGTGTTCTTGGTGGCCAGAAAGCGACCAGGTTGCGACAAATACCCCGGGGGGATCGAATCACTGTTGGTATTGTCGAGCGTGTCCAGAACCAGGGACACTGTCTCCGCCAGGGTTCCACTGGAACTGAATTTGTATATGTATTTGGTCCGCTTTAGCGCCGGGCAAGGACCTTGATTGTGCGTGCAAGTATCCACTGTCTGGATGGCGTCGCCAAAGATCTCATCTCGGCCATCAGCATCCAAATCCCCGACCTCCCTCGGCGAGGACACATCTCCTCGTCCTGCAAATGAGGTTGACACCGTCCCATACACCCCATCGGTATTCTGATACGTCATCTGGGCCATGACCTTCGCGGTGCCGCCGGTGATGGTGCCGTCGGCGGCGACGGTCGCATCGCTGCCGTAGCGCGTGACAGCGGTGAGCCGCGAGGCGTTGGAGAATGGCGCCTGGTCGTAGGTGAGCTTGTAGGCGGTGCGCAGCACGTTGTTGACCCAGACACTGATCGACTTGATGCGTCGGGTCGTCTCGGAGATGTCGCGCCCATTGCCCATCAGGATCGTATCGGGCCGCGTCTCGTAATGAAAACCGATCACCGTTCTATTGTAGGTGATCATGTTGGGATAACAGACCGGGCTCGCCGGGCAGGAGTAGCTGTAGCTGACGGTGTTGTTGTTGGTGTCGGTGACCGAGGTCAGCAGCCAGCGATAGTTCGTGGCAAGGTCAGAGGCCGCCATGCCCGCGACCGCCGCCACCGACTGGAAGGTCGAGACCGTACCATCCCTGTCGGTCACCTTCCATTCATTGGCTGCCGAACTGTACGCCATGCGGCGATAGGTTTCATTCTCGGTCGTATGGTTGCCGCCGTTCGAGCAGGACGGCGAGACCATGCCGGCCGTGCAAACAAACATCGGCTGGCCATCGAGCAGAAAGATATCGGTCGCTAGGAACTCGGGCATGCCATAGCCCGGACTCGCCCGCTCGATGACATCGAAGCCGTCGAGCCCCCAGGCATAGCCGAGCCAGCCCTGGTAGAGGCCGCCGAGCTTGGTCTTGCGCGACGAATTGTAGTTGAGCGCGATCTGCGGCTCGATGCCGTGGAAGGCGGGAACGTCGATACCGATGGCATAGCCGAGATTGCCGTTGCCGGCGGCCTTGGGCAGATCGACCTTCGGTGTGCCGATCGCCTCGGGATCGCCGCTGTCGGTCGTCGTGGTCGCGGCAGCCATTGCCTGCGCCGACGGCTCCTCCGGGGCGGCCTCGGTATCGCTGGTCTTGGCCGTCTCGGTGTCGGCCGCCTTGGTGCCATCCGTAGTGCTGGTGCCCTCGCCGGCTGCCTTGGCGTCGGCCGGCTTGGCGCCGACCTTGGCCGCCGCATCGGGACTGCTGCCGGTTCCTGATGAACCATCTCCGGTGGACTGCGACGACGGGGAACTCGACGGACCGCCCGCGGCCTGTCCGCCGGCTCCCAGCGCCGCTCCGCCATTGCCGTAACCGGCGGCAGAGTTCCCTGCAGTCGCGGAAGAGCTTTTGCTCTCCTGCGCAAGTGCTGCCATTCCTGCACTTCGGCTAATATAAGAGACAGAAGAAATATCCGCGCCGACGACACTCGCGACAAGCACTGCCGCGCCAACAAGCAACCGTTTCATGAGTCCCCCGAGCCAAGTTGCTTATCGTTACGCACCTTTCATTTGGTGGATACGACACGCTCTCGTCGCCAGGCCAATATCCACAGACTTATTTTCGGGGGAGAAAAAAGAACACTGCGCAAGCTCAGTGAACGGATCGAGCATCTTTCGAATGATGCATAGCCGGCATAGAAAGGCGGCGGAGAATGTCATGGTGGCGAGCGCTGCACTTGTCATCCGCCAAGGGTGGGCACGGACAACTCTTCGCCAGCTCTATCGCCTTCGACGGCAATGATCCATGCGCGCGCCTGTCGTGCGCTTCATCGGTTCGCGCCAACTCCGGCTGGCGGTCGAGCCCGGCAGCCCCTACACCGGTTCCGTCTCGTCCATCATCTGCTTGACGGCGTCGGCGGCCCTGCTCATCCCTGCTTCATCGATCGCCCAGCCGGCGAAGCGTTCCAGCAGGGTGGCGAACGTCACCAGCTCCTGCTCGTCCCATTGCGCCAGTGCCTCGGCGAAAATCCGCCATTTGGTCTGGCGCACCGCGCTCACCAGGCGCTCGCCCCTGGCGGTGAGCCTGAGGCAAATGCGGCGGGCATCGAGTTGCGATGCGACGCGCAAGGCGTAGCCGCGCTCGACGATATCGGCCGAGATGCGGCTGGCGCGGGACGGGTCGATCCCCAGGCGCTCGGCGATGTTGCCGACCGTCACCTCGTCCGGCGGCGTGTCGCCGACGGCCGGATTGTGCGCGATGGCGATGATCACATCGAGATGGCTCACCTCCAGCGAAGGGTCGATGCGGGCCAGGATCAAGCGACCGAAGTCCCGGCGCTGGATGGAGCGGCGCACCTTGTTCAGCACCGCATCGATGGCGGCGACGGCGTCGGCCGCCGCGTCCGACAGGCCGTTGCTGCGCGCCAGATCGGCGAGATTCTGATCGCCATCCGTCTGGCATACGCCGGATAATCGGTCGGCCTTGCCCGGCCCGGTATCGTTGCTGCTCATGCCACAGCGCGCTAGCAAAAATATATGCCGATGTCAATTACATGCTTATAGCATATATTTGATGTTGACATATATCTGCTGTGGGCACATAAACCGGCCCCCGAACGTCGGAGACACCCATGAGCATCGACTCGACCCTCCCGGACGCACCGCCCGCAGAGGCCGTGGCCAGGCCCGACATGACGACGCTGGTCGTCTATTGCGGCGCGCTGATCGCCATGTTCATGGCCACCATCGACATGCAGATCGTCGTCACCGCCTTGCCCACCATTGCCGGCGAACTCGGCAACCTGCATCTGTTCGGCTGGGTCGGCGCCGCCTATCTGCTGTCCACCGCCGCCGTCGCGCCCTTCTATGGCAAGCTCGGCGACATGTATGGCCGCAAGAACGTGGTGTTGACGGCGATCGCCTTGTTCCTGCTGGGTTCGCTGGTCTGCGGCATGGCCTGGTCGATGGAGAGCCTGATCGCGGCGCGCGTCCTGCAAGGCATCGGCGGCGGCGGCCTGATGGTCTCGGCCTTCGCCATGATCGGCGAACTGTTCGGGCCGCGCGACCGTGCCAAATACCAGGGCTACAGTTCGGCGGTGTTCGCGCTGTCGTCGGTCCTCGGTCCCTTGGCCGGCGGCTATATCACCAGCCTGTTCGGGTGGCGCTGGGTGTTCCTGGTCAATCTGCCGATCGGCATCGTCGTGCTGGCGATCCTGGCATTCGCCATGCGCAGCCGGTTCAACGAGAAGAGGCACAGCATCGATTATCTGGGCGGCTTGCTGCTGGCCATCGGCACCACGGCAATCGTCTATTGGGGCTATCATGTGCTCGACCCCGCCGGACCGGACCTGCTCACCTTCGTGCTGCCGGTCGTAGCGCTGGCGGCAATCGCCTCGTTCATCCTGGTCGAGCGGCGGGCCGAGGAGCCGATCGTGCCCTTGCGGCTGTTCGGCAATTCGACAGTGCGCATCGTCTCGGGCGTGTCGGTGGTTGCCGGATCGGTGACGCTCGGCATGTTCTTCTATTTCGCGCTCTACATGCAGACGTTGACCGGGCTCAGTCCGGCCGAAGTCGGCTTCCTATTCCTGCCGGCTTCCCTGACCTCGATGGTCATCTCGATCGTGGCCGGGCGGGTGATTGCCGCGACCGGCCGCTACAAATGGATGCCAGTGGTGGCGATGGCTATTGGCGGGCTGTTGATGATAGGTTTTGTCTTCATCAATTCGCACACGCCAATCTGGGTGCTGGCGGTGATGATGGGCCTGTTCGGCATCAGCATGGGCCTGCAGTTCCAGGTGCTGATCGTGGCGATCCAGGCCGCGGCACCGCTGCAGGATATCGGCGCGGTGACGTCGCTGATCACCCAGGCGCGCACGATAGGGGCATCGCTGGGACTGGCGCTGAACGGCGCGGTGATGACCTGGGCTCTGAACCGGCAGACATCGCAGCTTCCCGCCGATGCCGCCGCTCTGCTGCCGGATGGCTTGACCGGGCTGACCCCGCATTTGGCGTCAAGCCTGCCGGCCGCGGCCCGCGACGTGGTGCTCGCCCATTATTCGAGTGGTTTCAACGTGATGTTCATCTGGGTGGCGGCGCTCTATTTCGTCGCCATGGCGCTGACGCTTCTGCTCGAGGATGTCCAGATCCCGAAACGGGCTTGAGCCCGAGCATCCCCCGGCGGCGACCCTCCAGCCATGCGGTGTCGCAGCGAATCCGACGAGGACGTTTGCACCGGACGACAGTATAAGGGGGTCGACGCCGCACGAGAATCCCGGCCCAATAGCCCCACCTGTTCTTCGCGTGGAACGTTGTTCAAAGGGAGCAGCCAATGTCGACTGAAACGAACATTCGCATCGTGCTTGCGGCGCGACCACAAGGCCGGCCGAAGCCGAGCGATTTTCGCATCGAGTCCGTTGGGATCACCCAGCCGGGCGAGGGCGAACTGTTGCTGCAGATCCTCTATCTGTCGCTTGATCCCTATATGCGCGGCCGCATGAACGCCACCAAATCCTATGCCAAGCCGGTAGAGATCGACGGCGTGATGGAGGGCGGCACCGTTGCGCGCGTCGTCAGATCCCGCCATGCCGGTTTCGCCGAAGGCGATATCGTGCTGTCGCACTCGGGATGGCAGGGCTTCGCCCTGTCCGACGGTGTCGGGCTGCGCAAGCTCGATCCCGCGGCGGCTCCAGTCACCACCGCACTCGGCGTGCTTGGCATGCCGGGCTTTACCGCCTATGCCGGCCTGCTCACCATCGGGCAGCCAAAGGCCGGCGAGACAGTGGTCGTGGCGGCGGCGAGCGGGGCGGTCGGCTCGGCTGTCGGCCAGATCGCACGCATCAAGGGCGCGCGCGCCGTTGGCATCGCCGGCGGCGCCGACAAATGCGCCTTCGTGCGACGGGAGCTCGGTTTCGACGCGGTCGTCGACCACCGGGCCGACAATTTCGCCGAGCAGTTAAAGGCTGCCTGTCCCGATGGCATCGACGTCTATTTCGAGAATGTCGGCGGTCCTGTCTGGGATGCGGTGTTTCCCCTGCTCAACGAGTTCGCGCGTGTGCCTGTCTGCGGGCTGATCGCTCAATACAACACCATCGCGGCTTCCGCCGCCGACCGGCTGCCAGCGCTGATGCAACAAGTGCTCTACCGCAGCCTGACGATCAGGGGCTTCATCCAGCGCGAATTTGTCGACCAGCGCTCCGTCTTCTATCGCGATATGGCCGGGTGGATCGCGTCCGGCCAGGTCCGCTACAGGGAAGATATAGTGGATGGCCTGGAGAACGCGCCGCACGCTTTCCTGGGCCTTCTCGAAGGCAGGAACTTCGGCAAACTCATCGTGCGGGTAGCGCAATAACTGCATCTCGCAAAGCGAAGCGGCGTCCCGCTGGCCGATTGGCCGGCAGGGTGCTCGAGTCCATCTTGTGGTCCTTCCGCGCAAAATACGCATGCGGTATTGGGCAGGCGAGCATGGCAATGGCCTGCCGGGCCGGTTCGGCCTTGCAATCGGCCGCACCATCCGTACTCGCGAATTGGGCGGATCAGTCGGGCTGGCGGTCCGCGGCCGGACGGCGCCTGTCGATCCACAGGGCAAGCAACGTGCAGGCAGCGCCTGACAGCAGATAGGCGCCGGCGGCGATGAGGCCGAAATTGCCGGCCAGCAGCAGGGCTGCGAGCGGCGCGAAGCCGGCGCCGAACATCCACGCCAGATCCGAAGTGATCGCCGAGCCGGTATAGCGATATTGCCGCGAAAAGCTCGAGGCGACGACGCCCGACGATTGCCCGAAGCTCAGCCCCAGCAGGATGAAGCCCAGCACCATGAACAGCGCCTCGCCGACGGCGCCGCCATCCAGGAGCTGTGGGGCAAAGCCGCTGAAGGTCGCGATGGCGATCGCCGAACCGCCGAGCAGCGCACGGCGTCCGACGCGATCGGCCAGCGGCCCCGAGGCGACGATGGCCGCAATGCCGAACAGCGCGCTCACCGCCTCGATCATCAGGAAGCGTGCCGGCCCCTCATTGGTGAACAGGAACACCCAGGAAAGCGGAAACACCGTGACCATGTGGAACAGGGCGAAACTCGCCAGCGGCGCGAAGGCGCCGATCACGACGTTTTGGCCCTCGGCCCTGATCGTGTCCCTGATGCGCGTCGGCTGCAGGTCACCGCTCTCGTACAATTTCGAGAATTCAGGCGTGACGACAATGCGCAGCCTGGCGAACAGGGCCACGACATTGATGGCGAAGGCGACGAAGAAGGGATAGCGCCAGCCCCAGGAGAAGAAGTCGTCGGCCGACAGGTTGGCGACGAAGAAGGCGAAGAGGGAGCTTGCCACGATAAGGCCGATCGGCGCGCCCAGCTGCGGGATCATGGCATAGAAGCCGCGTCGGTTCTGCGGCGCGTTCAGCGCCAGCAGCGAGGGCAGTCCGTCCCACGTTCCGCCGAGCGCCAGCCCCTGGCCGATGCGGGCAAGCGCCAGAAGCCACACCGCGACCGCACCGATTTCGCCATAGGCCGGCAGAAACGCGATGGCGACGGTCGACGTGCCGAGCAGGAACAGCGCGATCGTCAGTTTCGCGCCGCGGCCATAGGCGCGGTCGATGGCCATGAACAGCACGGAGCCGAACGGACGCGCGACGAAGGCCAGCGCGAAGATGCAGAAGGAATAGAGCGTGCCGACGAGCGGATCGTGCGTCGGAAACACCAGCTTGGGAAACACGATGACGGAGGCGATCGCATAGACGAAGAAGTCGAAGAATTCCGACGTCCTGCCGACGATCACGCCGACCGCGATATCGCCCGCGCTGACCTGGCCATGATGCGAGCCGATCAGTTCGCTGTTCGTTTCGGCAGTCGAAGTCTGAGCCATCTTATCCGTCGCCACCGCGTGGAATGAAGTGTCCGGAACCCAATTCCGGGGATTCCCCAAGGGTTCCATTGTGCACTGCACACTGCGCCAAAGCCATGCCTGCTGGGCATTGGACAAATTGTCCAATGTCACCACGGCGCCGCGAGCAGTAGCCCTTGGATCGATACCGCACTGCAACATGAACGGTTGTGGCGGTCCTTCGAGGGCAGCGTTTGATGAAACGATTTGGAGCCTTGCTTCTATTCCCCCTGGCCGGGCTGTTGAGCGGCTGCGATCTGGTCGTGCTTGCGCCCGCCGGCGATGTCGCGGCCCAGCAGCGCGACCTGCTCGTGGTCTCGACCCTGCTGATGCTGGTCATCATCATCCCGGTCATGGCGCTGACTGTCTTTTTCGCCTGGCGCTATCGGCAATCCAACACCGCGGCGACCTATGCGCCCGACTGGGATCATTCGACGAAGCTGGAGCTGGTGATCTGGGCGGCGCCCCTGCTCATCATCATCTGCCTTGGCGCGTTGACCTGGCTCGGCACGCATCTGCTCGATCCCTACCGCCGGATCGACCGCATCGAGCCCGGCCAGCCGGTCACTGAAGCGCACAAGCCGCTCCGGGTCGAGGTCGTGGCGCTCGACTGGAAATGGCTCTTCATCTATCCGGATTACGGCATCGCCTCCGTCAATGAACTGGCGGCGCCGGTCAACCAGCCGATCGACTTCCGCATCACCTCGTCGGCGGTGATGAATTCCTTCTACATTCCGGCCCTTGCCGGGCAGATCTATGCCATGCCGGCGATGGAGACGAAGCTGCACGCCGTCATCAATCGGCCGGGCACCTATAGCGGCTTCTCGGCCAATTACAGCGGCGCCGGCTTTTCGGGGATGCGCTTTGCCTTCCACGGCCTGTCCGACCAGGCTTTCGACCAGTGGGTGGCGCAGGCCAGGGCCGCGTCGGCGGCGCTCAGCCGCGACAACTATCTCGAACTTGAAAAGCCGAGCGAGAACGAGCCGGTCCGCCACTATGCCTCCGTCGATCCCGACCTTTATGGCGCCATCCTCAATCTGTGCGTCGAGCGCGGCAAGATGTGCATGAACGAGATGATGTCGATCGACGCCAAGAGCGGTCTCGGTCTTGCCGGTGTGCGCAACACGCTGCCGCTGCAATACGACAAGCTCGCCCGGCGTGGTGCGGTGTTCGGCAACGATCCCTCCTATGTCGCCAGCATCTGCACGGCGGAGGAGGCGGCTGCCGCGGCGCGCGCGACCAGCGATGCGACGCCAAAGGATTGGCCGGCCAGGAACCTTTCCCCGCTGCGCGGGGCAGGGCTGCTGAGGCCCGGGACCGAGAGCCGTCGCGCCGAGGCGGATACGCCGTCGCTCGGCCTGCTGCGGCGCGAATTGTGAGAGACAGCCGATGCCCGATACGCTGACCAAATTCATTTTCGGCCGTCTCACCTGGGACTCGCTGCCGCTGCATGAGCCGATCGTCGTCGCCACCTTCGTCGCGGTGGCGCTCGGCGGCATCGCCCTTTTCGGCGTCATCACCTATTTCAAGCTGTGGGGTTACCTGTGGCGCGAGTGGTTCACCAGCGTCGACCACAAGAAGATCGGCATCATGTACATGGTGCTCGGCCTGGTCATGCTGCTGCGCGGCTTCTCCGACGCCATCATGATGCGCCTGCAGCAGGCCATCGCCTTCAACGGCTCCGAGGGCTACCTCAATTCGCATCACTACGACCAGATCTTCACCGCCCACGGCGTGATCATGATCTTCTTCGTGGCGATGCCCTTCGTCACCGGCCTGATGAATTTCGTCGTGCCGCTGCAGATCGGCGCGCGCGACGTGTCCTTCCCCTTCCTCAACAATTTCAGCTTCTGGATGACGGTCGGCGGCGCCATCCTGGTCATGGCCTCGCTGTTCGTCGGCGAATTCGCCCGCACCGGCTGGCTCGCCTATCCGCCGCTCTCCGGCATCGGCTACAGTCCGGATGTCGGCGTCGATTATTACATCTGGGCGCTGCAGGTGGCGGGCGTCGGCACCACCCTGTCGGGCATCAACCTGATCTGCACGATCATCAAGATGCGCGCGCCCGGCATGACCATGATGCGCATGCCTGTCTTCACCTGGACGTCGCTGTGCACCAACGTGCTGATCGTGGCGTCCTTCCCGGTGCTGACGGCCGTGCTCTCGCTGCTGGCGCTCGACCGCTATGTCGGCACCAACTTCTTCACCAACGACTTCGGCGGCAACCCGATGATGTATGTGAACCTCATCTGGATATGGGGTCACCCGGAAGTCTACATCCTCATCCTGCCGCTGTTCGGCGTCTTTTCCGAGGTCACCTCGACCTTCTCCGGCAAGCGCCTGTTCGGCTACACCTCGATGGTCTACGCCACGGTGGTCATCACCATCCTGTCGTATCTGGTCTGGCTGCACCACTTCTTCACCATGGGCTCCGGCGCCAGCGTCAATTCCTTCTTCGGCATCACCACGATGATCATCTCGATCCCGACGGGAGCGAAGATATTCAACTGGCTGTTCACAATGTATCGCGGCCGCATCCGCTTCGAACTGCCGATGATGTGGACGATGGCCTTCATGCTCACCTTCGTCGTCGGCGGCATGACCGGCGTGCTGCTTGCCGTGCCGCCGGCGGACTTCGTGCTGCACAACAGCCTGTTCCTGATCGCGCATTTCCACAACGTCATCATCGGCGGTGTGCTGTTCGGCCTGTTCGCCGGCATCGCCTACTGGTGGCCCAAGGCCTTCGGCTTCAGGCTCGATCCGTTCTGGGGCAAGGTGTCCTTCTGGTGCTGGGTGGTCGGCTTCTGGTTCGCCTTCATGCCGCTCTACATACTCGGCCTGATGGGTGTGACGCGCCGCATGCGTGTCTTCGACGATCCCTCGCTGCAGATATGGTTCGTCATCGCCGCCTTCGGCGCGGTGCTGATCGCCGCCGGCATCGCCGCGTTCCTGATCCAGATCTTCGTCTCCATCCGCAAGCGCGAGGCTCTGACCGATCCGACCGGCGATCCCTGGGACGGCCGCACGCTCGAATGGTCGACGTCCTCGCCACCGCCCGCCTACAACTTCGCGTTCACGCCGGTCGTGCGCGACAATGACGCCTGGTGGGACATGAAGAAGGCTGGCTATGTCAGACCGCTCTCCGGCTTCAAGCCGATCCATATGCCGAGCAATACCGGCACCGGCGTCATCCTGGCCGCCTTCAGCGTGGCGCTCGGCTTCGGCCTGATCTGGTACATCTGGTGGCTGGCGGCGCTGAGCTTCGTCTGCCTGATCGCCACCGCGATCGGCCACACCTTCAACTATCACCGCGATTTCCACATTCCGGCTGCCGAGGTCACGCAGACGGAGGAGGCGAGGACGACGCTCCTCGCAGCCCAGGGCTAGGGTTTGATCATGGATTCGAGTGCAACCGCGGCCGGCACCGGACCGGTCTTCTACCTGGAAGAAGAGCATGCGCACGCCGAAGGCAGCAGCACCATGCTCGGCTTCTGGCTCTATCTGATGAGCGACTGCCTGATCTTCGCCATGCTGTTCGCGGCCTACGGCGTGCTCGGCGGCAATTACGCGGCGGGGCCAGCGCCAAAGGACCTGTTCGATCTCGATCTGGTGGCGGTCAACACCACCATGCTGCTGTTGTCCTCGATCACCTATGGCTTTGCCATGCTGACCATGGACAAGGGCCGCGTCGCGGCGACGCAAGCGTGGCTTGCCGTGACCGGCCTGTTCGGCCTGGCCTTCCTGTCGATCGAGCTCTACGAATTCGCACACATGATCCATGAAGGCGCCACGCCGCAGCGCAGCGCCTTCCTGTCGTCCTTCTTCACGCTGGTCGGAACGCACGGGCTGCACGTCACCTTCGGCACCGTCTGGCTGGTGACGCTGATGACGCAGGTCTCCCGGTTCGGCCTCACCGAGGCCAACCGCCGCCGGTTGATGTGCCTCTCGATGTTCTGGCATTTCCTCGACGTCGTCTGGATCGGCGTCTTCACCTTCGTCTATCTGATGGGGATGTTGCGATGAGCGCTCATGATCACGCCTCGGGTCACGGCCACGGCCATGGCGGGCCCGCGCACGGGTCGTTCAAGGGCTATCTGACCGGCTTCGTCCTGTCGGTGATCCTGACCGCCATTCCGTTCTGGCTGGTCATGAGCGGCGCCATCGACAACAAGCAGGCCACGGCCATCGTCGTCATGGCCTTCGCGGTGGTGCAGATCGTCGTCCACATGGTCTTCTTCCTGCATATGAACACCGCCTCGGAGGGCGGATGGTCGATGCTGGCGCTGATCTTCACGCTGATCCTGGTCGTCATCGTGCTGACCGGCTCGCTCTGGGTCATGTACCACCTCAACGCCAACATGATGCCCGGGCTTCACGACATGCGCGAGATGCCATGAGCCCGGCGCCGGGCGCGGGGAGGACCACTGTCGAAGTAAGGATCGGGCAGGCCGGCATCAGCTTGCCCGCCGCGCCAGGAAAGGATGCCGGCAGGTCATCCGCGTCGCGGCTTTTTCTCGCATTGCTTGGGCTCCTCGGCGTGACGGTGTTCGTTGGGCTCGGCATATGGCAGTTGGAAAGGCGGGTCTGGAAGCTCGACCTGATCGCACGCGTCGACCAGCGCATCCATGCGCCGGTTGTCGATGCGCCAGGCCCGGCGACATGGGGCGGCATGACCGCCGCGGGTTACGAGTACAGCCATGTGCGGTTGGCCGGACGCTTTTTGGGCGGCAAGAACACGCTCGTGCAGGCGGTGACGGAGCTTGGCGGCGGCTATTGGGTGCTGACGCCGATGCGGACCGACCGTGGCTTCGTCGTGCTGGTCAACCGCGGCTTCATTCCCCAGGAGCGCAAGGCCGAGTTCGAACAAGAAAGCGGCGGGCTCGGCTCGCCGACGGTCATCGACGGCCTGTTGCGCGTGAGCGAGCCGGGCGGCGGCTTCCTGCGCAGCAATGATCCGGCGGGCAATCGCTGGTATTCGCGCGACGTCGCCGCCATCGCAGCCACGCGCGGCCTGACGAACGACATCGCCCCTTATTTCGTCGATGCGGAAGCATCCGCGGGCTGGCCGCGCGGCGGCCTGACGGTCGTGACTTTCCGCAACAGCCACCTCGTCTATGCTTTGACCTGGTTCACGCTCGCTGCGATGCTTGCCGCGGCCCTGGCCGCGCCGATGATTGGCGCCCGCCGGCGGCGAGGACCGGCACGATGAGCGTCCCGACGCAAACGCTTCGCAACGACAAATCCTTCGCGGCCGCATCGCTTGCGGGCAGGAACGGCGCGGTTCCCGATCCCGACGCGGCGAACAGGAAGAACCTGCTCTTGCTCATCCAGCTGCGCTGGCTGGCGGTGGCGGGTCAGGTGCTCACCATTCTGGTGACGCAATACTGGTTCGACATCCCGCTGCCGCTGGGGGAGATGGCCGGGGTGGTGCTTTTCCTGGTCGGGCTGAACATCTTCAGCCTGCTCGCTTCGCGCGGCCAGCGGCCGATCAGCAACGCCCAGCTGTTCGTCGCGCTCATCTTCGACATGGCGGCGCTGACGACCCAGCTTTACCTCAGCGGCGGTGCCTCGAACCCGTTCGTGTCGCTCTACCTGCTGCAGATCACGCTTGGCGCCGCGCTTTTGACACCCTGGTCCACCTGGAGCCTGGTGGCCGCCGCTTCCGCCTGCTTCGTCTTCCTCACGTTCCAGTTCCAGCCGATCGCCATCCCGCATCACGGCGGCAGCGACCTGCTGGCCCTGCATATCAGGGGCATGTTCATCTGCTTCGTGCTGGCGGCCGGCCTGATCGTCATCTTCATGACGCGCATCAACCGCAATCTGCGCGAGCGCGACGCCTATCTCGCCGATCTACGCCAGCACTCGGCCGAGGAGGATCACATCGTTCGCATGGGCCTGCTGGCCTCCGGTGCCGCGCATGAACTGGGCACGCCGCTGTCGACCATCTCCGTCATCCTCTCCGACTGGCGCCAGATCCGCAGCGTCACGCGCAACCGCGAACTGGCCGGGGACGTGGCCGAAATGCAGGCGCAGATCGAACGCTGCAAACGCATCGTCTCGGGCATCTTGATGTCGTCGGGGCAGGCGCGGGGAGAGGGCACGATCCGCACCAGCATCCGCCATTTCCTCGACGATCTCGTCCAGGAATGGCGTGTCAGCCGCCAGCCGCTCAAGCTGGAGTACAAGAACGATTTCGAACCTGACGAGCAGATCGTCTCCGACACGGCACTGAAGCAGGTCATCTCCAATGTGTTCGACAATGCTCTGGAGGCATCGCAGGATTGGGTCGGCGTCGCCGCCGAGCGGCAGGGCGAGAAACTGGTGATTTCGGTGCGTGACCGCGGGCCGGGCTTTGACCAGGGTATTCTGGCCGCACTCGGTCAGCCCTATATGTCGAGCAAGGGACGGCCGGGCGGTGGCCTTGGCCTTTTCCTCGTCGTCAACGTGGTTCGAAAGCTGGGGGGCGACTTTTCGGCGCGCAACATGGAGCAGGGCGCCTGTGTTACGCTTTCGCTGCCGCTCGCGGCGCTGACCGATGGAGATGATCATGAGGCCTGATCGATCCCTGTTTATCGTCGAGGACGACGCCACCTTCGCGAAGACGCTGAAGCGCTCCTTCGAAAAGCGTGACTACGACGTCGTCGTCTGCCACGGCAGGGATGAGCTGCTCGGCGCCCTCGAAACAGCGGTTCCGGCCTACGCCGTCGTCGATCTCAAACTTGGCGCCGGCGGCTCCGGGCTGGAATGCGTCAAGCTGCTCAGCGCCCGTGACACGTCGATGAGGATCGTCGTGCTGACCGGCTTCGCCAGCATCGCCACGGCTGTCGAGGCGATCAAGCTTGGCGCATGTCATTACCTGGCCAAGCCCGCCAACACCGACGACATCGAAGCCGCCTTCGGCAGGGCCGAGGGCGATGTTTCCGTCTCGTTGAGCAGCCGTCCCACCTCGATCAAGAACCTCGAATGGGAGCGTATCCACGAAACGCTCGTCGAGACCGGCTTCAACATCTCCGAAACCGCGCGCCGGCTCGGCCTGCATCGGCGCACTTTGGCCCGCAAGCTCGAGAAACGCGTGGTGAGGTAGGCTCAACCATCGTTCTTCAGTGTCGTGGTGCGGCAGGACGATTCCGCAGCAAACCCAGATAAGCCGCTGGCCTGATCCATAATTGCAGTGGGGCTGTAACGAGGCCGGATCGTCGAACGCGCCGACATGCATCGCTCCTTGGTTGGGCGATGCGTCGTAGGTCGGGCTGAGCGGCGATCCACCGGCTGAACGCGGTTGACCAATCGCGTTGGTTGCCGCCGGCCCACCCAGGAACGAGTCCTCGCTTATGGCGTTCCCATGTCCTGGACGACAATGGGAGAAGTCCATGAGAAGACACCGCCAGCTGGGTATTCTTTGATGTCGGTGCCGGGCTTGGCATATGGGCCGTTGGGTCACGGGTGCATGCATGTCTGCGTGGATATGCAGCGGCTGTTTGCGGAACCGTCGCCGTGGGCGACGCCCTGGATCACGCGTGTCCTCCCCCAGATTGTGAGGCTCGTTGAAAGACGGGCAGAACAGACGGTCTTCACGCGCTTCCTGCCCGCGCGGAGGGCGGGGCAGGGTGTCGGGACATGGAGGCGCTACTATGAGCGCTGGTCTTCGATGGCGATCGACAATATCGGTCCGGAATTGGTCGAGTTGTTGCCGGCATTGGCCGCTTACTGCCCGCCGGCGGCGGTCATCGACAAGCATATTTATTCGCCCTGGTTTGAAGGCCGTCTGCGAGCCTTTCTGATGGAACATGAGATCGATACGCTGGTCATCACCGGCGGTGAAACCGACGTGTGCGTTCTGGCCACGGTGCTCGGCGCGATCGATTTCGGCTATCGCGTGGTTCTCGTCACGGACGCGCTGTGCAGTTCTTCCGATGCGACCCATGACGCCCTGCTCACCGTCTATCACCAACGTTTCGCGCAGCAGGTCGAAACGGTCGAGATGGAGACGGTTCTTTCGAACTGGACTTGAATGTCACCAGCGTCGAGGAGGCAGAAGCATCAGGTGCTTCTTCGCGCGGGCTCGGATACCTATCTGTCGAGACAAGACAGACATCGGAACGGGCAACGGAATTGGCGCAACGATCGGGCAGTGCTGATCTTCCACTTCACGGCGGTCGCGTGCCGAAATGGCTCGGCGACCGCATGACGCGGCTTGGCGCCGTGATGTGCGAGGCGATCATCCATCACTATGGCCGCAACGAGCTGCTGCGGCGGCTGGCGCATCCCTTCTGGTTCCAGTCCTTCGGCGCTGTCATGGGCATGGACTGGCACTCGTCCGGCATCACGACCAGCGTCGTCGGCGCCTTGAAACGCGGTCTGACGCCGCTGTCGGGCGAACTCGGCATTCATGTCTGCGGCGGCCGTGGCGCCCATTCGCGCAAAACTCCGCATGAGCTGGCCGCCATCGGCGAGCGCATCGGCTTCGACGGACAGCGCCTGGCAACCGTCAGCCGGCTTGTCGCCAAGGTCGACAGTGCCGCCGTCCAGGATGGGTTCGACCTCTATCTGCACGGCTTCATCGTCACCGACGACGGCGACTGGGTGGTGGTGCAGCAAGGCATGAACGGCGACAGCAAGGTGGCGCGCCGCTACCATTGGCTGTCCGAAGGTTTGAAGAGTTTCGTCGATCAGCCGCACGCCGCCATCGAGGGCGCCAACCAGGGCGAGATCGTCAACCTGACCGACCGCCGTGCCGAGGCCTCGCGCCAGGGACAGCTGGACCTGCTCCAGGACCTCGGCCCAGACCGCATCCTGCGCGAATTCGCTGCCCTGGATGCCGGTACAGCGGCGGCTCCGGAACAGCCGATGCTGCCGCATCTGATCATGCCGGCTCACCATGATGTGCGCGAAAGCGATATCGTCATGCGCCGCCTGCATGGCAACATGGCCGCTGCCGCCGAACGTGGCCCGGCGGATTTTTCCGAGCTTCTCCTGGTTCCTGGCGTGGGCGCGCGCACGGTGCGCGCGTTGGCGCTGGTCGCCGAAGTGGTGCATGGCGCGCCGTGCCGGTTTTCGGATCCGGGCCGGTTCTCACTCGCCCATGGCGGCAAGGACAGGCACCCGTTCCCGGTTCCGCTCAAGGTTTATGACGAGACGATCGGCGTGCTGAAGTCCGCGGTGCAGAAAGCCAGGCTTGGCCGCGACGAGGAAATCGGCGCGCTGCGGCGGCTCGACGATCAGTCGCGGCAGGTCGAACGATATGTCACCGGCCCCAGCCTGAAGGAAATCGTTGCCGGCGAATTCGACCAGTCGCACCTGCTTGGCGGCCGCAGCGTCTTTGGCTGGGAGCCGCCGCCGGACAAGGCACCGGCGGAGTTGGACAAGAAGGCATGACGGGTGCAGGCTGAACTCCGCAGTCGGGCTCGAAATCAACCGTCCAGGTCGATCAACGCAACGCCCAATTCCGGACGCCTGCTACGGCGCAGATGGCCGGGCGCCTCCACCAAAGTTCACTTCCAGCGTCGGTCGAACCATGGCCTCGAGCAGGTGTCCGCCCCGGGTCGTGCCGTCGCTCAATCCCAACACCGTATGAACGTGGAGACTGGGCTTGCCGTCATCGCCCAGCGCCACATCGCCAATGGCGCTCAGAACTTCGCATTGTTCGTCGATCGGGATTTTGCGGTAGGTCTTCGCATTGGGGTCGAACCAGCCCACGATCGCTCTTTCAAAGGCGCCGATCGCTGTCAGCGAAGCACTGTCGACTGCTTGATCGATCGCGAAGGCGGTCAGCGTGCCGAACGCTTCTTCGCCGGGGTCGAGCACCACGACAAATGTTCGCTGTCCGCCGGCCTCGTTGACGAGCCGCGATTTCATGCCTGTGCCCTCATCATGTTGGTCTTTCAGGACGGACCAAAGGGTGTTCGTCGGCGTCAATGGGCATGGTGCTCGGCATTCCGCTTGCGCGTTGCCGCGGCCTTCCTCGCCGATTCCGACCGACTTGCAGCCGGGCGTGCGGCTGACGCCTTGCCGCCGCTCTTGCCGCCCTTGTGTGCTGCCGGGTGGCCGGTGTGCTTGCCGCGCCCGGAGCCGCCTTCCTTCTTGCCGCCGCCATCATCCTTGTTGACCGTGGCCCAGGCGCGGCGTTCGGCCTCCTTCTCGGAGATGCCGCGCTTCTCATAGCCTTCCGCAATGTGGTCGGCTTTGCGCTCCTGCTTGTCGGTGTATTTCGATTTGTCGCCTCGTGGCATGGCCGTATCTCCTGTTGAACAGGGTCTGAACGTGAAGCCGCCGGGTGAGTTCCAACCGATGCCTGAAAAGCTCATGAACAGACAAAGCAGACGCGTTGCGCGCTAGTCTTCCGGTGCCGTGGCGGGAGCCGTGTAGCGGCGGCGCACTGCATCAAGCACACGCTTGCGGCTCTCCTCGGCGGAGAGCTTTTTATCGTTCTCCGCCTCGGCGGTTTCGCGCGCCAGATCCTTGTCCCTGATCTGGTTGCGGAACCATTTGGAATAGTCGCCGGCACGCAGGTGGAACTGCCAGGTCCTATCGTCGATGCCCTCGGCGATCTGAGCGAAAATCATCAGATTATGGGCCCTGAGGTTCATCGCATCGTCGGGGCCGTGGAAATAGAAACTGCCCGCCTCGTCGAGTTGCCCCTCGGCATATTTGCGGCTGTGCCGCTTGAGGGATTGACGCGGCTCGATGACCTTGACCATGGCGATCTTCTTGCGTTTCTGCGGTCGCCAGAACAGCACGCGCTCGCCCTTGGGCGAGGCCATGTCCTTTGGCGGGTCGATGCCGGTCTCGCTGCAGTAGGCCTTGACAACACCCTTTGCCTTGGGGCCAAGGGCGATGATGGCGGTCACCAGGCGCAGCGCGTCGGTCGAGATCGCTTCGGGATGCACTGTGATGAGCACCGTGCCCGGCAATTCCAGGGACAGGATCGCGCGCGTATCATCACGCCGCTTGGGCAGAAGATGGTGCGCTTCGTCGATGACAAGCCAGTGCGGCCTGGCCGTTCGACGTCGAAAACTGCCTAGGCCGGGCAGCAGGTCGGCAAAGAAATCTGGGCGTTCATTGACGCGCAGCGCCAATCCATTGATGACGACATTACTATCGGCTTTCTCGATGAGGTCCAGCACTTGCGCCTTGGTCGGCGCGCTCGAGCCGTCGCCCAGACGCACGGCGCCTTCGAGGCCGTCATAATCGCCTTCGGGGTCGAAGATGCAGAATTGAAACCCGCTCTCGACGAAGCGTTCCGTCAGCGCGGTGGCCAGGGTGGACTTGCCGATGCCGGAGCTGCCGGCGATGAGGATCGTGTCGGTTGGCGACAGGTAGATCTCGTCGCCGCCGGCGGAGCCCAGCACGATGCCGTCATGCCGCCTTGGCAGGATGTCGTGATCGCGTTTGATCAGCCTGTCGGCCAGTTCCTCCACGCCTTTCCCGCGTGCGCCACGCGTGACCAGATCCGCTGTGGTCTTGACCGCGGGAATTGCATTGTCGACGGCGACGCTGCAGCCGCAAGCCTTCAGGAAGGCATGGTCGTTCTCGGCGTCGCCGACACCGACCACATTGTGTGGCGACAGCCGGAGATCCTGCAGCGCCGCGGCCAGCCCGGTGGCCTTGTTGATGCCGCTCGGCAGGATCATCACCGCGCCCTTGTTGAAGATGATTTCCAGTTCGAGCCCCATCTTCTTGATGGTTTCGAGCACGGTCGTCTGATGCGGCTCCCAGGTCGCGACGATCGACCGGCCGACGGAAAGCGGCTTGACGCCCTGCTTCTTCAGTCTGGAGACGAATTCGGTTTCCGGCGAAGGTGAGATCACCCGCTCTTCCTCACTGGCCGGCGTGTAGATCAGCGCTCCGTTCTCGGCGACCACCTTGTCGAAAAGGCCGATCTCGGGAAAGACGCGTTTGAGGTCGGGCAGCTCGCGCCCCGTGACGAGCACCAGCTTGCGGCCACTTTTCTTGAACCGCTCCAGCGCGGCAAGGGTCGTCTTCGAGACGATCCCGTCATGCGCCAGCGTGCCGTCGTAATCCGTCGCCAATGCGATGAAATACATTGCATTGGACCTCAGTAGCCGCCGACCACGGGCAATATCTCGCCGGTGATGTAGCTCGAGCAATGTGGCGAGGCGAGAAACACATAGGCCGGTGCGAGTTCCTCCGGCTGCGCCGGCCGCTTCATCGGTGTGTCCGCGCCGAACTTCGAAACGTCACCGGCCTCCTTGTCCGAAGGGTTGAGCGGGGTCCATACCGGACCCGGTGCAACCGCGTTCACCCGGATGCCCTTGCCGAGGAGATTGCCGGAGAGGGCGCGGGTGAAGGCATGGATGCCGCCCTTGGTCATGGAGTAGTCGACCAGCGCCTTCGACCCGTCGATGCCGGTGACCGAACCGGTGTTGATGATGGCCGAGCCCGGCTTCATATGCGGGACGGCTTCCTGTGCCATATGGAAATAGCCGTAGAGGTTGGTC
This sequence comes from Mesorhizobium sp. WSM4308, assembly GCF_002294905.1. Classification (NCBI taxonomy): domain Bacteria; kingdom Pseudomonadati; phylum Pseudomonadota; class Alphaproteobacteria; order Hyphomicrobiales; family Phyllobacteriaceae; genus Mesorhizobium; species Mesorhizobium sp. WSM4308. The sequence continues at coordinate 538,505 of NZ_NSFW01000001.1, read as the reverse complement.
TTCAGCGTCGTGTCGAAATGCTCTTCGGTCAGTTCTGCGAACTCGCTTGAATGAATCTGGAATGCCGCATTGTTGACCAGCACGTCGATGCGGCCGAATGCCTTGACCGTTTGCGCCACCGCGTTGCGGCATTCGTCGCGTTCGCTGACGTCGGCCTTCACCAGGATACAGCGCCGTCCCTCCGCCTCGACGGCGGACTTTGTCGCCTTGGCATCCCTGTCCTCGGCCAGATAGACGATCGCAATGTCGGCGCCCTCGCGGGCGAACAGAACCGACACCGAACGGCCGATGCCGGAATCGCCGCCCGTGATGAGAGCGACCTTGTCTTCGAGCTTTTTCGATCCGAGGTAGAAGGGCGCATCGTAGAGCGGCGCCGGTTCGATCGCCCATTCATCCCCCGGCTTGGGATGATGTTGCTCGGGAAAGGGTGGCTCGGGGTATTTTCGGGCGCCTGCCTGCATGGCGTGTTGGCCCTTGCCGTTGCCTTTCGATTTGTCCCTGGCATCGATGCCACGCTGGATGCGACGCTGCTTGGCGGCTTCGCTGGCTGTCCTGCTCTGCATGGCTCTCTCCTCGGCTTCGAGGAGGAACAACGCGCGTCGGACGAAAAGGTTTGCGCAAAAAAGACGATCATGCCGCCCGCGTCATGCCACACGGCGGTAGCTGTAGTGATCCCTGATGAATTCATTGAAGAAGCGGCCTTTCGAGGCAGCTTTCCTGAAAGCGGCATAGGTTGCCGGGGCAACCTCCGCATAGTCGTAGCGATGGCCGCTCGGCACGAACCAGACGGAGAGGATTCTGGTCGCGGGATCGTATTGTGTGCTTCGGATCGCGGTCGACGGCATGTTGGCTACCTGACTGCTCAGCTAGATAAATCCGCCAGGCGTGGTTCCGGTTCCCAGTCGTCATTCATCGCATCATCCATCAACCGCCGAGGCGCCGCTCGTATTGCCCTGCTGCTCCGCCCTTACCATCTAGGCGGGATGTCACGCCTCAAATCGAAAGCAACCGGCCGGGCCCTGGCATTCCAGCATGACCTCTTTGGTGACGCCGAGGATTTGCCGGAGGGCTTTGCCTATCAGCCCGGATTCATCACGCAGCAGGAAGAGACAGAGCTTGCCCGGCATCTCGAGGGACTGCCGTTCCAGGCGTTCGATTTCCATGGCCATCTGGCAAACCGGCGTGTCGTCGGGTTTGGTCTGCGCTACGATTATGACCGGCGCGAAGTGGTCGAGGCGCTGCCGATCCCAGACTTCCTGCTGCCTGTGCGCGACAAGGTCGCGGCCCTTGCGCGCCGGCCTGTCGAGGCTTTCGCGCAGGTGCTGATCAATGAATACCGGCCTGGCGCCGGTATCGGCTGGCATCGCGACAAGCCGCATTTCGAGGATGTCGCCGGCATCTCGCTGCTGGCGCCCTGCAGTTTCCGGCTGCGGCGAAAGAGCGGTGACGGGTGGGAGCGCCGGACCATCGTCGTCGAGCCAAGATCGGCCTATCTCATGACGGGACCTTCGCGCACGGAGTGGGAGCACAGCATCCCGCCGCTTGCCGAGCATCGCTACTCGATCACCTTGCGGACACTGCGGTCTCGAAACCCCTGAGGCCAAGCCGATCGCCGAGGCTCTACTTGACGCCAATGCCGGCGGTCAGGCCGCCGTCGATCCTGTAATCGGCGCCGGTGCAGAAGCCGGCTTTTGACGAGCACAGGAAAGCGATGAGCTCCGCCACTTCCTCCGGCTCGCCGATGCGGCCAAGCGGATGGGCAGCGCCGAAGCGCTTGTAAGCTTCCTCGACATCGGCGTCGCTGCCGTGGTCGCCACGCGCGGCCTTTTCCAGGATCGGCGTGCGGATCGAGCCGGGGCTGACCGAATTCACCCTTATGCCTGCTGCCGCGTAATCGAGTGCCAGCGAGCGCGTCAACGTGTGGATGGCGCCCTTGGTCGTGGCATAGGCGGCAACGTTCTGCTGACAGGCGAAGCCTTGCACCGAGGCGACGTTGACGATAGCGCCGCCGCCGCGCTTGATCATTTCCGGAATGCCGAAATGGGCGGTCAGGTAGATCGAGCCGACATTGACCGTCATTGCCCGGTTCCAGGTTTCCCAATCGGTCGTCGTCGCGGTCCCGTAGGGATGGACCGCAGCGGAATTGACGATGATGTCGATGCCGCCGAATTTCACGACGCCGGCGACTACCGCGTCGCGAACCTGATCGGAAACGGACACGTCGACCGTTTGCACCAGCGCATCCGCTCCGGCCTTGGCAAGGCTTTCCTGCATGGCGGCATTGGCGGCTCTGTCGATGCCGCAGGCGACGATCGCCGCACCTCCCTGCGCCAGCCGCCTCGCGGTGGCGAGCGCGATGCCGGTAGTCCCCGTCACCAATGCCACCTTGCCGTCGAAATCCTTCATCGCAGGAGCTCCTTCATGCGCAACAAAAACCCGGTTCTGAGTTTGACACTCATCGTAGTCAAACAATAGGTTGCCGGTCTCTCGCAAAAAGGACAGTTGCAATGGAACAGTGCTGGCGCTGGTATGGTCCGGATGATCCGGTGACACTCGATCATGTCAGGCAGGCCGGTGCCACCGGCGTGGTTTCGGCGCTTCACCACATCTACGATGGCAGGGCCTGGCCCGAAGCCGATGTGCTCGAGCGCAAACGGATCATCGAGGCCGCCGGCCTCACATGGTCGGTGGTCGAGAGCATCCCGGTCCACAATTCCTTCAAGATCGGCGCGCCGGAACGCGAGCGCTACGCCGGCTACTATCGCGACAGCATCCGCACGCTGGCCAAGGCAGGTATCAAAACGATCTGCTACAATTTCATGCCGGTGGTGGACTGGACGCGCACCGACCTCATGTATCGCCTGCCGACTACCGGCTATGCCTTGCGTTTCGACGCCATCGATTTTGCCGCCTATGACCTTTTCGTGCTGCAGCGCAAGAACGGCGCCGCCAGCTATACGCCGGCGCGGATCGCCGAAGCCGAGAAGCGGCTGAAGGCGTTGACGCCAGAGCAGGTCGATCAGATCGAGCGCAACCTCATCGCCGGTCTGCCGGCAACCGAGCGCAAGTATGACCGCGACAGTTTCCGCGAGGCTTTGACGGAGTATGATGGGATTGGGCCTAAGGAGTTGCGCGACAACCTCGCCTGGTTCCTGCGCGAGATCATTCCGGTCGCCGAAGGGGAGGGGGTGCGCATGTGCATCCATCCCGACGACCCGCCCTTTTCGCTCTATGGCCTGCCGCGCGTCGTTTCGACCGCGCAGGATGCTCGCTTCATCCTCAGCGCCGTCGACAGCCCGGCCAATGGGCTGACCTTCTGCACCGGCTCCTACGGCACGCGCGCCGACAACGACATCGTCGCCATGGTCAAGGAATTCGCCGACCGCATCCATTTCGTCCATCTGCGCAACATCACGATCGAGGAGGACGGGTCGTTCTATGAAGCCGAGCATCTCGAGGGCGGGACCGACATGGCGCATGTCATCCTCGCTCTGATGCAGGAGGAGGCACGTCGTCGCAAGGAGGGCCGTGCCGACTGGCGCATCCCGATGCGGCCGGACCATGGCCACCTGCTCGCCGACGACATCGGCAAGAAGAAGATCAATCCCGGCTACTCGCTGATCGGCCGGCTGAAAGGCCTCGCCGAGTTGCGTGGCATCATGCGTGCGGTCGAGCAGCTCGGGCTGCCGTGACCAGCCAGGCACCTCAATGCAGGTGCCTGAGCTTGTCGGGATTGCGCACGACGTAGATCGCCGCGATCTTCCCATCCTCGATGTCGAGTGCGGTGGTCTGGAATTCGCCATCGGCTTCCAGGGTGACGAACCCCGGCAATCCGTTGATGAAACCGACGCGGACAAGCTTCGAGCCATGCGTGCGCAACCAGGCGGCGACCTGTTCATACTGTCTCATGACGGCATCCAAGCCCAGGGCCGGCTGCGTGGCCGCCGGGCGCTTGCCGCCACCGTCGGCATGGGCGATGACATCGGTCGCCAGCATGGCGCCAAGCGCCTTCATGTCGCCGTTGCGCGAGGCCGTGAAGAAGGCCTCGGCCAGCGCCAGGCCGCGTTGCCTTTCTACCGTGAAACGGGGCCGCGCCTCGCGGACATGGCCACGCGCCCGGGCCGCGAGCTGGCGGCAGGCCGCCGGGTCGCGCTCGATGGCGGCCGCGACCTCGTCGAACCCGAGCCCGAACACATCGTGCAGCAGGAAGGCGGCACGCTCGAGCGGAGACAGGCGCTCCAGCACCAGCATCAGCGGCAAGGTTACGTCCTCCACCTCGTCCTCGTCCACAACGGGGTCGGGAAGCCAGGGGCCGACATAGGTCTCGCGTTTGTGCCGCGCGGATTTGAGCTGGTCGAGACACAGCCGCGTCACCGTGCGGCGCAGGAATGCCTCGGGTTCGCGGACGGCACTGCGGTCGGCCTTCATCCAGCGGATGAAGGCCTCCTGCACGGCATCCTCGGCGTCCGACACCGAGCCCAGCATGCGGTAGGCGACACGCATGAGCTTTGGACGCAGCGGGCCGAAGCCCGCCGCGGCGTCGTCGTCGGGCGCTGAGCTAGTCATCAGACCGCGGCCACCCGGGCGGCCTTCACGGCAGCCGGGTCGGCATACAGGCCGAAACCGACGGCGATGCGGTTCCAGGCGTTGATGATGTTGATCGTCAAGGTAAGCTTGATCTGCTCCTCCTCCGTGAAATGCGCCTTCAACGCATCATAGGCGCTTGCATGGCTGGTACCTTCCGAGAGCCGGGTCAAGGCCTCGGTCCAGCCGAGTGCGGCGCGTTCGCGGTCGCTGTAGCAGGGCGCTTCACGCCAGGCGGGCAAAAGGTAGATGCGCTGCTCGGTTTCCCCGTTCTCGCGCGCTTCTGTGGCGTGAAGATTGATGCAGTTGGCGCAGCCATTGATCTGCGAGGCACGCAGCTTCACCAGTTCGGTGAGGCTGTGCTCGAGACTGGCGGCGGCGGAGAGCTCGATCGAGGATCGCTGCCAGTTCTTCATCAGCGAAGGGGCGGCGGCAAAGAGGTCGATTTTTGCGGTCATGGTGGGCTTCCTTCTGTTGGTGCCGACCGCATGACGAGGCAGCATCTGCCAGTGTGACATGCCTGCCAGGATTTTTTGTCCGCTATGCATCGTTCCCCTCAGTTGCTCCGGAATGCTTCGCGGCGTCGGCCAAGCGACCTTCGACTGGTCACCGCCCTTGATGCGCGCCAAGCGGCGGCTCACCGTCTGGCGTAACTTGCGCGATGTCTAACATAAGAGCAGAATTGAAGGCGTTTGAAGGAGATCGGCTCATAAGCAAATCGGGAGGAAACCATGAACACCATGAGCCTCACCACGCTTGATCGCGGCAAGACGACAATCGACGCCGCAACCATCGAAACGCTTTCGGCACAATTGCGCGGCACACTGCTTCAGCAGGGGGACGCAGCCTACGACGAGGCCCGCACCATCTGGAATGCCATGGTCGACCGGCGCCCCGGGGTGATCGTGTGTTGCGTGGGCGCCTCCGACGTCATCCGTGCCGTAAATTTCGCCAGGGAAAACAGGCTTCTCGTCTCCGTGCGCGGCGGCGGCCACAACATTGCCGGCAGCGCCGTCTGCGATGGCGGCCTGATGATCGATCTGTCGCCGATGAAGTCGGTGCGGGTCGATCCCGCCGCACGGCGGGCATGGGTTGGACCCGGCGCCACGCTCGCCGATGTCGACCGCGAAACGCAGGCCTTTGGGCTGGCGGTGCCGACCGGCATCAATTCGACCACCGGCATATCAGGCCTGACCCTGGGCGGTGGCTTTGGCTGGATCACCCGCAAATTCGGCCTGACAATCGACAATCTTGTCTCCGCCGATGTGGTCACCGCCGACGGCATGTTGCTGCGCGCCAGCCAGACGGAAAATCCGGACCTGTTCTGGGCATTACGTGGCGGCGGCGGCAATTTCGGCATTGTCACGGCATTCGAGTTTCAGCTCCACCAGATGGGTCCGCAGGTTCTGTCTGGGCTTGTCGTGCATCCTTTCGCCGACGCCGAGAAGGTGCTGGAGGAGTATCGCAACGCGCTCGAAACAGCGCCCGACGAACTGACCTGCTGGGTGGTCATGCGCCAAGCGCCGCCACTGCCCTTCCTGCCGGCCGAGTGGCATGGCAAGGATGTTCTGGTGCTGGCCATGTGCTATTGCGGTGATCTCCAGGCGGGAGAAAAGGCGACGAAGAAGCTTCGCGCCATCGGTTCGCCGATAGCCGATGTCGTCGGCCCCAACCCGTTCGCCGGCTGGCAGCAGGCATTCGACCCATTGCTCGCCCCCGGCGCCCGCAACTACTGGAAGAGCCATGACTTCACCGAGCTCTCCGACAGGGCAGCTGAGGTCGTCACCGAAGCGATACGTGAGCTTCCTGGCCCGGAATGCGAGATATTCATCGGCCATGTCGGCGGTGCGGCGGGCCGTGTGGCGCAGAACGCGACGGCGTTTCCGCAACGCAGCTCGCACTTCGTCATGAATGTCCATGCCCGCTGGCGCGAACCGGCAATGGACAGGGCTTGCATCGGCTGGGCGCGCGGCCTCTATGAGGCGGCCAAGCCCTATGCCGCCGGCACAGCCTATGTGAACTTCATGCCTGAGGACGAGGTCGACCGGGTGGAAGCGGCCTATGGCGGCAATTACCAGCGGCTTCTGGAGATCAAGCAGCTCTATGACCCGCTGAACCTGTTCCGCATGAACCAGAATTTGTGGCCGAAACAAAGCCGGCGGGCCGCCTGAGCCGCCCGCATGGCAGTGACGAAAGCCCGCGCCTCCGCTACAGGCGCGGGCTTTCGCATGGCCATGGGTCTGGCTCTTCCGCGGCTCAGTTCAGATGGGCTGCCACAGCGTCAGGCGCTGGTCCTCACGAAACCGTCTCCGTTTCGTGCGCGGGCAGCGCCGCCGCCAGCCGGTTCGCCCACTCCTCGATGCCGGCCCGGTTCGCCAGCAAATCCTGCCGGATCTCGACGAGGACGGCGGGGATGCCCCGATCGTCGCCATGGACAGGCACGGCGTAGTCGGCGTCGCGGCTGATCACATAGGGCACGTTGGCCGGCCCGAGCCGCATCTCGCGATCTCCTCTTGAGCGATCGGCCCCTCAGGGAACGGGACCAAAGCGATTAACGCCGGTCTGGACAATCGCCCTCGAGACAATAGCTCTCAATTCGACAGGAACGGGTAGCTGAAAGGTGGTTGCCAATAGTGTTTGATATTACGGCGGACTGTTGCCGTGATGTGGCCCAATCAAATCGCCGAATGACAGGCACGATTTCGCCCTTCTGCCTTGTACTTGCGGGCTGAAAGGACGGTGCCATCGAAGCAGCCGCCGAGCGAGGCGGAGCGGCCCCGCTTCGCCTGAATTCCTTCGGACCGCGCTCATCATCCGCTTGTCCCTGCGAATGGAAAAATTGTTCGTCACGGCAGCGCCTAAGGGCCGATCGTTCCTTTCCCGGCCATCCGAAGTCGATAAGACTAGCGCGCAATGATGGCGGTTAGGGTCGCGCAAAAAGTGCCTGCATGTTTAATCGGCTGGGTTTTTCGGACGGAATTTTCAAACAACATCCGGAAAGCACTGGGAAAGGAGCTTGATATGCCCAGAATAGTGCCTGTGCTCGATCTGAGCCGTCTTGAACAAGGCGCGTCGGAACGCCGGACATTTCTAGCGGATCTTCGTTCCGCGTCGCGCGACATCGGCTTTTTCTATCTGGCCGGGCATGGCATCTCCTGGGCGGAGATCAGCGAGGTGCTCACCGCGTCGCGCCAGTTCTTTGCCTTGCCGAAGGCCGACAAGCTGGCGATCGAGATGGTCAAGTCCTCGCAGTTTCGCGGCTACACCCGCGCCGGCGGCGAACTGACCAAGGGCAAGGAGGACTGGCGCGAGCAACTCGACATCGGCGTCGAACGCCAGGCAATCGCGCAAGGGCCGGGAATTCCCGCCTGGACGCGGCTGCAGGGACCGAACCAGTGGCCCGCGGCGCTGCCGGATCTCAAACCGGCTCTGCTTGCCTGGCAGAGCAAGGTGACGGCCGTGGCGATCCGGCTGCTGAAAGCCTTCGCGCAATCGCTCGATCAGCCCGAGGATGCCTTCGATCCGATCTACAGCAGCGAGCCCAACCATCGCATGAAGATCGTGCGCTACCCCGGCCGTGATGCAACCGATGGCGACCAGGGTGTCGGCGCGCACAAGGATGGTGGCTTCCTGACACTGCTGCTCCAGGATGACAATAAGGGGCTGCAGGTCGATTATGACGGCAGCTGGGTGGATGTGGACCCCATCCCCGGCACGCTCGTCGTCAACATCGGCGAATTGCTCGAACTGGCCTCCAACGGCTATTTGCGCGCGACCGTGCATCGCGTGGTGACGCCGCCCGCCGGCGTCGAGCGCATTTCGGTGCCGTTCTTCTTCAGTGCCAGGCTCGATGCGACGATCCCGCTGCTTGGCCTTTCCGAGGAACTGGCGGCACAGGCACGCGGGCCGGCCAGCGATCCGGACAATCCGCTGTTTCGCGATGTCGGAACCAATGTGCTGAAAAGCCGGCTACGCTCGCATCCCGACGTCGCTCGGCGCCATTATGCGGATCTGCTCGAAGGGGAAAGCCGGGTTGGCTGACCTTCCTCCGTAAGAAAGGACAGGATTTTCGCCGTTCTGCCCGATCTTTGGAAAACAATTCGTCGTATCTGTCCGCGAATCGGTTCAAAAGAGCAAAATCCGTTCGGTGCTTTCCTCCCATTTCGCCGAGCGGTGTTCCCCTCTGAAGGTTATGACCTTCTTTTTGGCCGGGCCGGTTTCGCGCCCGGCCTTTTTCTAGCCACGTTGCGCGTTGCCGTCGCCGCGCTGATCCGGCAAGTTCACCGCAGCTCATTCGCCAGCCATCGACCGCGGTCCCGTGGAAAGAAGGAGAGGTTTCATGACATCCAATGTCGCAATTATCGCCGGTGCGGGTTCCGGCTTGAGCGCCTCGCTGGCGCGCCTCCTCGCGAAGGAAGGGTTCAGCGTCGTTCTGGCCGCCCGCAACATTGAGAAGCTTGGTGCCTTGCAGGCCGAGACCGGCGCGCAGGCCGTGGCAACGGATGTTTCCGATGCCGCGTCGGTGGAGCACCTGTTCGATGTCGCCGACAAGGCCGGTCCGCTCTCGCTGGTGATTTTCAACGCCAGCGGACGCGCCCGCGGACCAATAGCCGAACTCGATCCCGAGGCCGTCCGTCAGGCTTTGCTGGTTGGCGCCTATGGCGGGTTCCTGGTTGGCCAGCAGGCGGCTCGCCGGCTTGTCGCGCGAGGATCGGGCTCGATCCTTTTCACCGGCGCGACGGCCAGCGTGAAGGGGTTCGCCGGCTCCGCCGGTTTTGCCATGCCAAAATTCGGCTTGCGCGGGCTGGCCCAGTCCATGGCCCGTGAACTGGCGCCGAAGAACGTCCACGTCGCGCATTTCATCATCGATGGCGCCATTGCTTCGGCCACGTCCGGACAGGAGTCCGGCCCGCAGGATCGCCGGCTGTCCCCGGACGCGATCGCCGAGGCCTATCTCTCCATTCATCGCCAGCACCGCAGCGCCTGGACCTGGGAGATGGAGCTCAGGCCCTGGGTTGAGACCTTCTGAAGGGGCTGGCGAGGTGCGACGTTCCGGGAGTCGACATTGCATGGGGATATCACTATATAGCGGCGGCTTCGACCGGCGCGCCAAGCGCAGCCTCCGGAGCGACTGTAAAAATGTGTTACGCATTGCGCCATCATTTGTGACGAAAAATCGGCTGGAAAACCGGAAAAGCAAATAGAAACAGTGGCGCGAAGCTGGATTGATCCAGCTCACGGAAGCAACCCTCCAGAATCAGAAATGTGCTTGAATCCTCGATTTCCTTCGGCTCTGTGGACCCTGCACGGCATTGACTTGCCGGCTGGCCGCGACTCGGCTGGAATGGGAGGATGCATCCTTTGCGGGATGCCGACGTTTATGATTACCAACGGCTTTGCCGCCAGGGAACAGCAGTATGAGTGAACACGCGATCGAGTTCTTGCGGGGATGGATCGGCGAAAAGGTCCATTGCCAGTCCCAGGCCAGGATCGACAAGCAGGCTGAGACCTTGGCCAGGGAATGTGCCGCCAAGGCTGCGGAAGTCGGTATTCCCCTGGAAGATATCCAGGAAGAAGTCGGCGACATCCAGGAACTCATTGCCTCCCGGCTCGAGGAGGCCGCCGAGGCCGACGAGGACCAGCATGCGGTCAGCAAGGCCGCGGAATAGATTTTACCCGGAACTCTCTGTTATCTGAATGCGCGGGCCCTTCGGCCCGCGTTGTCGTCTCAGCCGAACGTTTCTTTCAGCCCGAATTTCTCTTTGACCCACGCCTTCGGCAGCGCCGGCACGAAATTGCCGTCGCGCCCGGTCATGTCGTCATTGGCGGCCAGGGCGTTAAGGATCGATTCCTCCACCGTCTGGATCACCGCATCGAAGAAGGGATCGATGTCTGTATCGGGAATGAAATCGGCCTTGGCGATCCGGCCCGACGGCGCAAGTGCGGCGGCAGGATTGGCTGTCGAGAAGGCGAGAAAGATGTCGCCCGAACTGTGATAGCCAAAGCCGCCGGTCATCGCGACGCCCAGCGGCACCCGGCGTGCCAGCCGCTTCATCTGGTGCGGCAGGAACGGCGCATCGGTGGCGACAACGGCGATGATCGAACCCTTTTCGGCGCGCGGCGTGCCTTCGCGGATCGCGGGCTCCGCGAGTTCGGATCCGGCGCGCAGGCCACGAACGGTGAAATTGCGCCGCTTGCCGAAATTCGACTGCACGAAGGCGCCGACCGTGTAGGAATTTCCCTGCCACCCTATGATGCGCGACGCGGTGCCCGAGCCGGCCTTGAAGCCGAAAGTGATCATGCCGGTGCCGCCGCCGACGCTGCCTTCCTCGACCGGGCCGCCGGTTGCGCCATCGAGTGCCTGGGCAACGTGCTCTGATGTCAAATGGTGGCCATTGATGTCGTTGAGAAACCCGTCATAGGTCTCCGCCGCCACCGGCAGGCCCCAGGCGCTGTCGACCGCGATAGGCAGTACGCGTTGCATCCAGCGCAGCGTGCCATCACGCGAAACACCGCAGGAATGCGTGTTGGTGATGGTGATAGGGAAGTTGAAAGCGCCGGTTTCCTCGATGATGTGCGAGCCGGTCAGCTCACCATTGCCGTTCTGGCTGAAGATGCCGGCGAAGACCGGTGTAGCCAAGTCGGCGCGCGGTCTGGGCAGGATCGCCGTGACACCGGTGCGCACCGGCCCCTTGCCGACGACGAGCGGCCCGTCGCCTGAAATCAGCGTCGCATAGCCGACCGCGACACCGGGCACGTCGGTGATTGCGTTGAACGGCCCGGGCGTTCCGTCGAAACCGATGCCGAAGCTGCGTGCGCGCGGCTTGCCGCTCGGCGTGGCCAGATGGTGCGGATTGTCGGTCATGGTCAGAACAGCGACCCCTGATTGCCGGGTTCTTTCGCCTTGGCCGCCGGCCTGGCTGCCGGCTTTGGCCGCGCTGCGCCGCTGGTTGCCACCGCGTCCGCCGTCCCGTCGGCGAACTCCAGCGAAAGCGCCATCCCCGATGCCACGTCAGCCGCCTGCTTGATGACGGCGCCGTCGGCATCCTTCACCAGCGCGAAGCCGCGCGCGAGCACGGCCTTGTGCGAAAGCGTGGTCAAGAGGCGTTCGGCCTGGCTCAACTGGCCGCGCAGGCGCTCAAGGCGCAGCGAGATGACCCGATCCTGCCGCCTGGCGAGCGCCGCCAGCGTGTCGGCCTGCAGTTTTTGCCGGCGCGCGATCGGCGCCGGCGACAGCCGCGTCGCAGTGCGCGCGAAGCGCGCGCGACATTCGCGCACAATGGCAAAGAACGCCGCCTGCGCGCGAGCAAGGTCACGCCCGGTCAGCGTGCGCGCCTCGTTGATGCGTCGCGACAGCGTGGCCGGCGTCAACCTCTGGGCCTGGAGACGCGCCCGCTTGCGATCGACGCTGACGGACAGGCCGCGGCCGAGCCTTGATGTCGCCTCGTCGAGGCGCCGGCGCGGCAGCGCCAGCAATTGATCGGGCGAGGGCAGTGCGCGTGCCGCCGCGCGCGCGGCCTGCCGCTTGCGTTCGAAATTGCGCAGCACCGCCGCCTTGAGCCGCGCGCCAAGGCTGGCCAGCGTCGCTTCGAGGTCGGCCTTCACCGGCACGGCGATTTCGGCCGCGCCCGTCGGTGTCGGCGCCCGCACATCGGCGACGAGGTCGATCAATGTCCAGTCGGTTTCGTGGCCGACAGCGGAAATCACCGGAATGCCTGAGGCCGCAACGGCGCGGGCCAGCGCCTCGTCGTTGAAGCCCCAGAGGTCCTCGAGGCTGCCGCCGCCGCGCGCCACGATCAAGAGATCGGGGCGCTGGATCGAACCGTCCCAGGTCAGCGCGTTGAAGCCGGTGACGGCATTGGTCACTTCCGCACTCGCGGTATCGCCCTGCACGCGCACCGGCCAGACCAGCACATGCAGCGGAAAGCGGTCCTTGATGCGATGGATGATGTCGCGGATGACGGAGCCGGTCGGCGAGGTGACGACGCCGATGACGCGCGGCATGAAGGGCAGCCGGCGTTTGCGGCCGGCATCGAAAAGCCCCTCCGCCTGCAGCCGGCGCTTGCGCTCCTCCAGCAGCGCCATCAGCGCGCCTGCGCCGGCAGGCTCCAGATTGTCGATGACGATCTGGTAGTTGGACTTGCCGGGATAGGTGGTGAGCTTGCCGGTGGCGATCACCTCCATCCCTTCCTCGGGGCGGAATTTCAGCCGGCTCATCGTGCCTTTCCACACCACGGCGTCGAGTCGGGCACGGTCGTCCTTCAGCGCGAAATAGGCATGGCCGGAGGAATGCGGGCCGCGATAGCCCGAGATTTCGCCGCGCACCCGCACATTGCCGAAGACGTCCTCGACCGTGCGCTTCAGCGCGCCGGAGATCTCGCTCACCGTGTATTCGGTGGCGTTGGTGCGTGATTCGGATGCTGCTTCGCTCATCGGCCGATTGGGGGCTGGTTGGCGCCCCGCGTCAAGGCGCCACGATCCTTCCTACCAGCCCGGCAGGATCTGGTTCGCCTTGGTCCGCCTGATCTTGGCGTAGGCAAGTGCCGCGAAATCGAATGTCCCGGCCTCTTCGACGAGCGGCACCGAGATGTTGTCCAGGCTCTCCGAGATGTGGCGGGCGAGCGCATCGACGATCTCCGGCCGCGAGGTCTGGCCGCGCATGATGCCGATGCGGCAGTCGGGCAGGGTTCCGAAGCCGTCGGCTTCGCCCAGCACCCGCATGCCGGGCCTGAGTGCGCATTCCGGCAGCACCGAGATCGCCAGGCCCGACAGAACGGCGGCGGTGATGACGGTCGCCGAGAAGCTGGTGAACAGGATGCGATAGTCGCGGTTCTGCTGGTCCAGCACATCGACGGCGGCGCGCCGCCAGATGCAATTCGGCCGGCCAAAGGCCATCGGCAGCGTCTCCTGTTCATGCGTCGCATGATTGGCCGAGGTGACCCACAGCAGCGGTTCGCGCCGCACCACTTCCGACTGGCCGCGCACGTCATTGTGCGTCACCAGCGCGAGGTCGAGATTGCCGCGCTTGATATGCTCGACCAGCCCCGGTGTCGGCTCGCAGATGACCGTCAGCTCGACGCGTGGGTTGGAGCGGGTGAAGCGCGCCATGATCTCGGGCAGGAAGCGGTCGGCATAGTCGTCCGGCGTGCCGATGCGGATCGTGCCTTCGAGCCGCTGGTCGTCGAAGGCGGCGAGCGTTTCGCGGTTGAGGTAGAGCAGCCGTCTTGCATAGGAGAGAAGCTTGTCGCCTTCCTCCGTCAGCCTGTTGGAGCGCCCCTCCTTCTCGAACAGCGGCTTGCCGATCCGCTCCTCCAGCCGGCGCATCTGCATCGACACCGCCGACTGGGTCCGGTGCACCTCTTCTGCCGCCCGCGTGAAGCTGCCGGTATCGGCGATCGAAATGAAGGTTTGCAACTGATCGAGATCGAGCGGCGCTTTCATTGGCGTGATCCATCACTGGTGTTGATGGTAAAGATTAAAAACATTCGTTGGATTAATCAATCGGCCGATGGCAAATTGCTGACATCCACATGAAGGCATGTGAATCGAAGCCGGAACGGCCGCTGTCGCCAGCGCCGACTGCTTGGCTTTGTGTGTTCGAGACTGAAGGAGACCGACATGACCACGATCGATTTCGCCACCGAGACCTCGCGCATCACCTCGCGTCCGGCCGTTGCGACGCGCGTGGCCAATACCGTCTTCAATATCTACCGCGCCTGGAAAAACCGTCGCGCCTTCTACCGCCTTGGCGAGATGTCGGACGCCGAACTCGCCGATATCGGCCTGACGCGCGCCGACCTGCATGTCGCCATCGACGTGCCGTTCGGTCGTGACCCGACGGCGATCCTGCGCGAAATCGCCAGTGATCGCGTCGAAACGATCGAGGACATCGACCGCAAGGTGGCCTGATCGGCTGATTTCGGTCCTGCTGAACCTTTTCAGGGCTCAGCGCGACCAAGGATTATGCAGGCTCCCCCACTCCCTGCCGGTTCCCCGCCGGCCTGCCTGCACGTTGCCCGGTCCTCCCAAGGACCGGGCTTTTCTTTTCTGGCTTGCTCGGAAAGGGCTCTTGGTTTGGAGCCTAGCGCCGGTCCATGTCCCGCTTGAACTGGTCGAAGATCGTTTCCACGCCCTTCTGGTAGTCGTCACGCTGCTGGGCGCCGGTCTCGAACATCTTGCCGAACAGATCGTCGAACGGGTTTCTTGGCCGGCCGCTCGGGTTGGTCTGCGGCGGCGCCTGGCGCTGCTGCGGTGCCTGCGGCTGCGGCGCCGGCTGTCCGCCGCCAAATCCGCCCCCGCCACCTTGCCGCAGCATCTCCTCGAAGATCTTTCCCAGCGGATTGTCGCCGTAGGGGCTTTGCGTCTGCTGCGGCTGCGCCCGGCCCTGCGGCTGCGGCGTGCCGCCACCAAACATATCCTGCAGCACCTTCCCCAACGGATTGTCGCCATAGGGATTGGGTGCCGGCTGCGGCTGGCTTTGCCCGCCGAACATGTCCTGCAAGACCTTGCCGAGCAGGTTGTCCATCGGGTTCTGGGGCTGCGGTGCCTGGCGTTGTTGTGGCGCCGGAGCCTGCATGCCGCCCTGCCGCATCATCTGCTCGATGATCTCGCCGAGAGGGTTGCTGCCGCCGCCAAAACCGCCGGCGGCCTGCATCTGGTTTGTCGTCTGCTTGAACAGTCCACCCATCACCATCGAGGCGATCGCCGGCAGCATCTGCTGCAGGATCTGCTGGCTGACGCCACTCGCTTGCGCCGCCTGGCTGGCGACGGCGCGCGACAGGTCCTTCGAGCCGAACAGGTGTCCGAGAATGCCGTTGCCTTCGTCGACGCCCTGCGGCGAGAAGGCCCGGGTCGCGTCCTCGAAATATTTGGCGTGCTGGCCGCTTGCCATCGCCGTCATGAAGGCGCCAAGCCCGTAAGGATCGGCGGTGTTGCGTTGCAACCCCTGCGAAAAGGCCGGCAGCAGGGCGGCGACTGCTGCCTGTGTCTGCTGCATTGAAAGCCCATATTGCTGGGCAAGGGCCTGCATGCCGTTGCCGTTCTGGGCCTGCGCCAGCATGTCGAACAAGGTGGGCATCGGCGTCTCCTCCTGAATTCCTCGGAAGGGAGCCTAATTCGTTTCAACGGTCGATTGAAGCGGCTTTTGCCGCTGGCTTAATAGGCGTATTCCATGAACACCGGCTCGATCGAGCCACCCCAGCGCGTGTGGTAGGCCGAAAGCATCTCCTCGGCGCTGGTCGTGCCGCGCGCGACCACCTCGTCCAAAGTGTTGAGGAACGAGGTCTCGTCATAGCCGTCGCGGTTCTTCTTGCCGCGGTTCTTCAGCCCGGTGCGCGAAATGGCCAGCACATCGCGCGCGATCTCGCGCAGCGTGGCGTTGCGGAAGGGCGCGGCAATGCCGAGTTCGGGCACGGCGTTGCGCATCGCCAGCACTTCCTTGTATGTCCAGCTCGAGGTCAATGCCTCGGCTGCGTCGAGTGCCGCCTCGTCGTAGAGCAGCCCGACCCAGAAGGCCGGCAGCGCGCAGATGCGCCGCCACGGGCCGCCATCGGCGCCGCGCATTTCGAGGAAACGCTTCAGCCGCACATCGGGGAACAGTGTCGACAGGTGGTTCGCCCAGTCGCCCATCGTCGGCAGGCCGTCTGGCACTTCGTTGCGCGCGGCGCCGGCCATGAACTGGCGGAAGGTGATGTGCGTCATGTCGTGATAGTGGCCGTCGCGGATGACGAAATACATCGGCACGTCGAGCGCCCATTCGACATAGTCGGCGAAGCCGAAATCGGGCGAGAAGCAGAATTCGAGCAGGCCCGAGCGCTGGTTGTCGGTGTCGCGCCAGATGTCGCCGCGCCAGCTCTGCAAACCGTTCGGCCGGCTTTCGGTGAAGGGCGAGTTGGCGAACAGCGCCGTCGACAGCGGCTGCAGCTTCAGCGACACCTGCATCTTGCGGCGCATGTCGGCTTCGCTCTCGAAGTCGAGATTTACCTGGATCGTGCAGGTGCGGTACATCATGTCGAGGCCCTTGGTGCCGACCTTGGGCATGTAACGCGTCATGATCTCATAGCGCGACTTCGGCATTTTCGGCGTTTCGGCCAGCGACCATTTCGGGCTGCCGCCGAGCCCGAGGAAGCGGATGCCCATCGGCTCGGCGATCTCGCGCACCTGCGCCAGATGCGCATTGCCCTCGCGACAGGTCTGATGGATGGTTTCCAGCGGCGCGCCGGAAAGCTCGAACTGGCCGCCGGGCTCGAGCGAGATCGCGCCCTGGCCGGTCGGTTCGACCAGGCCGATGATGCGGCCGTCGTCGATGATCGGATCCCAGCCAAGCTTTGACTGCATGCCTTCGAGGATGGCGCGGATGCCGCGCTCGCCGCCATAGGGCACAGGCGCGTTGCCATCGACATAGAAGGGGAACTTCTCGTGCTCGGTGCCGATGCGCCACTTGTCGCGCGGCTTGTTGCCCTCGGCCAGGTGGTCGACGAGTTCGTCGACGCCTTCGATCGGCCGGAAATCGGTTGTGTCGCGCGCCATCGCTGTGCCCTCAGAGACGGTCGGGTGACCGCCGGCGGTAAATGGACGAAATGTCAGTAGCCGATCAAGCGAAAAATCCTGAGCCACAGGTCAAGAGGAATTGAAGGCCACGAACCGGGCGGCCTCTTGCAAGACATCGCGTCCTACCAGTCTCCGACAGTTGCCTGCATCACCGCAAGTGCGGCCACCGCCGCCGTGTCGGCGCGCAGGATGCGGGGGCCGAGCGGAATGGCGGTCACGAAGGGCAGGGCGCGCAGCATCTTGCGCTCGTCATCGGAAAAGCCGCCCTCCGGCCCGACCAGCAGCGCGAGCTTCTTCTCCTTTACGGCCTGCAGGGCAGGCAGCGGATTGTTGGTCGAGGCGTCCTCGTCGCAGAAGACCAGCCGCCTTTCCTTGTCCCAGCCGGTCAGCAGGCGTTCGAATTTTTCCGCCTCTCGCACTTCTGGAACCGCCAGGATGCCGCATTGCTCGGCGGCCTCGACGACATTGGCCCGCAGCCGATCGATGGACGGCTTGGCCACTTGCGTGTGCTGCGTGATGACAGGCTGCAGGACGCCGGCGCCCATCTCGACCGCTTTCTGCACGAGATAGTCGAGCCGGCCCTGCTTCAGCGGCGCGAAACAATAGATGAGATCGGGGAGGGGTGGCTGTGGCCGTTGCAGCGCCAAGACCTTGAGTTTGACTGCCCTCTTCGACTTCGCCGCGATGGCCGCCGACCATTCGCCGTCGCGGCCATTGAACAGCAGGATTTCGGCACCTTCGCCAAGCCGCAGCACATGCATGAGATAATGGCTCTGCTGTTGGTCGGCATCGAACTCGGCATCCGGCCCGAGGGCGTCAGGCACGAACAGACGTTGCATCTTGTAATTGGCGCGCATCGCCGAGGAATGAGCGAGCCGGTGGCTGGCGTCAACCCTCGGCCGACGGATGCCACACCGGACGAAAGCCATGCCTCAGGACGGCAAGCGTTGTCCCGGGGGTCAGCAGCACAAGCGCATTGTCTTCCAGCTGGCCAAGACCGGCGGGTGGGCCATATCCGGCGAAGGACCAACGCAACGCCTTGCCGTGACGCACGGCATAGGCGTTGCCGCCGGTGCCCACCACCGCGCCGTCGGGCAGGCTGGACAGCTCATGCATCGCCACAGCAGGGCGTTTGCCACCCGACGCCAGCCGCTCCTTGTGCAGCCTTTTGTCGACCTGTGGCGCGCGGGGCTCGGCAATGCCGAAGGCTTCGCCGAAGCGGCCGACAAAATCCCTGGCCCGTTCGCGCTGGCAAAAGAAGCAGGGCCGATGACCGGCGGCCAGCGCCGTCACCTCGTCGAGGAAGAACAACTCGGTCCAGCCGGCCTTGCCTCCCGGCCTGTTACGGCCCATCGGCTCGCGCCGGACATTGCGGAATT
The DNA here is from genome assembly GCF_002294905.1 of Mesorhizobium sp. WSM4308. Taxonomy (NCBI): domain Bacteria; kingdom Pseudomonadati; phylum Pseudomonadota; class Alphaproteobacteria; order Hyphomicrobiales; family Phyllobacteriaceae; genus Mesorhizobium; species Mesorhizobium sp. WSM4308. Next base: position 519,993 of record NZ_NSFW01000001.1, on the reverse strand, counting down.
GGCATACGCAGATGATCCAGGCCTGAAGCGCCCAGCGCTTCCTCAGCAGCGTCTTGGTCGCGGGATCGTGGATGATGCCGCGATTGCCGGTGAACAGCCCGCGCTCGGGCACGGCGTGGATGGCGCCGAACGGATCGACCCGGTTCTGCAGTGGCATAGTTCTCTCCCAGAATACGATCTTGGCTGCAATGCGGGCGGCATGATATCGCTCGTGACATCTTTTTCATGTCAGCAGGGTTTTGCGATGCGGGTGCTGGTGGTCCAGAACTACGACAAGACCGGCCTCGGCCAGGTCGGTGCCGCCCTTGCGGAAGCCGGCGCCGATCTCGACGTGCGCCTTCCTTACAAGGGTGATCCCCTTCCCGAAGATGCGAACGGGCACGATGCGATGGTGGTGCTCGGCGGCGGCCAGAATGCGCTGGCCGATGATGAGTATCCCTATTTCCCCGCACTGCTCGAACTCACCCGCGATTTCGCCGGCAAGGACCGTGCCGTGCTCGGCATCTGCCTTGGCAGCCAATTGGTCGCCCGCGCCTTCGGCGGCGAGAACCGCATCGGCGGCGCCAATGAGTTCGGCTGGCGCCGCGTGTCGCTGACGCCGGACGCCAAGGCCGATCCGGTGCTGGGCGCCCTGCCGGAAAAATTCCCGATCTTCCAGTGGCACGACGACACGTTCGAACTGCCGCAAGACGCCGTGCGGCTGGCTGGCAACGAAGTCGCCGAAAACCAGGCGTTCCGTGTCGGCCGCGCCATCTATGGCTTCCAGTTCCATTTCGAGGCCGACCGGCCGATGGTGAAGGACTGGAGTACCTCCTTCGCGTCGACCATCGCTTCGCGGCATCCCGATTGGGCCGACAAGCTCGATGGCGAAATGGCCCTTAACGGACCCGACGCCGATGCCGCCGGTATGGCGATTGCCCGCGCCTGGGTAGCCACGATCTACACGATCTAAGAGTCTGCCCCTGGCGCTCCGCGTGACATAATTGGCACGCAGCCGTGAAACCGGCTGGGGAAAACCCGTTTCATCCTTGGCTTGTGTCCGACCGCCATCCTAGAAGGCGCGCGCTCTGCATCGGCTGTGCAACCAGGTTGAACCTTTTGTGTGACCCGTGCGACACACCTCCGATACAGAACGCGCTTAGAAGCGCGAAATCGTCGAAACTTTGAAGCGAATTCTCCGTTTCAACGCATTGGTAACCGCCTGGTGCACAGATGCAGCAAGCTCAACAAGAGATGACGTCCGTGAAAGCAGCGCTTCTGTCCTTTGCCATGTTGTCCGCCATCGTGCTGTGCGGTCTCGGCATCTATTCCGCCGATGCCGCCAACAACCACAACGCCGTCGACGGCTACGGCGTCACCGCCTCGCTTCGCTAAAAAAGCCGGCCCTCTCGCGACGCATCCCTGCGACGTAGCTGGGCTCAAGCTCCCTTTACAGCCATTTCCAGGATGCGTTTGTCCGCCCCGTCAACGACGAGGGCGGTCAGCATGCCTGATTGCCAGGCAAGCGTGTCGACATTGACGCGGTTGGCCATCACTTCGGCCTCGGGGACGGGTGTGTGGCCGTGCACCACGATTTTTGGGAACAGGCCGGTGTGATCGTGGAAAAGGTCGCGGATCCAGATCAGGTCCTGCGGGTTCTGCTTGTCCAGCGGAATGCCTGGCCTGATGCCGGCATGGCAGAAGAAGAAGTCGCCGAACGTTAACGAGAACGGCAGCGAGCGCAGGAAATCGACATGGCCCGGCGGCATCGCCTCGAGCAGGGCCTGATGTCCGCGCTTCATCATCTCCATCTTGCCGAACCAGCTGGCGTCGTTGGTGAGCGATACACCATAGGACAGCGCCGTCTGGACGCCGCCATAGCGCATGAAAAGCCCTTCCGGGTCGGGGGTCCTGAGGAAATCGAGAAAGCCGATGTCGTGGTTGCCCGCCAGCATCAGATGGCGCGGATCGCGTTCCCGCGCCGCGATCAGGAAATCGATGACGCCCTTGGAATCCGGTCCGCGGTCGACATAGTCGCCGAGATGGATCACCCGCCAGTCGCGAACCGGTTTCCACTCCAGCTCGCTCTCGATGCGCTGGTGCATGGCTGCCAGCAGGTCGAGCCGGCCATGCACGTCGCCGATCGCGTAAAGTCGCACACCCTCCGGCCCATGGGCGTCGAGAAAATGGATGCCGGGTTCCGCCAACGCGTCGTGGTCTCCGTGGTCAGGCTGTCACCCGACCCTAGCGCCGGAGCTGGTCCTTGCCCATGTCGGTGACCAGACGTTTTCCGCACAGAGCCAGCGTGATGTCCATCTCCTTGCGGATGATTTCCAACGCTTTGGTAACCCCTTCCTTGCCGAGCGCGCCCAGGCCGTAAAGGAATGGGCGGCCGATATAGGTGCCCTTGGCGCCGAGACAGAGCGCTTTCAGCACATCCTGGCCGGAGCGGATGCCGCCGTCCATATGCACTTCTATTCTGTCGCCGACCGCGTCCGCGATTTCTTCCAGCGCCATGATCGAGGACGATGCGCCGTCGAGCTGGCGCCCGCCATGGTTGGAAACCACGATCGCGTCGGCGCCGGTCTTGGCCGCCATCAGCGCGTCCTCCTTGTCGAGGACGCCTTTGAGGATCAGCTTGCCGCCCCAGCGTTCCTTGATCCAGGCGACATCCTTCCACGACAGCTGCGGGTCGAACTGCTCGTTTGTCCAGGACGACAGCGAAGAGACGTCGCCGACACCCTTGGCGTGGCCGACGATGTTGCGGAAGGTGCGGCGCTTGGTGCCGGCGATACCCAGGCACCAGCGCGGCTTGCTGGCCAGGTCGATGATGTTGGCCAGCGTCATCTTGGGCGGCGCCGAAAGCCCGTTGCGCACGTCCTTGTGGCGTTGGCCGAGGATCTGCAGGTCGAGCGTCAGCACCAGTGCCGAGCATTTCGCCGCCTTGGCGCGGTCGATCAAATCGAGCACGAAATCCTTGTCGCGCAGCACATAGAGCTGGAACCAGAACGGTTTCGTCGTCGCCGAGGCGACATCCTCGATCGAGCAGATGCTCATCGTCGACAGGGTGAAAGGCACGCCGAATTCCTCGGCCGCCTGCGCCGCCAGCATCTCGCCATCGGCGTGCTGCATGCCGGTCAGGCCGGTGGGCGCCAGCGCCACCGGCATCGACACTTTCTGGCCGATCATGGTCGATTCCAGCGAGCGGTTGCTCATGTCGACCATCACGCGCTGGCGGAACTTGATCTTCTGGAAGTCTTCCTCGTTGGCCCGATAGGTGCTCTCGGTCCAGGCACCGGAATCGGCGTAGTCGAAGAACATCTTGGGCACGCGCCGGCGGGCGAGATCCTTGAGGTCCGCGATGGTGAGAATGTCGCTCATGATGGTCCCCGCTTGATCTTATTCACTAGGAGCGTCTGCGCGCCGGTTCGGTATCGCCGGCTTCCGAACGCTGCCGCAGCCGCAGCCGTGACACGCGTTGCCAGTCGCCGCTGCGCTCGGCTTCTGCCATCGACCGCTCGACATAGGTCATGTGGTCCATCGCCGCGCGCCGGGCAGCGTTGGGATCGCCGGCCTTGACCGCGGCGTGGATTGCCTTGTGCTGCGCCAGCAGCGCCTCGCGCGCGCCAGGCACGGTGAAGACCAGCAGCCGGTTCTGGAAGACGCCTTCCGACAAAAGCCGGTAGCAGGAGCGCAGCGTGTGCAGAAGCAGGATGTTGTGCGCGCATTCGCAGATCGCTTGATGGAACTCGACGTCGATCCCGGCCTCGTCGTCGAAATCGCCGGTGCGATGCGCCTCGTCCATGCGCGCCATGATGCGGTCGAGCAGCGCCAGGTCTTCCGGGGTGGCGCGCCGCGCCGCGTATTCGGCGGCTATGCCTTCGATCTCGCGGCGGTATTCCAGATAATCGGTCACCGCCTTGCGATGCATCGAGATCAGGTCGGCCACCGGCTTTGTGAACAGCTGGCCGATGATGTCGGCGACATGCGTGCCGCCGCCTGCCTTGGTCGTCAGCAGCCCGCGCCCTTCCAGCGCCTTCAGCGCGTCGCGCAGGATCGGCCGCGATACGTCGAACTGGCGTGCCAGTTCGCGCTCGCCCGGCAGCCGGTCGCCGGTGCGCAGCACGCCTTCGAGGATGAGGCTTTCGATCTGCTGCACCACCTCGTCGGCGGTGCGCGAATGCTCGATCCTGGAAAAAATATCGCTCAACAGCTGTGCCTGGGAATTGAACCGGTGTCGCGCAGGATAAAGCCTGCGTCGCCAACTGGTCAAATTATTTATCCAATTGGTCGAAACGTGTCGGTTTCGCCGTCCGGCGCAATATCATCTCCGGCTAAACTTGTTGTTTGCGTCGTCAGCCTATTGGCTCTAGAGGACGCGACTGCAAGAGGGTCTAGAGAACCCCGGGGGACAAGCCGTGTCAGACGACCCGTCCAATCTCGAATTCCAGCCGCGCGCCAAGGGCAGCGTCATGGGTTTCCCCGCGCATGAGGGCCGGCCCGGCGCGCTGGGAGAGGTCCATGCCAGGCCGCATCCGCTCATCGAAAAGCCGCGCGTCCTGATGCAACTCGCCTTCATGACCGAGGGTGGCTCCGGCGTCGACCATGCCGTGCTTTCCGAACTGTCGCGGCGTCTTGGCATCGCCGCGCCCGACCGTCAGGCCCGCCATCACGCCATGAAATGGGGCAAGGGCTCGCTGCGCTGGGAACGGCATACGGAGTTCTCGACCTATCTGTGGGAAGGTCCGCTTTCCGAAAGCGGCAGGGCGCAGGAGGACACACCCTTCGGTAACGGCTTTTCGCCGCCGGGCACCGTCATTTCGGGTATCCGGCTCGAGATCCGCAAATGGACGCAGGCGAGCGAGCGGCTGATCGCCGCTTTCGATCCGACCAGCCTGTGCTACTCGCTGGTCGAGCGCGGCAATGCGGCCATCGTCACGGATTTCCGCCAGGATGGCGACGGCATGACCCGCATATTGGTGCTTGACCGCGGCCTGACGCCGGCGCGCACCGGGGCGCTGTCGCAGCGGCTGATCGACATCGAAACCTACCGGACGCTCGCCATGCTCGGCCTGCCGCTGGCGCTGACCTTGTCCGGCCGCGCCCGCCGCATCGAGGACAGGCTCGCCCAGACCACGCTGGAAATGAAGGTTGCCGAGACCCGTGACAGCCAGACTTTGCTCGCCGACCTGACCGAACTTGCCGCCGAACTGGAGGCCGACGCTGCCTCCAGCCTCTACCGCTTCGGCGCCAGCCGCGCCTATGACGGCATCGTCGTCGAGCGGCTGGAAGCGCTCGAGGAAGAGGCCGTGCCAGGCTACGACACCTGGGGCGGGTTCCTGCAGCGCCGGGTCGCACCTGCCATGCGCACCTGCCGGTCGGTCGAGGAGCGGCAGGCCAATTTGTCGCGCAAATTGACCCGCGCCACGACGCTGCTGCGCACCTGGGTCGATGTCGAGGTCGAGAAGCAGAACCGCGATTTGCTCGCCTCGATGAACAACCGCGCGCGGCTGCAGCTGCGCCTGCAGCAGACCGTCGAAGGACTCTCGGTGGCCGCCGTCTCCTATTACGTGGTCGGCCTCATCGGTTATGTCGCCAAGGGCGCCTCGATCTTCGGCCATGCTTTCGCGCCGGAAGTCGTCACCGCTGCCTCGGTGCCGGTCGCCATCCTGCTGGTCTGGTGGGGCGTGCGCCGCGTGCGCCGCATGCATTCCGAGCCGGCCAAGCACCCCGGCGAATAGCGGCAGCCCTACCCTCCAACTTGTGGGGAGGGTCGGCTCATGATCGTAGCGAAGCAAAGATCGTGAGCCGGGGTGGGGGTCTTCATAAGCGCCGCGCTGCCCCCACCCCGCTCACTTCGTTCACGACCCTCCCCACAAGAGGGAGGGTAAGACAGCGGCAGATTGCCGCTGCGGAAGGTTCTCTCGTCTCGTGAACGTGGGCTCCGCCACCACGGCATTTGCAACCAGCGCGCTTCACTGGTAAAAGATTTTGACCAGTCAAGCAAAATGAGGCTGCTGATGTCCGGCCTGGCCATGCCGAAACCTGACGACGCCACGATGCGCCGGCGCGACGAGATCGTCGCCGACATGCGCATCATCGTGCCGGGCGAGGGTGTGGTCGACGCGGCCAATGCCATGCGCGCCTTCGAGAGCGATGGCCTGACCGCCTATCGGCAATTGCCGCTGGTCGTCGTTCTGCCCGAGACGGTGGCGCAGGTCTCCCGCCTGCTGAAATACTGCAACGACCGCAACATCCGCGTCGTGCCGCGCGGTTCCGGCACCTCGCTGTCGGGTGGCGCGCTGCCGCTGGAAGACGCGGTGCTTCTGGCGATGAGCCGCTTCAACCGCATCCTTGCGATCGATTTTCCAAATCGCATCGTCGTCGCCCAGCCGGGCGTCACCAATCTCGGCATCACCACCGCCGTCGAGCAGGAGGGCTTTTACTACGCCCCCGATCCATCCTCCCAGATCGCCTGCTCGATCGGCGGCAATGTCGCGGAGAATTCAGGCGGCGTGCACTGCCTGAAATACGGCCTCACCGCCAACAATGTGCTCGGCATCGAGATGGTGCTGATGAATGGCGAGGTGGTGCGGCTCGGCGGCAGCCATCTCGATGCCGAATGCTACGATCTGCTTGGCGTGATGACCGGTTCCGAAGGCCTGCTCGGCGTCGTCACCGAAGTCACGGTCCGCATATTGAAGAAGCCGGAGACGGCGCGCGCGCTGCTGATCGGCTTTCCGACCAGCGAGCAGGGCGGCCAGTGCGTCGCCGACATTATCGGCGCCGGCATCATTCCCGGCGGCATGGAAATGATGGACCGGCCGGCGATCCACGCGGCGGAGGATTTCGTCCACGCTGGCTATCCCCTCGATGTCGAGGCGTTGCTGATCGTCGAGCTCGACGGGCCGGGCGTCGAGGTCGATCACCTCATCACCGCTGTCGAGGCGATCGCCATAAGCAACGGCTCGACCACCTGCCGCATCTCGCAATCCGAGCAGGAGCGGCTGAGCTTCTGGGCCGGCCGCAAGGCGGCCTTCCCGGCGGTCGGTCGCATCTCACCCGACTATTACTGCATGGACGGCACAATCCCCCGCAAGGAACTGCCGCGTGTGCTCGCCGGCATGCGCGAGCTGTCGGAAAAATACGGTCTCGGCGTCGCCAATGTCTTTCACGCCGGCGACGGCAATCTGCATCCGCTGATCCTCTACGATGCCAATGTTCCCGGCGAACTCGACAAGGCCGAAAGTTTTGGCGCCGACATATTGCGCCTCTGCGTCAAGGTCGGGGGCGTGCTGACGGGGGAACATGGGGTCGGGGTCGAGAAGCGCGACCTGAGCCGGAAATGTTCAACCAGGTCGATCTCGACCAGCAGATGCGCGTCAAATGCGCCTTCGACCCCAATCACCTGCTCAACCCGGGAAAGGTGTTCCCGCAACTGCGCCGGTGTGCGGAGCTGGGAAGGATGCATGTGCATCGCGGGCAAGTGGCGTTTCCGGATATTCCGAGGTTTTGAGAGGATGCTGTTCCGGGACCAGACCCTTGCGGCCATTGCGTCGGGCGAAGCGACGCTCGCCTTTCGCCGCTGGCGGCGGCCGACGGTCAGGGCTGGCGGGCGGGTGAGAACGGCGTCGGGCGTCGTGCTGATCGGCGATATCACGGTCGTGGAGATGTCCGCACTGACGGAAAAGGACGCCAGCGCGGCTGGCTTTCCGACACTCGCGGCCCTGCGGGAGATGCTTGGGCCTGATGACGGCACCCCGGTCTATCGCATCGAACTCACCGGTCTTGAGCCCGACGAGCGGGTTGCCTTGCGCGGCGAGGCCTCGCTGTCCGATGCGGATTGGCACGTCCTGACCTTGCGCTTTGCCCGCTGGGACAAGACGGCGCCTGGCTATTTCCCGTCGATCCTGCGGGCAATCGGCGCCCATCCGGAAGTGCGGGCGGCGGACCTGGCGGCCAAGGCCGGCGTCGAGACGCCGAAATTCAAGCAGGATGTCCGCAAGCTCAAGGAACTCGGGCTCACCGAGAGCCTCGAGATCGGTTACCGGCTGTCGCCAAGGGGCGAAGCCGTGCTCGAGAAGCTCAGGGAGCACAGGCTTTGACGACTTTCACCCCGAAAACGTCAGGCGAAGTCCTGTCCACCATTGCCTGGGCGGTGGCGGAAGGGACGCCGCTCGAAATTATCGGCCATGGCTCCAAGCGCGGCATCGGCCGTCCGTTGCAGACCGAGCACACGCTCGACCTGTCGAAACTCACCGGCGTCACTCTTTATGAACCCGCCGAACTGGTGCTGTCGGCCAAGGCCGGCACGCCTTTGGCCGAGATCGAAAAGCTGCTGGCGGACAACGGCCAGCAGCTCGCCTTCGAGCCGATGGACTACGGCCCGCTGCTCGCCGGCGAACCGGGCAAGGGCACGATCGGCGGCGTGCTTGCCGCCAACCTCTCCGGTCCGCGCAGGCTAAAGGCGGGCGGGGCGCGCGATCATATCCTCGGCATCAACGTCGTGTCCGGCCGGGGCGAAGCTTTCAAGTCCGGCGGACGCGTGGTCAAGAATGTCACCGGCTATGACATGTCGAAGCTGATGGCCAACAGCTGGGGCACGCTGGCCGTTTTCACCGACGTCACGTTCAAGGTGCTTCCTGCCGCCGAGACCGAGGTGACGCTCGCGGTCCGTGGCCTGCTTGACGACGCCGCGGCGAGCGCCATGGCGCTGGCACTCGGCTCCAGCGCGGAAGTGTCGAGTGCCGCCCATCTGCCGGAGCGGATCGCCGCGCGCGTAGCCGGCGGCGCGCTCGGCAGCGACGCTGCCACGCTGCTGCGCGTCGAAGGTTTTGGCACGTCCGTCGCCTATCGCATCGCCGCGCTGAAGATGCTGCTCGGCAAGGCCGGACCGCTGGAGGAGATTGCCGGCGAGGCTTCGCGGCTGATCTGGCGCGACGTGCGCGATATCAGGCCTTTCGCCGACAGCAGCGAAAAACCGGTCTGGCGCGTGTCGATGACACCTTCCCAGGGCCACCAGATGGTGCTGACCTTGCGCATGCAGGCGGCCGTCAGCGCCTTCTATGACTGGCAGGGCGGGCTGGTGTGGTTGCGTATGGAGGAGGGCGATCCGGAAGCCGCTCTGCTGCGCGGGCTGTTGCGAAAACATGGCGGCGGCCATGCGACGCTGGTGCGCGCCGTCCCCGCCCATCGCGCCGCGCTGCCGGTGTTCGAGCCGCAGCCGCCGGCGCTGGCAGCGCTCAGCCAGCGGCTGAAGCAGGAATTCGACCCGAAGAACATCCTCAATCCCGGCCGCATGGCCTAGGACATCAGCGATGCAGACGAATTTCTCATCCGATCAGCTCGCCGACCCGCATGTCGCGGAATCGGAAAAGATCCTGCGCAAATGCGTGCATTGCGGCTTCTGCACCGCCACTTGCCCGACTTATGTGACGCTCGGCAACGAGCTTGATTCGCCGCGCGGGCGCATCTACCTGATCAAGGACATGCTGGAGAACGGCCGTCCGGCCGACAAGGAGATCGTCACCCATATCGACCGCTGCCTGTCGTGCCTTGCCTGCATGACCACGTGCCCCTCGGGCGTCAACTACATGCACCTGGTCGATCACGCCCGCGCCCACATCCAGGAGACCTATAGCAGGCCGCTGCTCGACCGCCTGACTCGCGCCATGCTGGCCTTCGTGCTGCCCTATCCCCAGCGTTTTCGCGCCGCGCTCAAGCTGGCGAAACTCGGCAAGCCCTTCATCGGCCTGTTCGAGAAGATCCCGGCGCTAAAGCCGCTCGCCGCCATGCTCAAGCTCGCGCCGGCCTCAATCCCGGCAGCCTCGCCGATGGACTCGCCGGGCGTCCATGCCGGGCAGGGGGCCAAAAAGGGTCGCGTCGCCATTCTTACCGGCTGCGCGCAGTCGGTACTCGATCCCGCCATCAACGACACGACGATTTCGCTGCTGACGCGCCTCGGCGTCGAGGTCGTGGTGCCGCCGGGCGAAGGCTGCTGCGGTGCATTGGTCCATCATATGGGGCGCGAAGAGGCCGCGCTTGCCTCGGCGAGACAGAATGTCGACGTTTGGACACGCGCCATGGACCAGGGCGGGCTCGACGCTATCATCATCACCGCGTCCGGGTGCGGCACGACGATCAAGGATTATGGCTTCATGCTGCGGCTCGATCCGGCCTATGCCGGCAAGGCCGCGCGCGTCTCGGCGCTGGCCAAGGACATCACTGAATATCTGGCCGCTTTCGACATGCCCGAGCCGGTGCGCAAGCCGGGCACGGTCGTCGCCTATCACTCCGCCTGTTCGATGCAGCACGGCCAGAAGATCATCCGCCAGCCGAAGGAGTTGCTGGCCAAGGCCGGTTTCATCGTGCGCGAGCCGCGCGAGGGCCATCTGTGCTGCGGCTCGGCCGGCACCTACAACATCCTGCAGTCCGAGATTTCGGCAAAACTGCGCGACCGCAAGGTGAAAAACATCGAGGCGACGGGCGCCTCGATTGTCGCCACCGGCAATATCGGCTGCATCACCCAGATCGCATCGGCCGCCAGCATGCCGGTGGTGCACACCATCAAACTGCTCGACTGGGCCTATGGCGGGCCGAGGCCGGAGGGTGTTCAGGACGAGAGCCTGATCGCCGCGGAGTAGGGACCGGCGCCTACTCTGCCGCCAGCCTGTCCGCGGTGCCGTAGGTCGACTCGTACAGCGCGCGCTGGCGGCTGAGCGCCACCATCGTGTTGCGCAGCAGGATCGCCACCGTGATCGGGCCGACGCCGCCCGGCACCGGCGTGATCCAGGAGGCCACGTCTTTCACACTGTCGGTGTCGACGTCGCCGACGATGCGGCTCGTCCCATCGGGTTCGATCTCGGAATTGATGCCGATATCGATGACGGCAGCTCCTGGCTTCACCATGTCGGCCTTGATCAGTCGCGGCCTGCCCACGGCGACGAACAGCGCGTCGGCGCGGCGCGCATGCGCTGCGACCGATCGCGTCATGTGATGGCAGACCGTGACCGTCGCGCCTTCGCTCATCAAGAGGAAGGCAATCGGCTTGCCGACGATTTCCGAATGGCCAACGATGACGACTTCCAGCCCCTTCAGGTCGAGGCCGGTCTCCTTGAGCAGTTCGACGGAGGCAGCCGCCGTGCAGGGCGCCAGATCAAGCTGGTTATAGACGATGTTGCCGATCGAGGCCGGGTGCATGCCTTCGACATCCTTGAGCGGATGCACCGCCGCCTGCAGCGTCTTGACCGGAATATGTGCGGGCACCGGCCGCTGGATGATGATGCCGGTGACGCGTGGATCGGCGTTCAGCCCGTGGATGGCCGCTTCCAGTTCGCCCGAGGTGATGGTGGCGGGAAAACGCCGTTCCTCGAAATCGATGCCGGCAAGCTGCGCCTTGGCGCGTTGGTTGCGCACATAGACATCCACGGCATCGGTATCGCCGACGGTGATCGAGATCAGCTTGGGCGCAAAACCCTCGGCCTTGGCAATCGCCGCATCCTCGCGCACGGCGGCGATGATGCGCTGGGCAACCGGGCCGCCCTTGAGATAGCGGCTGTCGTCGGGCAGGGACATGGCTGGCACTCTTTTCTTGCGTTGGCGCCGAGATAGCAAAAGACCATCGAAAATGGCAGCATGAAAGCGAAGCGCCATGCCTTCTGCGCGACGCAAGGACGCGGGCTTTGTCGCAGGTGCGGGACGCCGATCAAAGAAGAAGGGCAGCGCGGTTTCCCGTGCTGCCCTTCTTGACTGACCGCATCCCCATACGGCCCGTCCCCCGTTATTCCTTCCGACTTCAGGAAACGATGTGCTTCCCGACCAGATGATTCGCTGCGGCTATCATATCACCTCGACCGTGGTTCCGACATTGACCCGTTCATAAAGGTCGACCACGTCCTCGTTGCGCATGCGGATGCAGCCTGACGACACCGCGCCGCCGATCGTCCATGGCTGGTTGGTGCCGTGGATGCGGTATTCGGTCGTGCCGAGATAGAGCGCGCGGGCGCCGAGCGGGTTCTCGATGCCGCCGGCCAGATAGGTGGGCAGATAGCGGCCCTTGGCGGCTTCGCGCTTGATCATCTGCGCCGGCGGGCGCCAGTCCGGCCACTCGCGCTTGTTGGTGATCTTGTGCGTGCCCGACCATTCGAAGCCTGGCTTGCCGGTGCCGACGCCGTAGCGCCGCGCCTTGCCGTTCTTCTCGACCAGATAGAGGAAATTCTGCGTGGTATCGATGACGATCGTGCCCGGCTTCTGCGGGCCGTCATAGGCGACTTCCTGCGGCAGGTAGATTGGGTTGATCTGCGGGCGCATGACCATGCGTTTCGCCGGCGCCTGCACGGCCGCCGTCTGCACGCGGTCTGGCTGTGCCGGTTGCGCGGTGCGCAGGCGCGGCTGCTGGCGGTTCTGCCGCACAATGCCGGGCGCATTGCCGAGCTGCAGCACCCAGGGGGCGGAAAGGTCGGGGCTCACCATCACCGGCGGCCTGTCGGCATAGCGGTCGCCAGCGGCCGAGGGTGTGACGCCGGCAAACACAGCCACGGCGCCGAGCACGGAAAACACAACTCTCTTCATCGGGAACGCACCTTGGATCGTCTGATACACCGGGTGGAAACGCTCCCCGGTCCAGCGATCATTGGCGCGCAAGCAGCAACCGAAACATGAATCGGAATGCGTAAAATGCGGTTCTGTCAGTAAACCTTTTGGTGTGGTTACCGCCGGGTTCAGGAATCTGGTAAAGCCACGGTAAAAGCAGCGCCAGAGCGCGTTAACGGATGGACTTTTCGCAATGAGCAATGAAAACACCGGCCTGCTTGCCGGCCCCGACGGGGTCGCGCGCTGCTTCTGGCACGGCAACCTGCCCGACTATCTGCACTATCATGATCATGAATGGGGCCGGCCGGTGGCCGACGACCGCAGACTGTTCGAAAAGATCTGCCTCGAAGGGTTTCAGTCCGGCCTGTCGTGGCTGACCATCCTGCGCAAACGCGAGAATTTTCGCGAGGCCTTCGCCGGCTTCGATTTCGACAAGGTCGCCGCTTTCACCGACAAGGATGTCGAACGCCTGCTCGGCAATGCCGGCATCATCCGCCATCGCGGCAAGATCGTCTCGACCATCAACAACGCCAAGCGCGCCCGCGAAATGGTCGACGAGTTCGGCTCGTTGGCTGCCTGGTTCTGGAAGTTCGAACCCGGCAAGGCGGAACGGCCCGAAATCGTCGACCTCGCCCATCTGCGCGCCAACCCGACGACGACGGTCTCGGTGCGGATTTCGAAGGAACTGAAGAAGCGCGGCTGGAGTTTTGTCGGCCCGACCACGGTCTATGCCTTCATGCAAGCCATGGGCTTGGTCAACGACCATCTAGAGGGCTGTGTCTGCCGCAAGCAGGTGGAGAAGGAACGCAAGGCGTTCAAACGGCCGACGTAGCTCCCTTCTCCCGTTCACGGGGAGAAGCCCAGCCGCATTACCAATCCTGCGATCAAGAAAATATGGAACCAACGATGCGGGCGGTTTCAGGTGCCGTTGACGCTGGCCAGGAACAGTCCGGCGACGATCGCCACCACCGTGGCCACCGTCGGATAGATCACCAGCAGACCGGTCACCAGGGCGTCACGCAGGGAAGGGCCCTTGCCGGTGTCGGCGGGCATCTCGAACGGTCCGGCAGCCTGGCCAGCCGGTTTCGGCGCATGGGTGCCGGCCGGGCGCAGCCGCGCTGGCAATTCGCCGGCATCGCTGTTGGCATGGAATTTCACTGTGCTGGTCATGTCCCGAACCCCTTCGTGTCGATGCGTCATATCGGCTCCGATTGTGTCGGCACGATGCCGCGCCCATGGCGGGATTGTTTCATTCTCGGTGCGTTTCTATTTCACCGTAGTTCGCTTCTGTCTTCTTTTGACCCGAGCAGGTCTGAAGCACCCGCCCTTGCCGCTCTGCGCTTCATCGTTTAGGACACGCGCGTTGCGAAAATCGCAACATTGTTGACCTGCAAGCATCACGAAACACCGGGCAAAACATCTCATGGCCGACAAATCGGAAAAGACGAAAGCGCGGCTGCCGCGCGGTTTTGCCGACCGCAGCGCCGAGGACATCCGCGCCGTCGAAAAGATGATGGCGACGATCCGCTCGGTCTTTGAGCTCTACGGTTTCGAACCGGCCGACCAGCCGCTGATCGAATACACCGATGCGCTCGGAAAATTCCTGCCCGACCAGGACCGCCCGAACGAAGGCGTGTTCTCTTTCCAGGACGATGACGAGCAGTGGCTGTCGTTGCGCTACGATCTGACGGCGCCGACGGCGCGTTTCGTCGCCGAGAATTACGAGCGCCTGCCAAAGCCCTACCGCAGCTATCGCTCCGGCTGGGTGTTCCGCAACGAGAAGCCCGGCCCCGGCCGCTTCCGCCAGTTCATGCAGTTTGACGCTGACACGATCGGCACACCGGGCGTCGCCGCCGACGCCGAGATGGCGATGATGATGGCCGACGTCATGGAAGCGCTCGGCGTCAAGCGCGGCGACTACGTCATCCGCGTCAACAACCGCAAGGTACTCGACGGCGTGCTGGAGGCGATCGGCCTTGGCGGTGACGAGAACGCCGGACGCCGACTGACCGTGCTGCGCGCGATCGACAAGCTGGACAAGCTCGGGCCGGAAGGGGTGAAGCTCCTGCTTGGCCCGGGGCGCTGGGATGGCGGCAAGGAAGGCGAAGGCGATTTCGCCAAGGGGGCAGGCTTGAACAACGGGCAAGCCGAGGCGGTTCTTCAGGCAACGGCGAGGAATGCGCAGGCCGGCCAGGATTCCATGGTCAATTCGAACGCGACCTATCAGGAAGGCGTCGGCGAACTTGCGATCATCGAAGCGCTGGTCAGGGCGGCGGGATATGGCGAAGACCGCATCGCCATGGACCGCTCGGTGGTGCGCGGCCTCGAATACTACACCGGCCCCGTCCTGGAGGCTGAACTGCTGGCCGAAATCCCCAACGAGGACGGCCAGATCGTGCGCTTCGGCTCGGTCGGTGGTGGTGGGCGCTATGACGGCCTGGTCTCGCGCTTCCGCGGCGAGCCGGTGCCGGCGACCGGTTTTTCCATCGGCGTCAGCAGGCTGATGACGGCGCTGAAGAACCTCGGCAAGCTCGAAAGCGCCGACGTGATCGCGCCGGTCGTCGTCCTAGTCATGGACAAGGACACCGAAAGCCTCGGCCGCTACCAGAAGATGGTGAGCGAATTGCGCGCCGCCGGCATCCGTTCCGAAATGTATCTCGGCGGCGCAGGCATGAAGGCGCAGCTGAAATATGCCGACCGGCGCGGCTGCCCGGTCGCCATCATCCAAGGCGGCGACGAGCGCGCCAAGGGCGAGCTGCAGATCAAGGACCTGATCGAAGGCGCGCGCATGTCGGCCGAAATCACCGACAACGCCGAATGGCGCGCCGCACGCCCGGCGCAGGTGACGGTGGCGGAAGGTGAATTGGTCGCGGAAGTGAAGAAGATCCTGGCGGCGCAGGTCGAGGAGAGGGCGCGTGGCAAGTAGAGGCCGCCCCGCTGGTCCCAAATCAGCTGATCGTGCGATACGGAGGCCAAATTGACCTCCCGCTTCCCCGCCATCGCAGCCGACATCACCAGTCTCTTCGCCACCCGCAACACGCATGCGGTAGAGGTCGCCATATTGCAGCCGGCGGACCCGTTCCTCGACATGGCCGGCGAGGATCTGCGCCGCCGCATCTTCCTTACCGAGAGCGAGACCGGGCAGACACTGTGCCTGCGGCCGGAATTCACCATTCCGGTCTGCCTTGACCATATAGGCTCGCAGGCCGGCACGCCGCGCCGCTATTCCTATCTCGGCGAAGTCTTTCGCCAGCGCCGCGAAGGCGGCAACGAGTTCTTCCAGGCCGGCATCGAGGATCTCGGCGACCGTGATACGGCGGAAGCCGATGCCCGTTCGGTGGCCGACGCGCATGCGCTGCTTTCGCTGGTGCTGCCTGGCCGGTCGCTTGAGGTCACGCTGGGCGATCAGGGCATCTTCGAAGCGGTGCTGGCGGCGCTCGGGCTGCCGCGCGGCTGGCGCATGCGGCTGGCCCGTGCCTTCGGCTCGGCGCCGATGCTGCAGGCGGCATTGGCCGACCTTGCCAACCCGCCGCGCAACGGCCAGCTTTCCGGCGACGTCGCTGCCCTTGTCCTTGACGGGGATCTTGAAGGTCTTTCGGCGCACATCGCCGACGGCATGGAAGAGGCCGGCCTGTCGGCATCGGCCGGCCGCGCGCCCTCCGATATTGCGCGGCGGCTGATCGAGAAGGCCGAATTGCGCAGCGTGCGGCTGTCGAACGAGGCCTTCGCGGCGCTGAAGAACTTTCTGGCGATCGACGTGCCGCTCGATGGCGCGGCGCAGGCGCTGGAAAGCTTTGCCGCCGGCGCCGGGCTGTCGCTTGGCGCCGCGCTGGAGAAATTCGCTGCCCGTGCCAAGGCGATCGAGGCGCATGGCTTGCCGGCGGCAAAAATCCGCTACGATGCCGCCTTCGGCCGTCCGCTCGATTACTACACCGGTGTGGTCTTCGAAATCGCGGCGCAAGGCGGCGAGCGTCCCCTGGCCGGTGGCGGCCGCTACGACCGGTTGCTGACCCTGCTTGGCGCCAAGACGGCCATCCCCGGCGTCGGCTTTTCCGTCTGGCTCGACCGCATCGAGGCGTTGCGGGAGACGACACCATGATCACTCTGGCGATCCCTTCGAAAGGCCGGCTCAAGGAACAGGCGCTGGAGGTGCTGGCCAAGGCCAGCCTCGCCATCAGCCTGCCCGGCGACGAGCGCAAATATCATGCCCGTGTCGAGGGTCTGGACAATGTCGAGGTCGCCTTCCTGTCGGCTTCCGAGATTGCAGGCGAGATCGGCCAGGGCGCGGTCGATCTCGGCATTACGGGCGAAGATCTGGTGCGGGAAAACCTCGCCGATTGGGAAGCCCGCGCCGAAATCGTCGCCCGCCTCGGCTTCGGCCATGCCGATGTCGTGGTGGCGGTGCCCGAAATCTGGCTCGATGTCGACACCATGGCCGATCTCGACGACGTCGCCGCCGATTTTCGCCAGCGCCACGGCCGGCGGCTGCGCATCGCCACCAAATACTGGCGGCTGACGCAGCAGTTCTTTTCGCAGAAACACGGCATCCAGGTCTATCGCATCGTCGAAAGCCTCGGTGCCACCGAAGGCGCGCCGGCGGCTGGACTGGCCGATGTCATCGTCGACATCACCACCACCGGCTCGACGCTGCGCGCCAACCATCTCAAGGTGCTGGGCGACGGCGTGGTCTTGAAGTCGCAGGCCTGTCTGGTCGCGTCGAAAAAGGCGCGTACCGCAGGCGATGAAGCCACCTTGCGCGACATCGCGACGAAGATTGCGGTGGCGTTCGGATAGCCAAACCGCGCCCTCCGAGGGACCGGAACTCCTCGATCATCGACAGGATTTCCACTGCCACGCCGGGCTGATAGACTCGGCGCGGCCTGGGGAGGAAACAGCGATGCCGGTCAATCTCGACGAGCTGAAGAACGCCACCAATCTGCGCGGCCGCCCTGGGCGCGCCGGCAGCGTCTTTATCGCCCCCATCGACGGCAGGGCGCATGTCTCGGGCGAGCGCAAGGTGCCGCTGCTCGACAAGACCATTCCCGCCCTTTTCTCCGACACGGCCAGCAAATACGCCACGCAAGATGCCGCCGTCTTCGTCGGCCAAGACAAGCGCTTCACCTGGAGCGAACTATCCGACACGGTGGATGCGCTGGCTGCCGGCTTCCTGGCACTGGGTCTCGAAAAGGGCGAACGCGTCGGCATCTGGTCGCCCAACCGCTGGGAATGGCTGGTGACGCAGTTCGCCACGGCCCGCATCGGCCTGGTCCTGGTCAACATCAACCCGGCCTACCGGCTGACCGAGCTGGAATATGCGCTGAACAAGGTCGGCTGCAAGGCTTTGGTCACGGCCGCCAGTTTCAAGACCTCGGACTATCTCGGCATGATCGAGACGCTGGCGCCGGAGATCGCGAAGGCCACGCCGGGCAAGCTGAAGGCGCAAAAATTGCCTGATCTGAAGATCGTCATCCGCATGGGCGAGGACAATTCGCCGGGCATGTTCAATTTCGCCGACGTGCTGGCCATGGCCGGCCGCGACGAGCATGACAGCCTCGACCGCATTTCCGAGGGGCTGAAGCCGAACGACGCCATCAATATCCAGTTCACCTCGGGCACGACGGGCGCGCCCAAGGGCGCGACGCTGACGCACCACAACATTGTCAACAACGGCAATTTCGTCACCGCCGCGATCAAGCTCACCGTCGACGACCGGCTCTGCATCCCGGTGCCGCTCTATCATTGCTTCGGCATGTCGATGGGCACGATGGGCTGCGTCACCAAGGGCGCGACCATGGTGTTTCCGGGCGAGGGCTTCGACCCGGGCGCCACGCTGAAGGCGGTGGCGCAGGAACGCTGCACCGGCCTCTATGGCGTGCCGACCATGTTCGTCGGCATGCTCGACCATGCGGATTTCGCGACCTTCGATCTCTCCAGCCTGCGCACAGGCATCATGGCCGGTTCGCCATGCCCGATCGAGGTGATGAAGAAGGTGGTGTCGCTGATGCATATGTCCGAGGTGACCATCGCCTACGGCATGACCGAGACCAGCCCGGTCTCGTTCCAGAGCGGCGTCGACGACCCTCTGGAAAAGCGCGTTTCCACCGTCGGGCGCATCCACCCTCATGTCGAGGTCAAGGCCATCGACGCCGACGGCGCCACCGTCGCGGTCGGCGCGCCGGGCGAGCTCTGCACACGTGGCTATTCCGTGATGAAGGGCTATTGGGACGACGCCGAAAAGACCCACGAGGCGATCGACGCCGATGGCTGGATGCACACCGGCGACCTCGCCACCATCGACGCGGAGGGCTATTGCAATATTGTCGGCCGGGTCAAGGACATGGTCATCCGCGGCGGCGAGAACGTCTATCCCAGAGAGGTCGAGGAATTCCTCTACCGCCATCCCATGGTCAGGGAGGTGCAGGTCTTCGGCATTCCCGACCAGAAATATGGCGAAGAGCTGTGCGCATGGATCGTGCTCAAGCCCGGCCAGATCGCCACCGAGCAGGAGATCAAAACCTTCTGTGCCGGCCAGATCGCGCACTACAAGATCCCGCGCCACATCCGCTTCCGCACCGAATTGCCAATGACGGTGACCGGCAAGCCGCAGAAGTTCCTGATGCGTCAGGCGATGGTCGAGGAACTGGGGCTGGTGGCGCAGAAGACGGCGTGAACGGGTGAATGCTTCGATCTGTCGGTGCGCGAATGCAGCCACGGTTCGCGGAAGCACGCAGGGGCTTGGATGAGCGGTTTCGGACGATCGGTGACTTCCTATGCGATGCCGCTGGCCGCCTTGGTGACGGCTGTCGCGGTCAGAGCCAGCGGGC
This sequence comes from Mesorhizobium sp. WSM4308, assembly GCF_002294905.1. Classification (NCBI taxonomy): domain Bacteria; kingdom Pseudomonadati; phylum Pseudomonadota; class Alphaproteobacteria; order Hyphomicrobiales; family Phyllobacteriaceae; genus Mesorhizobium; species Mesorhizobium sp. WSM4308. Next base: position 500,599 of record NZ_NSFW01000001.1, on the reverse strand, counting down.
TGTCGGTGGACCAAGGTTCGCTGAACGCCAGGATCCTTGTCGGCGCGCTGTCGAGTGCGATCATGTTCGTCACCATTTTCGTGGTGCTCGACCACGCCGAGGCGGTGGCTCGGCGGGTAGGGGAACCGTACGGCACGCTGGTGCTGACCTTTGCCGTCACGGCAATCGAAGTATCGATCATCGTTTCCATGATGCTGCATGGTGAGAACAACCCGACGCTGGCACGGGAGTCCGTCTTCTCGACGGTGATGATCACATCCACCGGCGTTGTCGGCATGTGTCTCGCGCTTGGCGGCTGGCGTCATCGCAAGCAGGCCATCGTGCGGCAAGGGACCAGTGCCTATCTGGCTGTTCTGATCGCGCTGACCGTGATGACGCTTATCCTGCCGACTTACACCCGGGCCACGGATCCCGGCACGTTTTCGGCAGCCCAACTTGGGTTCGTCAGCGTCCTTTCAGTGCTGCTCTATGCAGGCTTCGTGTTCGCGCAGACCGTCCGGCACCGGGAAGACTTTATCCAGGGACAACCACACGACGTTTCGGTGCGCGCTGCCCCTCACGGGAACATCTCTGCCAGCGCTCTGCTGCTGATGGCCGGGCTGATCGGAATTGTCATGCTCGCCGAGCAGGTCGCGGCAAGCGTCGAAGATACGCTCGTTGCCTACCAGGTGAGCCAGGCTGACAGCATTGTGGGGGCAATGATCGCGGGGCTGGTGCTGATGCCGGAGGCCATTTCGGCGGTGCGCGCTTCACTCAACAACGAGCTGCAGCGCGGTTTGAATGTCGCGATGGGTTCGGCCTGCGCCACGATCGGCCTGACCATACCGGGAGTCGCAGCCGCCAGCCTGCTGACGGGGAGAGGACTGACCCTGGGGCTGCCGGCTGCTGATGCGGTCCTTTTGGTCTTGGCGCTTTTCATATGCAATGTAAGTTTCAGCACTGAAAGAACGACGTTCTTGACCGGAATGGTCCATCTTGTAGTATTTTTTACTTATATATTTTTGATATTTGTACCATGAAATATTTTGTGCAGGTGAACGGGATGAGGCATTCGCTGATCAGGAAACCGTTGCCGACCGGGTTATCGAGAGAGCAGTCATCCGCTTCAACACCAAATTGCCGATGACGCCAGGGGGCGGCACTCTTGATTGCCTCAGATCGCGGATTTGAGGTGATCGATGAAGGCGCGCAGCTTCGGCAGGATCTGGCGCTTGCCGGGGTGATAGAGGAAGACGCCAGGCGTCATCGCCGCGACGGTGTCCAGCACGGGCTCGAGTTTTCCCTGGGCAATCGGACCTTCGGCGACCGGTCGCGGCGTCTGCGCCAGACCGATCCCTCGCATGGCGGCCCCGAGCAATGTCGGATAGTCGTGGGCGATCAGCGGACCTGAGACCATCGCCTCGATCGCTTCGTTGCCGTCGGCGAACGTCCACGGCGCGATGGCGCCGTTGGAACGACGCAGGCGCAGGCAGGCATGCCGGCGCAAATCGTCGATACGCTCAGGGCGGCCATGGCGATCGAGATAGTCGGGACTGCCCACGACCACGAACGAGAAGGACGGCGTCAGCCGCACCGCCACCATATCGGTGGCAATGAACTGCCCGAGGCGGATGCCGGCATCGAACCCGCCTGTCGCCAGATCGACCATCTCGTCGCTCGCGGCGATCTCCAGTTCGACTTCGGGATAGGCCTGGCAGAACGAAGCGATCACCGGCTCCAGGATCAACGGCACGACGGCGCGCGGCACCGACAGGCGCAGCAGGCCGGTCGGCCGCTGGCCGACGTCACGCGCGGCCTCGCCCGCGGCGACGATCTCCTCGAAGCCGGGGCCGGCACCGTCGAGGAAGCGCTGACCGGCCTCGGTCAGGCCGACACTGCGTGTCGTGCGGACAAACAGCGCCGCGCCGATGCGGGCTTCCAGCGCGCGCACCGCCTGGCTTACGGCCGACGGCGTCACGCCGAGATCGGCGGCGGCGCGGCGGAAGTTGCGGTGTCTGGCGACAGCCAGGAACACCTCGACGCCCTCCAGCGCCCCGTGTCGGATTGTGTAGTTCTGCTTCATGGGTCATTGTGATTACACCGGATAGTCGAACGATGGAAGCGGGTTTAGGTAAGAGCTTGAGACAGGAGCATCTTGCCATGACCGATGAACTTGATGGAGTGCGCGACCATTATCGCGCGACCGGCCTGACTGAACGGTTGAGGACGGTACTGGCTGAGTTCGGCCCGGAGCATCAGCTTCTCACGCCGCAGCAACTGGGCACCCTCGACCAGTTTCACACCCGTGGGCTTGCGGCCACCGCCGAGCTTGCCCAATTGGCTGACATCACCGCTGACATGTCGGTTCTGGACGTTGGCGCGGGCGTCGGCGGGCCGGCGCGCTTCCTGGCTGCGACTTATGGCTGCCAGGTTATCGGCGTTGACCTCAGCGAGCCTTTCGTGGATGCCGCGCGCTACCTGACCGAGCGCACCGGGCAGGGCGAGCGTCTGTCGTTCCAGACCGCCAACGCCCTGGAGCTTCCGTTCGATGATGGCCGTTTCGACATCGTGCTGCTGCAGCATGTGGCGATGAACATCTTCGACCGGGGGCGGCTCTATCGCGAGATTCGCCGCGTGCTGAAATCAGGCGGCAGGTTTGCCACCTTCGACGTCGTGTTGGGCGGCGGCCAGCCGCACTATCCGCTTCCCTGGGCGCGAACACCGGCGACGAGTTTCCTCATGACAATCGATACGACGCGTGAGGCGATCGAGCCGGCCGGCTTCCGCATGCTGGCATGGCAAGACGACACCGAGGCCGCCAAGGCCTGGTTCGCACAGATGCGGGCGTCGGGTCCGCCGCCTTCGCCAAATCTCGGCGTGGTGATGGGGCCGGACTTCGCCGAGCTTGCAGCCAATTTGGGACGAAATCTCATGCAAGGCCGGCTCGGCATCCTGACCGCGGTGTTCGAGGCCGCGCCGGCCAACAGCTGACGGGAGACCACAATGTCGACGGAAATCCTTTTCCAGATCCAGCTCGTTCTCGGCTATGTCGCATGGCTGCTGTGCTTCGGTGCCTACATCTGGCCCTGGTTGAGTTCGATGGAGGGGTTCGCAGCGCAACGCGCCATTGCCACCCTGCACAGTTTCCGCTTCTTCGGGCTCGTCTTCATCCTTCCGGGCGTCGTCAGCCCCGACCTGCCCGCCAGCTTCGCCACCTTTGCCGCCTATGGCGACTTCGCAACCGGGGTGTTGGCCATGCTGGCACTGTTTGCCGTAAGGATACGCCCGCTTTTCTGGCTATTCGTCATTGCCTTCAATGTCGTCGGGACCATCGACATCATCGTCGACTATTATCAAGCCACCCAGGCCGACCTTCCCGCTCATGCCGGATTGCTGGGTGCGACCTATGCGATCCCGGTCCTCTACGTGCCGCTGCTGATGATCACGCACCTCGCCGCGTTCTATTTTCTGCTACGTCCCCACCAGAACGCGACTCGCGCCATTACCAACGAGGCGGCTGCTTCGTAGATATTCGGAGGTCCGCTGGACGCGCCGCAGCCCGTTATCGCTGGCACGCCATCTACCGCCGTCCGCTCTGGATCGCCGACGGCCGCGGCGCCGAGCCTGGCTCCTGCACCAGCGGTCCGAGCAGGACCTCTCCGAACAGCGGCTGGTAGCTCCTGCGCACCGCCGGGTCCTCCTTGAAGGACAGCGCGTACTGGCCGATCTGGTGGAAGTAGGTGATGCGCGCCCGGACCAGGCTTTCGTCCTCGGGATAGCCCATGGCGCGGAAGGAGCGGATCAACAGCGCGATGCGCAGATCGTCCATGTCCTTGACCTCCTGCGCCAGCTTCTTCGACGTTCGCGACCAGTCGCGGACCGCCAGGTCAAGCAGCGGGCTGAACGGCGCCTCATCGACCCAGACATGCACGATGTCGGTGAAGAACTGCAGGCCGTCTATGTCGTGCATGTCGCGCATGGCCCAGAACGGCGCGCAATTGGTGTTTCGCCATTCCTGCAGCAGGCCGTCGCGAAGATCGGCAAGGCTGGCGAAGTGGAAGTAGAAACTGCCGCGCGTCACCTTGAACTGGCGCGCCAGGCGATCGATCTTAACCTCGCCGATGCCGCGCTTCTCCAACACCTTGCGCGCGGCCGTGATCCAGGCCTCGCGGCTGAGCGTCTGCCGCGCCGCTTTCGCAGGCGGGGCGGCTTTGGACGGTCTCTTGCTTCTGGCCGGGGCGCTTTCGGCTTTCATCTGATCAAGACCTTCATCGCCATGCGCGACGCCTGCAAACCATTCGTCGGCTTCGATGCGCTTCGCGACTCATCAAGTGTCCATCTATCGCGGACGGCGCAACTCAGGGCAATGCGCTGATCCGCTCCAGCATCAACTCGAAGAACGGCGCCGGGTCGATGCGTCGCAGGACATTGCAGTTCTTGCGCCGGCCGGTGACATGCCACCAGTCGACCACGGTCATGCCGATCGTCTCCGGCGAGACGATGTCGACCGTCACCGCGCATTGGCGCTGCTCATAGATTTGCGGCGCCAGCAGATAGCCGGTGACGCAGGCATCATGGATGGGGCGCGCCGGCGTTTCGAATTTGTGCGTGCCGTACTGGCGGTAGAAGTCGGCCAGATTGGCGGCCTCGACCGCCGCGCGGCTGCCGGTTGCCCGCAGTCGGTCGAGCCATTCCGGCGTCATCAGCGCGGTGTAGGTGCAGTCTATGCCAGCCATGGTCACCGGCACGCCGCTGTCGAATACCTTATGCGCGGCATGCGGATCGACGAAGATGTTGAATTCCGCCGCCGGCGTGGCGTTGCCGCCCTGGAAGAAGCCGCCGCCCATCAGCACGACTTCGCGCAGCCGGGGCACGATCCTCGGCTCCATGGTCATGGCCATTGCGAGATTGGTCATTGGCCCCAGCGTGCAGACGGTCAACTCACCCTCCGGCGCGTCCATGATGGTGCGCACGAGATAATTCACCGCGTGTTCGCTCTGTAGAGGCGTCACCGGTTCGGGAAGATCGGCGCCGTCGAGGCCGGTTTCGCCGTGAACATATTCGGCAGTGATCAGCTTGCGCACCATCGGCGCCGGGCATCCGGCATGCACCGGCACATCGGCCCGCCCGGCAAGCTCCACCACCTTGAGCGCATTCTTCGACGTCAGGGCAAGCGGCACGTTGCCGCCGACCGTGGTGATGCCGACCACGTCGAGTTCGGCCGGCGACCCCAGCGCGAAGAGGATGGCGAAGGCGTCGTCCTGGCCCGGATCGGTGTCGATGATGATCTTGCGTGGTGCCATGTTTGAGCGCTCTTCCTTTTGCGATCGAAAGCCTATTGATGAGGCCGTTCGGATGTGTAGAAATACAGTACTGTATCTTATGTTCAAGACAGGGTGTTCGAAAATGGATGCACAAGAGCGCGGCGATTTTTCCGAAATTCCGATCCTCGACGTCTCGGCGCTCTATGGCGACGATGAGGGCGCCATCCGGGCAACGGCGGCGACGCTGCGCCGCTATCTCGAGACGATCGGCTTCCTCTATGTCACCGGGCATCCCATTCCGCGCGCCGATGTCGAAGCCGTGCGCGAAGCCAGCAAAAGCTTCTTTGCCTTGCCCGAAGAGGAAAAGGCGAAGCTGAAAATCGACAGGAATTTCCGCGGCTATCTGCCCTTTGCCGGCTCGACCATCGTGACCTCGTCGGTGGCAACCGTCAGCAAGCCCAACCAGAGCGAATCGATCTTCTTCATGCACGAGGTCGGCGCCGACGATCCAAGGGCCCTGGCCGAAAAGCCGCTCCAGGGCCCCAACCAATGGCCCGACGAAACGGCACTTGCCGGTTTCAGGGAGACAATAGAGCGTTATGTCGACGAGATGGGGACGCTCGCGCGCAAGATGGTTCGCGCCATCGCGCTCTCGCTCGGACTGCCCTCCGACAGCCTCGACCGCTATTTCGAGCAGCCGACGACCTTCCTGCGGCTGCTGCACTATCCGACGCAGCCCCACGAAGAAGGCCTCTTCGGCTCGGCGCCGCACACCGACTACGGCTTCATCACCTTGCTGGCGCAGGACAATGTCGGGGGCCTCGAGGTCAAGAACAAGGCCGGCGACTGGGTTCCGGCACCTCCCGTTCCAGATTCCTTCGTGATGAATGTCGGCGACATACTGGCGCGCTGGTCGAACGACCAGTTCGTCTCGACGCCGCACCGGGTCATCAACCGGTCGGGGCGCGAGCGCTATTCGCAGCCCTTTTTCTTCGATCCGTCCATGGACGAGACGATCGAGGCGCTGTCGGTCTGCGTGCCGGCCGGTACGCAGCCGAAATACGGGCCGGTGCTCTACGGCGACTATCTGATGGAGCGCATCGACAAGAACTACCACTATCGCAAGAAGAAGGCGGCGGAAGCCGCCGGCGCATAACGGCAAACAAGCAAAAGAAAGGGGAACAGCAATGAATGCATATCTGCGAATGACCGGCCTTGCGCTGGCGATATCCACCATGGCCTGGGGCGAGGTTTCCCAGGCCACCGAGGTTGCGAAATCCACCGACGTCAAGCAGAGCGGAACGCTCGCCGTCGCCAACACGCTGGACTATGCGCCGTTCGAATATCTCGATGCCGACGGCAAGCAGACCGGCATCATCATCGAACTGGCCGGCGAGGTGGCCAAGCTCGTCGACGCCAAGCTCGACGTGCAGCGCACGCCCTTTCCCTCGATGATCCCTGGCCTTGCGGCCGGCCGCTTCAAGATCGCCTGGGAGACGTTCTCGGCGACGCCCGAGCGGCTGAAGCAGGTCGATTTCGTCATGTTCCTCAAGGCCGGGCTCGCGGTCTCGACATCGCCCGACAAGAAGGCGAGCTTCAGCGGCGACACCCCGCTCTGCGGCAAGCGCGTCGGCGTCTCGGCCGGCAGCGCCTCGGACTTCCTTGTCGACAAGCTGAGCAAGGAGTGTACCGACAAGGGCCAGGCGGCCATCGCGAAGTCGGTCTTCAACTCCTCGACCGATATCGTCCAGGCCGTGCTGTCGGATCGCGTCGACGCCCGCATGGACGATGCCACCGCTTCGAGCTATTTCGAGGTGACGAGCAAGGGCCAGCTGCTGGTGCTGCCGACGCTTTACGAGGTCGCGCCGCTCGGCATGGCGATTGCCAAGGACGACAAGGAGACCGCCGACATGATGGTGGGCGCGCTTGCCGAACTGTTCAAGAACGGCACCTACAAGGCTATCCTCAACAGATACGGCATGGGCGCCTACGCGATCAAGGAACCCTATTTCGTCGGCACCATGGACGCGCTTCGCGCCGAATAGGAATTGCCCGGCGCCTGATCCTAAGTCAGGCGCCGGCCAGCAACCAGGAGACCATTGATGGGCGTGGCCCACCCGACCGAGATTGGCGTCGAGCCCGGCATTGCCGCCGCCGTGTCACGATTGACCGTCGTGCCGCAGCGCCGCTACGGCATCTGGATCGGCACCGCGTTCGCCTTGCTGCTGGCCTTCCTGATCGTCCGCGCTTTTGCCAGCAACCCAGCCTTCGCCTGGGGCACGGCCGCCGGCTACCTGTTCCATCCCTCGATCATGCGCGGCCTTGGCAACACGCTGGTGCTCACCGTCATCATCATGGCGCTGGCGATCGTGGTCGGCACCGTCATCGCCATCATGCGGGTGTCGCCAAGTCCGGTGCTGCGCGCCTTCGCGGGGGTCTATGTCTGGTTCTTCCGGGGTGTCCCGGCGCTGATCCAGCTGATCTTCTGGTTCAACCTGTCGCTGCTGGTGCGCGAAATCTCGCTCACTCTGCCCTTTCTGGGCACGCCGTTTTCTGTGCGCACCAATGATTTCATGACCCCGTTCTTCTCCGCGGTCGTCGCGCTTTCGCTGTGCGAGGCCGGCTACATGGCCGAAATCATCCGCGCCGGCATAAAGTCCGTGCCGTCGGGCCAGGCGGAAGCGGCGAGTGCGCTCGGCATGCCCTACCGCATGATCCTGAAGCGCATCACCCTGCCGCAAGCCATGCGCTTCGTGCTGCCGCCGACCGGCAACGAGGCGATCAACCTCCTGAAGATGACGTCGCTGGTGACCTTCATTGCGGTCGACGACCTGTTCTACACCGCGCAAAGCATCTATGCCCGCACCTTCGAGACCATCCCGCTCTTGATCGTGGTCGCCTTCTGGTACCTCGCCGTGGTCAGCATCCTGTCGGTTGGGCAGCATTTCCTGGAGCGCCATTTCGGCCGTAGCGACACGCGCCGTGAACCTCTGACGATGCGCGCCTTGCGCAACGTGATCAGCCTGCGCGGCATTGCCCGATGAGCGATGTGAAGTCCGATAATCGCGCCCGCTTCGGCGTGCCGGCCGATTCCATGGTGTTCGCGCGCGGCGTGCGCAAAACCTATGGCTCGCTCGAGGTCCTCAAGGGTGTCGACTTCGACGTGCCCGAGGGCTCGGTGGCCTGCATCATCGGCCCGTCGGGATCCGGGAAGAGCACGTTCCTGCGTTGCATCAACCATCTGGAAAAACTGAGTGGCGGCATCCTGTTGGTGGACAGCCAGTTCGTCGGCTACGACCTCCAGGGCGACAGGCTCTACGAGGTCAAGGACGATCTCCTGTGCCAACGCCGGGCTGAGATCGGCATGCTGTTCCAGTCGTTCAATCTGTTCTCGCACATGACGGTGATGGAGAACCTGATCGAAGCGCCGACGCAGGTGCGGCGCGTCCCGGTCGACCAGGCCAAGGCCGAAGCGGAAGTCCTGCTAAGGCGCGTCGGCCTTGCCGACAAGGTCGACCGCTATCCGCGCGAACTGTCCGGCGGCCAGCAGCAGCGTGTTGCGATCGCGCGCGCCATGGCGATGAAGCCGAAGGTGCTGCTGTTCGACGAGCCGACATCGGCACTCGACCCGGAACTGGTCGGCGAGGTGCTGCAGGTGATGCGCGATCTGGCCGAGAGCGGCATGACGATGGTCGTCGTCACTCACGAGATCGGCTTTGCCCGCGAGATCGGTGATCAGCTCGTCTTCATGGATGGCGGTGTGATCGTCGAACGCGGTGCGCCGCGCGAGATGATCGCCGACCCGAAATCGCCGCGCACCCGCGAGTTTCTGTCCCGCGTTCTCTGACGTCCGGTTGATCATTTGTCACGCGGCCAACACCGCCGCGCCGAGGCTGCGGATGATCTTGGCCAGTTCGACGCATTCTCCATGCCTTGCATTGTTGCGCCGCCAGGCGAGGCAGATCATGCGCTGCGGCATCGGTTCCTGGAACGGCACGATCTTGAGGTCAGGGATGGTGCCGGCGGGGCCGGTCGCCATTTCGGGGATCAGCGTGACGCCGAGCCCATGCGCCACCATCTGCAACAGCGTGGTCAGGCTGGTGGCGCCGTAGCTGGCCATCGCCACCGGCCGAACGTTGCCGCAGACGGCAAGCGCCTGTTCGCGCAAGCAATGGCCTTCCTCCAGCAGCATAAGCCTTTCCAGCGCCGGGCTTTCGGGCGGAACCGGCGGCGAGGCGAAGGCCGGGTCGCCAGCCGGCACGGCAAGGAAGAACCGGTCCGAAAACAGCGCCTCGGTGATCAGGCCCGGATGATCGAGCGGAAGCGCCGCGATGAAGGCGTCGAGCTTGCGCGATGCGATGTCGTCGACCAGCGTGGCGGTGACCGCCTCGCGCAATTCGAGCAGTAGGGCCGGAAAATGCTTTTTCAGTTCGGGCAAAGCGCGCGGCAGGAGATAGGGCGCGACCGTCGGGATGATGCCCAGCCGGAAGCGTCCCTCCATGGCGGTGCGGCCGCGCCTTGCCGTCGTTTCGACGTCGCGTATGTCGGCCAGGATGCGTTCGATGCGCGGCAAAAGCGCGATCGCTTCGTCGGTCATGCGCACCGACTTGCCGCCGCGTTCGAACAGCCGGCAGTTCAGCCTCTGTTCCATCTCCGCGATCTGCGAGGACAGCGCCGGCTGGCTGACGCCGGCCAGTTTTGCCGCGCGTCCGAAATGTAGCGTCTGCGCCAGCGCGTCGAAATAATGCATCTGGCGAACTGTCAATCCGATCATAAGAAAATCCTATCGAAATGAACAGGAAAGGCAATTTGTTTTTATCGCCAATGCGGCCTAGTCTGGAATCATTCCAAGATGGTGCGGCCGACGAGCCGCCCCCCAAAATCCTGGCAAAGATCAAAACTCGGCAAAAATCGGAGACTGAAGATGGACGCGAACACCGATGACAAAAGCGCGGGCAAATGCCCGGTTGCGCACGGGGCCGTTGGCAGGACCAACCGTGACTGGTGGCCGAACCAGCTGAACGTCCAGATCCTGCATCAGCAGTCATCGCTGTCCGACCCGATGGGTGAGGCGTTCGACTATGCCGAGGAATTCAAAAGCCTCGACCTCGACGCCGTCATCAAGGATCTGCATGCACTGATGACGGATTCGCAGGAATGGTGGCCGGCCGATTTCGGCCACTATGGGCCGCTGTTCATCCGCATGGCGTGGCACAGCGCCGGCACCTACCGCATCGCCGATGGCCGCGGCGGCGCCGGGGCCGGACAGCAGCGTTTCGCGCCGCTCAACAGCTGGCCTGACAACGTCAACCTCGACAAGGCCCGCCGGCTCTTGTGGCCGATCAAGCAGAAATATGGCCGCAAGATTTCCTGGGCCGATCTGCTGATCCTCACCGGCAACGTCGCGCTGGAATCGATGGGTTTCAAGACATTCGGTTTCGCCGGTGGCCGCGCCGATGTCTGGGAGCCAGAGCAGGACGTCTACTGGGGCCCCGAAGGCAAGTGGCTGGCCGACGAGCGCTACAGCGGCGACCGCGATCTGCAGAACCCGCTCGGCGCCGTGCAGATGGGGCTGATCTACGTGAATCCGGAAGGGCCGAACGGCAATCCGGATCCGCTGGCCGCGGCACGCGACATCAGGGACACCTTTGCGCGCATGGCGATGAACGATGAGGAAACCGTGGCCCTCATCGCCGGCGGCCATACGTTCGGCAAGACCCACGGTGCGGGCGATGCGAGCCTGGTGGGTGTCGAGCCGGAAGGTGCTGATATCGAGCAGCAGGGCCTCGGCTGGGCGAGCAAATTCGGCACCGGCAAGGGCGGTGACTCCATCGGCAGTGGTCTGGAAGTCATCTGGACGACGACGCCGACCAAATGGAGCAGCAACTTCTTCGACAATCTGTTCGGCTTCGACTGGGAGCTGACCAAAAGCCCGGCGGGCGCGCATCAGTGGACGCCGAAGGGCGGTGCCGGCGCCGGCACGGTGCCGGACGCGCACAATTCGGCCAAGCGCCACGCACCCTCCATGCTGACCACCGACCTCGCGTTGCGTTTCGATCCCTCCTACGCAACGATCTCGAAGCGCTTCCACGAGAATCCGGATCAGTTCGCCGACGCCTTCGCCCGCGCCTGGTACAAGCTCACCCACCGCGATATGGGCCCGGTCGCCCGTTATCTCGGCCCGTTGGTTCCGAAGGAAGAGCTGCCCTGGCAGGACATCATCCCGGCGGTCGATCATGTGCTGATCGACGAGCAGGATGCCGAAGCGCTCAAGGCGAAAATCCTGGCTTCGGGCCTGTCGGTGTCGCAGCTGGTCTCGACGGCGTGGGCGTCGGCCTCGACCTTCCGTGGTTCCGACAAGCGCGGCGGCGCCAATGGCGCGCGCATTCGCCTCAGCCCCCAGAAGGACTGGGCCGTCAACCAGCCAGCCGAACTCGCCAAGGTGCTCGACAAGCTCCAGACGATCGCCAAGGACTTCAACGCCGCGCAGACCGGCAGCAAGAAAGTCTCGCTTGCCGACCTGATCGTTCTCGGCGGCAACGCAGCGATCGAGAAGGCCGCGAAGGCCGCCGGCCACAGCGTCGACGTTCCCTTCTGGCCCGGCCGCATGGACGCCTCGCAGGAGCAGACCGACATCCACTCCTTCGCGCCGCTGGAGCCGATTGTCGACGGCTTCCGCAACTATGTAAGCGGCAAGCAGCGGCTGACCGTCGAGGAAGCGCTGGTCGACCGGGCGCAACTGCTGACGCTGACCGCGCCAGAAATGACGGTCCTCGTCGGCGGCCTGCGTGTTCTCGGCGCCAATGCCGGGCAGTCGAAGCACGGCGTGTTCACCAAACAGCCGGAAACGCTGAGCAACGACTTCTTCGTCAACCTGCTCGACATGGGCACGGAGTGGAAGGCGACATCGGACGCCAAGGACGTGTTCGAAGGCCGCGACCGCAAGACCGGTGAAGTGAAGTGGACTGGCACTCGTGCCGACCTGATCTTCGGCTCGCACTCGCAGCTGCGCGCGCTCGCCGAAGTCTATGCGACGGCGGACGCCACGGCGAAGTTCGCGAAGGATTTCGTCGTGGCCTGGACCAAGGTGATGAACGCCGACCGCTTCGACATCGCCGGCTGATCCAGACAAGCTCTATCCAACAAAAAAGGCGCGGGCCGTGGCCCGCGCCTTTTGCATCCGGGCTTTCGGGATCAATCCTTCTCGAAGATGCGTGCCTTGGCGACGACACCGGCGATGGCGCCGCCGATCAGCGGGGCGACGATGAACAGCCAGAGCTGGCTGAGCGCCGCACCGCCGGTGAACAGCGCGGGGCCGATGGAGCGGGCCGGATTGACCGAGGTGCCGGTGACCGGGATCATGGCGAAGTGAATGCCCGCCAGCGTCAGGCCGATGACCAGACCGGCAAAAGCCGTCGAGTGCTTTTCAGCGGTAACGCCGAGGATCACCGTGACGAAGGTGAAGGTGCCGATCAGCTCCCACAGGAACGCCGAGCTCATGCCCCATTTCGTCTCGTCCCAGCCATTGGCGCCGAAGCCGCCTGTGTGGCCGCCGGCCTGGCCGGAAACGATGATCCACAGTGCCAGCGAAGCCAGGATGGCGCCGATGATCTGCGCGATCCAGTAGGGGATGACGTCCTTGGCCGGCAGCCGGCCGGCGAGGAAGACGCCGAGCGTCACCGCCGGATTGAGATGCGCGCCCGAAATCGGGCCGATCGCATAGGCCGCGGCGATGAGACCGATGCCGAATGCCAGACCGATGCCTTCCTGCCCGAGCGGCAGCGCGCCGCCGAAGCCGCCCGTCACCACCGACGCCGTGCCGATGAACACCAACAGAAATGTGCCTAGAACTTCCGCCAGATAAGTTTTCATTGCCCTCTCCTCGTAGCGATCCGCCGGTTCGCGTTTTCCGCGCCGCGAATCATGGTGTGAAGAGTATTCCCAACGGAAAAACTTGGAAAGCAGAGCAGTTGCGCCACCTGCCGTGCTTGCAGTCGCCAGTTGCGAACATTAGAGACCTTGCATCTATTGATCGATCTGCTGTTGCCGGCCCGCAATATTTATCGATCGGACAGATTTCAGGCGGCCACTTCGTCGCGTGGCGGAGCGGGGTTCAATCCGAACGCGAAAGGCTCTAAGAGCAGGCGATAAATCTCGATTTGATGGAATGATCAATGCGACTGGGCGGACGGCTGGCTGCGGCCATCGAAGTGCTGGAGGACATTGGCCGGCGTCACCGGCCGGTGGCTGATGCGCTGAAGGATTGGGGCCTGTCACACCGCTTCGCCGGTGGCGGTGATCGCGCGGCGATCGGCAACATCGTCTACGACGCGCTACGCCACAAACGTTCCGCCGGCTGGCTGCTCGGCGAAGACACGCCGCGCGCAGTCGGCTTCGGCGCGTTGCTGCTCGAATGGGGCCAGACGGCGCAGTCGCTCAACGACGCGCTCGACGGCGACAAGTTCGCGCCGCCGCTGCTCAGTGCCACCGAGCTGCAGACGATTGCCGGTCGCCGGCTTGCCGACGCGCCGCCCGCGGTGCGTGCCGACATACCAGATTGGTGTGAACCGCTTTTCGAACGGGCTTTTGGCGAGGCGTGGGTCGGGGAGGGCGCGGCGCTGGCGACCCGCCCGCCGCTCGACATAAGGGTCAACACGCTGCAGGCCGATCGCGCCAGGGTGCTCAAGGAACTGGCCGATACAGGGGCGCAGGCCGCGCGGATCGCACCGTTCGGCATCCGCATTCCGCCCATCGACGGCGACGGCAGGCATCCGAACGTGCAGGCCGAGCCCGCCTTCCAGAAAGGCTGGTTCGAGGTCCAGGACGAGGGCTCGCAAATAGCGGCAACACTTGCCGGCGCCGAGGCCGGCATGCAGGTGCTCGACTTCTGTGCCGGCGCCGGCGGCAAGACATTGGCGCTGTCGGCTGCGATGGACAATCGCGGCCAGATCTTTGCCCATGATGCCGAAAAAGCGCGCCTTGCGCCAATCTTCGACCGCATCCGCCGCTCGGAAAACCGCAACGTGCAGGTCGTCACCAAGCCGGCCGAACTCGCTCCGCTCTCCAACCACATGGACATCGTGCTGGTCGACGCGCCTTGCACCGGCAGCGGCACCTGGCGGCGCCGTCCCGATGCCAAATGGCGCCTGACGCAAAGGCAGCTCGATGCCCGCAAGGGCGAGCAGTCGGCGATCCTCGATGCCGCACGAGCCTATGTCAAACCCGGCGGCCTGCTGGTCTACATCACCTGCTCGGTATTCTCCGAGGAGAATGGCGAGCAGATCGCCGCGTTCCGCGAGCGCAACAGCCGTTTTGTTCCGATTGACCACCGCGCACTTTGGGAGAGCCATTTCCCCGGCCACGAGGCGGCCGCGCGGATCGGTTCCGCCGGCGAGATCTCACTGTCGCCGTTGCTGAGCGGCACGGACGGGTTTTATTTCTGCGCGCTCCGCCGTACCAACTGAGCCAGCCGGATCCCCGGCCACTCAACCCATGACGGCCGACGGGACGAATTGTTGCAGTGCAGCAATTGAGATTGCCTGCTGCCCATCCCTCTGCAATAAGCTTTGCCAGACAAACGAAGGCAATTGCGATGGCAGCAAAGATCGTACCGGCCCCGGACTATGAGGATCGCGTCAGGGCGTCCTTCGCGCGCCAGCAGGCGATGGCGACGATCGGCGCCGAACTGACGCTGGTGACGCCCGGCATTATCGAGATCGAGATGCCCTATTCGGCGGCGCTCACCCAGCAGCATGGTTTCCTGCATGCCGGGGTGATTTCGACGGCGCTGGACTCGGCCTGCGGCTATGCTGCCTTCTCGCTGATGCCGGAAAACTCCGGCGTGCTGACCATAGAGTTCAAGGTCAATCTTCTGGCGCCGGGCAGGGGCGAACGCTTCCTGTTCCGCGGCTCGGTAACCAAACCCGGCCGCACCATCATCGTCGCCGACGGCCAGGCCTATGCATTCGCCGCCGACGGCGAGGCCAAGCTGATCGCCACCATGACCGGAACGATGATGACGGTGGTTGGGCGTGATGGGATTGCGGGGTGATGGTCAACGTTACGAGAATCGGCGGCAAGGACGTTCTCTTCGTCATGGCGGCGCAAGCCGAATATGGTCCGCATCTGCAAAAACTGTTCACACCGCTGATGACGGGCGTCGGTCCGGTCGAGGCAGCCGTCAGGCTGGGCGCGGAACTGTCCTGGCTGAAGTCGCAGAAGGCTTTGCCGGACCTTGTCGTCTCGCTCGGCTCAGCCGGCAGCCGGACGCTGGAGCAGACGGAAATCTATCAGGCCGTCTCCGTCAGCTATCGCGACATCGACGCCTCGCCCTTGGGCTTCGAAAAGGGCGCGACCCCTTTTCTCGATCTGCCGGTCACCGTGCCGCTGCCGTTTCGTATTCCTGAAATCAGGCAAGCCACACTGTCGACCGGCGGCGCCATCATCACCGGCGCTGCCTATGATGCAATCGCGGCCGACATGGTCGACATGGAGACCTTCGCCTGCCTGCGCGCCTGCCAGCTCTTCGATGTGCCCCTGATCGGCCTGCGCGGTATTTCCGACGGCGCTGCCGATCTCAGGCATGTCGGCGACTGGACCGAATATCTCCACGTCATCGACGAAAGGCTGGCCGACGCCGTCATGCGCCTCGAACAGGCGATCGGCTCGGGTCTGCTGCGAACCGCTCCATCCAACGACCAGGCCAGACCTGTCTGAAAGTCAGGCTACGCAACCCATTGCGTCGACTCATTTCTTTCTCTAAACGCTCGCCATGAAAACAGCCAATCATCCCGACACCGTCCTGATTGTCGATTTCGGCAGCCAGTTTACGCAGCTCATTGCCCGCCGCATCCGTGAGGCCGGCGTGTTTTCCGAGATCGTGCCGTTCCAATCGGCCGAAGCCGCGTTCAAGCGCATCAATCCCAAAGCCGTCATCCTGTCGGGCGGCCCGGCTTCGACGTCGGATATCGGCAGCCCGCGCGCGCCGCAGATCGTCTTCGATGCCGGGGTGCCGGTGCTCGGCATCTGCTACGGCCAGATGGCCATGTGCGTGCAGATGGGCGGTGTCGCCGAAAGCTCCAACCATCGCGAGTTCGGACGCGCTTTCGTCGAGATCGAGAAGGACAGCCCGCTGTTCGAGGGGCTGTGGGCGACCGGCCAGCGCCACCAGGTGTGGATGAGCCATGGCGATCGCGTGATCGCCTTGCCGCCGGGTTTTCAGGTGTTCGGCAAGTCGGAAAGCTCGCCTTTCGCCATTTTCGGCAATGTCGAGCGCAAAATGTACGGCATCATGTTCCACCCCGAGGTGGTGCACACGCCCGATGGCGCCAGGCTGCTCCGTAATTTCGTCCACAACATCGCCGGCATCGAGGGCGACTGGACGATGCGCGCCTACCGCGAACACGCGGTCGAGGCGATCCGCAAGCAGGTCGGCAAGGGCAAGGTCATCTGCGCGCTGTCGGGCGGTGTGGATTCCTCCGTCGCGGCGCTGCTGATCCACGAGGCGGTCGGCGACCAGCTCACCTGCATCCTCGTCGACCATGGCCTGATGCGCAAGGATGAGGCGGCGGGCGTGGTGGCGATGTTCCGTCAGCATTACAATCTGCCGCTGATCCTGGTCGATGCCTCGGAAAAATTCATCTCGGCGCTGGAAGGCGAGGTTGACCCCGAGAAGAAGCGCAAGACCATCGGCCGGCTGTTCATCGAGGTGTTCGAGGAAGAGGCCAAAAAGCTCGGCGGCGCCGACTTCCTGGCACAGGGCACACTTTATCCCGACGTCATCGAAAGCGTCTCCTTCACCGGCGGCCCGTCGGTGACCATCAAGTCGCACCACAATGTCGGCGGCCTGCCCGAGCGCATGAACATGCAACTGGTCGAGCCGCTGCGCGAACTGTTCAAGGACGAGGTGCGGGCGCTGGGCAAGGAGCTCGGCCTGCCCGAAAGCTTCATCGGCCGCCACCCGTTCCCCGGTCCTGGCCTTGCCATCCGCTGCCCGGGCGGCATCACCCGCGAGAAACTGGAAATCCTGCGCGAGGCCGACGCCATCTATCTCGACGAGATCCGAAAGGCCGGGCTCTACGACGCCATCTGGCAGGCCTTCGCCGTGCTCTTGCCGGTGCAGACCGTCGGTGTGATGGGCGATGGCCGCACCTACGAGTTCGTCTGCGCGCTGCGCGCCGTCACCTCGGTCGACGGAATGACGGCGGATTTCTACCACTACGACATGGCCTTCCTGGGCGCCGCCGCCACGCGCATCATCAACGAGGTCCGCGGCATCAACCGCGTTGTCTACGACGTGACGTCGAAGCCGCCTGGCACGATCGAGTGGGAATAGGAAAAGACCTGCGAAATTCGGCGAAACGGCGTGAAAAGGATAGTGTTATCTGCGGTCTTGTTGACTATCGGTCCTGCATCATCAACTGAAGCCATCGCTCTCTTAGGTCACTGATTTTTATGCCTCTGTGCCAACCATGGCTGTGTTGTCAGTCAGCGCTGCGGTTGGAATCCGACGGTACTATTGACGGTACTTTTCGCGCTGAGACACGCCCATAAGAAAGTACCGTCACTCGCACTACAGTTGCTGCGGTACTTATTTGATATCTAACGCTTTGAAATAGAAATAGAAAACGGCCCCAGAGTATCGTGTCGATGACCGTACTTTTAGTCCTCGGCTGGCATCGCCGGATTGGACGGCTGGGACGGCCAGGGCAGCGCCTCATTTATGAACCTGGCCTCCTCGGCGAGACCGCTGTTTGAAACCTGATGGCTCGAGGCTCAACCTTGGCCAGGACACCGGCTGCCTTTAGCTGCTCTGCCGCCTCGCACATTCTCGCCTGAAGGCATATCGGATCGGCGTCATCGTGTGAATCAGGTGCAAACGGGGTGCCGGTTGCGGGAGCTAACGGTAAAGCCGATGCCAGGCGTCCCGAGAAAGCGACCATTGCCCCAACAACGTCCTGAATTTCGAGAAAGGCATGGGCTGGCGAGGGAGGCGTAGGGCGACCCCGAGAAGGCCGGACCGGCGCGCATGCCGTTGGGGCGCTTCATCGAGACCGAGGAGGTCGCGGAGGTTGTGCTCTTCCTGCTCTCCGAGCGTGCCGCCATGGTGAACGGCATCTCGATACCGGTCGATACGGGCTTCGGGATCAATTAGGTGCCGGCGTAATCCTAAGGGATGAGAGATTCATGCTAAGGTTCCAGCGTTTCAGATAGAACGAGATTTCATGGCGAGAGAGTTGGAAGGAAAGATTGCCGCGGTCACGGGGGCTGCCTCGGGTATCGGGCTGGCGAGCACCGAAGCAATGTTGGGTGAGGGCGCGCGCGTCGTGATGATCGATCGCGATAAGGTTGCCCTCGAGGCTTACCAGGCCAAACACGGGGAGGCGGTCATCCCGCTTGTCATCGACCTCCTCGACCCGAAGGACTGTGCGACGCTGATGCCACGCGTTCTGGAAACCGCAGGTCGACTCGACATCTTTCATGCCAATGCGGGCACCTATGTGGGTGGTGACCTGGTCGACTCCGACACAGGTGCCATCGACCGCATGCTGAACCTGAACGTTAATGTCGTGATGAAGAATGTGCACGACGTGCTGCCTCACATGATCGACCGTAGAACGGGCGACATCATCGTTACGAGTTCTTTGGCAGCTCACTTCCCGACGCCATGGGAGCCCGTCTATGCATCGTCCAAGTGGCGATCAACTGCTTTGTGCAGACGGTTCGACGTCAGGTGTTCAAGCACGGTATTCGGGTCGGCTCGATCTCTCCCGGACCTGTGATCAGCGCACTGCTAGCGGACTGGCCACCAGAGAAGCTGAAGGAAGCCAGGGAGACGGGCAGCCTGCTGGAAGCAGGCGAAGTGGCGAATGTGATCACCTTCATGCTGACGCGACCGCGCGGCATGACGATCCGTGACGTGGTGATGATGCCGACCAACTTCGATCTCTGAGGGCCTGGGTATTCGCCGACAGCTCATCTTCCCGTGGCCAAACTTCCGTGGCGCAATGTATGATCCGCAATGCAATTCCGGCAAGCACCATGTATTCAAACAGGACTTTTCGCCAATCCGCCATGCAACTTTATTCGGGCCGCCGCATCTGCAATGGCGCTGACAATCGCCGTGCGCGCGGCGGGGCTGTCGCCATTGTCCAGCGCCGCAAGAAGCATTTCGATGCTGTCAAGCTGAGACGCCGCACCCGTCGAGGACGATAGTCGTGATGGCGGCGGCCGCTGCGTCGTAGTCGGCCTTGGCCAGTTTGCTCTTTTCGAGCGCATTGGCTGCCAACGGTTCGAAATCGCCGTAGAACTGCGTCGCCGCCCACAGCATGATGAAAAAATGCCGGGCATCGACGGGCGCCATCTTGCCGTCGCGCACCCAGCCCTCGACTACGGCAGACCGCTCGCGCGTGACCCGCTGCATGTGCAGCTTTTGCTGCTTGCTCAGGAAGTGGGCACCTCGCAGCATTTCGTTGGCGAAGAAACGCGACTCGGCTGCATGCTTGCGTGAATAGTCGAGCTTGGCGCGGACATAGACGGCAATCGCCTCGCGCGGGTCGCGATCAGGCGTGATGTGCTCGAAGGCCTTGTCCCACCCCGTCAGCAGATGCTCGATCACGTGGGTGTAGATTTCCTGCTTGGTCGAAAAGTAGTAGTAGACATTGGCCTTGGGCAACCCGCAATGGTCAGCTATTTCCTGGATGCGCGTCCCGTCGAGGCCCTTTCGCGCGAACACGTCGACCGCCGCGCGCAGAATCTTCTCCCGGTTCCTGGCGCCAACCCTGTCTTCGGGGTTCTTGCCGCCCGGGCGTGCCGCTTTCTGTCCCGCCATATTCGCTCCGCCCCCCTGCCAGTACTTGTCCGGGCTCTATAGCACCCTTCGAAAATCGGCCCAAGCGATAGTGGCATGGTTTCAAAAAAACTGACGATATGGTCAGGTTTTGTAATTTTGGAAGTTGACATTTTGGTCAGGTTCTTCGTAACGTCCCGATCGTCGGGAAGTTAAAGGGGAGGGCGTCGCCGCGATGCCGGTTCAACTCAGGTCTGCGATGATTGAAACCTTGGCGGGTTGGCACGACGACATCGCACCGGCCTGGCGGGCCGCCCTTGGTGCCGTGTCGCTGGATTTCGATGCCATCGACCCGATGCTTGAGCTTGAGCCTTGGGAGCCGATCTTCCCGTCGCGGCGCGATAAGACTTTTCCTGGCGCGCCCAAGGGCGCGCACATGCTACGCGCCTTCGACGGCATTGCGCCGGAGGATGTGCGTTGCGTCATTCTTGGCCAAGACCCTTATCCGGAGCCCGGTTTTTCCACCGGCCGTGCCTTCGAGGCCGGCAATGTCGCTGCCTGGCGCGAGCTCGACAAGATGTTCTCCAAGAGCATTCGCGCCTTCACCCAGCAGATCGTCGCGGCGCGCACCGGCAATCTCGCCTATGCCCGGTCCTTCGCCGATTGGCCGGCGACGCTGGCCGCCATCGAGGACGGCCAGGTCGATCTCGGGAGCGCCGACGTGCTGGCGCAGCGATGGGTCGACGACGGCGTTTTGCTTCTCAACGCGTCGCTGACGCTGTCTCGCTTCAAAGTCGAGATCGACCCGCACCAGTCAAGCGGTCATCTGCCCTTGTGGCGTCCGCTGATACTCGCGGTGCTGCACCAGCTCGCTGGCCGTGGCGCTCCCGTCATCTTCATCGGCTTTGGCGACGCTGCCGCGCAGACGCTTGCTTTGGCGGGCATCATCGAAGGCCAGGGCCCACTGACCGGCTGCATTCTGCGCGACCATCCGGCGCGCGCCGATGCGGTTCTGACGCTCGAAAACCCATTCCTGCTTTGCAACCGGTATCTGGAGGCGATGGGCGCCAAGCCCGTCGCATGGTGACATATGTCTGCAACAGAGACCTACGATTTCATCATCGTCGGCGCCGGCTCGGCCGGTTGTGTTCTGGCCAACCGGCTGTCCGCCAACCCCGATCACAAGGTGCTGTTGCTGGAAGCGGGCGGTCGGGATTCCAATCCACTGTTCCGACTGCCCATGCTGATGGGCAAGCTGTTCCAGTCCGGCATCTACAACTGGCATTATCACACCGAGCCGGAACCCTTTCTCAACAACCGCTCGCTCTATTGGCCGCGCGGCAAGGCATTGGGCGGCTCGTCCACCATCAACGGCATGATCTATGTGCGCGGCAACCGCCACGACTACGACCGCTGGGCGCAAATGGGGCTGCCCGGTTGGTCCTACGAAGATGTGCTGCCGGCCTTCCGCAGGTCGGAAGGACACATTCAGCGCAAGGATGCCCCGCATGGCACCGGGGGTGAGCTGACCGTCTGCCGGGCGCGCGGCTGGAACCCGCTGCTCGACGTGTTCTCGGCAGCGGGCGCGCAAGCCGGCTATCCGATGAACGACGACTTCAACGGCGACGAACAGGAAGGCTTCGGCAAATTCGACTTCACCATCAAGGACGGCAAGCGCTGGTCGACCTCGTATGCGTTCCTGCGCCCGATCGCCGGACGCAAGAACCTGACCGTCCTGACCAAAGCGCTGACCCAGCGGATCGTCCTCGCCAACGGCAGAGCCGCCGGTGTCGAATTCTCCCATAACGGTACGCTACGTACCGCTTATGCCGAACGCGAAGTCGTGGTTAGCGCCGGCGCGGTGAACTCACCGCAAATCCTTTTGCTGTCGGGTATCGGGCCTGCCGACGAGCTCGCAGAGCATGGCATCAAGGCCATTCACAATCTGCCCGGCGTCGGCAAGAACCTGCAGGATCATGTCGATTGCGTGTTGTCCTACGAATGCACCCAGCCAATCACGCTGTTCAGCGACCTGCGTGTCGACAGGCTGACCTGGTCGCTGGTCGAAGGCATGTTGTTCGGCCGCGGCATCACCACGACATTCCCCTATGAGGCAGGCGCGTTCATCAAATCGCGGTCGGATCTGGTTGCGCCCGACATCCAGCTGCATTTCATGCCAGCTCTGGAAAAGACCGCCAACCTGCACTTTCCCAGTCCGTTCAAGCGCGCGGCTGTTGAAGCCAATCACGGCTTCACGCTGCGGGTAGGGCCTGTCAACCCGGAGAGCCGGGGCGCCATCACGCTGGCATCCGCCGATCCCAAGGTGCCGCCCAGAATCCAGGCCAATTATCTCGAAACCGAGTTTGATCGTCAGACCATGATCGCCGGCATTCGGCTGACGCGAGAGATCATCAACCAGCCCGCCTTCGACGCCTATCGCGGACGCGAACTCGCGCCCGGTCCTCAGGTCGAGACCGACGCCGATCTTGTCGAATGGCTGAAGGCGACCGCCATGACGACATTCCATCCGGTCGGCACATGTAAGATGGGCAACGATGAGCGCGCCGTCGTCGACGCGCGTCTCAAGGTCCATGGCATCGACGGCCTGCGCGTCGCCGACGCTTCGATCATGCCGGTCATTTCCAGCGGCAACACCAATGCGCCAGCGATCATGATCGGTGAAAAATGTGCCGAGTTCATCCTGAACGCTGCCTGACGGGACAAGGAACGCCATGATTGTCGAACACCGCACCTACACATTCCGGCCCGGCACGGTCGATTCGTGGATGCAGAAATACGAGGCCGAGGGCCTCCCTGTGCAAAAGAAGCACCTCAACCGTTTCCTCGGGCTCTACGTTTCCGAGATCGGGCATCTTCATACGACGGTTCTGATGTGGGGCTACGACAGCCTCGCCGATCGCGAGGCGCGCCGCGCCGCCATGTATGCAGACCCCGACTGGCAGAAATTCATCGGCGAAGTCTGGGCGCTGAACGCCATCCAGTCCCAGGACGTGATGATCATGAATCCGGCACCGTTTTCTCCCGGTGTCTGATGGCGAACACGAGCGTGACCGGGGACGGATGAGGCATCGGATGCCGCCTCAAGAAGGTGGCACCAGAACTTTCAAGGGAACGGCGAGCCGGAAACGCGGACGCCAAAAAAGGGATGACTGTCATGACGAGCAATTTTGACGACCGGGCGATCCTCGCCGCGGGATTGAACCGCCGCAGCTTCATCAAGGCCGGCGCCAGCGCGGCAGCGCTTGCCGCCGTAAGCGGTGCGCTGTCCAAGGTGGCATATGCGGCTGGCGGATTCATCGCGCTGGTGCACACCCAGGCAGCGGGCGACCAGAGCGCGGTCGATTCCATGATCGCCAAGATCAACCAGCTGGCGCAGGAAAAGGGAGTTCAGGCGCGCGTCGTCTACGCCCAGGATCCGGCGACCTACGAAACCATCTTTCGCACGCTGGCCGATGCCGGCGCATCGGTCATCGTCTCGACC
The DNA here is from genome assembly GCF_002294905.1 of Mesorhizobium sp. WSM4308. NCBI lineage: Bacteria > Pseudomonadati > Pseudomonadota > Alphaproteobacteria > Hyphomicrobiales > Phyllobacteriaceae > Mesorhizobium > Mesorhizobium sp. WSM4308. The sequence continues at coordinate 477,066 of NZ_NSFW01000001.1, read as the reverse complement.
TTCAACGAGGTTGGCGAGCCGTTCAAGGCGCTGGCGCCGTCCTATCCCAAAACCAAATGGATCCAGCTGTTCGGCGACGCTATCGAGCCGCCGCTGCCCAATGTTGTGACCGTATCCTATGACTATTATCTCGGGTGCTATCTGTCGGGTGTGTTCGCCGCGCGCATGACCAAGAGCGGCAAGATCGGCTATATCGGCGGCATCTCCATTCCCCCGCTCAACGCCGATTTCAATGCGCTGAAGGCCGGCGCTCTTTCGGTCAATCCGGACCTAACCGTGACTGCCGCCTTTGCCGGTTCGTTCCAGGACCCCGCCAAGGGCCAGGAAATCGCCGCCCAGATGTTCAACGACGGCATCGACTACATCCAGACCGACTCTGCGGCCACCGATGGCGGCATCATTGCCGCCGCCAATGAGGGCGCGGGGCGCATGCTCTCCACCCTTGCGCGGGCGCAGTATCCACTCGGTCCGAAGTCGATCGTCGGCATCGTCAGCCTCGACTTCGGCCAGTCGCTCTACATCGAGGTCGGCAAGGCGCTTGGCGCGGAATGGGCTGGCGGCAAGCATGTCGCCACCGGTCTGGGCACCGGCGTGGTCGAATTCGAGTTGTCGCCGCTCTATGCCGAGCAGGGCCCGGCGGATCGGGTTGCCAAATCCAAGGAAATCTGGGCTGAGATCGAGAAGACCAAGGCCGGCATTCTCGACGGTTCCATCGTCGTGCCCTTCAACACCACGCTTTGAGCCTGTTGGCTGACAGGGCGAACCTGGATCGATGACCCCGATGGACAATCCCGCACTCGAATGCCGTGACGTTACCGTGGCCTATGGCAGCGTCATGGCCCTTTCGGGTGTGGGCATTGCTTTCGAACAGGGCAAGATTCACGCCGTGGTCGGTCAGAATGGCGCTGGAAAAACCACCTTTGCCCGCGTCGCGGCCGGACTTGTCCGGCCGGCCGCGGGCGAACTCAGGATCAACGGCCAGCAAGTCAAGACAGGCAAGGTCAAGGACGCGCGCGCCGCCGGCGTCGAACTCGTGCACCAGAGCTTTGCCTTGCCGCCGTCCTTCACGGTGGCCGAAGCCATGGAGTTCGGGTCGGACAGAGGCGCCGCTATCTTCACCCGCTCGGCATTGCAGAAGCGCTGGGCGCCGCATCTCAAAAGCCTCGATGTCAATGTCGATCCGAAGCGCCGGGTGCGCGACCTGCCGGTCGAGACGCAGCAAGGCATCGAGATCGCCCGCGCGTTGGTCGCCGACGCTAGGGTTCTGATCCTCGACGAGCCGACGGCGGTGCTTTCGCCTTCCGGAATCGAGATGCTGTTCGAGCGGGTGCGCAAGCTCAGGGATCGCGGCGTCACCGTGATCCTCATCCTGCACAAGATACGCGAGGTGCTGGCGATTGCCGATACGGTCAGCGTGCTGCGCGGCGGCAGGCTTGTCGACGGGCCGGTGGCCTGCGCCGAGATCGGCGCCAAGCGTCTTGCCGAGATGATCGTCGGCCCGGCCGTCGCCAGGACCCTGGCGCCGGGTGATGCCGACGCGGCGACCGGCCGAGGCGCACCAGCCGCGCACACGGCGAACCACCACACTCCGGCCGATGCTGGGCTGGTCCTCGACATGCGCGGCGTCTCCACGCTGAGCGACGCCGAAGGGCCTGCCCTGCGCGATCTTTCGCTCACAATCAAGGCCGGCGAGATCGTCGGCATTGCAGGCGTCGAGGGCAACGGCCAGCGAACGCTGGTGCGCGCCATCGCTGATCTTGTCGACGCGATGCACGGCACGCTCGCCGTGGGCGGGGTCGATGTCACGGCCGCACCGCTGGCGCGCCGCCGCGCCGCCGGCCTGCGCATCATTCCATTCGAGCGCAACACTGAGGGCTTGAGCCTTTCGAGCAGCCTGTGGGAGAACTGGTCGGCGCGCGAATTGCTGCAATCGCGCTTGCTGAGCGCCATCAATCCGGCGCGGCTGAAAAAGCGCTGTGACGAGGCGCTTCAAGCATGGAGCGTGCACTATGCGACCACCGGCCAGCAAGCGGGTTCACTGTCGGGCGGCAACGCCCAGAAGGTGATCCTGGCGCGCGAGGTCGATGCCGACGCCAAGCTGATCATCGCCGCGCAGCCGACGAGAGGTCTCGACATCGGCGCGACAGCCTTTGTCTGGCAATCGCTGCGAGAGGCACGCGACCGCGGCTGCGGCGTGCTCTTGATCTCCTCGGACCTCGACGAGCTCTTCGACATCAGCGACCGGGTCGTCGTCATGCTGTCGGGAGAGGTCGCCGGCACATTTTCGGCGCCCTACCGGATCGGCGCCGTCGGCGCGGCCATGACAGGGGTTTCCCAATGACGGGCAAATTCGTTTCGGTCTTGCGTGGGCTGATCTTCATCGTTATCGCCCTGGCGCTGTGCGGCGTCATTTTCCAGTTCGCCGGCTATTCGGCGCTCGGCATGTTCCACAGTGTCGCCGAAGGCGCGTTCTTCCGCCCGGGCGCATGGCAGCAGAGCCTGCGTTGGGCGCTGCCGCTGTTCATCACCGCCGCCGGTGTCGGCATTTCTTTCCGCGCCGGCTATTTCAACATCGGCGCGCAGGGCCAGTTCTACCTCGGCGCCATCTGTGCCGCTTTCATGGCCGAGTGGCTCAACGGCGCGCCCGCCTTCGTTGTCATTCCGGCCTGCTTTGCAGCCGGCATGACAGGTGGGGCGCTCTGGGCCCTGTGGCCGGGACTGCTGCGCCTGCAGTCCGGCACCGACGAAGTGATCACCACTCTGATGGGCAATTTCCTCGCTGGGCTGTTGCTGGTCTATGTCACCGCCGGCCCGCTGAAGGACCCGTCAGGTTCGGGTCAGCAGGCCTCCAGCCGGCCGCTCGCGGCTGCCTATCGCATTTCGGATTCGCTGGGTCTGTCGCCGACCATTATCGTGATCGCCGCGCTGGTCGCGGTGGCGATGTGGCTGCTGGTCAATCGCACCGCCTTCGGCGTTCTGGCCAGCCTTGCCGGGCGTAACCCGACCATGGTGCAGTGGCAGGGCGCAACGGTCTGGCGTTTGGGGCTTTCGAGCTTTCTGATCTCCGGTGCCCTGGCGGGCCTCGCCGGCACCATCGAGTTCATGGGCCCCAACGGCCGTCTGGCCGGCGGGTTCCTGCCGACCCACGGCTTCACCGCTATCCTGATCGCGCTGGTGGCCAATCTGTCGGTGGTGGGTACGGCCTTCGTCTCGGTGTTCTTCGGCGGGCTTGCCTCGGCCGCGCTTTATCTGCCGATCATGGCAGGGCTGCCCTCGGCGGCCATCGAGATCATCAACGCCGCGATTGCGCTTTTCATTACTGCCAAATCCGGCTTCGTCGACCGCCTCCTGGCGATCGGGAGGAGATCGGCATGAACGACATCATAGTCGCCATCCTGCGTTCCGGCACGCCGCTCATCTATGTCACCATGGCGGGCGTCGTGGCCCAGCGCGCCGGCATATGGAATCTCGGCCTCGAGGGATTGATGATCATCGGCGCATGTGCGGCGATTGTCGGCATCGTGCTGACCGGCTCGTTCGCGTTGGCGATGCTGATTGCCATCATCCTGTGCGTGCTCGCCTCGGTGCTGCTGTGGTTCGTCATCGAAAAGCTCAAGGCCAATCCGATCATCGCAGGCCTTGGATTGACCGGCCTCGGCCTCGGCGGCACGTCGCTTGCCGTCCAGGCCATCTTCGGCAGCCAGGCCGCCGTCACGGCCCCCTTCGGCGTGCCCAAGCTTGGCCCGGCTTTTGGACCTTTCGGGGTGCTGTCGATCTTCGTGCTGGCGATGCCCTTCGCGGTTTTCGCCATGTGGCTTCTGTTGCGGCGCACGCGCTTCGGTTTGCGGCTGGCGGCTTCGGGCGAGCACCCCTTTGCAGCCCGCAGCGTCGGCGCCAATCCCTCGCGCATGCGACTTGCAGCGTTGATCATTGGCGGGGTGCTTTGCGCCATTGGTGGCGCCGAACTGGCGGCTGGCAGTTTGCAGATCTACGCCCAGAACATGACGGCGGGACGCGGCTTCATGGCTTTCGCCGCGGTTATTTTTGGGGCAGCGCATCCGATCGGTTCCGCATTTGCCGCGCTGTTCTTCTCCGTGGTCGGCGCCCTCGGCATTCGCGCCCAGTTGCTGTTCGGTGATGCTGTTCCGCATGACCTGCTTTTGGCCTTGCCTTATATCGCGACGGTGTTCGGCGTCTGGCTCAGCGGCAAGCTGCGCGGAGGGCGCAAGGCCGCCACGGGCTTCGCTGAACTGCGCGATTACTAGGACACGCATATGCAAACGCTGATCCGCAACGCCACGCTTCTGACCATGGACGGGCCCGACGGGGCCTTTCCATTTGCCGGCGACATCCTCATCGACGGCGCCACCATCACCGCCATCGGCAAGAACCTGGCTGCTGCCCCCGACGCACGGATCATCGAGGGGCAGGGCAAGCTGGTGATGCCGGGGCTCATCAACGCCCACACCCATTCCAGCGAGACCTTCCTGCGCGGCCGCTACCAGAACATGCCGCTCGAAGTCTGGCTGCTCTACGCCTATCCACTGCTGATGGGCCCGGCGATCGCGCCGCGTCTGCTCTACCTGCGCACACTACTGCTGGCCATGGAGTCGCTGCGCAACGGCGTGACGACCCTGTGCGACGATTTCTTCGATCCGCCAGCGCATGATCTCGAGCGTCTCGGCACCGTGTTCAGGGCCTACAGGGACGCCGGCATTCGCGCCAATGTGTCGAGCGCGGTGATGAACGTGCACACGCTCGATGCGCTGCCCTATGCGCGCGAAGTCCTGCCGCAGGCGTTACAGGACAAGCTCGATTTCGGGCCGCCCGTCAGCGCCCAAACCTATGTCGACTATTGTCGCTCGGCCTTTTCGTCGCTGCATGGCATGGCCGGCCGTCTCAACTTCATGATCGCGCCGTCTGCGCCGCAACGCTGCACGCCCGACCTGCTGGTCGCCTGTCACGATCTGGCGCTGAAAATGCGGGTGCCGCTACACACCCACGTGCTTGAAACCAAGACCCAGGCGATCACCGGGCACCTGATGTTCGGCAAAACCCTTGTCGCTTGCATGCACGAACTCGGCGTGCTCGGCCGCAACACCACCATCGCCCATTCGGTCTGGGTTACCGACGAAGATATGGAACTGATGGGTGAGGCAGGATGCTCGATCGCCCACAATGCCGTTTCCAATCAGAAGCTCGGCGCCGGCATCGCGCCGATCCGCCGCCTGATGGATGCCGGCGTCACGGTGGCGCTCGGCACCGACGGCGTGTCGTCCAACGATACCGCCCGCATCTTCGACGTGATGCGGGTTGCCGGTCTCATCCACAGTGCCTCGGGGCCCGACTATGCAACATGGATTCCAGCCGCCGACATTCTTCGCATGGCGACAATCAATGGCGCCCGCAGTGCCATGCTGGAGGACGCTACCGGCTCGCTCGCCGTAGGCAAGGCGGCGGACCTGATCGTGCTCGATCTCGACACCTATGCGTTTATGCCGCTCAACGACATAGACAAGCATCTGGTGTTTTCGGAGAACGGATCGTCGATCGAGATGGTCATGGTGGCCGGCGAAATCGTCATGCGCGACGGCCGCCTGACCACCGTCGACGAGACCGCGATCTTTGCCGAAATCCGAGAGACGGTGCCCGCTTTTTTAGCCGAGCACGCTGAGCTCGAACGGCTCAACAGTGTGTTCGATCCCTACTTTGCCGAAATCCACCGCCGCGCGTCGCAGGAGAATCTGGGGTTCAACCGCTATGCTGGCGACGAGCCGCCCTGGAACTTCTCGAACTGGCGCTAACAGCTGGGGTGTGGGCGACGGGGCAGTGATCGCTTTGGTCTGCTATGTTCTTGCTGGGGCTGACGAAGCGGCGCCAGCCGCCGAAGGACGAGATGTCGGACGCACCGCTGAGGCCAGCGGTTTCGACCAGGAAGCCCTTGGCCGAACTGCCGTCCTCGAGCTCGATGGTCCCGATGCCGAGCGGTGGCGGGATAGCCGCGACGAAGCGGCCGAAGGCATCCGCCGAGAGTCGCCAGACTTCGACCTCGACGGTTGCGCCGCCCTCGGCGACACGGAGCAGCCCCGGCTTGGGCACGGACTGGCCAGCCAGCGCATAGAGCCTGTAGGCGGCGGATGTCTTTGCCGAGCGCGAAAACCGTGCGCCGAGCTGGCTCAGTTGGCCGTTGAGCGGCATCCCCGAAAGATGCGCGCCAACAACCACGAGATCGATCATGCCATCATCTGCTGATGAAGCTGCAGGCAGAAAACCCGGCTGCTGCCAGCCGGTTGCGCCGAGCGAAAGGCCGCTCGCCGCATGCAGGTCGCGGGCGAGCGCCGCTGTCAGCGCATCGCGGCCGGCCGGCGCCAGCAAGGTGACGCTCATCGGCAGGCCGTCATCGCGCTTGCCTGTCGGCACGGCGATGCCACACATGTCGAGCAGGTTGACGAAATTGGTGTAGGTGCCGAGGCGGCTGTTGGTCTCGATCGGATCGGCGAGCACGGCGGCGGTGGTGTAGTGCGTCGGCGCGGTCGGCACGCAGAACAGGTCGACCGAGGCAATGACCGGGGCGAGCTTGGCCTTGTAGGCCTGCAAGGCATAGAGGCCGCGGAAGGCGTCCGCCGCCGATAACTTCCTAGCGGCGCCGAGGATCTTGCGCGTCACCGGATGCATGGCGGCTTCGTTGACTTCCATGAAATCGCGGATCGCGGCATAGCGTTCGGCCACCCAGGCGCCCTCATAGAGAAGGTTGGCGGTGGCGTAGAAATCGGCGAACGGGATTTCGACCAGCCGGCAGCCGAACCGCGACAGCATGGCAAGCGAGGCCTCGAAGCCGACCTGCATCGCCGCATCGCCGAAGAATTTCCGGTCGGCTTTTGCCGGGATGCCGACGTTCAGCACCGGCGGGCGGGCGGCGAGCGGCTGGACGGCGATGTCGCGCGAATAGGGATCGGCCGCATCGCGCGCAGCTGCGACGGAGAACACCAGATAGGCGTCGTCGACGGTCAGCGCGAACACCGAGACGCAGTCGAGCGTGCGGCAGGCCGGCACGACGCCGGCCGTCGACAGCGCACCGACGGTCGGCTTCAGCCCGACGATGTTGTTGAGGCCGGCCGGGATGCGGCCGGAGCCGGCGGTGTCGGTGCCGAGCGCGAAGGAGACGATGCCGCGCGCCGTCGCCACCGCCGACCCCGAGGAGGAGCCGCCCGGCACCAGCTCCGCGTCGATGGCGTTGCGCGGGATCGGCCAGGGCGTGCGGACGCCGACGAGGCCGGTGGCGAACTGGTCGAGGTTGGACTTGCCGACGACGAGCGCGCCGGCGGCCCTGAGCCGCGCCACTACGGTGGCGTCACTGTCGGGCCAGTAGGTGTATTCGGCGCAGGCCGCCGTCGTCGGCATGCCGGCGACGTCGATGTTGTCCTTGACGGCGACGGGAATGCCCCAGAGCGGTTTCCCCAGCGGGTCGAACGGGCCGAGCGCTTCGGCCGCCGCAAGCAGATCCGCCCTCGCGGCGAGATGGATGAAGATGCCCGGATCATCAGCCGTCTCGATGCGGGCATGGATCGTGGCGATCACATCGCCAACGCTGACGCCGTTCCGATAGGCCGCGTGCAGGCTCGCTATGTCGAAGTGGATGTCGCTCATCTCGTCTCCCCCAGAATGATCACCGGCAGGTCCCACTGGATCAGCACGACGCAGCCGTCCTTCGTCCACACCGAATGCTCGGTCCCGACCGGATTGAGGATCACGCTGCCGGCAGGATAGTCACCGTTCTCGTCGCTCTGGATGCCTTCCAGCACGACGATGGTCTCCAGCCCGGCATGGCGGTGGCGTGGCACGCCGGCGCCAGGCTGGTAGCTGAGGATGGCGACCGAGGGTTCGACCGGTCCGCCCTTGAGCAGCCAGTGCACCCTGATGCCGTCGCGGAAATGCTCGAGCGCCAGATCGCGCCAGCCGCCGTCGAGCAGGCCGGCAAAGGCAAGATTAGGCATGGGCAATTCCCTCGAGCACCTGGTCGGTCGTTGCCGTCCAGCCAACGATGGCGCCCTGCGCCCTGATCATGGCGATTGCCGCCGCCTTGAACTCGGGAAAATAACTTTCCGTCGCGTCCTCGGCGAGCAGGCACTCATAGCCGCGATCGTTGGCCTCGCGCATCGTCGTCTGCACGCAAACTTCGGTCGTCACGCCGGCAAAGACGAGTTGGCGGGCGCCGATCCACTTGAGGTCGTTGCCGAGGCTGGTCGCATAGAAGGCGCCCTTGCCGGGCTTCTCGATGACGATCTCGCCGGGCAAGGGCGCAAGCTCGTCGAGGATCGCGGTGCCGGGTTCGCCCGCGATCAGTAGACGTCCCATCGGGCCCATATCGCCGATGCGGATCGACGGATTGCCACGGTCGCGCTTGGCCGGCGGCAGGTCCGAAAGGTCGGGCCTATGGCACTCCATGGTGTGGATCACCGGCAGGCCGGCGGCGCGAAAGCCTTCGATCAGCCGCTTCACTGTCGGCACGATCGCGGTCACGCGACCGACGTCGTTGCCGAGACTGGCGCCGAAGCCACCGGGCTCGGCGAAGTCTCGCTGCATGTCGATGACCATCAGAGCCATGGTCTGCGGCTTGAAGGTGAAGGAAAACGGCAGCGCATCGATTTCCGCCATCAGTGATGTCCCGCCATGTGTTCGCCGATGGTCTGCACGCTGGCCTGCGCGATCGGCGTCTCATAGACCAGTGCGCCGTCCGACATGACGAAGATGCGGTCGGACAGTTCGAGCAGTTCGTCGAGGTCTTCCGACATCAGGAGCACGGCGGCACCCGCATTGCGCGCCTTCATGATGCGGGCGCGGATTTCGGCCACCGCCGAGAAGTCGAGGCCGAAGCACGGGTTGGAGACGATCAGCAGATCGACTTCGCCGGTCAGTTCCCTCGCGAGCACGGCACGCTGCACATTGCCGCCCGACAGCGAAGCGATTGGCGAGGCAAGCGAGGCGGTCTTGACCTTGAACTGTTCGACCAGCCTGGCGCTGAATGCCTTGATGGCGCCGGCGCTGATCCAGCTTACCGGCTTGCCGTTGCTGTCGATGTCGAAGGTGCGGAAAGAAATGTTCTCAGCCACCGTCATCTTCGGCGCGCAGGCGTTTTTCAGCGGCTCTTCCGGGATGAGGCGGACGTTGAGCGTCCGCGCCTCGGCACGCGTCGCCGCATAGGGGGTGCCGCGCACCATGACTTCGCCGGTATCGCGCGGGCGCTGTCCGGCCAGCACTTCGAGGAATTCCTTCTGGCCGTTGCCGGAAATGCCGGCGATGCCGACGATCTCGCCGGAGCGCACGCCGAGATCCTCAATGCGGATCGACTTCAGCCCGGTGCGGTCCGGCGCCTTCAGCGATCTGACCTTGAGCACGATCTCGGCATCGGGTTTCGGCGCGGCACGGCTGTCGAGCACAGCGATCGGCTGATCGCCGATCATCATCGCTGCCATCCTCTTGTGGTCGAGGTCGGTGACGCGGCCCGTTCCCGTCAGCTTGCCTTTGCGCAGCACGCTGACATCGTCGGCGAAGGCCGTCACCTCGTGGAATTTGTGCGAGATCATCAACACGGTGAGGTCGCCGGCCCTGGTCATGTCGCGCACCAGCCCCAGCACCTCCTGCGCCTCGACGGGCGTCAGCACCGAGGTCGGCTCGTCCAGCACCAGGAAGGAGCGGCCGAGATAAAGCTGCTTGATGATCTCCAGCTTCTGCTTCTCGCCGGCCGCGAGTTCGGCCACCTTGACGTCGAGCGGCAGCTTGAACGGCATGCGATCCATGAACACGGCAAGGTCGCCGCGCTCCTTGCGCCAGTCGATCACACCGGGCACCTTTTCGCGCGAGATGACCAGGTTCTCCGCCCCGGTCAGCGACGGCACAAGTGTGAAATGCTGGTAGACCATGCCGAGGCCGAGCGCCGATGCGTCCCTGGGGCTGGCGATCGCCACCTCGCGGCCGTCGACCAGCATATCGCCGGCGGTCGGGCGATAAAAACCCATCATGCATTTGACCAGCGTCGACTTGCCGGCGCCGTTCTCGCCGAGCAGCGCGTGGAAGGAGCCGGCCGGCACCTTGACCGAGACATCGCCCAGTGCCGTGAGGGCGCCGAAACGCATGGTCATGCCGATGGTCTCGACGCCGACGGCCTTGTTGCCGGTGATCACGCTCATCCTGGTTCCCTTACGGCAGCTGCGCGACGAAAGATGTCGAGTTCGACACCGCGCCGAAGACGCCGCCCTGCATCTTGATCATCTTGATCGCGGCGAGATGATTGCCGTAATCGGTCGCCCCGCAGCAATCCTCCAGGATCACGCATTCGAAGCCGCGGTCGTTGGCTTCGCGCATGGTGGTGTGGACACACACATCGGTGGTGATGCCGGTAAGCACGATATTGTCTATGCCGCGCTGATTGAGGATCAGTTCCAGGTCTGTGGCACAGAACGAGCCCTTGCCGGGCTTATCGATGATCGGCTCGCCCTGGATCGGATAGAGGTCGGGGATGATGTCCCAGCCCGGCTCGCCGCGCACCAGGATGCGCCCGCAGGGGCCGGGGTCGCCAATGCCGGCATTGATGCGGCGCGAGCGCCAGCGCTTGTTGGCGGGCAGATCGGCAAGGTCGGGCCGATGGCCCTCGCGGGTGTGGATGACGGTGTAGCCTTTCGCGCGCATGGCCGAGAGCACCGACTTGATTGGCTCGATCGGCGCGCGCACCAGCGACAGGTCGTAGCCCATATGATCGACATAGCCGCCCGGTCCGCAGAAATCGGTCTGCATGTCGATGATGATCAACGCCGTGTTGTCGGGGCGAAGTTCGCCATTGTAGGGCCATGGATACGGGTCGGCGTCGATATAGCGCTGGGTGATTTCGGCTCTGGCGTTCATGGCAAAAACTCCAGTTATTTGGTGATCGACAATTCGCCCGGCGCACCGGCAAGCGAACGGGTCGGCGACGAGGTGGCGACCATGATGATGAGGGTGAGGATGTAGGGGGCGGCGTAGAACAGGTAGTACCCTTGCGTGACGCCGACCGACTGCAGCGCCGGTCCGAGCGCGCCGGCGCCCCCGAACAGAAGGGCGGCGGCAAAGCAACCGAGCGGATTCCAGCGCGCGAAGATGACCAGCGCCACTGCCATCAGCCCCTGGCCGGACGAGATGCGCTCGGTCCAGCTGCCGGGGTAGTAGAGCGACAGATAGGCGCCGCCGATGCCGGCCAGCGCGCCGCCGACGCCGGTGGCGACGAGGCGCACCGTATTAGGGTTGAGGCCCATGGCGCGCGCGGCGTCGGAACTGTCGCCGACGACGCGCACGATAAGGCCGGCGCGGGTGTTGCGGAAGGCCCACCACAGGACGAGCGAAAGTGCCGCCCCGATCAGGAACAGGACGTTGACGTCGAGTGCCGCCTGCACCTGCGGAATATCGGACCAGGCGCCGAAGGGAATGGCCGGAAGGTTGGGCGCCTTAGGCTTGATGAACGGCTTGCCGAAGAAGAAGGCGAGCCCCGAGCCGAACAGCATCAGCGCGATGCCGATGGCGATGTCGTTGACTTTCGGGAATTTGCAGATCCAGCCATGGAACAGGCCGAAGCAAAGGCCAGCGGCCGAGGCTGCCAGCAGACCGAGCCATGGCGAGTTGGTCATGACCGCGACTGCATATGCGGTCATGGCGCCGAAGACGAGCGTGCCTTCGAGCCCCAGATTGATGCGGCCGGAGCGCTCGGTGATGGCCTCGCCCAGCGAGACGAAGATGAAGGGCGTCGACACGCGTATGGCGCCGCCGAGAATGGCGAGTGGGACGCCCCAGAGGCCGATCTCGGTCGCATCCATCACGAGGCCCTCTGCCACAAATCGGGATTGAAGGCCTTGAAGCGGCCGTACAAGGTTTCGCTGAACAGGATGACGATGAAGAGCATGCCTTGCAGAACCAGCACGGTGGCGTCGGGCAGGTCCATGCGGCGCTGGATCAGCCCGCCTGACGCGTCGATGCCGCCAAGCAAGATGGCGACCGGGATGATGGCCAGCGGGTTGTGGCGGGCGAGGAAGGCGACGAGGATGCCGGTGTAGCCATAGCCGGCGGCGAGCGAGCCGTTGGCGCTGCCTTGTACGGCAGCGACTTCCAGCATGCCGGCAAGACCGGCCAAGCCGCCGGCAAGCGCGGTAAAGCCGACGATGAGCGGTCCGACGGCCAGCCCCTGCACCTGCGCTGCCCTGACATTGCCGCCGGCGATACGAGCGGCAAAGCCCCAGCGGGTCTTTTCGATCAGCACCCAGCAGAGCACGCAGGCGACGACGCCGACAGCAAGCCCCCAATGCACCTCCATGCCTGGAATGTTGCCGATGCGGTAGATATCGGCGAGCGGCTGGCTCGATGGCTTGTTGAGCGAGGCCGGGTCGCGCAGCGGCCCTTCGACCAACTGGTTCATCAGGGCGATGGCGATGTAGGCCATCAGCAGGCTGGAGATGGTTTCGTTGACAGCCCGGTAGTGGCGAAGCGCGCCGACGGCACCGATCCAGATGCCGCCGGCGGCCATGCCCGCCACGCCCATGGCAAGAATGACGATGAAAGAAGGCGCGCCGCTCAACGCGACGCCGATGGCAGCCGCGCCGACGCCGCCGAGCACGATGGCGCCCTCGCCGCCGATGACGACGAGGCCAAGCCGCGCCGGCAGCGCCACACAGAGCGCCGCGAGCAGGAGCGGTGCAGCGCGCGACAGCGAGTTCTGGATGGAGAACCACGAGCCGAAGCCGCCGCGCCACATGGTTTCATAGAGCAGGACCGGCGACTTGCCGACCAGGGCGATGAAGAGGCTGAACAGGACCATGCCGACGACCAGCGCCGCGAGCGGAATAACGAAAGCTTCCGCCCGCCTGGCGATCCACTCGAGCGTCGCCGGATAGCCCCTGGCGCCGAGCATGGCCGGCGCCTCCGCACTGCTGACCGTATCCGTCATGGTCCCCGTCTCCGCGCTCGGCTTCAGGCGGTCGAGCCGACGACGCCCTCGACCAGATAGTCCATGCTTTCGAGCTCAATGGCGGTCTCGGCGAAGGCCTGGCCTGCCGTCGCCACCACGGCGCCCTTGTTGCTGTTCAGCGGGCCCTTGATAACGGAGAAGCCGCCCTTCATCATTTCGGCCAGGGTGGCGTCGAACTGCTTGCGAGCCGCCTCGCCGACGGCGGGACCGAGTGGGCTCATCTTGACGAAGCCGTCGGCCAGTCCGCCGCGGGTGAAATTGGGCAGCGGCATGCCAGCAGTCAGGTCGTCGACGAACATCTTGTAGACCTTGGCCCAGTTCCATTCCGCGCCGGTGAGGTATTTCTCCGGCGCCAGCGGGCTCTGGTTGGCGTGGTAGCCGCAGACGAAGGCGCCGCGCCCGGCCGCCGTCTCGACCACCACTTTCGGGCTGTCGACATGGCAGGTGATGACGTCGGCGCCCTGATCGACCAGCGCGTTGGTGGCTTCCGCCTCCTTGACCGCCAGTGACCACTCGCCGGTGAAGATGACCTGGCAGGTGATCGTCGGGTCGACCGAGCGCGCGCCGAGCAGGAAGGAGTTGATGTTGAGCAGCACCTGCGGAATGGGCTTGGCGGCGACGAAACCGAGCTTCTTGCTCTTCGAGGTGTGGCCGGCGACGACGCCGTTGAGATACTGGCCCATGCCGATATAGCCGAAATATGAGCCGGCATTCATCGGGTGCTTGGCCTTGTCCCACATGCCGCCGCAATGGCGGAACTGCACGTCGGGGAATTTCGCGCACATCGCCAGCATGTGCGGATCGAAATAGCCGAAGGAGGTCGGGAAGATCAGCGAGGCGCCGTCGAGATTGATCATCGATTCCATCGTCTTCTGGACATCGACCGTTTCCGGCACGTTCTCCTCCTCGACGACGGTGATGCCCTCGATGCCCTTCAGCGCCGCCGCGCCCTCGGCATGCGCCTGGTTGTAGCCATAGTCGTCCCTCGGTCCGACATAGATGAAGCCGACGGTGGCGGCAGCGGCGAAGGCACGGCTGATCGGAAAGGATGCCGAGGCCAGGCCGAGTGCGGCTCCCGCGGCGGAGATCTTGAGCAGTTGGCGGCGGTTAAGCATGAATCTGTCGGTCATAGTGAATGCTCCCCTTTAGGACCCTTTTCCGGGTCGGTTAACATGCCGTCAAGAAAGTGCATGCAATCACTGTGCCAGTTTGTGAATTGAAATTTATTCAATAAAATCAATTATCACATCGAAGGCTTGTGCTCATGCTTGAGGCAATTGCATGCACTTTTTGCCTTCAAAGTAGCCAATTTGACAGGCAGATTAAAATAGAGGCATAGAGGGCATATCCGAGTTGAAAGGCCAACGAGTCGGCGGACTCCACGAGAAGACGCGACGGAGGAAACTTGTCGGGGAAGCGCAGCTTGATCAGGTCGGGCACGACCGTGGATCAGATGGTTCGGGCGATCGGCGACCGGATCGTCACCGGCTACCTGCGCCCCGGCGAAAAACTGGACGAGACCTCGCTCGCCGCCCGCTTCGACGTATCACGCACCCCGGTCAGGGAGGCGCTCGGCCAGCTCAGCGCCATGGGCCTGGTCGAGAGGCGGCCCAACAGGGGCGCTATCGTTGCCGTCGTGACGCAGGAGCATCTCGCCTCGATGTTCGAGAGCATGGCCGAACTGGAAGCGATCTGCGCGCGCTTCTCGGCCGAGCGCATGACCAGCAGCGAACGTCGCGGGCTCGAGATCGAGCACCAGGGTTCGGCGCGGATGGTGCAACTGGGCGCGGAGGAGGACTATGAGTATTTCAACACCGAGTTCCATAGCCGGCTTTATCGTGGCGCCCACAATACGCATATCCACGATCTCACCGTGATGACCCGCAGCCGGTTGGCACCCTTCCGCCGCGCGCAGTTCATGCTGCCCGGACGGCTGGCCAAATCCTGGCAGGAACACGACCTAATCGTCACCGCGATCCTGCGTGGCGACGGCGCCGCCGCCGGTAAAGCGGCGCGGGACCACGTTTCCATCGTCAGCGAGGCGAGCGCCGTCTTTGCCGTCGGTGACCAGCCGAAAGCCGCAAGCACGACGCCAGTCACCGCCGACTGAGAAACCACCTGTTGCAGCAGCGGCACATAGCGCCGAAGACACGGATTTGGCACGAAGAAGGCATAGGGCCGCTAAGTTTGATCCTTTGGCTGTCGCGGAACCATATGGAGCGATACGGGAAGATTTCTGGTGGGCCGACCGCCTCGGCCCTGGTCTGGGCTTCAGCTTCTCTACTACTTCACGGGAAGGCGTGGATTATCCGGCGCGGCGCCGAGTTCCGACCGTGCCAGGCGCCTTGGCCTGATCCATTCGCCGCGCGCCTTTTCCGATAGGACCAATCCATGGCCTGGCCGATTGGGCGCATAGGCGTAGCCGTCCCGGATCTCGATAGGCTGTTGCACCAGATGATCGAAGTTCTGAAATGAATATTCCAGCCATTCGACCTCGGGAAGCGCGGCCGCCATATGCACGCCGACCTCCAGGAACGTGTTGCCGATGCTGATCGGTATCCCGAGTTCGGCGGCCAGCCAGCCGATGCGCATGACGTCCGTCACCTGACCATGGACATTCAAGATATCGGCCGCATGGGCTTCCAGGAGCAGCCGCTTGCCCTGTAGATCCAGATACTCGCCGCTGTTGATCTGGGTCCATGTGACGGCATGCCTGAGTGTTCGCAACCCTTCATGGTCGTGACGCAGGATCGGATCCTCGACCCACAGAAGTTCGTGGCCGGCCTCGCGGATCGCCACCAATTTCGTGAGCGCCTCCTTCGAGCTCCAGGCCTCGTTCGGATCGATCATGATTTTGGACCCGGCCGGAACACAGGTCTTCAACAGTTCCAGACGCCGCAGATCGCGGTCGAAATCCCGGTGGCCGACCTTGATCTTGAAAGCCGAGTAGCCAATCGACACCGCGTGGGAGAACAGCGAGACGAAGGCTTCGTCGTCGAGGTGAAAATCGAGGCCGCTGGCATAGGCCTTCACCCGGTTGCGGCGACTGCCGAGCAAGACATGAAGGGGCAGGCCAGCTTCCTTGGCCGCAAGATCCCAGAGCGCCACCTGAACCGCTTCGTGAAAGGGCAGGGAGTAAGCCCGCTGATTGCCGCCGCGCGGGCGGTGCACACGGTGGACCAGGGCGATCGCCCTGTTGCCCTTCAGGCTCGGCCAAACCTCATGTTCGAAAACGCTCTCGATCTCCTGCTGATCAGGCAGTGGATTGAAGAGCGTCTGGATGAATCCCAGCCCCACCTCGCCACTTTCGGAAACGAGTTCCAGCGCGGCGACGTTGACATCGTCCGACCGAACCTGGCTGTCCCCGATTACCCGGTCGCGGGCGAACTGAAATCGGGTTATACGAAAATGCGAAAGGCTCATCACAGGGGCTTTCTGATCGGTTACTATATCAAACTGATCTATCAGATGGCATCTTACTACCGGACCAATGGAGGTGCCGCAAGTGGCGGGCAAGGCAAAAACTGACTCTTCTCCCCTCGTGGCGGCCGCCCGCATGAGCGATGTCGCCTATGAGCGAATCCTGGAGGGCTTGTTCGACCGGCGCGTCCCGGCCGGGGCATTCATTTCGCAAAACGAGTTGTCCGCGATCGTCGACGTGCCCGTTGCTCCGCTTCGCGACGCCCTGCGTGTTCTTGAAGCGGAAGGGATCCTGACCATCCATCCGCGCTCCGGCATCCAGTTCATCAGGCCCGGACTGGAGCTTACGCGCGCCACCTACCAATTCCGCTCCATCATTGAGCGCGCGGCGGTTCGCGTCTTTGCCGAACAGGGCGATGAAGCCGTCATGAATGCCTTGGAAATCCGGCATTCCAGGCTGCTTCGGCGCATCGAGCGCGATGGCCTCGGACAGGAGCAACTGGAGGAGATGGATGCGCTGGAGGGAGAGTTGCACGGCGCGGTCATCGCCGCACTGCGCAATCCCCTGATCGACAGCACCTACCGGCGCATGCACAATTATCTGCGTCTGCTGCGGCTCGACAGGAAGATCACGACACCCATCATGGTCCGGACGCTCAAGGAGCACCTCGACATCCTCGAAGCTTGCGGCACAAGGAATGCCGACGCCGCCGAGGCAAAACTGCAGGCGCATTTCCAGGCGGCGATGCAGCGAAGCCTGGGTCTCGTCTGACAGGTCAACGGTGATCCGTCACTTAGTCCAGTTGCGCGCCGGGCGGTTGCATGGTGTGGCAAAGGATGCTACCCAACCTTCAACTGATCGATCAGATTGATTATCTGATATCTTGGAGGAGATCGCATGCAGTTGAACAAGAGGCAGTTTCTCATGGGTTCGGCGGCCCTGGCGATGGCAGGGCATATCGGCGGCGCCCGTGCCGCGAGTGCCATCAGTTACTGGCACCATTTCACCAGCCAGTCGGAAATGGCCAGCCTGCTGAAGATTATCGCATTGTTTCAGGCGGCGAATGCCGATGTGGCGGTGACGCAGGAGAATATCCCGAATTCCGAATATATGGCGAAGGTCTCTTCGGCTGTGTTGGCCGGTGGCCGTCCGGATACTGCCATGGTGATCGCCGAGCGTTTCGCCGATCTTACCGCGATGGACGGGTTGATCGATCTTACCGAGCGGGTGAACGGGTGGAAGGGCAAGGCCAATTTCCCCGAAGATCGCTGGACCGGGCTCTCCAGCAATGGCGCCATCTATGCGGTTCCCGCCTTCGCCTTCGTCGACTGGATGTACTACCGCGCCGACTATTTCGAGGAAGCCGGGCTGGCGGGTCCGCCTCGGAATTTCGACGAATTCCTGAGCGCTTGCCGCAAGCTGACCGACCCGTCGAAGGGTAGGTATGCCTTCGGCATGCGCGCCGGCGCCGGCGGTTTCAAATATGTTATCGATGTCATGGAGGCGTTCGGCTCGCCGATCGTCAAGGATGGGCAGCCAGCCATCGACAGGGCCGCGGCGATCGAGGCAATAACGTTCTATTCCGATCTCTTCCTGAAGGAAAAGGTCGTGCCGCCGAGCGCGCCCAACGACAGCTACCGCCAGATCATGGAGGGCTTCCGCACCGGGCAGACGGCAATGGTGTGGCACCACACCGGTTCGCTGAATGAAATCTCGGCCGCGATGAAGCAGGGCAAACAATTCTCGACGGCACCCATGCCGGCCGGTCCGAAGGCGCATGTCGCTCGCGTTGCCTACGCCGGCAATGGCATCATGAAGGAAGACAATATAGAGGCCGCCTGGCGCTGGGTGAGTTTCTGGGGCCAGACCGATGCTGCCCTGACCTTGCTCGAAGGCACAGGCTATTTCCCGGCCTCGGCCGCTGCCCTGCAAGATCCGCGGATCACCGGCAATCCAATCTATCACGCGGCGGTCGAAACGCTGGAGTTCGGACGTCTGCCGAACAATTTCGTGGGCGCGGCGGGTTGGTCCGAAAATGTCGTCAACCCGGCTTTCCAAGCGGTGCTCACGGGTCAGTCGACACCGGAACAGGCTGTGGACCGTATGATCCAAGGCCTCGAAGCTGCCCTTCGCTGATACATCCCTGCACGGCCTGCTCCGGCGTGCGGCCATGCTCTGAACGCAACGGGACGATGCTTTCGCATCGCGCATCCATGACATCAAGCTCGAGCGGATATCGGCCCTTGCGGGCTGTCGGCGAACTGTCCGAGACCCGGTACTGGATGTATTTGCTGCTCCTTCCCAGCCTCGTCATGATCCTCCTGGTGATCGCCTATCCGACGCTCTACGGCATGGCCATCAGTATTCGCGAGATGCGTCTGACGCGTCCCGGGCTTGGTGGCTGGGTCGGCTTCAAACATTATGCGGGAATGTGGTCCGATCCTGTCTTCTGGATCGCCCTGAAGAATACGGTCGTGTGGGTCACCGCGGCCGTCGTGCTGGAACTGGCGCTCGGCCTTCTCGCCGCGACAGCCCTCAACAGGGATCTGCCGGGCACGAAGATCTTTGCCGTGCTGATCCTGCTTCCCTATTTCCTGCCCAACGTCGTGGCGGGTCATATGTGGGCCCTGCTGCTCGATCCGAGGCTTGGGGTCATCAACGATCTTCTTGTTCGCGCGGGCGTCCTGCAGACCTACAAGGCATGGTTCGCGGATCCCAATACCGCGCTTGCGGCGACTGTCCTTGTCGAGGCGTGGCACGGATTTCCATTCTTCGCGCTGCTGTTGCTCGCGGGCCTGAAGAGCATTCCCGAAGACCTCTACAAGGCAGCCGCGGTGGATGGCGCGGGCGTCGCCGCGCAACTCAGGCTGATCACCTTGCCCATGCTCAGGACCGTGATTGCGGCGGCGGTGATCCTGCGCGTCATCGGGCTGGTCAATTCGCCCGATCTGCTCCTCATTCTCACCGGTGGCGGACCGGGAGACGCCACGCAGGTCCTGTCGCTATACGCCTTCCAGACCGCCTACAAGGAATTCAATTTCGGCTACGCGTCCGCCCTGTCGGTGGTGATGTTCGTGATCCTGATGATCTTCGCGGCGGCATATATCCGCCTGTCCAGGATCACCAAGGGAGAGGGCGATGATTGAAAGCAAGCGCCGCCGGCGGTTGATCGCCAACATCGCCACCTACTTCGTCCTCGCGACCCTGTCGATGTTCTGCATCGGTCCGATGATCTGGATGTTCCTGACATCGCTCAAATATGAGGCCGACATCGTCACCCAGACCATGCAGTACATACCGAGGCGCGTCACCTTCGACAATTACGTAGCGATCTGGACGCAGTCCAGCTTCCCGCGACTGATAGCCAACAGCCTGGTCGTTACCTTCCTGACGGTGACGATCTGCGTCGCCACGGGTACGCTTGCCGCCTATGCATTTTCACGCTTCGCGTTTCGCGGCCGAACGCAGCTCATGCTCGGTTATCTCGTCGTGCGCATGTTCCCCGCGGTGATGATGATCATTCCCCTTTATGTCGTCATGCGCGGCGTCGGTCTCGTCGACAGCCGTTTCGGACTTGCACTTGCCTATACGAGTTTCCTTCTGCCGCTGTTCGTGTGGATGCTCAAAGGTTTCTTTGATTCCGCACCCAAGGAACTCGAGAGCGCGGCGCGCATCGACGGCTCTACAAGGCTTGGCGCCATGGTCCGTATCGTCATGCCGCTGGCGCGCAACGGCCTGGTGGCAAGTTCGGTGTTCATTGCCATCGCTGCCTGGAACGAGTTCCTGTTCGCCCTGATGCTGACGACAGGGCAGGGATCCCGCACCTGGCCCGTGGGCCTGCAGTTGATGGTCGGCGAGTTCCAGCTTCCATGGGGTGTCCTGGCGGCAGGCGGCATTCTCAGCATCCTGCCTGTCATCGTCCTCTTCGCCATCGTCCAGCGAACCATGGTTCAGGGGCTGACCGCGGGCGCCATCAAAGGTTAGGAGTATTCGCATGGCGACACTTTCCATCAAGGACGTGCGCAAATCCTATGGCTCCGTGCAGGTCCTTCACGGGGTCGATATCGAGCTCGAGGACGGAGGCTTTCTGGTTCTGCTCGGGCCGTCGGGATGCGGCAAGTCGACCCTGCTCAACATGATTGCGGGCCTCGACGACACGTCCGGCGGCGACATCCTGATCGGCGGACGCTCGGTTGTGGATCTCGCGCCCAAGGATCGCAATATCGCGATGGTGTTCCAGTCCTACGCACTTTACCCGACCATGTCGGTGGAGAGAAATATCGGCTTCGGATTGGAAATGCGTGGCGTGGACGCCGATCAGCGCAAGCGCGCCGTCGACGACGCGGCGCGGCTGCTGCAGATTTCGCATCTGCTCGACCGACGCCCTGCCAATCTTTCGGGAGGACAGCGGCAGCGCGTTGCAATGGGGCGGGCGATCGTGCGCGACCCGGAGCTGTTCCTTTTTGACGAGCCGCTTTCCAATCTCGATGCAAAGCTTCGTGTGGAAATGCGCACGGAGATCAAGCGCCTGCATGAGCGTCTCGGCACGAGCATCGTCTATGTGACACACGATCAGATCGAGGCGATGACGCTGGCCACCAAGGTGGCGGTGATGAAGGGCGGCCATATCCAGCAGTTTGCCGATCCTCGCACCATCTATGAACGGCCCGCCAACGTGTTCGTCGCTAGTTTCATCGGATCGCCGGCGATGAACTTCCTGCCCGGGCGTCTGGTTTCGGACGCCAATGGCGTGCGTTTCGCGGCGAGCGGCGTGTCGGTCGCATTGCAGGCCGGCAAGCGGCCGGTTGATTCCCAGCGCCCTGTGATCCTGGGCATAAGGCCTGAAGAACTGAAGGTGGCCGGGCGCGATGAAGCTTCGGTCACCGGGGTGATCGATGTCGTGGAGCCTACAGGGCCGGAAACCATGGTGACGGTGCAGGTTGGCGAACAGTCGACCATCGCCCGCCTGCCGCCGAGGTTTGCAGGCCGGCGAAACGAGCCGATATTCCTTGCCGTCGATCCGGCCAGCGTCAACCTGTTCGACCCCAACAGCGAGCAGCGCATCGATATCTAGACTAGGGGACGGACACCACGGCGCTTCTAGCGCAACGCGGTTTCGGTCATCGGCCGAAGCATAGCCGAAGCCGGCATCGATGCCGGCGAGATCGTCGCCATCGGCTGCAGCGGACATCGGCGGCGGTTGCCGAGGCTTACGCGGGAGGGTATCGCCTGTATGTCGAGATCAACCAGGCGATGATTCCGATGTGGGAGCGCATCGCCGCACGGCAGGCACGCACGTGAGCGAAATTTCATCATCCCCTTTCGGCGATTACGACTACGTCATCGTCGGTGCCGGCTCCGCCGGCTGCGTGCTCGCCAACCGGCTCTCGGCCGATCCGCGCAACCGGGTGCTGCTGCTCGAAGCCGGCGGCAGCGACCGCTATCACTGGGTCGATATCCCGATCGGCTACCTCTTCTGCATGGGCAATCCGCGCACCGACTGGATGATGAAGACCGAACCGGAAGCCGGTCTCAACGGACGCAGCCTCAACTATCCGCGCGGCAAGGTGCTTGGTGGCTGTTCGTCGATCAACGGCATGATCTACATGCGCGGCCAGGCCGCCGACTATGAGGGCTGGCGACAGGCCGGCAATGTCGGCTGGGGTTGGGACGATGTGCTGCCGTATTTCCGCAAGTCGGAAGACTATCACGGCGGCAAGAGCGCCATGCATGGCAGCGGCGGCGAGTGGCGGGTCGAACGGCAGCGTCTGTCCTGGCCGATCCTCGACGCGTTCCGGGACGCCGCCGAGGAACTCGGCATTCCCCGCACCGACGATTTCAACACCGGCACCAATGAAGGCTCGGGCTATTTCGAGGTCAACCAGCGCCAAGGGGTGCGCTGGAACACATCGAAGGCGTTTTTGCGCGGCATTGCGGCGCGTCAGAATCTGCGCGTGGTGACGCGGGCCGAGACCGAACGGCTCGAATTCGACGGCCGGCGCGTCACCGGACTGGTCTTCCGCCAGGGCGACCGCCTGCACAGGGTCAGCGCCGGACAGACGATCCTTGCAGCCGGTGCCATCAACTCGCCGAAGATCCTCGAACTGTCGGGAGTGGGTCGACCCGACCTGCTTTCGAGCATTGGCGTGGATGTTCGACGCGCCTTGCCGGGCGTTGGCGAAAACCTGCAGGATCATCTGCAGATACGCACGGTTTTCAAGGTCGCCAATGCCGCGACGCTCAACCAGCGCTATCACAATCTGATCAGCCGCGCGGCGATGGGGGTGGAATACGCGTTCAAACGCAGCGGGCCGCTGTCGATGGCGCCGAGCCAGCTCGGCATCTTCGCCAGAAGCGATCCTCGGCTCGCAACACCTGATCTGGAATACCATGTGCAACCGCTGAGCACGGACCGCCTGGGCGAGCCGCTGCATCGCTTTCCCGCGGTCACCGTGTCGGTCTGCAATCTGCGTCCGGAAAGCCGTGGCACCGTGCATATGGCATCGTCCGATCCGCGCGAGGCGACGAAGATCCGGCCGAACTATCTCTCCACCGCGGGAGACCGCAGCGTCGCGGTCGCATCGCTGCGCCATGTGCGCAGCCTGATGAAGGCACGGGCCGTGGCACGCTTTGCGCCCGAAGAGATGCTGCCCGGCACGCAATATGACAGCGACGAAGACCTCATCCGCAAGGCCGGCGATATCGGTACGACGATCTTCCACCCCGTCGGCACCTGCAAGATGGGTTCGGACTCGATGGCGGTGGTCGACGACCGGCTACGCGTTCACGGGCTTGCCGGACTGCGCGTGGTCGATGCCTCGATCATGCCGACAATCGTCTCGGGCAACACCAACTCTCCGGTCGTCATGATCGCGGAGAAGGCAGCGGAGATGATCTTGCAGGATCCACGCCGATAGTGCCGTGGCGATGTGCGGCATCCTGCGGATGCCGAAGCCGTCGCGACCTATGCCGGCCACCGTTTCGCGCGCGAACAGGACGCACACGATATCGGTGATGCGCTGCCGTTCCGGCGGGAAGTGGCGGCCCTGGCGGCGGAATAGGCCCGAGCTGCCCTCGCGACCATGGGTCCAATCCATCAGGGTTGCCGCGGTCCCGCCCCATGCCGTAGACAGGCGGCCGTGACGGACGTTGGCGGAGAAGAAACAAGATGTCGGACCGGATGAAGACCCTCTCCTCGGCCAAGTCGCATGGCGGCGTGCAGGGCGTCTATTCCCATGCTTCGTATGCCTGCTCTTGCGACATGATTTTCGCCGTCTTCGTGCCGCCGCAGGCCCGTGAAAAACCTTGCCCGGTCGTGTGGTACCTCTCCGGCCTCACCTGCACCCATGCCAATGTCATGGACAAGGGTGAGTACCGGCGCATGGCTGCGGAGCTTGGCCTGATCGTCGTCTGTCCCGACACCAGCCCGCGCGGAGATATTCCCGACGAGAAGGACAATTGGCAGTTCGGCAGTGGCGCCGGCTTCTACCTCGATGCGACGCAAGCGCCTTACGCCACGAACTACCGCATGTATTCCTATGTCAGCGAGGAATTGCCGGCGTTGATCGCCCGGGAATTTCCGGCCGATATGACGCGCCAGGCGATCTTCGGCCACTCGATGGGCGGGCATGGGGCGCTGACGATCGCGCTCAAGAATCCCGGGCGCTTCAAAAGCTGTTCGGCCTTCGCGCCGATCGTGCAGCCAAGCACCGCCGGCTGGTCGCGGCCCGCTCTCGAAAAATATCTCGGTGCCGACGAGGCGTCATGGCGGGGCTATGATGCCACCTTGCTCATTGAGGATGGCCACCGTTTCCCCGAGCTTTTCGTCGATCAGGGAACGTCTGACGGCTTTCTCAAGGACGGGCTGAGGCCCTGGCTGCTGGAAGCTGCCTGCGCCAAGGCGGGCATTGCGCTGACCTTGCGCATGCAGGACGGCTACGACCATTCGTATTTCTTCATTTCGACATTCATGGACGACCATCTGAGATGGCACGCCGACAGATTGTCTGACCCGGTTCCTGGCACCGGGCAACGCTGAAGCAAGGGAATATACCCGAGCGGGCTAATCCCGCAGCAGGTCGAACATCAGCTTGATGAAGCGGTCCGCGTCGACTTCGTGCGCGATGCGCGCATTGTCAGGTCGGTCGAACGCTTCGTGTCAGAGGCCGAACCGGTCCTTCAGCCGCCCGGACAGGATCGCGGCCTTCACCCCGAGCGGCCAGAGGCGGTGGAACCGGATTGGCTTGAGCGTCGATGTCGGCATGGGAAACGGCGACGTGTCGCTGCCGCGCAGCCGCTGCGCCAGGGCAGCGCCCATCGCCGAGGCCATGGCGACGCCACGGCCGTTGTAGCCAACGCAGATCAGCACGCCGTCCTGCGGCTCGTGAATGTGCACAAGATGGTCCTTGGTGATCGCCACCCGGCCATTCCAGCCATGTGTCCAGCGCGTTCCGGCAAGCGCCGGCCACAGCCGCAGCGCATAGTCGGTGAGGTAGCGAATGGCGGAGGGATCGCCGATCGGCTTCATCGGTCCCCGGCCGCCCATGAGAAGGCGGTTCTGCGCGTCGATGCGGTAGTATACGGTGATATTGCCGGCTTCGTAGACGACCGGCCTTTCAGGGAGAATTGCGGCCGCTGCTGCCGGCGCAAGCGGTTCGGTCGCCGCGATCGCGCTGAACACCGGAACAAGCGACTGCTCCAGGCCCGCCCACAGGGCTCCGGTATAGCCGTTGGTTGCTACAAGCACCTTCTGTGCGCTGACCGAGCCGTTGGCGGTTTTGAGGACCCATCGTCCAGCCTCCCTCTTCAGCGAAAGCACTTCGCTGCCACCGAAAATCCGCGCGCCGGCGTTCCGCGCGGCGGCTGCCAGGCCGATCGTGTATTTCAGGGGATGGAGGTCGCCGCCGCGCGCGTCGAACATGCCGGCTATGTATCTGTCGGTTCCGGTTCGTGTCGCCATCGCCTGTGCATCCAGCATGCTGACCGGCATGCCCCGCCGCTCGCATTGCGCGGCCGTGGTCCGCACCGCGGCTTCCGGCTTCGGCCGGATCGCCGCGCGGATGGTCCCGTTCTGCCGGGCCTCGCAGGCGATCGACAGGCGCTTGATGAGGCCGAAGGTGAAATCCGGCGCACCGTAGGAGAAATCGATCATCCGCGGCCCAAGCTCAGGGCCGAACATCGCCTCGATCGTGTCGGGATCGTATTTGAGGCCGGGATTGACCTGGCCGCCATTCCTGCCCGAAGCGCCCCAGCCCGGCTGGTGCGCTTCCAGCACGGCAACGTCGTCGCCGGCTTCCGCCAGGTGCAAGGCGGTGGAAAGGCCGGTGAAGCCGCCGCCGACAATGGCGACCCTTGCCCGCTGCACGCCGGCAAGGGCGGGGTAGTCGGCGGTGCCGCCGGCCGTTTCGCGGTAGAGGCTCTTCGGTGCGTTGCTCTCTAGCATGCTGGGCATCGTCAAGGCGACCGGGGAGGAACACAGGCCCGAGAGGCTGGACGGAAGCCGTTGGGCGAAAGGGGATGCGCCACCTGCGAAAAACTCCATATGGGGAACGGCAGACCGTCCAAATATCGTGCCCGGTGCGCGCCAGACAATTCAGCATGGCCTTCGGGAAATCACAACAGCCGCGACAGCGCCGCCATGAAGTGGTCGTTCTCCGCTGGCGAGCCGATGCTGACACGCACATAACTGTCGAAATCTTGCTGCTTCCACGGTTTGACAATGACGCCTTCGCGCAGCAGGCCCTCGGCGAAGGCGGCGGCATTTTGCCGGCAGTTGAAGAACAGGAAATTGCCGCGGGAAGGGGCGACGTCGAGGCCCATGTTCCTGAGGAAGCTCTCGACCCGCGTTCTTTCCGCCTTGGCCAGCGCGACGACCCTTGCAAGGTGTTTCTCGTCCGCCAGCGCCGCCAGCGCGGCGGCCTGAGCCATGCCATTGGCGTTGAATGGTGTGCGCACCCTGTCGAGCAGGGCGCGCAATTCCGGGTCGCCGACGATACCGAAGCCGATCCGCAATCCGGCGAGCCCGAACGCCTTGGAAAATGTCCGCAGCACGATCCAGGGCCGGTCACATTTGCAGAGGTAAGGTAGCGACGAGGCATAGTCGTCGCCTTCCGCATATTCGGCATAGGCTTCGTCGACGACGATCAGCGTCTCGTCGCCGGCCGCATCCAGAACCTTCGACAGCTCGCCGGCGGACAGCCAGCTGCCGACCGGGTTCATCGGGTTGGAGAACAGCAGCATGCGGGGCCGCTCGCGCACCGCCTCGATCAGGGCATCGACATTGATGGTGAGGTCGTCGTTGACGGTCACTCGTTTGACGCTCGCGCCCATCAGTGTCGCGTAGTCCTCGTGCAGCGGGAACGATGGATAGAGCGTGACGACGGCATCGCCGGGCCGCAACACGGCACGGCTGATGACGGAGAGAAGGTCCTCCGAGCCATTGCCGAGGATCACCTGATCCGCACCGAACTCATATTTGGCGGCGATAGCCTGGCGCAGTTCGCGCCCGGCCGGATCCGGATAGATCCGGAACATCTCGGCGCCGGCCTGCATCATCGTGGCAAGCGTCGGACTCGGACCAAGCGGGTTTTCATTCGAGCCCAGCTTGGCGATCCTGGCCGGAGCATATCGTTGCATGACCTCGGCGACGGTCAGCCCGGAATTGTAAGGCGACAAGCGCGTGACTTCGGTTCGGACCATGTCTGATGCTTTCGACATTAGCGGGCTCCTCTACGGTCGGCCGACGGACCCCTATCATCGACCGGGTTCTCAAAAACCAGGGTTTCGCTGCATCGTCCCCAGGGGAGCCTGGTCGCCGACGGGCGCGCCAGCGCAGCGAATTTTGTTAGGAGTAGCGTAGCCGAAACTGTTTGTATATGCTTGTATATGTAACTTGATCTGGTAGTCTCGCTATGGGAACGGAAGCTCGACACCGGCAAGGAGGATCACATGCGCAATGCTTCTCTGTTCGATCTCGCCGGCAGGAAAGCGCTTGTCACCGGCGCCAGCCGCGGAATCGGCCGCAGCATCGCCGAGGCGTTGAGCGCTGCCGGCGCCGACGTCGCGGTCACCGCGCGCAGCCTGGCGTCCCTCGACGGGACCACGGCGGCGATCCGTGCGGCCGGCGGGGTTGCGCATGCCGTCGCTCTCGACGTCACCGATGTCGGCCGCTGCCGGACCGCTACCGCCGAGGCTGCGGGCCTGCTTGGCGGTCTCGACATCCTCGTCAACAATGCCGGAATGGAGGAGGTCAGGCCCTCGCTCGACGTCGACGAGGCGCTGTGGGACCGGATCGTCGACACCAATCTCAAGGGGGCGTTCTTCTGCGCCCAGGCGGCTGCACTGCAGATGCGGGATGCCGGGCATGGCGGCGCCATCATCAATCTCTGCTCGCTGACGTCAGAAGTCGGCATTCCCACCGCGGTGCCCTACGGCTCGTCGAAGTCGGGCCTGCTCGGCATGACCAGGGCGCTGGCGGCGGAGTGGGCGGGTCTCGGCATCCGGGTCAACGCCATCGCCCCGGGTTACTTCCGGACGGCGATGACCGATGTGTTCTACAGCAACGAGGCATGGCAGCAGTCCATGCTCGCCAAGATCCCGCAGCAGCGTTTCGGCGATCTCGGCGACCTGCACGGCGTTGCCGTCTTCCTTGCCTCGGATGCGGCGGCCTACATAACCGGCCAGTCCATTCCGGTGGATGGCGGCTTCCTGGCATCGATTTGAGGCGGCGCGCTAAAAGTTCGAAATCAACGTCTTGCGCAACGTAACCGGCCGGCGCGTTGCCTTCCAACAAAGAGGAATATCCATGTCCGACATCAGCTTCCACGATCTGTCATCGCTCGACGCCACCCAGCGGGCCAGCCTGTTGAAGCGCGCCGAGGCCGATCTGTCGGTCTTCGTCGAAAAAGTCCGCCCGATCATCCAGGCCGTCAAGGACGAGGGCGACGCCGCCCTCATCCGGTTCGCCAGGGAGCTCGACAAGGCCAATGTCGCCGAAGGCGGACTGCAGGTGTCGGAAGCCGAGTTCGACGCGGCCTTCGACAAGGTCGAAAAGGATGTCGTGGAGAGCATCGCCTTCGGCATCGACAACATCAGGCGTTTCCATGAGGAGCAGAAGCCGGAAACGATGTGGCTCAAGGAAGTCCGGCCGGGCGCCTATGCCGGCGACCGCTATACGCCGATCGCCTCCGTCGCGCTCTACGTGCCGCGCGGCAAGGGCGCCTTTCCGTCGGTGACGATGATGACATCGGTTCCGGCGGTCATTGCCGGCGTGCCGCAGATCGCCATCGTGACGCCACCGACATCGGATGGTTCGGTGGATGCGGCGACCCTGGTCGCGGCTCGCCTCGCCGGCGTGCACACCGTCTACAAATGCGGCGGCGCCCATGCCGTCGCCGCCGTCGCCTACGGCACCGAGACGGTGAAGCCCGCGCTCAAGATCGTCGGCCCCGGCAGCCCATGGGTGGTGGCGGCGAAGAGCATCCTGTCCTCGGTCATTAACACAGGGCTTCCGGCCGGCCCGTCGGAAGCCATCATCTTTGCCGATGACAGCGTCGACGGCGGCCTTGCCGCGCTCGATCTGCTGATCGAGGCCGAGCACGGACCGGATTCTTCGGCCTATCTGGTGACGCACAGCCGCAAGGTCGCCGAGGCAGCGCTCGCCGCACTCCCGCAACACTGGTCGCGGATGACCGAACAGCGCGTGGAGTTCTCGCGCGCCGTGCTGACGGGCACGCGCGGCGGCGTCGTGCTGACCGCGTCGCTGGAAGACAGCTACCGCTTCATCAACGACTATGCGCCCGAACATCTGGAAATCCTGTCGAACGAGCCGTTCGCGCATCTCGGGCATATCACCGAGGCGGCCGAGATCCTCATGGGCCCGCATACGCCGGTGACCCTTGCCAACTTCGTCCTTGGGCCTAATGCCGTGCTGCCGACCAGCCGCTGGGCGCGCACCTACGGGCCGCTTTCGGTGACTGATTTCGTCAAGCGCTCGTCTGTCGGCTACGTCACCTCGGCCGCCTATCCGGAATTGGCGAAGCATGCCCGCAGGCTCGCCCGCTACGAGGGCTTCAGCTCGCACGAAAACGCGGTCTCGGAGATCCGCGACCGCTACCTCGCCGGCTGAACGGAGACGATCGCGATGAAGGCGGCACGGCTTTATGGACCGAGCGATCTGCGGGTGGAGGACATCGCCGAACCCGGCTTGCCGGATGCCGGCTGGGTGAAGCTCAGGGTCGATGCCGCCGGCATCTGCGGTTCGGACCTGCACAATTTCCGCACCGGCCAATGGATAAGCCGCTCGCCTTCGACCGCCGGCCATGAGCTGACCGGCACGGTGACCGCGCTCGGCGAGGGCGTCGACACGGTCGCCATCGGCGACAGGGTGATTGCCGATTCCCGCTTCTGGTGCGGGGAATGCGCGCAATGCCGTGCCGGCAGGCGCCATCTATGCGCTTCGCTGGGCTTTGTCGGCGAAGTCTGCGACGGCGGCTTCGCCGAACAGGCTGTTCTACCCGCGCGACTGCTGCATGTTGTCGATGCAGCACTTGACGAACGGGTCGCCGCGATGGCGGAGCCGCTCGCGGTGGCGCTGCACGCGGTACGGCGTTTGCCAAAGACGGCAGGCTCGGTGCTTGTCGTCGGCTGCGGGCCGATCGGCGGTATCGCTGCGCTGCTGCTGTCTCGAAGCTTTGCCGGCACCGTGCTTGTCGCCGACCGCAACCAGGCCCGCTGCGCCCGCGTGGCGCGGGTGACCGGCGCAACAATCGTCGACCTTGACCGCGATGCCATTGCCGCCGCGACCGCCAATGCTCCGCTGCTGGCGGCCGTCGAGGCGACCGGCAGCATCGCCGCTTTCAACCAGTTGCTCGGCGTTCTCGATTCCGGCAGCGCTGTGGCGATGGTCGGCATCTTCCATGGCCGTCTCGACATCGACCCCAACCTTCTGGTCGAACGCGAGATCGCGCTGCTGGGGTGCCATGCCTTCGCCGACGAGTTGCCCGACGCCGTGCGGATGCTGGGTGAGTTGAGCGAACCGCTGCTTTCCCTGATCGATCGCGAGATCGGTCTCGACGATGTTGCGGCCACTTATGAGCGGCTGTTGGCGGGGCAAAGCGACGGCTTGAAAACAATCATCCGCATGCGGCAACCTGTCGAGCCGGCTTGATTTCCGATAAATTGCCGGAAAGGATTTTGAAATGATCGATTTGCCCGATACGGCGAGCCCCCTTTACGAGAAGGTGAAGGACTACATCTTGACAAACATCGGTACAGGCCGGTGGGGCAAGGATCGCAAGCTGCCGTCCGAGAATGAGCTGGTGGTTTCGCTGGGTGTCTCGCGCATGACAGTCCACCGGGCCTTGCGGGAACTGACCGCGGCGGGCTTCCTGATCCGGCTGCAAGGTGTCGGCACCTTCATCGCGCCGCCCCGTCCGCAATCGACGCTGATCGAGATCAACAACATCGCGGCCGAGATTGTCGAGCGCGGCAACAGGCATCGCTCGGAAGTTCTCGTGCTGGAAACCATCATGCCTACGAAGGAACTCGCACTGTCCTTCGAGTTCCCAAAGCGCGTCGCGATCTATCACTCGGTCGTCGTCAATTTCGAGAACGATTTGCCGGTGCAACTGGAGGAGCGCTTCGTCAATCCGAGCCTGATCCCCGACTACGACAAGCAGGACTTTTCGAAGACGGCGACCTACGACTACCTCATGCAGAAGACCCCGGTGACCGAGGTCGAGCACATCATCTCGGCGATCCCGGCCGACGCCGAGACGGCGCGGCATCTCAATATCGATGTCGGCAGCTGCTGCCTGTTTCTGCACCGCCGCACATGGACGGGCGCGATCGTCGCCACCATCAGCAAGCTGACTTATGCCGGCAGCCGCTATTCGCTAGGCAGCCGCTATTCCCCCTCCAAGACCAACTGACGCCGAAAGCCAACGCAGATCACGGAATCTTCGACGCAGATGTATGTACATGTACTGATAAGAGCTGTTTCGCGCCTTGCGGACGGATCGGCTGGAAGGGACGGCCGCTGATGCACAGCCGCACGGCGCGGATCCGCGCGCTCGCGCAACACGATGTCGGCGAGGCGCAACACGCGCTGGCGGCCTTGCTGGGCGATCTGTTCGCAATGACCCCCAGCAACGTCCGCATCAATGTCGACAAATACAGCCTCAATTCGACAGCGAGGGCCAGGCCTACTTCTTCAAGTTCCACCAGGAGGAACGCGAGGAAGCCATGACCGGCGAATACTACCGGGCGGAAATCCTGTCGCGTGCCGGCCTGCCGGTCGACCAGCCTGTCCACATGTCCGCCCAGCCGGGTGAGCAGATCCTTGTCTATCGCCGCCGCACCGATCCGAGATTTTCGGATGTGCTGTTTGCGCTGGATGCCGAGGACGATGCCGGCAGGCGGCCCGAGGCGGTTCTCGCCGAGTGCAACCTGTCCGCCAGGCTGCTCGAGGTCTATCTCGAGACGCTGCACCCTGTGACTGTCTCTGAGGTCGCGGCCGAGCCGATCCACCGGCTGTTTCACGAGCGGCTGATCGACGCCGATACGCGGTCGTCGCCGGGCGGCCGGCTGGCGGATTTCTAAGTCGGCAAGCCGTTTGTCTTTCCTGGCATGGAACTTGGCTGGGATCGGTTCTGCCGGCTGAAATTCGTCATCAACGGCCAGCTCTACACCAGCAGCATCGGCGAGCTTTTCGACGCTGCTGCGGAGCGCTTGCGGCCGGACCGGCTGGCCGATGCCGGCGGTGTGGTCGCGCATGGCGACGCCCACAATGCCA
The DNA here is from genome assembly GCF_002294905.1 of Mesorhizobium sp. WSM4308. Taxonomy (NCBI): domain Bacteria; kingdom Pseudomonadati; phylum Pseudomonadota; class Alphaproteobacteria; order Hyphomicrobiales; family Phyllobacteriaceae; genus Mesorhizobium; species Mesorhizobium sp. WSM4308. Next base: position 444,867 of record NZ_NSFW01000001.1, on the reverse strand, counting down.
ATGTCTGGTACACGGAAGAAGCGGGGAGGGCGGATCTGTCCTTCTTCGATCCTGCCTTTGCCGGCTCGCATATCCCGACGCTGCTGGCCGAGGTGAAGGCAACCTTCCACAACATCTTCGCCCATCCGTTCTGGCTCTACGACCCAGCCATCGCGACAGACGCTTTTCGCGCTCAGGCGCGGCTGGACGGAGACCTCATCCATGTCGACACGGACTGGGATTTGAGCCCGGTTCGCCGCGACCTGCTGGAGGTCAAGGCCACTGCTTTGTGGCGACCGTTGCTGCTCGAGCTCAAGCGGCGCGGCATGCTGCCGGCGGATTGGCGGGCGGTCCTGCGTTCAGGGCTTTTCCTGTCGCCAACCCTGGTCATGAACCTGCGCGCCGGCGCGCGCAGCCACACGCCGGTCTCTTCCCTCATCGCCTTTTCAGTCGCGGTCATGGTCGGCAGCGAGCCCGATGCCGGAGCCGATCGGGTGACCGACTTCCTGGACTTGATCGATCCTGAAAGCGCGAGCCGATGCGCCTGATCCATGGGGGAATTGAGCCGTACCAACTTGTATATGCATGTATGTATTTTAGCCTTGACATCTGCTCCCGCGGACGCTGAAATATCCCTGCACTTCACCACGAAGTGGTGGGCAAGACGCCGAGGCACAGTGCCGCAAGAGCAGAAACCCGCAGTCTCACCAGACCGGATGCCTGGGTAAAAAAGCGGTCTGATCATCAAGGGGAACTTGAGATGATGCGTAACCTAGCAGGACAATTTCGCGCGCTCATGATGGCCGCCGCCATCGGGCTCGCCGCCGCGCCAGTGGCCCACGCGGCCGACGCGGCCATTCCCGCGACGCCCGAGGCAGGACCGTTCAAGATCGGCATCGAGCCCTGGCTCGGCTACGGCCAATGGCACGTCGCCGACGCCAAGGGCCTGTTCAAGACGAACGGCCTGTCGGACGTCCAGATCGTCAATTTTGCCGAGGACAAGGACATCAACGCCGCTTTGGCCAGCGGCCAGCTCGACGCCGCCAACATCGCGACCCACACGGCGATGGGCATGGTGGCCGCCGGCCTGCCGGTGAAGATCGTGCTGCTGCTCGACGTCTCGATGACGGCCGACGCCATCATCGCCGGCAAGGACGTCACCTCCATCGCCGACCTCAAGGGCAAGCAGGTTGCTTTCGAGGAAGGCACGACCAGCGATATCCTGCTCAAATACGCGCTCGCCAAGAATGGCATGTCGATCGCCGACGTCCAGCCGGTTCCGATGCCTGCCTCCGACGCCGGCGGCGCGTTGATCGCCGGCCGCGTGCCGGTGGCGGTCACCTACGAGCCCTACCTCACCGTCGCCATGGCGCAGAACAAGGACGTCAAGCTGCTGTTTTCCGCCGGCGAGGATCCCGGCCTGATCAGCGACGTGCTGGTGGTGCGCGACGAGGTCATCAAGTCGCGGCCCGGCCAGGTGTTGGCCATGATCAAGACCTGGGACGCCGCACTCAAGGATTACCATGCAGACACACCCGGCGGCCGCGCCATCATCGCCAAGGCGGTCGGTTCCGACGTCAAGGACCTGAACACCGCTTTCGATGGCGTGCGCTACTATTCACTCGCCGAAAACAAGACGGCGCTGACCGGCGATTTCACCACCAAGACATTCGCCGACGTCGAAGCGGCCGCCAAGAACGCCAAGCTGCTGCAGGCCGACGTGACGCCGGAACAGATGATCGATCCGTCCTTCGTCAAGGCGGCGCAATGATAGAGGCCGGATCGCGGTGGTAGCGCAGATGTCCGCGGAGCCCCCCGCGAAAACCGGCCCGGCCGCGCCAAAGGCGGTCACGAAACAGGCCAGGCGCCGCCGATCCTCCGGGATCGGCGCGCCCATCGCCAGGTCGCGTTTCCTGATGATCGCGGTGGCCGTCTTTGTCGGGCTTGGCCTTGCCTGGTGGGCGGCTACCGGGCTGGAATGGGTGAAGCCCATCTTCCTGCCGTCGCCCGGCAGCGTTGCGACCCAGATCGCCAAGCTCGCCGCCGACGGCACGCTGTGGCTGGACCTCACGGCCTCGGCGTATCGCATTTCCATCGGCTTCCTCATCGCCTCGGCATTGTCCATTCCGATCGGTGTGCTGATCGGCAGCTTCCGCTCCTGGGAGGCTGGTATCGAGCCGCTGGTGGATTTCATCCGCTACATGCCGGTCGTCGCTTTCGTGCCGCTCTCCATCCTGTGGGCCGGTACCGGCGATACGCAGAAATTCCTGATCATCTTCATCGGAACCTTCTTCCAGCAGGTGCTGATGATCATGGACAATGTGAAACGGGTTCCCGCCGATTTCATCGGCCTTGGCCGCACGCTCGGCCTGCCGGACCGCAAGATCCTGACGCGCATCGTCGTGCCCAGCGCCCTGCCGGGCATCTGGGATACGCTTCGCATCAGCCTCGGCTGGGCATGGACCTGGCTGGTGCTTGCCGAACTTGTCGCGGCGACATCCGGCTTGGGCTATCGTATCACCGTGTCGCAGCGCTATTTCCAGACCAACACCATCATCGGCTACATCCTGCTCCTCGGCGTGCTCGGTCTCATCACCGACCAGGTCATGAAGGCGCTGGAGAAGGTTCTGTTCCGGCAGGATGGCCATTCGCAATGAGGAACCGCCGATGACTGTTCCCAAATTGCGCATCGCCGGTCTCGACAAGAGCTTCGGCACCGGCGAGCGGCGCACGGAAGTGCTGCGCGACATCAGCCTCGATCTTGCCGACAATGAGTTCGTCTCGCTCGTCGGCACGTCGGGCTGCGGCAAGAGCACATTGCTGTCGATCGTTGCAGGGCTGCAGGACTTCGACGCCGGCGATCTCAGCATCGATGGCGCGCCGATCCTGCAGCCGGGTCTCGACCGCGGCGTCGTCTTCCAGTCCTACACGCTGCTGCCCTGGCTGACGGCGCGGCAGAACATCGAGTTCGCCCTCAAGGCCGCCGGCTACGATCGCACGGCCTGCCGCGAGATCGCGCTCGAGCATCTCGACCTCGTCAAGCTGTCGCAAAGCGCCGACCGCTATCCGTCCGAACTGTCGGGCGGCATGAAGCAGCGTGTCGCCATTGCGCGCGCACTGTCCTATCGGCCGAAGATGCTGCTGATGGATGAACCGTTCGGCGCGCTCGATGCCTTGACCCGGCATCAGATGCAGGAACTGCTGACCCAGATCTGGGAGGAACACCGGCTGACCGTTCTCTTCGTCACGCATGATGTGGAGGAGGCGGTCTATCTGTCGGACCGCATCGTCGTCATGGGGATCGGGCCGGGACGCATCATGCAGACCTTCAACGTCGACATCGAGCGGCCGCGCCGGGAAGAGGTGATGGAGACCCCGGCCTTCATGGATCTGCAGCGCGGCGTGCACAAGGCGATCCGCGAGGCATCAAGACGCCCCGAAATGGCGTAGACGATTGCGGCCACTTGCAGGCGCCGTTCACGTCGCCTTGCCGACCGCGGCGTCCAGTTCCAACTCGCCTTCCGCAATGTCGTCGAACGAAGCGTAGTTCATGTTGTAGAGGCGGGCGTAGAGGCCCTTCCTCTGCATCAGCTGTTCGTGGTTGCCGCTTTCGACGATTTCGCCATTCTGCAGCACGATGATGCGGTCGGCGCCGCGAATAGTAGCGAGCCGATGGGCGATGACCAGCCCGCTGCGGCCCTCCAGCAGTTTGATCAGCGCCTTCTGGATCAGCATCTCGGTGTAGGAATCGATGCTGGCCGTAGCCTCGTCGAGCACCAGGATCTTGGCGTCGGCCACCAGCGCTCGCGCGAAACTGATGAGCTGGCGCTGGCCGAGCGAAAGGTTGCCGCCGCGCTGTTCGAGTTCGGTATCGTAGCCATCGGGCAACTGTTCGATGAAGTCGTGCGCGCCGACCGCTTGTGCGGCGCGCACCACTTCATCGCGGGTTGCGCCGGTCTTGTGGTAGCGGATGTTCTCCAGCACCGTGCCGGAGAACAGGAACGGCTCCTGCAGCACCATGGCCACCTGGTCGCCGAGCGAATCCTGCGTCAGGTCACGCACGTCATGACCACCGACCAGGACTTGCCCCGACCAGACGTCGTAGAAGCGGTGCACCAGCGCCATCGAACTCGACTTGCCCGATCCCGTCGGGCCGACAAGAGCGACCGTCTCGCCCGGATTGACGCGGAAGGAGATGTTCTTCAGCACCGGCTGGTTCGGCCGGTAGCCGAAAGTGACGTTCCTGAACTCGACCGAGCCGTCCGTATCGCGCGACAAGGCCACCGCATTGTCCTTGTCGCTGACATCCACCGGCACGTCGAGCACTTCGGAGATACGCTGGCCGGAGGCCATGGCGCGCTGCATGACGCTGTACTGCATGGTAAGTGAACGGATCGGGTCGAAGAAGCGTTGGATATAGAACAGGAACGCTACCATGACGCCGACATCGAGGCTGTGCGACAGCACCATCGAACCGCCGACGACAATGACCGTCGCCATGGCGATGCCGGTCAGCGTGTCGACGATCGGCACCATCACCTGCGCATATTTCGCCGACCGCAGATGGGCGTTGAGGTTGGCCAGCACCTTCTCGTCATAGAGGTCGAAATTGACGTGCTGGCGTTCCAGGCTCTGCACGGTGCGCACGCCATGGATGCCTTCGGCGAGTGCCCCGTTGGCGATGGAATTGGTTTCGTGCGCCGCCATGAAGGCGACCTTGGCGCGCGGCAGCCAGAACAGCCGCACGATGAACAGCATCGGCATGGTCGACAGCGTCAGCAGTCCGAGCCGGAAATCGAGCCACAAAAGGACGGTGACGATGCCGAACAGCAGCACGATGTCGCCCACCGACATGACAGACGTTTCGAGGAATTCCTGCATCGAATTGACGTCGCCCTGCAGGCGCGACATCAGCCGGCCGACCTCGGTCTTGTCCATGAAGCTCAGCGACACGCGCTGCAAATGGCTGAACATGGCGCGGCGCAGGTCGGACAGCACATTCTCGGCCACCTTGCCGACGACGCTTTCCTGCACATGGCTTGCGGCGTAGTTGATCAGGATGATCACGGTGAAGGTGAGGATCGCGGAGATCATCACCGAGCGGTCGAGCCTGCCCGCAGCCATGCCGTGGTCAATGGCATAGCGGATGACCAGCGGGATCGCCAGCTGCGTCAGCGTGAACACCAGCACCGCCGCCACCGAGATGAAGATCCGGCCCTGATAGGGTCTGACGAAGCTCCAGATGCGCCTGATGATGCGCGGATCATAGGCCTTGCCGAAAACCTCTTCCTCGTCGCGATGCGAGCCGACGACGGCCTTGGTCGGCCGGCCGCTTTTGTCGTCCTTCTCGTCGTCGTCCTGCGTCGACATCATGCGGCTCCCTCGAGCCGGTCGTTGTCCGGCCGCAGCTGCAGGTCGTAAAGCGCGCGATAGTGACCGCCCAGCGCCAGCAACTCCTCATGCGTGCCGCGCTCGACGATGCGGCCGCCCTCGACGAACAGGATCTGGTCGGCATGCATCAGCGAACTCAGCCGGTGCGAGATGATCAGCGTCACGCGATCCTTGGCGAAACGCTTCATCGCCGAGCGGATACGCTGCTCGGTGCCGGCATCGATTGCCGCGGTGGAATCGTCGAAGACCAGAACCGATGGCCGCAGCATCAGGCTGCGCGCAATGGTCAGGCGCTGGCGCTGGCCGCCGGAAAGCGACGCGCCGCGTTCGCCGACGACCGTGGTATAGCCGGCCGGAAGCCCGATAATATAGTTGTGCAACTGCGCATACTCGGCGGCCTGCCCGATGCGGGTCTCGCGCGCCCAGGGGTTGCCATAGGCGATGTTGTTCTCGATCGAGGTGGTGAACAGGAAGGCGTCCTGCTGCACCACGCCGACCGCCTTGCGCAGCGATTGTAGCGTGACCTTGCTTATGTCCTGGCCGTCGATGGTGATCGTGCCCGAGGTGACGTCGTAGAAGCGCGGGATCAGATGCGCGATGGTCGACTTGCCGCTGCCGGGCGGGCCGACGATCCCTATCGTCTCGCCGGACCTGGCCTCGAAAGAGATGCCGGACAGCGTCGGGCGATCGCCCGCGCCTTCATAGCGGAAGCCGACATTGTCGAAGCACAGCACGCCCTCGGTGATGACGAGCTCCCTGGCGTCGGGCGCATCCTCGATGTCGAGTTCGGTATCGAGCAGTTCGAACAGCCGCGTGCCGCAGGTCGAGGCGCGCGCGAACGAGTTGACCATCAGGCCGAGCTGGCGCACCGGCATCTGCAGGATGGTCATGAAGGTGAGGAACTGCGCCAGCGTACCGACGCTGATCTGGCCCGCGATCACCTTCTGGCCGCCGAACCAGAGCACCAGCCCCATGGCGGCCAGGAAGGAAAAGTTCATGGCGCTGGTGTTGGAGACGCGGATGTCGACGCGCTGATTGGCCAGCTCCAGCGCGTCCTGCTTGGCGCGGTCGAATTTTGCGAGCTCATGGCGCTGCGCCGCGAAGGCGCGCACGACACGGATGCCGCCCAGATTCTCGTCCATCACCCGGCTCAGCACCGACAGCCGCTCCTGCAGCGTCAGCCAGGTGCTGCGCAATCTGAGCTGGGTCACCGAGGATCGCCAGGCGACGAAAGGCACGAAGCTGAGGCTGAGCAGCCCGAGCACGAGGTCGGTGCTGATCAGGAGATAGGCGCCGACGCCGATCAGCACGCTGAGCAGCACCACGCGCAGGATGCCGGTGGAAAAGAACATGCGCACGCCGTCGAGATCGAGCAGACCGAGCGTGATCAGGTCCCCGGTATGGACCTTGTCGTGGAAGGAGAAGCTCAGGCGCTGGATCTTTTCGTAAAAGGCGAGCCGCAATTGATAGCCGGTCTGATGGCCGACGGCCTCGCCATAATAGTTCTGCGCCATGGTGAAGAGACCGCGCAGGATGCTGACGACGAGCAGCGTCAGCGCTGTGTGCCACAGCGCCTGTTCCGCGACAGTGCCGGCACCCGCGGCCATCACGCCTTGCGCCTGGTCGATCGCGCGTCCCAGCAGGCGTGGGATGAAAAGCTGCAGCGTCGCGGCGATGAAGGTCGAGACGAGGGTGATGGCGACCTGCCAAGGATGGCGCAGCGTCATGCGCACGATGCGCAGCAAGGTGCTGAGGCCCTTGCCCCAGGAGGCTTCCGCCACATGGGCAAACGATTTGCCGCGCTTCGCCGCGCCGCTGGTTGCATCCGTCGGCAAGGAAAATATCCAGTCCAATCCGGACATTAGCCCGGACGCATTAAGCAGACTCAGTTCTGATGACGAGATGTTACGCGTGTCCGACTTGACCCTTCAAGGGGCCAATGGCGGCATCGCGCTGTGCCTGACATACGGTGCCGCCGTCGGTCGTCGCCGGGCGCTTCGGTCTTGTCGGCAAAGGTCATGTGGGTGTCGAGGCGACATTTGCTGGCATAAACAATTCATTGCATTGACGCGCAGATTCTCCAGCTCGACCCAGCCTTGACGGACTATCAGGTCTGTCACGCGTCGCCGGCACGGAAGCAGCCAGGGCCGACAAAAAGCAAGAGGGCAGTCTTCCTTGACAAGTTTTCCCTTCACCGAAGCGATGCCGATCCAGTTTCAAGCACCGTTGCCGAAGGCTTCGGAGGTTGTGGTCATCGGCGGCGGCGTCATCGGCGTGACCACGGCCTTGTTCCTGGCGCGGCGCAACATTTCGGTGACATTGCTGGAAAAGGGCCGCATCGCCGGCGAGCAGTCGTCGCGGAACTGGGGCTGGATCCGGCAGCAGGGCCGCGATGCCGATGAACTGCCCGTTGTCATCGAAGCGCAACGCCTCTGGCGGCAACTGGCCGAGGAATGCGGCGAGGACATCGGACTGAAGCAGACGGGCGTTACCTACCTCGCCCGAACCGACAAGGAGATGGCCGGCTTCGCGAAGTTCCTGAAGATCGCTCACGTACACGGCGTCGACACGCGTCTCCTCGGCCAGGGTGAGACGGCCAAGCTGATCCCGGCCATGTCGCGCTCTTTCAAGGGTGCGATGACCACCCCATCGGACATGCGCGCCGAGCCCTGGGTCGCGGTTTCAGCGCTTGCCCGCCTGGCCGCGCGGGAGGGCGTCACCATCATCGAGAATTGTGCGGCGCGCATGCTCGACATATCGGCTGGACGCGTCAGCGGGGTCTGGACCGAGCAGGGCCGTATCGCCACCTCGAGCGCGGTCGTGGCGAGCGGTGCGTGGACGTCGCTCTTCCTGCGCGCGCACGGCGTATCCATCCCGCAGCTCAGCGTCAGGGCGACCGTCGCTGCGACCGGACCCATGCCCGAAATCCATTCGGGCGCCGTGGCCGACGACCATATCGCATTCCGGCGCAGGCAGGATGGCGGTTACACGCTGGCATCGGGAGGCACCAGTCAGCTTTATGTCGGGCCTGACGCCTTTCGTCATGCGACCAAATACGTTCCCGCTCTGATGGCGAATCCTTTTGGCACCTCCTACCTGCCGGCGGCGCCGCGCGGCTATCCGGACGGCTGGTCGACCCCACGCAGGTGGAACGCGGACGAGGAAAGCCCGTTCGAACGGATGCGCATCCTCAATCCCGCCCCCAAAGCCTCGGCATTGCGCGATATCGAGCGCGAATTCTCGGCACTTTTCCCGCAGTTCAAGACGGTGCCGATCAAGGCGACCTGGGCGGGCATGATCGATGCGATGCCGGATGTCGTGCCGGTCGTTGATCGTGCCGCCGCAATTCCGGGTCTCGTCATCGCCACCGGAATGAGCGGTCACGGCTTCGGCATCGGACCCGGGATGGGCCGTGTCGTGTCCGACCTCGTCCAGGGAAACGAGATCGGACATGATCTTCACAGGTTCCGTCAATCCCGCTTCAGCGACGGCAGCCCGATCAAGCTGGGACCCAGCCTTTAGATCGGGCCGCCGGGCGTCACGGGCCAAGAACGTCATCCATGCCTTCGGCAATGGTCATCAAGTCCTCATCGGCGGCGCCGTCACCGGCAAGATCGTGTCGCAACTTGCCGCCGGTTTGCCGCCGACGATCGATCTGACGCCCTTCCGGGCGGATAGGTTCTGATTAATCGGAGCGCGCTGCCGTACCGGCAACCTTTTCGTTCTTGCATGGGGAAACGACGTGACCGCAAACACCAATACCCAGGCCGTCGAGCCGATCGATCCGCAAAGCGCCTACGCCGTGCTGATCAGCGATCTGGTCGGCCTGCGCTTCGGACCTGACGGCAAGCCTGATCCCGGCGAAGTGCGCGCCCATATCGAAGCCAAGGGCGGGCGCTTCCAGCTGTCCGCGCTTGGCGACAAAGCGGGCCTCGAGCGAGGTCGGGTGCATTTCTTCTACCAGCCGGACCTCAGCACCCGCGAGGAGCTGATCGAAGCCGCCGGCGACGGCCGCTATGACGCCGTCATCGCCGCAGCGACCTTCCTGCCTGCCGAAACCGTCTTTGCGCTGGCCGGCGTGCGGATTGGAGCCGGCACCGGCAATATGGGCTCGCGCTCCTGGGGCGGCGGCAGCGGCGAGGGCGGCACCGCGGTGCTGATGAACACGCCCGGCATCAACAGCCGCGCCACCGCGCAGATGGTGATGAAGGCAATCCTGAAAGTGCTGCCGGATCTCCCGGTCGGCTTGCTTCACGACCGGGTGGCACGCGGCGATTTCGACACCGGCAGGGAACTGCGTGTTTTCCCGACCGAAAAACTCGAAGGCAAGACGATCGCGATCATCGGCTACGGCAATATCGGCAGGGAAGTGGCCAAGCTCGCCCGTGCCTTCGGCATGCGCGTGGTGATCCATGCCAGGCCACGGCACCGCGACTGGGTAGAAGCCGAGGGCTTTGCCTTCGCGGCGGACCTCGCCGACGCGGCTGAGGGAGCCGATGTGCTCAGCGTCCATGTCGGCCTGGGCAAGCAGGATACGCAGACCGGCCGCTACGCCAATGCCGGGCTCATCGGCGCCGATGTTCTGAGCCGCATGAACAAGGGCGCTGTGCTGGTCAACTACGATCGCGGCGAGCTCGTCGACGTTGTGGCGCTTGGCGAGGCGCTGGACGCAGGGCGGGTGCGCCACGCCGCCATCGATGCCGATCTGTTCAGGGATGCCTCAACCGGGCGTCTGTCTGGCCCGATGCTGCCTTATCTCGACCTCGTCGAGAGGCACGGCGACAAACTTGAACTTCTGCCGCATGCCGCGGCTGATACGGACCATCCGTCGCGCGTCGCCGGCGCCAAACAGGCCGTCGACCAGCTGTTCGACCTCATCTGCCGCAAATCGGTGACCAATGCCAAAGGCACCGTGCCGCCGGGTTATCTTTCCCTGGGGGCGACGACGCCTCCTGGCATTGGACCGGTGACGGCGGATCATTTTTTGAAATTGACTGCCAGCGACTGCTCCGAACTGGCGGATATCTGTGATCGGCAAAGCCGGCTGTGGAAGGTTCTGTCGGACGCGCCGCCCGCAGAGCGCGGCGCGATTGTCGGCGAACACGGTGAAGAACATGTCCGGCTGATCGACCGCTTCTGTCTTCTGGCCGAGAAACTCAACCTCAGAGGCCCTTATCAATAACGTCGCGCTGCCGGAGCGGGTTATCACGCCAGCAGGTCTGAACGAGACACTCCGCCGCAATCTTCGATATTCAACCCACCGCCGGCTCGATCCGATATCGGTGTGGAACGCCCGTCGCCGCCCGGTTGTGGATCTTGTCGGGCGCCTGGCCCGCCAGCACCGCGACTTCATCGTCGCGCACGGGCGTATAGAGCCGATAATATTGATGGCTATCCATGTTGAGTCCAGCTGGAACGACGTCGCTCACGTCCACCGCACTCACCTTGTCGCTGATGGTTGCCATATTGTCGGGTCCTCCGGCGCCGAGCCGGGGGCCGTTGAATTCGATCCCGGCGCTCAGGAACGTCAGCACCCAATCCTCATGGGTATAGTAGACGGTTACGGCGCGCCCTAGGTCGGGCAGCGCCTTTAGTTTGTCCTGCCGGTCGAACGCGTCGGAATCCTCGTCGGCGGCAGCGAGAATGATCTGATTGAAGATGGTCGGAAGATGTGTGGCCGGTGCGGTTGGTTGAACCTGACCGAGATTTGTATCTAGCGGCTGCGCCAGCAATGACTGAACACCAAAACGCAGCACATAGTTTCCCATACTGTGACAGAGTAGGTGAACGGTCGGACGCGGCGCGGTCCGGGAAAGCCCGGCAAGCTCCGTCACCAGCCTGCGGATAACCCGGGCAAAGGCCGGACCACTCTGTCGTGATGTTGCCCGGTCATGCTGGTAGCCGATCAATGTGCCGGCAGAGGGCCAACTGAAGACGATGATCTCCGCATCTATTCCGTAGAAGCTCAGGATCGTCGCCGCGCGTTCGACGCTGTCGGAAAAGGTGTTGAAGAAGCCGTGCGCGAACAGGATGATCGTCTTTGCCGAAACGAGCGCCGGATGAAGCGCGGCAAACATCTGGTCGCTTCCGCGAATTTGAGCCTTGCCCTTCTCGACGAGTATCTTCTCGTCATACACAGCCAGGGTACCAGGCACGATCTTGCCCTGTTTGGGAGCTCCGGTGACCGTCACCTGGACCTCTCCGTAGCGAATATCGACGCCTTGAGCTTGGCTGAGATTGGGGCCGAAACCGGTGATACGCCCTTGGCTGTTCACAATGGGGTTTCGATTGCTGACGAAATGGACCTTGTAGGTGTTGGCCATGGGCTCCTCCCAGACAGGATCAGGGGTGTCAGGTCAGGCAAACATTCGGCAATGCACTCCAGGGGCGGCACATTCTCGTCTGCGAACCGCATATCGGGGCCTTGGCCCTCTCGGATACTTCCGAATTGCTTGCAGTAGCCAAGCGCAGGTTCCGTTATTTCAACTCATGGAAGAACGAATTTGTTATTCCTAATATGCTCATGCCGTATCGGCAAGCAATTTCGCAACATCTCTTCTTTCATGTCTTGATGCATTGCATGCCACGCATGCGCCGAACATGAGTTTTGCGGCGACCGAACACACCGATGGCCCCGGTGGCGGACCGCGCGCGTTGGTTGCTGGACGTCTGGGGTTCGCGCTGGAAGATCCGGATGCCGACTGTGGCGGACCGGTCGTCGGCTCAGTGGCGCGGACCCGCCACCATCCGCGCCACCCGCGTCATCTCGGTGCTCATCTCGCGGTCGTCGTCGAGCGGGCTGACGAGCGCACGCACGGCGGCGAAGGTGCGCTGCGGCCCTTCGCCCATGCTGTCGAGGACACCGCGCAACTCCACGCCCGTCGCCGCGAAGATCAGCTCCATCGCCACGAGATAGCGCATGCGCTCGATGATCTCCGCCGTCTTGGCCACCACACGCGGCGCCATCGAGGACTGGTCCTCGATGCCGTCCGAAACGGCGAGCGGGCTGAGTGACATCGGGTTGGCCAGGTGCCGGATTTCGGCTTCCAGCGCGGACAAGGGCTTCTGCAGTTCCGCATAGCCCTGACGGCTACCGCCTCTCGCCGACAGGAAACGCGGCAGTTCGGCTGTTGTCGGCGACATCAGCTTCATGCAGCGGTTGGCGGTGCCAACCGCGCAATGCGCGAGTGCCTGGCCGAGCTGCTCCCAGGCGAGCGTCATTGCCGTCAGGTCGAAATTGCCGTTGGAAATCACCCGACCGCCGTCGGCCAGGATCACCGGGTTGTCGCCCGAATGGGTCAGTTCGATCTCGGTAGCCAGCCGCGCCTGTTCGAACGCATTGAGCAGACCGCCCCAGACCTGTGGCACGCAGCGATAGCTGAGCGGATCCTGCAGGCGCCGCGCCGCCCTGTCCTTCCACAAGCCGCTTCCCGCCAGCTCCGCGCGCAACCGCGCGCCGATCTCGCGCTGGCCGAAGGCCGGCCGTGCGGCCAGCGCCTGCTCGTCGATCGCGGTGAGGGAGGAGCGAAACGCCTCGTAGTTGAGCGCCACGGCGGCCAGCGCCCAGTCGATGAGATGGGCGACGTCTTCGAGGCACAGGCACGCCGTTCCGGTCGACAGGCTGTTGGCGACGATGATGGCGTGGCCGTCCTTCTCGCGCAGGTGCAGCGGCTCGAGCCCCGCCAAGGCAAGCGCCTCGGCGGAGGGCATGATCCTGCCCTGGAATTCCGCCTCGCCATCGCCGCGCAGCGACCTCGCCATATGGCCGAGATGGGCAAGGTCGGCCGCGCCGATCGAGCCCCAGGTCGGGATCACCGGATGGACGCCGGCATTGAGCGCCGCGACAAGGCCCATGACCACGCGCTCGGACGCGCCGGTGCCACCGGCGGCCATGCCCGAGATGCGCGCGGTCATCAGTGCCCGCACCGCCTCGGTGGGCAGCGCCGGTCCGATGCCCATGCTGTGGCTGAGCGGTACGCTGTGCTGGAAGGCGATCAGGTCCGCCTGCGCGAGCGGCGTGTCGACACAGGCGCCCAGGCCCGTGGTGACGCCGTACATCGGCTTGCCAAGCCCGGTCAGATGCTCGATCAGGGCGCGGCTCGCCCGGATGCGGCGCATCGCCTCCTCGCCCAGCATCAGTCGGGCGTTGCGGCGTGCGATCTCTGCGACGTCGGCCACGCCGAGCGGCTTGGCATCGAGCAATATCATTCGGCCTGTCATGTCTCGCCTGTATCCCGCGACCAGATGCCCAGCATGACTACGGGCGTCGCCGTTTGTGACGGCTCGCGGACACGACTGCAAGCCATTCCCATTGGGACAGCGGCAGAAGGTGGCTAAAGCGGGGGGCCAGGAACTACGCCGGCCGCTCCGCGACGGCATCAGGTACCACCACCAGCTTGCCGACGAAATCCTTGGCGACGAAGTCGGCCTGTGCGCGGTGAAAATCGGAGAGCCGGTAGACGCCGCCGACCAGTGGCCGGATCTTTTTCGCCTCGATGTAGCCGACGAGCCGGCGGAAATCCGCCCGCGTGCCCTGGCTCGAGCCATGCAACTGCAATTGCTTGAGATACATGGTCCTGAGATCGAGCTGCACGACCGGCCCGGCGATCGCACCGGCGGTGGTGTAGCGGCCTTCGGGCCGCAGAATACGCAGAAGGTCGTTGAAGATCGCGCCGCCGACAAGATCGGCCACCACATCGATCGGCTGGCCGCCGGTCACTTCAGCCACGACCCGCCGCAGATCGGCGACGCCACGGGTGATGACGGCTGCGGCGCCGATGTCGAGCACCGCCTGTTCCTTGCCCTTGCCGACGACGGCGTAGGGAATGGCGCCGCGCGCCCGCGCCAATTGCACGATGCCGGAGCCGACGCCGCCCGAGGCTCCGGTGACGAGCACGCACTCGCCGGCTTTCAAGCCAGCGCGTTCCAGCATCTGTTCGCCGGTCAGGTAGGCGCAGCAGAAGGTGGCGAGTTCCACGTCGCTCATATCCGTGTCGACGACATGCGCATTCTGCGCCGGCACGGTCTGGTACTCGGCGTAACCGCCGTCGCGGCCATGGCCCATATAGTCGATGTCGGCCAGTGAATCGTCGTCGCGGTTGTAGATGGAGAAATCGACCATCACCCGCTCACCGATGCGGTCCGGCGAAACGCCTTCGCCGACGGCAACGATGGTGCCAACCGTGTCGGTGCCCTGGATGCGCGGGAATGTCAGCGTGTTGCCCTGGCGCCGCCAGGTCGACACGGCGCCGGCATCCTCCTCCGTACCATAGGCCCCCTGGCGCACCCAGACGTCGGTGTTGTTCATCCCGCAGGCACTGACCTTGACCAACACTTCACCCGGTGCGGGCGAGGGTACTTTCACATCGGTGCGGTAGACGAGCTTTTCCGGTCCGCCGTGCCCGGTGAGCAGCACGGCGGCCATGGTGGGGGGAACGGTTGCGGTCATGGCGTTCATCGTCGATCTCAGAGATTGGCGAACACGCTTTTCACCGCATCCGCCGTCTTCGAGACGACGATGTCGGCCTCCTCGCGCGTCAAGCAGAGCGGCGGCGCGAAGCCCAGAATGTCGCCCTGCGGCATGGCGCGGCCGATAACCCCGCTGGTGGCCAGCGCCGTCGCCACTTGCGGCCCGATCTTCTGCGAAGCGTCGAAGAACACCCGGTCGTCCTTGTCGGCGACGAACTCGACCGCCGCCAGCATGCCGTCGCCGCGCACGTCGCCAACGTGTCTGTGGCCGCCGACGGCCTTGGCGAGCTCGGCACGGAAATAGGCACCGGTCTCGCCGGCATTCGTCACCAGATCCATCTCGTCGATCAGTTCGAGATTGGCGACACCGGCGGCAACGCAGATCGGGTGCCCCGAATAGGTCCAGCCATGGCCGAGCGAGCCGAGCTTGTCGGACCCATCGACCAGTACCTTCCACACTCCGTCGGCGACGATGACGCCCGACAGCGGCGCATAGGCCGAGGTCAGGCCCTTGGCGATGGTGATCAGGTCCGGCTTGATGCCGTAATGATCGGAGCCGAACATGGTGCCCAGCCGGCCAAAGCCGGTAACCACTTCGTCGGCGACCAGCAGCACATCATACTTCTTCAGCACCGCCTGGATCTTCTCCCAGTAGCCGGCGGGCGGCGGCACGATGCCGCCGGTGCCGAGGATCGGCTCGCCGATAAGGGCTGCGACGGTTTCGGGACCTTCGGCCAGGATCATCTCCTCGAGCTTGTCGGCGCAGTGCTGCGAGAACTGCTCCTCGCTCATCGAGCGGTCGGCGCGGCGGAAATAATAGGGCGCTTCGGTGTGCAGCACCGGCGCGCGCGGCAGGTCGAAGGCGTTGTGGAAGAGCTCCAGCCCGGTCAGCGATCCCGTCATCACGCCCGAGCCGTGATAGCCGCGCCAGCGCGAGATGATCTTCTTCTTCTCCGGCCGGCCGAGCACATTGTTGTAGTACCAGATGAGCTTGATGTTGGTTTCGTTGGCGTCCGAGCCGGAGAGGCCGAAATAGACCCTCGACATGCCCTTCGGCGCGCGGTCGATGATCATCTTGGCCAACGTGATCGAGGCTTCGGTGCCGTGGCCGACATAGGCATGATAGTAGGCGAGGTTCTTCGCCTGGGTGGCGATGGCATCGGCGATCTTCTGGCGGCCATAGCCGACATTGACGCAATAGAGGCCGGCGAAAGCATCGATGCTCTTCCTGCCATTGTTGTCCCAGACGGTCACGCCTTCACCGCCCGCCATGATGCGGGTCGGCGATTCACCGCGCGCATGCGTGCCCATATGCGTCGAGGGATGGAAGAAGTGGTCGCGATCCCAGGCGTTGAGTTCGTTGGACTGGTCGAGCATTTTTTCTACTCCTGACGAAAGGGCGATTCCGCTGCAGCTTAGGCTACATCGAGACAGAGATATTTGAGATCGGTGAACGCTTCGAGCCCGTGGCGCGAGCCTTCGCGACCAATGCCGGACTGCTTGACGCCGCCGAACGGGATCGGCGCGCCGGTGATCTTCACCCGGTTGATGGCAACCATGCCGTAGTCGAGCGCGCGGCCCATGCGTTGCTGCCGCGCGCCGCTCTCGGTCACGACATAGGCAACGAGGCCATATTCGGTGGCATTGGCGCGGGCGATCACCTCGCCCTCGCTGTCGAATGGCGTCACCGCGGCGACCGGCCCAAAAGTCTCCTCGCGCATGATCAGCGCCGCGTCGGAAACGTCGGCCAGCAGCGTCGGCTGGTAGAACAGCGGCCCGGCCTGATGTCGCTTGCCGCCGGCAAGGCAACGTGCGCCGTGGGCGAGCGCATCGGCGACCTGCTCCTCGACTTTCTGGACAGCGCGCTCATGCATCAGCGGCCCGATGTCAGTCGTGTCGTCAAGGCCATTGCCGGTCCGCAGCGCCTCGATCCGCTTGGCGAAGGCGGCGCAGAAGCGATCGTAGATCGGCCGCTGGACGTAGGTGCGGTTGGCGGCGAGGCAATCCTGGCCCGATGTGGCGAATTTGGCGTCGATGGCGATGTTTACCGCTTTGTCGAGATCGGCATCGGCAAAGACGATCAGTGGAGCGTGGCCGCCAAGCTCCATCACCAGCCGCTTCATTGTCGGCGCGCTCTGCGCGGCGATCAGCCTGCCGATCTCGGTCGAGCCGGTAAAACTCATGGCGCGGACGCGCGCGTCTTCGCACATCCGCCCGACGATCGTCGCGGCCTTGCCGGTGACGATGTTGAAGACGCCGGCCGGCAGTCCGGCGCGCTCGCCAAGCTCGGCCAGTGCCAGCGCCGACTGCGGCGTTTCCGAGGACGGATGCGCGACGATGGTGCAGCCGGCGGCAAGGGCGGCGGCCGCCTTGCGGGCCAGCATGGCCGAGGGGAAATTCCACGGCGTGACAATGCCGACGACGCCGAGCGGCTCGCGACGCACCATCATTTCCGCATTCGCCAGATGGCTGGTGACGCTCTCGGCGTTGAGGCGCTTGGCTTCCTCCGCATACCACTCGACGAAAGAGGCGGCATAGTCGATTTCGCCGAGCGATTCCTGCAAGGGCTTGCCCTGTTCCAGGGTCATCAGCAGCGCGAGGTCGCCTTTCGCGGCGATGATCAGCTCGAACCATTTTCGCAGGATTCTTGACCGCTCCTGCGGCAGCAGCGACCGCCAGGCCGGAAAAGCGCGCGCGGCGGCATCGATTGCTTTTGTCGTTTGCCGTGCATCCAGCGCCGCGACGAAGGCGACCGTGCTTCCTGTCGCCGGATCGGTGACCTCAAAGCTTTCGGCGCCCTCGCTCGCCGTCCAGTGGCCGTCGACATAGGCGAGTTCGCGCAGCAGACGGCGGTCGGCGAGGCGGTCGAGCGCCTCATGGCGATGCGAGCGGGCGAAATGCGCGGACATGGTCGAAGCCTCCCGGTTCGGTCTGATCCTGGGAGACTATCCATCGTGGGCAGACAGAGAGGCTGTTTGGGTGTCCTGAAGTAGAGAGATTCTCTCTATTGTGCCGCCTCAGCAGACGATGTCTCCGGCACTACGGCGACACCGGCAGCAACTCGGCGATGGGAAGTGCGATCTCTTCCTTCACCGTCTTGGTGACGATGTAGGTGAAGTAGCGGTCGATGCCGATCTCGCGGTCGAGCAAGCCGTCGACCAGCCGCTGATAGGCATCGATGTCGCGAGCCATCACCTTCAGCACATAGTCGACGCCGCCGCCCACCGACCAGCAGGCGACGATCTCGGGGATATCGCGGATGACACGCTCGAAGCGGTCGAAATCGGCCTGGCGGTGGCTGGCCAACGTCACCTCCATCAGTACGGTGGCCACCGGCGCCACGACGCGCATGGCGATCCTTGCGTGATAGCCCGAGACGATGCCGGCCTTCTCCAGCTTGCGCAGCCGCATCCAGCATGGGGTCGGCGACAGCCCCACCTGCTCGGCCAGCGCCAGCTTGGTGATGCGCCCGTCGCGCTGGATGGCGTCGAGGATTTTGAGGTCGATCGCGTCGAGTTTCGCAGCAGTCATCAGCGCCCACTTTTTTCGTCCACAGTACCATGATGGCGCATTATTTCGATTGTCAATTGCACTGATTTCGATCTCTAATAAGTCATGACATTGTGGCAACCCGATCCCGCGCTCATAAGGCGGCCAGCCTATCAATCGCTTGCCGATCAGTTCGCGCGCGCCATCCATGACGGGCGTCTTGCCAATGGCGCGCGGCTGCCGACACATCGACGGCTGGCCGATGATCTCAAGCTTTCGGTGCAGACGGTCAGCCGCGCCTATGAGGAGTTGATCCGGCGCGGCCTGATTTCGGGCGAGATCGGCCGTGGCAGCTTCGTCCAGACGCAGCGCCGCGAGCCGGAGCCGCCCTATCTGCCCGAGCGTCTCGGCGAGGTCATTGATCTCTCCATCCTGAAGCCGGTCTGCGAGCCGATGCATCTGGAGCGGCTGAAGCAGGCGCTGGGCTGGCTCGCTGAAAACCTGCCGTCGAGTTCGGCGCTGTCTTTCCGGCCCAACATGGTGTTTCCGCGCCATCGTGCGGTGGCGGTCGAATGGCTGAAATTGTGCGGGCTCGACATTTCAGCGCAGAACATCAGCCTGACCAATGGCGCTACCGCCGGCATGACGGTGGCGCTGATGAGCGTGGCGCCGCCTGGCTCGACCGTTGCCACCGAGGCGATCGGCCACCACACGCTGGTGCCGCTGGCCCGCTATCTCGGTTTCAACCTCCAAGGCCTGCCGATCGATGATAACGGCCTGATCCCGGAGGCATTGGACGAGGCCTGCCGCCTTTCCGACATCCGCGCGGTGTTCGTGCAACCCTCGGTGATCAACCCGACGGCAACGCTCATGGACGCGCGGCGGCGCGAAGAAATCGCGGCGGTTGCGCGCAAGCATGACATCGCCATCATCGAGAACGACGTGCTGGGGCCGCTGGTCGAGGACCGGCCGCCGCCGGTCGCCGCCTTTGCCCCGGAGCGTACGCTCTATGTTACCTCTTTCACCAAGATCACCGTGCCCGGCCTGCGCATCGGCTATCTCGCGGCTCCCGACCGCTATGTCGCCGCCGTCGCCAACCGGCATCTGGTGTCGAACTGGATGGCAACGCCGCTGGTAGCCGAGATCGCCACCAAATGGGTGACCGACGGCACGGCGATGGAACTGGTGCGCTGGCAGCGCGCCGCGTTACGGCGGCGGCAGGATATCGCCGCCGAAGTGTTGGCAGGGATCGACTATCGCGCCCGGCGCGACGGGCTGCATGTCTGGCTGCAACTGCCCGACGACCGCGCCGAGGAGGGCTTTGTCGCCCAAGCACGGCTACAGGGCGTGGCGATCGCGCCGGGCACATCGTTCCGCATTTCGGATGCGCCCTGGCATCCGGCGGTGCGCATCTCGCTGGGCTCGACCACCGAAGGGGAACTGCGCGCCGGTCTCGGCGTTGTCACCAAGCTGCTGCTTGGCGATCCGGAGCATTTGCTGCTCGCTATCTGAGCATGTCGCCCAAAGTGCGAAGCGGTTTCGGGACGACGGCATGCCCAAAAAGCCAGCCACGATTGACCGGAAAATGTGCGCAATCAGAATAATTGTCATGATATTATTTTCCCAATTGACATGATTTGGCGCGTTCCGCATCGTTAAGGGCACAGGCTTCTCCAGCACGGGGAAATTCATTTGTCCGCACCCATCATCAAGGTCGATGCCATTTCGAAGAGCTTCGGTGCCTTCAAGGTGCTGGACGGCCTGTCGATGCAGGTCATGCCGCGCGAGAAGCTGGCGCTGATCGGTCCCTCCGGCTCGGGCAAGACCACGATCCTGCGCATCCTGATGACGCTGGAGCGCATCGATGGCGGCCACATCCAGATCGAGGGCGAGCAGCTCTATCATATGGAGCGCAACGGTCAGCTGCTGCCGGCCGACGAGAGGCATCTGGCGCGGATGCGCCAGAAGATCGGCATGGTGTTCCAGCTGTTCAACCTGTTTCCGCACAAGAGCGTCATCGACAATGTGACCCTGGCGCCGATGCTGACCAAGGGCATGCCGCGCCCCGCCGCCGAGAAGCGGGCGATGGAACTGCTCGACATGGTCGGCATGGCCGACAAGGCAAAGGCGATGCCGGCGCAACTGTCGGGCGGCCAGAAGCAGCGCGTGGCGATCGCCAGGGCGCTCGCGCTGCAGCCGAAGATCATGCTGTTCGACGAGGTGACGTCGGCGCTCGATCCGGAACTGGTCGAAGAGGTGCTCAACGTCTTGTGGCGGCTTTGCGCCGAGACCGACATGACCATGCTGCTGGTCACCCACGAAATGGGTTTTGCCCACGACTTTGCCGACCGGGTGCTGTTCTTCGATCGCGGCAAAATCGTCGAGGAAGGCAAGCCCGACGAGATTTTCCGCCATCCCAAGCAGGAGCGCACGCAAGGCTTCCTGAAGAAGATCATCGCGGCCGGACATCGCGTCTGACCGCTTTGCGGGGTGGAGCATCGCCCCAGACAAACCAAGACAAGAAGTCAAACCAAGACAAGAAACAAGGAGTTGGGAACAATGAAGAAACTTGGCATTCTGGCCGGCGTCGCCGGCTTGGCACTGACGGCGGTTCTAGCCGCCTCGATCCCGGGCTCGGCCGACGACAGCAAGCTCGAGCAGTTGAAGGCACAGGGCTTCGCCCGTGTCGCCATCGCGAACGAGCCGCCCTATACGGCGGTTGCCGCCGACGGCAAGGTCTCGGGCGCGGCACCGGACGTGGCGCGCGAGATCTTCAAGCGGCTCGGTGTCGCCGACATCGTCGCCTCGATCTCCGAATATGGCGCCATGATCCCCGGCTTGCAGGCCGGCCGCTTCGACGTCGTCACCGCCGGCCTGTTCATGAAGCCGGAGCGTTGCGCCGCGGTCGCCTATTCCGAGCCTGTGCTGTGCGACGCCGAGGCGATGCTGGTAAAGAAGGGCAATCCGAAAGGCTTCAAGAGCTACGAGGACGTCGCCAAGGACACATCGGCCACGATCGGCGCGCCCGGCGGCGGCACCGAGGAGAAGCTGGCGCTCAACGCCGGCGTGCCGCGCGAACGCGTCATCGTCGTGCCGGACGGCCAGAGCGGCCTGAAGATGGTGCAGGACGGCCGCATCGACGCCTATTCGCTGCCGGTTCTGTCGATCAACGATCTGATGAAGAAGGCCAACGACCCGAACCTCGAAGTCATTGCCCCGGTGCAGGGCGCCCCTGTCTATTGCGACGGCGCCGCCTTCAAGAAGGGCGACGAGGCGCTGCGCGATCAGTTCGACGTCGAACTCGCCAAGATGAAGAAGTCGGGCGAGTTCGCCAAGATCATCGAGCCCTACGGTTTCTCGGCCGCCGCCGCCATGTCGACGACGCGCGACAAGCTCTGCGCGGCGAAGTAGCTGCTCCTCCCTTCTCCCCGTTTACGGGGAGAAGGTGGCCCGAAGGGCCGGATGAGGGGCGGCACTAACTTTCGCAAGGATGGCTCAGCCCCTCATCTGCCTGTCGGCATCTTCTCCCGGGAACGGGGAGAAGGAAGGCTAAACCAACGTTGGAAACCGAATGACCCAGTGGTCCGGCTATCTCGGCCTGATATTGCAGGGAGCGCTTGTCACCATCGAGCTGACGCTGATGGGGTCGGCGCTTGCCCTGATCATGGCCTTTCTTGCCGGCATGGGACGGCTGTCACGTTTCTTCGTTTTGCGGGCGCTCGCCACCGCCTATATCGAATTCTTCCGCGGCACCTCGATCTTCGTGCAGCTGTTCTTCGCCTATTTCGTGCTGCCTTTGATCGGCCTCGAACTGACCCCGCTGCAGGCCGGCGTGCTGGCGCTGGGCCTGAACGTCGGCGCCTATGCCGCCGAAGTGGTGCGCGGGGCCGTGCAGTCGATCGGCCGTGAACAGCATGAGGCCTGCATCGCGCTCAATCTCGGTCGCTGGCAAGGCCTGCGCCATGTCATCCTGCCGCAGGCCTTTCTGGTGATGCTGCCGACCTTCGGCAACAACGCCATCGAGCTGCTCAAGGCCACCTCCGTGGTCTCGCTGATCTCGCTCGCGGACCTGACCTTCCAGGCGCAGGTGGTGCGCGCCCAGACCGGCAACACGATGGTGCCGTTCGCCACCATCCTGGTCATCTATTTCATCCTGGCGCTGCTCATTTCGTGGGGCGTGCGCTCGCTGGAGCGCCGCATGGCGCGCGGCCTCGATGGGGTGCGCGTCTGATGGAGTGGGACTGGAATTTCGTATGGCAGATCATGCCGACGCTGATCCAGGGGGTGAAGATCACCATCCTGGCCACGCTGCTCGGCTCGGTACTGGCGGCGATCGTCGGGCTGGGCATCGCGCTTGCGCGCCGCTCGCCCAACAAGGCCCTGTCACGCACCGTCGGCTGGGCGGCCGAATTCATCCGCGGCACGCCGCTTTTGGTGCAGCTCTATTTCATCTTCTACGTGCTGCCCGACATCGGCATCCTGCTGCCGCCGCTGGTCGCCGGTGTCATCGGGCTCGGGCTGCATTACGGCACCTACACGGCGGAGGTCTACCGCGCCGGCATCGACAATGTACCACGTGGCCAGTGGGAGGCCGCCAAGGCCTGCAATCTCAGCGCCCGGCAGACCTGGACCCACGTCATCATCCCGCAAGCCATCCCGCCGATGATCCCGGCGCTGGCCAATTATTTCATCGCCATGTTCAAGGAGACGCCGTTGCTCTCGGCGATCACCGTGCTGGAACTGATGAACCAGGCCAAAAGCGTCGCCAACACCTACTATCGCTACATCGAGCCGATCACGCTGGTCGGTGCCTTCTTCCTCGCCATCAGTCTTTGTTCGGTCGTGCTGCTGCGCTGGCTGGAACGCCGTTACGGCAAGATCGAGAGATAGCCGATGAAACCTTTGCCCGAGATCAAGGTCTATCCGAAACGGCCATCACTCGACGAGCGTCCGCTCGACAAGCGCGTCGGCCTGATCATCCTGGCCACGGATCACACCAGCGAACCGGATTTTCGCCGCATGGTGGCAAGCGAGCGCATCGGCGTCTATGTCGCGCGCATTCCCTATGCCAATCCGACGACGCCGGAAAATCTGCGCAAGATGCAGCCGGCGCTGACGGCGGGCGCGGCCCTGATCCTGCCCGACGAGAAGCTCGACGCCATCTGCTACTCCTGTACGTCGGCCTCGGTGGTGATCGGTGATGCCGAGATCGAGACGGCGATCCAGGCGGCCAAGCCTGGCGTTCCCATGGTCACCCCGCCAATGGCCGGCGTGCGCGGGCTGAATGCCTTCGGCCTGCGCCGGATCAGCATTCTGACCCCCTACACGGTCGAAACCTCCAGGCCGATGGCGGCCTACTTCGCCGCGCGTGGTTTCGAGATCGCCAGCTTCACCTGTCTCGGCTTCGAGGACGACCGCGAGATGGCGCGCATCCCCCCGACAGCCCTTGTCGATCTCGCGCGCCAGGCGACCCACCCGCAGGCCGATGCCCTGTTTGTGTCCTGCACGGCGCTGCGCGGCGCGCTTGCGGTCACCGACATGGAACAGGCAATCGGCCGTCCTGTGGTGACCAGCAACCAGGCAACAGCCTGGAACTGCTTGCGGCTGTGTGGC
This sequence comes from Mesorhizobium sp. WSM4308, assembly GCF_002294905.1. Taxonomy (NCBI): domain Bacteria; kingdom Pseudomonadati; phylum Pseudomonadota; class Alphaproteobacteria; order Hyphomicrobiales; family Phyllobacteriaceae; genus Mesorhizobium; species Mesorhizobium sp. WSM4308. The sequence goes on along the minus strand of NZ_NSFW01000001.1, from coordinate 420,927 downwards.
GACGAGACGCCGCGTCCCGAATTCGGGCGGCTGCTGACGCTACCGCTGCTGCACGATTGATGACGATGGCGACCGTCTCCCTTGGCGATATCCGCGCCGCTCGCGACCGCATCGCCGGCAAAGTCGAGCGCACGTCGACCGTTTTGTCCCCGATCCTTTCCGAGCGTCTCGGTGTCCCCGTGCATCTCAAGCTCGAACATCGCCAGACCACCGGCAGTTTCAAGCTGCGCGGCGCCTCGAATGCCGTCGCCTCGTTGAGCTCGGAGCAAAAGGCACGCGGCGTGGTCGCCGCTTCGACCGGCAATCACGGTCGCGCGCTGGCACATGCGGCGAAGCTTGAAGGCATGCGCGCGGTGATCTGCATGTCGCGGCTGGTGCCCCAGAACAAGCTGGACGAAATCCGCCGGCTCGGCGCGGAGGTCCGCATCGTCGGCGACAGCCAGGACGACGCGCAGCAGGAGGTCGAGCGGCTTGTGGCGGAGGAGGAGCTCATCATGCTGCCGCCTTTCGACCATCCCGATGTCGTCGCCGGGCAAGGTACGCTCGGGCTCGAGATGATCGAGCAGGTTCCTGACGCCGGTCTCGTGCTGGTACAGCTTTCCGGCGGCGGCTTGGCTTCTGGCGTTGCCGCAGCCGTCAAGGGCGTCAGCCCCGCCACAAAAATCATCGGAGTTTCGATGGCCCGGGGTGCTGCGATGAAGGCGAGCCTCGATGCCGGCCGGCCTGTCCTGGTGGAGGAACTGCCGACGCTGGCGGATTCGCTTGGGGGTGGCATCGGCCTCGACAATAGGCTGACCTTCGCCATGTGCCGCGACCTGCTCGACGACGTCGTCCTGCTCAGCGAGGACGAGATCGCCGCCGGCATCCGCCATGCATATGCGCAGGAGCGCGAGATCGTCGAGGGCGCCGGTGCGGTCGGCGTCGCCGCGCTGATTTCTGGCAAGGTGAAGCCGAGCGGGCCGGTGGTTGCGCTTCTCTCCGGTCGCAACATCGATATGGACGCGCACCGCAAGATCGTCTGCGGCGACGCAATCGCGGAGCGTGCAGCATGAGCCGGATGACCATCCTCACCGAGAAAGAACTGCGCAAGATCGTGACGCTCGATCTCGATGCGGTCGCCTGCGTCGAGAACGCTTTTCGCGCGCTCGCCACTCTGCCCGTGGCGATGCCGCCGATCCTGCGGCTCGACATTCCCGAGCATCGCGGCGAGGTCGACGTGAAGTCCGCTTATGTGCCCGGTATCGACGGCTTCGCAGTGAAGATCAGCTCCGGCTTCTTCGACAATCCAAAACTCGGCCTGCCGAGCGGTGGCGGCATGATGGTGCTGCTTTCGGCAAGGACCGGCGTGGTCGAGGCGCTGCTGCTCGACAATGGCTACCTGACCGATGTCCGCACGGCCGCTGCCGGCGCGGTCGCGGCGAAGCATCTGTCGCGCGAGGACTCCACCGTGGCAGCGATCTTCGGCGCCGGTTTGCAGGCGGGCCTGCAACTGGAGGCACTGCGTCTTGTCAGGCCGATCGCCGAGGCACGCATCTGGGCGCGCGACGCCACCAAGGCCGAAGCCACTGCTGCCCGCTTGCGCGAAAGACTGGGCATTGTCGTGCGCGCGGAGCCTGATGCAGCAAATGCCGTTGCCGGCGCCGACATCATCGTCACCACCACACCATCGACCGAGCCGCTGATCAAGGCCGGCTTCATCGCCGCCGGCCAGCACATCACCGCCATGGGCTCGGACGCCGAACACAAGAACGAGATCGCGCCGGCCATCCTGCGCATGGCCGATCTCTATGTCGCCGACAGCGCGCGCCAGACGCGGCGTCTGGGCGAACTGCATCATGCCATCGCGGCAGGAGTGATGGCCGCCGACGAAGAAGTGACCGAACTCGGCCAGATCATCGCGGGCGAACGACACGGAAGACGCTCGGCCAGCGATATCACCATCGCCGACCTCACCGGCACCGGCGTGCAGGACACGGCGATCGCCACGTTCGCCCGCGACCGCGCGCGGGCGGCCAATGCCGGAACCACTTTTGAGAGCTGATGCTGGCCGCAAAGCATGACCCGGAAAAGTGCGAACCGGTTTCCGATCAGATCATGCTCAAGCAAAAATTCCTGGAGCCGGGTTCGACGAAGTTGAAACAGGCTCCAGGGCCCAACAAACGAGGAAGCAAAAGAATGCAACCGAACCTGAAATTCTCGCGCGGCGAATTTGCGGATCGCCTCGCCAAGACGCGGCGAGCCATGGAGGCCAAGGGCGTCGATCTCCTGATCGTCAGCGACCCTTCCAACATGGCCTGGCTGACCGGTTATGACGGCTGGTCCTTCTACGTGCACCAGGCGGTCATCGTGCCGCCCTCGGGCGAGCCCGTCTGGTACGGCCGCGGTCAGGACGCCAACGGCGCCAGGCGCACCGCCTATCTCGTGCAGGACAACATCGTCGGCTACGCCGACCACTATGTGCAGTCGACGGAACGCCATCCGATGGACTTCCTGTCCAGCGTGCTCGTCGATCGTGGTTGGGGCAAGCTCACCATCGGTGTCGAGATGGACAATTACTGGTTCTCCGCCGCCGCCTTCGCCTCGCTGCAGAAGCATCTGCCCAATGCCCGCTTCGTCGACGCCACCGCCCTGGTCAACTGGCAGCGCGCGGTGAAGAGCCCGACCGAGATCGACTACATGCGCAAGGCCGCCCGCATCGTCGAAGCCATGCACCAACGCATCTTCGACAGAATAGAGATCGGCATGCGCAAATGCGATCTCGTCGCCGAGATCTATGATGCCGGCACGCGCGGCGTCGACGGCATTGGCGGCGACTATCCGGCGATCGTGCCGCTGCTGCCGTCCGGCGTGGACGCCTCGGCGCCGCATCTGACCTGGGACGACCAGCCGATGAAGCGGGGCGAGGGCACCTTCTTCGAGATCGCCGGCTGCTACAACCGTTACCATTGTCCGCTGTCGCGCACCGTCTTCCTCGGCAAGCCGACGCAGGAGTTCCTCGATGCCGAGAAGGCGACACTGGAAGGCATGGAGGCGGGGCTCGCCGCCGCCAAGCCCGGCAACGCCTGCGAGGACATCGCCAATGCCTTCTTCGCCGTGCTGAAAAGGTATGGCATCGTCAAGGACAACCGCACCGGCTACTCGATCGGTCTGTCCTATCCGCCGGACTGGGGCGAACGCACGATGAGCCTGCGCCCCGGTGACCGCACCGAACTCAAGCCCGGCATGACCTTCCACTTCATGACCGGCCTCTGGCTGGAGACGATGGGGCTGGAGATCACCGAGTCCATCCTGATCACCGAAACCGGTGTAGAGTGCCTGGCCAATGTTCCGCGCAAACTGGTGGTGAAGAATTGAGCCCGATGTCCAGCGTCCGCCCGTCGCCGATCGCGCCGACCGTCGAATTCGACCGTGACGGCGTCCAGCACGGTTTCCTGCGCCTGCCCTACAGCCGAGACGACTCGGCCTGGGGTTCGGTGATGATCCCGATCTGCGTCATCCGCAACGGCAAGGGGCCGACGGCGCTGCTTTCCGGCGGCAACCACGGCGACGAGTATGAAGGGCCGCTGGCGCTCTACGATCTCGCCCGCACGCTCGACCCGAAAAATGTCAGCGGTACGGTGATCATCGTGCCGGCGATGAACTATCCAGCCTTCCGCGCCGGCACGCGGACCTCGCCGATCGACAAGGGCAACATGAACCGCAGCTTTCCCGGACGGCCGGACGGCACGGTGACCGAGAAGATCGCCGACTATTTCCAGCGTGAACTGCTGCCTCGAGCCGACATCGTCTTCGACTTTCATTCTGGGGGAAAGACGCTGGACTTCGTGCCGTTCTGCGCGGCCCACACACTGCCCGACAAGGCGCTGGAGCAAAAAGCCTTCGATGCGGTGGCGGCATTCTCGGCTCCGTTCGCGATGCGCATGATCGAAATCGACTCGGTCGGCATGTACGACACGGCGGCCGAGGAGATGGGCAAGGTCTTCGTCAGCACCGAACTGGGCGGTGGCGGCACCTCGCGTGCGCAAACCGTGCGTATCGCGCGGCGCGGCATTCTCAATGTGCTGCGCCATGCCGGCATCGTGGATGGCGCGGTCGAGAAGAGCAGAACTCGATGGCTGGACATGCCGTCAGGCGATTGCTTCTCCTTCGCCGAGGAGGACGGCATGATCGAAACCATGGTCGATCTCGGCGAGCCCATCGAAGAGGGCGCGGTGCTGGCACGGATCCATTCGGTTGGCCGCACAGGCATTGCCCCGCAGGAGATCCGGGCAAAAATGCCGGGCATGTTGGCGGCACGGCATTTTCCCGGCCTGGTCAAGGCCGGGGACTGCGCGGCGGTGGTAGCCGTGGAGGTCGATTGATCGACACGGCTGCGTCCCGGTACATCCCGCGCGGTTTCCGGCGATTGCGGCTGGCCGCGCCGGACATCAATTTTCTCCATCTGATGGAAGTGTAAATTAACGAGAGGCAGACAAACTAGGCATTGGCGAGCGGACCCTCGCTCTGCGGCCACGGTTGCGGGTATTGGACCGCGCGACATGGCGATGATCGTTGAACGCCCGGACGCCTGGTCTGAATCATGAGATCTTCGACTGGAGAACACTATCCGGCGCTGGACCATATTCGTGGCCTAGCGGCGTTCCTGGTCTTCACCTGGCATTTCCTCCATCAGTCTCCCGAGGGGCCGGTGCCCTATGATTTCGTGCCTGCCGTGCCCATTTTCAGCCTGCTGGATGAGGGGTTCACCGGAGTTTCATTGTTCATGGCGCTCTCCGGCTACCTGTTCGCCAAGCTTCTTGATGGGAAACAAGTCAGCTATCTGCCCTTCTTCGCCAACCGGGCGCTGAGGTTGCTTCCGCTCTTGCTGGCCGTGATAGCCGTCGAGGCTTGCCGCGTATCTATGGCAGGCCAACCCCTGGGCGGCTATTTCACCGACGTCGGGAAGGGGGTGATCTTTCCCACCCTCCCGAACGGCGGTTGGTCGATAACCGTGGAAGCTCACTTCTACATCCTGCTGCCGTTCCTGCTGATGGCGTCCAGACGCTTCCTGTTCGCCCCTTTGCTGTTTATCGCTGCAGCCATTTTGCTGAGGTGGGCGCTTTACGCGCAGTTCGGCGAGGTGCAGTCGGCGGCGGCCTGGACCATCATTGGCCATGCCGATCAGTTTCTCGCCGGCATCCTTGCCTTCCATCTCCGCGCCTATGCGAAGGACCGGCACTGGCTGGCGCTGGCCGTACTGCTGGCCTTTTCGGGGTTCTTCTGGTGGTTTGATGCCGCCGGGGGATTCTACCAGCTACAGCGATACCCCTCGCCACATTGGATATGGATCATCCTGCCGACGGTGGAGGCGGCGGCCTATTCATTTGGGATCGCCTATTACGACACCAGCTTTCCAAGGAAGCGAACAGGCCTGCCATTCAAGATCCTGGAGAAGGCTGGGGCCTACAGCTATTCGATCTATCTCCTGCACCTGTTCTTCGTCATGCAACTGGCGGCGTTCATAAACACGAACGTCATGGGCATAAGCAATTTCTACATTGCCTGCCTCTGGTCCTTGCTGTGTTTCCTGGCGACGATCCCGATCGGCTATCTCAGCTACACCTGCATCGAAGCGCCATTTCTGCGCCTGCGCATACGGTATGCGGAGCCAGCCGTAGCTGATCCGGTCCTGTTCAAGGATCGGCCGGCCACGGCAGCATAGGCGCCACGCCTGCGCTGGGCAGAGCCCTGCAGAGATTTTCGACAGAGACCATCGGCGCGGGGAATCTCGCTATCAATGCTGGCCAGTCTGCAGCGGGCCCGCGCATGTCGCACCATCGCGCCCGATCGCAGGCGGAACATCGCGACCTGCTGGCCGCCTGCCGCCGGCGCGACGGCAAGAAGGCCGGGAGCATTCTGCGGCAGCACCTGCGCGAAGGAAGCGATACGCTCGTCAATGCGATAGAGGGCGGCGGCCTGTCGCGAAAATCATAGTCGGGATGGTCCTGCTGCTCGGGGCTTGAGCGCATCACCGCGCGCGACCGGTTCGTAAGAACCACGCTGTTTTTCAGCTCTGCGCCGGCTTGCGTTCGACGACGTAGATATGATCGGCCGCGAGCACCACTTCGCCGCGCTGGTTGATCACCTCGCAGCGTTCGATCACGCGTCCCGAGCCCGGCCGCTTGGGATCGTCTTCCTTGGCCGCAATGGTGGTGCGCGTGCGGATCGTGTCGCCGATGAACACCGGCTTGATGAAGCGCAGCCGGTCATAGCCATAGGAGAACGCGACGGGGTTGATAATGCTTGCCGTCAGCCCGATGCCGACCGAGAACACCAGCGTGCCATGCGCGATGCGCTGGCCGAACGGCGTCGTCTTCATGTATTCGGCGTCCATGTGGTGCGGAAAGAAATCGCCGGTGTGGCCGGCATGGACGACGAAGTCGGTTTCGGTGATGGTGCGGCCGCTGGTCAGCCGCGAAGAGCCGATCTCATAATCTTCGAAATATTGGATTTGTTCCATCAGGGTCTTTCCGCGATCGGCGTCGCCGGCGCCGCGCTCGATCTATAGGCGGCTTCCACCAGCGCCATGGTGCTCCAGGCGTCCTCGACCGAACTGACCAGTTCGCCGTCTTCTCCTGATGCGAAGCGCTGGACATTGGCCATGCGCCCGACGAAGGCGTCGGGGAACCATTCGCCGGCAAGCGGTATCGCGATCCAGTCCGTTGCGCCCTTCGGATGGATTTCCAGAATGTCCGGTTCGCCCCGGGGATAGTCGAGGTTGAGGCCGAGCTTGAGATAGGCCGCGCCCTCGGTGCCGCAGATGCGGAACTCGCAGGCCTGGTGGCGGCGGCCGAATTTGTGGTCATGGTTGATCGACAGCGCGCAGCGCACCCTGTCGCCATAGTCGAGAATGGCGCTGGTGCGCGTCTGCGCCACCTTGTGGTTGGGATGGCCGAGCGTCTTGGCGTGGACGCCTTTGGGATCGCCGAGCAATTGCCTGATCAGGTCGAGATAATGGATCGAATGCATGGCGATCTCGACGCGCGGCGCCTTGAGCAGGAACTCCCACAACTCCCACGGTGTTGCCAGCGCCAGCCAGGCATCGAAGTCGACGACTTCACCGAGCCAGCCCCTGGCGACGGCGTCCTTGAGCGCCAGCATCATCGGCGCGAAGCGCAGCTGGAAGTTCACGGCCGCCTTGAGGTTCTTGGCGCGGCAGATTTCGAGGATTTCGGTGGCCTCGCCGAGATAGTTGCCCATCGGCTTCTGGATCAATGCGACCACGCCGTCGGGCAGAGCTTCCAGGATCTCGGCGTGCCGTCCCGGCGGGGTCGCCAGATCGAAGATCGCATCCTGGACGGCTGCGGCTTCGTCGACCGAACGGAACGCCGTCACGCCCCATTTTTCGGCCAGGGTTTTCGCCTTGGCCTGGTCCGGATCATAGAGGCCGGCAATTGGAAAGCCGGCTTTGCGATAGGCGGGAAAATGCGCGTCGCCGACGATCGATCCGGCACCAAAAGTGACGATCGGGCGAGGCTTCGAGGGTTTTGGCCAGGACTGAGCGAGTAAGGCAGGGTCGAAACCGCCCTCAGTCATGGTGAAAGACCTCGTCCGTGCTAGCCCACCATTCACCCTCCTTGCGGGTCGCGAGCGGCTCCTGGCATGGTATGCAGACCGCCCACCATTCCTGCGTCTTCGGATCGGCGGCCATCTTGGCCATGTCGGCCGCATAGTCGGTGCCGTGATATTCGAAATAGGAGAACAGCAGATTCTCCGGCCGCTTCAGATAGATCGAATAATTCTTGATGTTGCAGGCCGAGATCATGGTCAGCACGTCGGGCCAGACGGCGGCATGCAGGCGGACATACTCCTCGACCTTTTCCGGCTTCAACCCCAGCACCATGCCCATTCGCTGCATATCCGACTCCTACTTCGTGATCGCCGTGGTGAATTCGGCGATGCTCATGGCCTTGACCGCGTCCCAATCCCAGTCGATGCCGATGCCCGGTTCGTCGGGCGCCAGCGCATGCCCATCCTCGATGCGCATATGCTTGCCGGTCAACTGGTCGAGTTGCGGAATGTACTCGACATACCTGCCGTTCTGAACCGCGCAGGTCAAGCTGACATGCAGCTCCATCAGGAAATGCGGGCAGACCGGAATGTCGAAGGCCTCTGCCGCATGGGCGATCTTGAGCCATGGCGTGATGCCGCCGATGCGGCCGACATCGACCTGCACGATCGAGCAGGCGCCTTTCTGCATATATTCGCGGAAATGGCGGATCGAATAGACCGACTCGCCAATGGCGATCGGCGTCTGCGTCGAGTTGGACAACCTGATATGGCCGTCAACATCGTCGGCCGGCAGCGGCTCCTCGATCCAGGCGAGATCGAGTTCGCGCAGCCGCGCCGCGCGCCGGATCGCCTCGTCGACCGAAAACCCCTGGTTGGCATCGGTCATGATCTCGTAGCCGTCGCCCACCGCCTTGCGCACCGCCGACAGGCGGGCGAGATCTTCCGACCCGTGCGGCCTGCCGATCTTCACCTTTGAGCCGCGGAAGCCCTTGGCCTTGGCGGCCAGTGCGTCGTCGACAAGTGCTGCCGTCTCGATGTGCAGCCAGCCGCCCTCGGTGGTGTAGAGCGGGCAGCGATCCTTGGCACCGCCGGCCAGTTTCCACAGCGGCAGGTTCTGCTTCTTCGCCCTGAGATCCCAGAGCGCCGTATCGATCGCCGCGATAGCAATGGCGGTGATCGCACCGATGGTGGTCGCATGGGTGGCGAATTCGAGATCGTGCCAGATCGCCTCGATCATGTCGGGGTCTTGGCCGATCAGGCGTGGCGCCAGATGGTCGGACAAGAGCCGCATCACCGAGGAGCCGCCGGTGCCGATCGTGTAGCTGTAACCGGTGCCGACCGCGCCGTCGGAATCGGTGATGGTGACGATCGGCGTTTCCTGGCTGACGAAACTCTGGATGGCGTCGGTGCGCTTGACCTTGGGCACAAGGTCCACCATCCGCAGTTCGACTTTCTCGATTCTAGCCATCGGTCAGCTCCGCAATGTCTTTCCGGTCTCGGCGGCAAACAGATGCGCCTGCGACAGGTCGAGGCTCATCGCCACCCGCTCGCCGGAGCGCAACGGGCGCGGGTTCAGCATGCGCGAAACCCAGTCCGTGCCGTTGAACTCGACGAACACCAGCGTCTCGTTGCCGAGCGGTTCGGTGACGGTGATCGGCAGCTCGATCTGATGGACGTCGGCCGCGCCGCCGGAGCTGATGCCATGGCCGGTCGGATAGATGTCATCAGGCCGCAGACCGAACACGACCTTGTCGCCGGTCGCGACATTGGCCTTGAACTGGGCGGGCAGCGGCAGCTTTTCGCCGCTGGCGAAAACCAGTTGGCCGTCGTCGACAGTCGCCTCGTGCAAATTCATCGGCGGCGAACCGATGAAGCCGGCGACGAAGCGTGTCGCCGGGCGGCGGAAGACTTCGTCTGGCGTGCCGACCTGTTCGATATGGCCGTCGCGCATGATGACGATGCGGTCGGCAAGCGTCATCGCCTCGACCTGGTCGTGGGTGACGTAGATCACCGTCGACTGCACCTTGGTATGGAGCTTCTTGATCTCGGTGCGCATCTGCGTCCTGAGCTTGGCGTCGAGATTGGAAAGCGGCTCGTCGAAGAGAAACACGTCAGGGTCGCGCACGATGGCGCGGCCCATGGCTACGCGCTGGCGCTGGCCGCCCGACAGTTGCGACGGGCGGCGGTCGAGCAGCGTATCGAGGCCGAGAATGGCCGAGGCCTCGGCGACGCGGCGCTCCATGTCTTCCTTGGCCGCGCCGGCGATCTTCAGCGAGAAGCCGAGGTTTTCGCGCACCGTCATATGCGGATAGAGCGCATAGGACTGGAACACCATCGAGATGTTGCGCGAGCGCGGCGGCAGATCGTTGACGATACGTCCGCCGATCTCGATCGAGCCGGCGCTGATTTCTTCCAGTCCGGCGATCATGCGCAAAGTCGTCGACTTTCCGCAGCCCGACGGGCCGACCAGCGCGATGAATTCGCGGTCGGCGATATCGAGATCGATGCCATGCACGATCCCGATATTGCCGTAGCGCTTGGTCAGCTTTTTGAGGGAAACGGTTGCCATGGGATCAGCCTTTCACCGCGCCGGAGGTCAGGCCGCCGACAAGGTGTTTCTGGACGATGTAGGTGAGGGTGAGTGCGGGAATGATCATCACCACGGCCAGCGCGCACATGCCGCGCCAGTCGATGGTGAATTCGGCCGTGTAGTCGAGCAGGCCGACCGGCAGCGTCTTGGCGCTCACCGAACGGGTCAGCTGCGAAGCCAGCGCGAACTCGTTCCAGCAGGTCAGGAAGGCAAAGATGGCGGCGGAAGCGATGCCCGGTCCGGCGAGCGGAAACTCGACCTGCCAGAAAGCCTGCCAGCGCGTGCAGCCATCGATTTGTGCTGCCTCCGCGAGGTCTTTCGGCACCTGGCGGAAGAAGCCGTCGATCAGCCAGATGGTGAACGGCACGTTGAGCGCGACATAGGCCAGGATCAGCCCGAAATGCGTGTCGATGATGCCGAGCCGCACATAGAGGAAGAACAAAGGCAGCGACAGCGCGATGCCAGGCACCGTGCGCGTCAGCATCAGGCCGAGGAACACGCTCGATTTGCCGCGGAAGCGGTAGCGCGCGAAGGCATAGCCGCCGGCCATGCCGATGGCCACCGCAATGATCGTCGAGGTCACCGAGATGATCAGCGAGTTGCGGAAATATTCGATGACCGGGATGCCGCCTTTGCCGATGCCTGAGAACATTGCGATGTAAGCGTCGAACGAGATCTCCTGCGGGATCCACACCGGCGGCTTGGCCATGATCTCGACGGTCGGCCGGAGAGAGGACAGCACGATCCAGAGGCCGGGCAGGCAGATCGTCAGCATCGCCAGGAACAGGCCGACGCGATGGACGATGCCCAGCAGCCGGCGCTTCAGGCGGGCGGAAGAATTCTCGTCCATCACCACTCCGCACCGATCTGCGTGCGCGCCGCGGCGAGCTTGTTGAAGAAATAGACGGTGAAGGCGATCGACAGCAGGATCGAGAAGTAGGCCATGGCGTTCGCCATGCCCATGCGGCCGTCGCTGTAGGCGGTGCGTGCCACCAGCGTCCACAACAGCTCGGTGCGGCCCGCCGGTCCGCCATCGGTCATGATCTTGACGATGTCATAGGCGCGCGCCACGTCGAGCGAACGGATGGTCATGGCGATATAGGCGAAAGGCATGACGAACGGCCACGTCACATAGCGGAAGGTCTGCCACGGCGTGCAGCCATCGACCCGCGCCGCCTCGATCGGTTCCTTGGGCATTGCGAGCAGTCCGGCGAGGATCAGGATCGCGAAGATCGCGGTCGACGACCATATCTCGGCGACCGAGATGGCGATGAAGGCGAGGTGGCCCTCGATCAGCCACGGGATGGCATCCCTGGTGATGCCGAGCGACTGCAGGGCGTTGTTCACCAGGCCGATATTGTCGTTGAACATGAACTTGAACTGGAAGCCGACGAGGATCGGCGAGAACATCATCGGAAACATCATCAGCGTGCGCAGGATGCGCTGGCCGCGCGTCGCCTTCTCGACCAGCATGGCGAGCCCCAGGCCTAGCAGCATTTCGAGATTGAGCGCGATGGTCAGCAGCAGCACCGTGCGCCCGAACGCCCACCAGAAATCGGAGTTGGCCAGGATCGAGAGATAGTTCCTGAAGCCGACGAAGACGAAGAACGTTTCGGGCCTGGTCAGGCGGAACGGTGTGAAGCTGGAATAGAGCGACAGAAGCAGCGGCACGACGACGACCGCGGCCAGCACGATGAAGGCTGGAAGCAGCAGCAGAAATGGCGCCGATGGCTTGAAGCCCTTCATCAGAATCCTGTGGGGTTTTGCATTGCGTGGGTGGGACACCGAAAGGCGATGTGCATCGCGGAGCTTCCGACGAGACGCGATCGCCTCCCCCATTCGTCATGGGGGAGGCAGCCTTGGGACTGTTCTAAAGCTTGCCGGCATCCTGCAGGATCTGCGTCGCCTTGGCGGCGGCTTCGTCCAATGCCTGCTTGGAGGTCTTGTCGCCCAGGATCGCCGCCTGCAGCTCAGGATAGACGGCGTTCGAAATCTCGATCCACTCAGGCGTCTGCGGCACGGCGAAGGCGTGCTTGGCTTCTTCCTGGAAGGCGGAAAGAACCTCCTTCTTGTAGGGATCGTTTTCGGCCTGCTTCAAGTCCCAATCCCACACGGCCGTGCGTGTCGGCAGCGGGCCTGCTGCGGCTTCCAGCTTCTGGCTGTCCTCATTGGTCAGCCACCAAACCAGCGAGGCTGCGGCCTCCTTGTTCGGGCAGTTCTCGGTCACCGAGAAACCGTGGAAACCGGACCAGCCAGTGCGCTTGCCGGAAGAACCCTTCGGCGCGACCTTCACGCCGACATTGCCCGCCACCTTCGACGACTTCGGGTCGTTGAAGAAGCCGGCCCAGCCCGGCCAGTCCAAATTGATGGCGACGGTGCCCGAGGCAAAGCCCTGGCCGAGATCGTCCCAGAGATAGTTGGTCGTTCCGGCCGGCACGGCCTTGGCCTTGTAGAGATTGACGAACCAGTCGAGCGCCCGGATGCCGGCCTCCGAGTTGAAGACCGGCTTGCCGTCCTTGTCGAGATACTCGCCGCCCTCGGCGATCACCATCTCGTAGAAGCGGCCATTGATCGCCTCTTCCTTGCCGGCGAACTGCGTGCCGTAGAAATTGGGCGGGTTGGCGAAGAACTCGGCCTGGTCGGTGACTTCCTTCCAGCTGTCCGGCGGCACCAGGTCATAGCCGTATTTGGCCTTGAACTTGGCCTTGTTGTCGGCGTTCTCGTAGAGGCTCTTCTGGTAGTAGAGCGCCGAGACGTCGAACTGCGCGCGCGGCAGCATCTCCAGCTTGCCGTCGATGGTTGCCGCCTTGATCGTCGACGGCACGAAGGCGTCGATCTCTTCCTTGGGTAGCAATTTGCTGAGGTCTGTGTAGATGCCGGTATATTGCGGCGCGAAGGACGAATGGTTCCAGCCGACGCACCAGTTGGTGCTGCCAGAGGCGATGTCGGACTTCAATTCCTTGTCGATGTCGAAGCCATTCTTCTTGGTCAGGATGTTGACCTTGGCGCCGGTGGCCTTCTCCCATTCAGGAATGCGCTCATAGAGCTTTTCATATTGCTGGCCGCCGATCAGTTTCACGTCGACGGTGACGCCTTCGAACTTGCCGGGCAGGTCGCCGGCAAGGGCCGTGCCTGCACCGAATGCAAGCACCAATGCGCCGGCGGAGACGCCGGAAAGCAGTCTGTTCATTGGTTTCCTCCCTGGGTGCGCCTTAGCGGCGACCGCAACCTGTCCACGTGACAGGAAATGCGACATTCATATACAAACAAAACATTCATACGTACGTCAAGGCGAAATTTGTTTCCGCCGGCCGCATTCCTGCGTATATGAAGAATCGAATTCACTGGAGGGATGAGCCATGGACGACAGCGAAGACGAGCGCTACCGCGCGCCGGCGCTCGACAAGGGGCTCGACATCCTCGAACTGCTGGCCGGCGTCGACGGAGGCCTGACCCAGGCCGAAATCGCCAAGAAACTCGACCGCAGCCCGAACGAATTCTATCGCATGCTCGACCGGCTGGTGCGGCGCGGCTATGTCACAAGGCTGGATGGTGACCGCTATTCGCTGACGCTGAAACTGTTCGGCCTGGCGCAACTGCACGCTCCGGTGCGGCGGCTGGTTTCCTACGCCACGCCGCTGATGCGCGAACTGGCCGAGACCTCGCAGCAGGCCAATCAACTCGTTGTTTTTGATCGCGGTTCCGCCGTCGTCATCGCCCAGCAGGAGGCGCCGAACTACTGGGGCATCTCGATCCGGGTGGGTTCCCACATCAGCCTGTTCGACACCGGTTCGGGCCATGTACTGCTTGCCTTCCGCTCGCAGGAAGAGCGGCAGATGATGATCTCCGAACACGTCCGCAGCACCGACAAGACGGCCCAATCGACCGAGTTCTTCACCCGGCTCGACCAGATCCGCGACCGTGGCTACGAGATGATGGCCTCGATGCAGACCGCCGGCGTCTTCAACCTGTCGGCTCCGGTGCGCAGTTCCGACGGCAAGGCCATCGCCGCCCTGTCCATTCCCTACATTACCGTGGTCAATGCGCCGTCCGCGCCCGATATCACCAGGACGATCGAGCTGTTGCTGGCGACGTGCGAGAAGCTGTCGCATCTGGCCGGATCGGCTGTAGGGTCGGCAGCATAAATTCTTATTTGAATGAAGAATTCCTCCGTGAGATGATTTGACAACGCCAATTTGGAGGAGCTCCAGTGATCATCGACACCCATCTGCATCTCATCGATCGCTCGGCCTTGCGCTATCCCTGGCTTGCCGGCGTGCCGCCGCTCAACCGCGATTTCTCCTACGAGGACTATGCCACCGAGGCGCAGCGTGTCGGCGTCGAGCGCGTGCTGCACATGGAGGTCGATGTCGATCCGGCTGACATTGAAGCCGAGACCGCACGGGTGGAAGGTCTGTCGCGACAGGCCGGCAGCATGCTGGTCGGGGCGATCGCGTCCTGCCGGCCGGAAGACGCGGATTTCCCGGCCTATCTCGAAAGGCAGCGGGCAAATCCTTTCGTCAGGGGTTTCCGCCGCGTGCTCCATGTCATGCCCGATGATCTGTCGGAAGGCGCGGTGTTTCGTGACAACATCAAGCGGCTTGGCGGCATCGGCCTGACTTTCGATCTCGTCGTGCTGCCGCACCAGATTCCGAAAGCAATAGCGCTGGCCGACCTCGCACCCGACGTCCAGTTCGTTCTCGACCATTGCGGCGTCCCCGACATCAAGGGCGGAGCCGAGCATCCCTGGCGCGAGCATATGAGCGAGATCGCGCGGCGTCCGAACGTCATGGCCAAGATTTCCGGTGTGGTCGCCTATGCCGATTCCGGCAGCTGGACGGTCGGGACGCTGCGGCCCTATGTCGAGCACAGCATCGCTGCGTTCGGCTGGGACCGTGTGGTCTGGGGCAGCGACTGGCCGGTCTGCACGCTTGGTGGCGGCTTGTCGACTTGGGTGGCAGCGACCCACGCGCTGCTTTCCGGTTGCAGCGTCGCGGAGCGCGAGAGGTTGCTGTCGGGCAATGCCCGCAAGCTCTGGCGGTTGGAATAGTTGGATTTGCCTCGGCGTCTCGCCGGGGCGTAGCCCAGACGTTCTCCTCCGCCCGGTTTCGCTCAGGCTCCTCTCTCAGCAGCGGCGCCGGACACCTGCGCGGCGGCACTCTCCCGGAACAGGCCGACGAGATCAGCGACGACCCGGGCGGCTTTGTGCCCGGAGGTCATGGCCGACAGGATGCGGTCGGACGCCGCCTGCTGGAACGCCATGTAGCCATCATGACGCGGCCGCACCCATGCGCCCTCCAGCGTCGCGCGCGTGTCGCGATAGAAATTGCCGGTCGCGGCATTGACGGTCTGGTCCTCCCAGGCGGCAGCATGGCCTGGTTGGCCACCGGCAGCAGCATAGGCGCCGCGCTGCACGTCGCTGCTGGCGACCCAATAGGCGAAGTCCGTCGCTGCATCTTTCGCCTTGGAAAAGGCTGACACCGCTATGCCCGTGCCGCCGAGCGCTGAGCCGATAGGGCCGCTGGAGCCGACAGCCGGGATGTCGGTGAAGGCCAGCCGGTGCGCGCGAAACCCTGACATCGCATAGGAAACGTAGCCGTAGATGAGTGGAGCGCAGACAATGCGTGAATCGGCCTCCGCCATGCGTTCGGAAACCGCGATCGGATCCATCTCCAAACAGGCCGGGTCGACCACCGCGGCGATCTCTCGCATCATCTCGAAGACTTCGCAGCCGGTCTCGCTATCGATGAGATCGCGGGACGGATCGGTCGCGCAAGCGTGCCCGAGATTGCCGGCAAGCGTATAGAACACCATCAGCGCATGCGGCGGCCGCAACGGCAAAAGCACGCGGCCTTGCCGGGCGAGGTCGAGCACCTCGCTCCAGCGCGCCGGCGGCGCGTCGAGCGCGTCCGGCCGCCATGCCTGGACCTGGCTGGCCGCATCGATCGGAAACGCCCATTGCCGTCCTTGCCAGGCGTAGCTCGGATAGGACTGGCCGACGCTGTCTGAGGCGAGCGCTGTGCGCTCGGCCTCGCGGCCGCCGACATCCAGCGGCGCGAGGCAGCGTTCCGCCGTGATCTGGCCGACATGCGGGTGGTCGATGACAATTAGATCATAGGCGCGCGCCAGTTCCTCGACCGGAAAGGATTCGAAATCCTGCAGCGAGCGCTTGTCCCAGTGGATGGCGACGCCGGTCCTCTGCTGCCAAAAAGACGAGCAGGCGACCATCGGATCATAGCCGCGCGGATGGCTCCAGGTCATGCCCTTGAGCGTGGTCACAGGCCGAACTCCTCGCGGATCGCGGCACTGTGCTCGCCGATGCGCGGCGCGGCCCGATCGACCTTGGCCCTGACACCGTCGACCCTGAGCGGCGAACTGGTGGTGAGGATCGAGACATCGTCCTCGCGCGTCACCGTCTGCAGCATGTCGAGCGACTGAAAGCCTTCACTGGCTAGCATCTCCGGCCAGGTCAGCACCTTGGCGCACCAGATGTCGGCCGGCTCGAGAATATCAAGCCATTCGTCGATGGTTTTGCTGGCGATCCTCTGCGCGATGATCGCCTTGATGTCGTCGCGCGCGGTGAACCACGAGGCCGGTCTGTCGCGATAAGGCGCCAACTCATTGAGCGACAGCAGGTCGGCGAGTTTCGGGATCGGCGTCATGGCGATGGCGAGATAGCCGTCCTTGGCCGGGTAGACGCCGTAAGGCGCCGAGAGATAGGCATGCGCGCTGCGGAAGCTGGAGCGCCTGGGCAAGCGGCGGCCGTCATTGAGATGCGTGGTCAGCACCTCGAACTGGAAGTCGACCAGTGCTTCCAGGAGGCTGGTTTCGATATGGCTGCCCTGGCCGGTGATGCCGCGCCGCACCAGCGCCGCCAGAATGCCTTGCGCGCAGGCGGCACCCGCCAGCATGTCGCCGATGGCCAGCCCGAAGGGCACGGGTCCCTGGTCCTCGTCGCCATTGAGCCACATCACGCCGGAACGGGATTGCGCCAGCAAATCCTGGCCGGGCCGCTTGACCCATGGGCCGTCCTCGCCATAGCCGCTGATCGATGCGTAGACGAGCCGCGGGTTGATCTTGCGGACGGCTTCGTAGTCGAGGCCGAGCCGCTCGATGACGCCGGGCCGGAAATTCTGGATAAGCACATCGGCCTTGGCCAGAAGCCCGCGCAGCGCTTCGAGATCCGCCTCGTTCTTCAGGTCGATGGCAAAACTTTCCTTGGCGCGGTTGATGGCATGAAAGATCGTGGAATCGCCGCCGATCTCGGTGTCGCTGAGGTAGAGCCGGCGAGACAGGTCGCCGCCATCCGGGCGCTCGATCTTGATCACGCGCGCACCGAGGTCGAGCAGCCGCAGCGAGCAATAAGGCCCGGACAGAAACTGGCTCATGTCGACGACGACGAGACCGGCAAGCGGCAATTCGGCCAAAGCCGGCATTTTCATTTCTCCGTCTTGCCGACGAAATCGGCCGGGTTGCGGTACTTCACCGTCTGCAGGTGCTCGCAATAGAGGACCAACTCGCCTTCGCCCTTGAACACTTCGTAGCTGGCACGGATCAGTCCCATCTCTCTGTAGCGCGGCTTCTTGTCGAGGTTGGAGCGGATCGAATAGATCGTGTCACCTATGAAGACAGGCTTGATGAAACGGAGCTTGTCATAGCCATAGGAAAAGGCGTTGACGCAGTTGGTGGCGACCAGCCCCAGCCCGGCCGAAAAGACGAAAGCGCCGGCGATCAGCCGCTTGCCGAAAATGCCTTCGCTTTCGGCGAACATCTGGTCCTGCACATAGGGGTGGATGTCGAGCACCAGCGTGTTGAAGAGGTGGCTGTCGCCCTCCGCCATCGTGCGCCGCAACGAGCGGATTTTCTGGCCGACCGGCCAGTCCTCATAGAACCAGTTCTCGGCGTTCCACACCGGCAATGCCGCGTGCGCCTCAGGCATGTTTTGCGGATAGGTCGAGGCAACGCCGACAGTGGGTGCGAAGTCGCTCATGGCCGGCTCCGGCAGTCTCGCAGCAGGCTCAGGCCAGCCATATGCACACGCCTCAAAGCGCCGGACTGCATGACGTCTCCTCCCGCTAATCTTCTTTTGTAAATAGTATTTTCACATATGGGGCAATGTTGCAAGCGAGGGCGGGCGAAATTTTGCCAATCCCGCGCGCTCACGCGCGGGCCGGCAGGGGAGGAAATCATGAAAAAGGATTGCCTGGTCTTTGTGGTCCGGGAGGCGCCTTATTTCAGTGCGCAGGCCTGCTGACGGACATCGGACGCACCATCGAGATCGGCACGCCTATGTGCGTCAGGATCGTGCGCTAAGGCGCCCCGCGACGACCCTTTTTCAATAGCCGGCTCAGGCCTGTTGTATTGCCGAGAGTTTCCAGCTCGAGCCATTCTGACGCGTGAAAGTCCACAGTTCGGTCGTCTCTGTCGGATGATCTTCGTCGCCCTCGACGACCTTGCCACTGCCGCGTTCGCGCATCACGTCGCGAGACTCGTAGCGCAGCGCGGCCGTGGCGTAGTCGCGGTCGTCCTCGCGCCAGCTTTCCGCGATGTCGGCCTGCAGCAAGGTGATATCGGAGACCTCGTTCCGAAGACCTTTCTGGGCATTGTCGGCCAGCTCTTCCGAGAGATAGGACACCATCTCGGGCGTTGTCGCCCGGCGCAGGGCGGCATGGTCTTCGCGCCCAAATGCTTCCTGGACGTCGGTCAACAGCTTCTGGAATGCGTCGAGGTCGCTCTGAGCCAGCGTGATCTCCTCGGAGACGTCAGCCGGAGAGCCTCCGCCCGAACCTCCGCCAAAGCCGGGGATTGTGAACGAGCCGGCCGTTTGCTGCTGTGCCGGAGCGCGGTTCTCAAATCGCGGCGCCTGGGCATTGCCGGCACCGGCGAGCGCCGGGGTGGGGCCTTGCGCCGACCGCGAGCGGAAGAAGCGGATGGCCAGCATGATCGCGCCACTGATGAGCAGGGCTTGAAGCAGGAAGCCGAACATGCCGGCCAGGCCGCCGAACCCTTGGCCGACGAGCAGGCCGATCAGGCCGCCGAGCAGCAGGCCGCGCATCATCGTTCCGCCAAAACCGCTCATGAAGCCCGGCCGCTGTGGGCCGGCCTGCGGCTGCCGGGTGGCAGCGTTCACACCGGTGTTGGGTGTCATCGAACGCTCGACGGGAGCGATCGGCGCCGGCGCGGTCCTGGTCGGCGGCGCCGACTGGAACGTGCGCGTGCCGCGACTGCCGAAACTGCCGCCGCGCCGCGCCTCGGCATGATCGATCGCGATCATGGAGAATGCAAGGAACAGCCCGGCAAACAGGGTTGCAAATCGACTGGTGCGAGACATCATCGCAGATGAACCTTTATCGATGTGGTTTTTTGGAAATTTCAGCAGGCGCCGGGCGTCATGCGGTCAATCGAATAATTCCTCGAAGAAGGATTTCTTCCGCTTGGGATAGCGATGGCCCTGCGAGCGCGAATAGTCGTCATCGCGGCCGTGTTGCGGCTGGGAGAAGGCTGCCGGCTGTGGCTGCGGCGCAGGCGACGCCTCCCTGCCGGAACGCTCGATGATCTTGTCGAGTTCGCCTCGATCAAGCCAGACGCCACGGCACTGCGGACAATAGTCGATCTCGATACCCTGGCGTTCGCTCATCACGAGCGCGACACGGCAGGAGGGGCAAACCAAACCAAGGAGGGAAGATGTCATACGGGGCTCCAAACCGAAAGGATTGAGCCCGCTTGACCGAAAAAGGTGGAAACGGGCCCGTTAAAGCGGTCCGACATCACAATCACCAGAAGCGATCGTCAGAGGGGCCCGGCCCGCTCCAGAGAGTTAGGAATGCGGAGCCAGGCCTTCAAGGGCGATATTGCCGGCAAGAATGATTTGTTGGCCGCTGCCGTCGCTCAAACCGTTACGACGATCTTGCCGAACTGCTCGTTCGATTCGAGGTAGCGGTGCGCCTCGACGATCTGGTCGAAAGCAAAGATCCTGTCGATGATCGGCCTCAGCGCGCCGGTTTCCAGGCCTTCGAGGATGAACGCCTTGGCGATCTCCAGCTTCTCTGGGGCGCCGGTGATCTCGTGCACGAGATAACCACGCAACGTCAGCGTCTTGCCCAACACGGCAGCCAAGGGGAACGGCGTCGGCTCGGGGCTCAGTCCACCATATTCGATGAGAATGCCGCCCTTTGACATTGCCGCTGTCAGCGGCTCGAAGATCGGACCGCCGATTGCATCGAGCACGACGCGCACGCCCTGCGGTCCCGCGATCTCGCTCAATCGTGCGGCGACATCTTCCTCGGCCAGGACCACAACATGCGCCGCGCCGGCATCGAGCAAGGCCTGTTTCTTTGCCGATGTTCGCGTCACCGCGATCGCTGTCGCGCCAACCTTGTTGGCGATCTGGATCGCGGCAAGCCCGACGCTGCTGGAGGCAGCGGTGATGACGACAGCGTCTACACTGCTCAGTCTGGCGATGTCGATCAGGGCGCCATAGGCGGTGAGATATTGCATCCAGACAGCCGCCGCTGTCTGCCAGTCGAGCGACGGTGGGTGCTTGACGATGAGCCCGGCGGGATAGGTGACCAGCTCGCCGTAAGCCGGCCAGCGCGCCATCGATTGCGGCGGGATGACGCTGACGGCGTCGCCCGGGACGAAATCGTTCACGCCTTCGCCTACCGTTTCGACAATTCCCGCCGCCTCGAGACCAAGCCCGGAGGGCAGGGCGGGCATCTCGATATAGCTGCCCGCACGCAGCAGTGCCTCGGCGCGATTGAGGCCGAGTGCCTTGACGCGGATTTGAACCTCTCCCGCACCCGCTGGAGCGAGATCGATATCCTCGATGCGCAGGACTTCTGGACCGCCATGCTGATGGAAGCAGACAGTACGAGCCATTCGGGTTACTCCAAATTATCTGTACCGAATAGGCTATGTAGCCAGAGACTTGATAGATAAATGGGCGTAAGGGTAAAGCAGTAGAAACCATAGGTTTCGAATATGGATAGGCTCGAGAGCATGGCCGTGTTCGTCAAGGCAGTCGACCTTGGCTCGTTCGCGGCAGCGGCGGTAGCGCTCGACCTGTCCGGGCCGATGGTGGGCAAGCATGTCCGTTCTCTCGAAGAGCGGCTCGGCGTTCGCCTCATCAATCGCTCCACGCGCCGCCAGAGCCTGACCGATTTCGGTCGCGCCTATTATGAACGCTGCCGCATCGTGCTGGCCGAGGCGGAAGCCGCCGATGCGCTGGCCGCCGACCAGTTTTCGGAACCGAGAGGCAGACTGCGCGTGACCATGCCGGCGCATTTCGGCCGCCACTGCGTCACCCCCGTGCTGCTGAAGCTGGCGCGGCACTATCCGATGCTGGAACTCGATTTGTCACTCAGCGACCGCTTCGCCGATCTTGCCGAAGACGGCTTTGACCTTGCCATCCGCACCGGCGATCTGGACGATAAGGCGGGCATCATCGCCCGCCGCGTTGCGCGGCAAGGCATGGTCGTCTGTGCCTCGCCCGCCTATCTCGGGCTTCATGGCGAGCCGCGGCGGATCGAAGACCTCGCCGATCATCAGGCGATTGTCTATCGCAGGCTTGGCCAGGTCGTTCAGCCCTGGCTGTTTGCGCGTGAAGGGCAATCCGCACAGGAGATCATGCCGACCGGCCGCTTGCGGCTCGACGATCTCGATGCCATCGCCGATGCAGCGGCAGAAGGCATGGGGTTGGCGTGGTTGCCATGGTGGCTGGTCCGCGCGCGCATAGAGGCCGGTGGGCTGGTCGCGCTGTTGCCGGACCAGCCGCACTATCTCTACGACTGCCACGCGCTCTGGCTGCAGACGCCGCATCTGCCGCTCAAGGTTAGGCTCGCCATCGATGCGCTGGCGGCCGCCCTGCCGAAACTGATGGGCTGATCGCCAACAGAGCAGGCTTGCGCTTTTTGAGGTGCCGCTTTCCAATGCCATATGAAGGCGGAACATGTGCATTGCAGGAGAGGCGGTTCATGACCAAAGGTTCGGATCTGTTCGTGGCGGCTCTCGAGAATGAAGGGGTCGACCGGATTTTCGGCATTCCGGGCGAGGAGAATCTCGACATCGTCGAATCGATCCGCCGCTCGTCGATCCAGTTGATCCTGACCCGGCATGAGCAGGCGGCTGCTTTCATGGCCGCCACCTATGGCAGGCTCACCGGCAAGGCAGGCGTGTGCATCACCACGCTTGGCCCTGGCGCACTCAATCTGACGACCGGCGCGGCCTATGCGCTGCTCGGCGCGATGCCGATGATCATGATCACCGGCCAGAAGGGCATCTTGTCATCGCGGCAGGCGCGCTTCCAGATCGTCGACATCGTCGCGGCGATGAAGCCGCTGACCAAGCTGTCGCGCCAGATCGTCTCGCCCAAGATGATCCCCTCGCTGGTGCGAGAGGCCTTCCGCGTTGCCCAGGAAGAGCGGCCCGGCCCGGTGCATCTGGAACTGCCGGAAGACATTGCGGCGGCCGAGTGCGAGCCGATGGCGCTGGTGCCGACGCACCCGGTCGAACTGCCGTTGGCCAGCGCGGACGCGCTCGATCGCGCCGCCCGCATGATCTTGGAGGCCAAGCGTCCGCTGCTGATGTTCGGCGCGGCGGCGTCGCGTCCGCGTGTGACCCCAGATGTCGCCCAGTTCGTGCTGCGCACGCAAATACCCTATTTCACCACGCAGATGGGCAAGGGCACGGTGCCCGGCGGCACCGAACTCTACATGGGAACGGCGGCACTGTCGGAGCGCGACTATGTGCACGAGGCCATCGAACAGGCCGATCTGATCATCACCATCGGCCACGACACGGTGGAGAAACCGCCCTTCATCATGGGCGCCAACGGGCCGAAGGTCATCCATGTCGGCTATCACTCGGCCGATGTCGAGCAGGTCTATTTCCCGCAGGCCGAGATCGTTGGCGATCTTGGCCCGTCGCTGGCGCTGCTAGCGGACCGCATCGAGGGCAAGATCCCCAACGCGCAGGCCTTGCTGCCGCTCAGGGAAGGCATTCTGAGCCGCATCGCCGCGCGCGCCGCCGAAGACCGCTTCACGCCGCAGCGCATCGTGCATGATGTGCGCGCCGTGATGCCGGCGGACGGGATCCTCGCCCTCGACAACGGCATGTACAAGATCTGGTTCGCACGCAACTACCGCACGCGCATGGCAAACACGCTGCTGCTCGACAATGCGCTGGCCACGATGGGCGCCGGCCTGCCGTCGGCGATGATGGCATCACTGCTTTATCCCAGGCGCCGTGTCATGGCCATTTGCGGCGATGGCGGCTTCATGATGAACAGCCAGGAACTGGAGACCGCCGTCAGGCTGAAGCTCAGCCTGGTCATCCTGCTGCTGGAGGACCATGCCTATGGCATGATCCGCTGGAAGCAGGCGGTCGACGAATTCCCGGATTTCGGCATGACCTTCGGCAATCCCGATTTCGTCAAATACGCCGAGGCCTATGGCGCCAAGGGAACCAGGGTTACGGAGATCGCCGATTTGCGGCCGGCGCTGGAACGGGCCTTCACCGGCGGCGGCGTGCATCTCGTCGTCGTGCCCATCGACTATTCCGAAAACACCAGGGTGCTGGTCGACGAATTGCGCGAGCGGCTGCCGGCGCCGCGGACGCCCTGACGGCAGCGGTAAAGCCGCCGTCAGGGCCGCTTGAGTGTAAGATCCTACACCTTGCAGTAAGGCGTGACCGGCGTGATGGTGCCGAAATCCTTGGCGATCTCGTAGCCGATGCCGTCCGCCGCCGCCTTGCCGACATAGGAATGGCAGAGCGTGTGGTTGTTCGAGGCATCGACGCGGATCTTGCCTTGCGGGGCGTCGAACTCGATGGTCGGCAATGCCTTGAGCACATCGTCATCCCTGAGTGACCCGGCCTTCTCGGCGGCCAGCGCATAGAGATGCAGGCCGTTATAGCCGGCCTCGCCGATGCCGTTCACCATCTTCTCCTGGCCGAACTTTTCGCGGAAGCTTGCGATGAACTTCTTGTTGACCGGATTGTCGAGTGCCATCCAGTAAGGCTGCGGCGCATAGGTGCCGGCGGCGACGCCTGGCGGCAGCGCGTCCTTGTTGAAAACCTCGTCGAGCGGCGCGATCAGCGGCTGCTTGATGTCGAAAGAACGATACTGCTTGAGCTGCGTGACGGCATCGTTGCCAACCACCATCGACCAGACGACATCGGGCTTCAGCGACTTGATCTTCTGGAAGGCCGGGCCGAAATCCGTGGTGCCGAACGGATAGTAGTCGGCGCCGATGATCTTGCCGCCGGTCTTCTCGTAAGCTGCCGTGATCGCCTCCGTCATCTTCTGCGGCCAGGCATAGTCGGAAGCCATGATGTAGATCGTCTTGCCGAGATTCTCGGCCACCCATGGCATCATCGGGTCGACCTGCTGCATCGGGATCGGCCCGGTGGCGACGAAGTAGCGATTGCATTCGCCACCCTCGAAATTGGTCGGGTAGAAGAACAGCTTCTTGGCTTTGGAGGTCACCGACAGCGTCGCGCTGCGCTCGGGCGAGATGATCGTGCCCATGACGACATCCACCTTGTCCTCGTTGATGAGCTTGCGCGCCTTGTCGATCGAGCCCTTGGTCGTGGTCTGGTTGTCCTCGATGAACAGTTCGATCTGGCGGCCGCCAATGCCGTTGGCGGCGTTGAGTTCGGCGGCGGCGAGCTTGTAGCAATTGAGCAGCGTCTCGCCGAGGATCGCCTGCAGCCCGGTGATCGGGATCGACAGGCCGACCTTGACGGTGTCGGCGGCGCGCAGGATCGACGGCGCGCCGACCATGGCGAAGGCGGCGGCAGCGCCGCCGGATTTCAGGATCGTTCTTCTGCTTATCATTGTTATGTTCCCTTCCAGTCCGGGCGCGCCCCATGCACGCCTTACAAAGTCAGCAGGTCCAGGTGCGCTTCAGGCGCGCCTCATAGGGCCAGCAGGTCCTTCAGCAGGCTCTCGTCGGCGAACGCCGCCGGCGTGCCCTCGTGCACGATCCTGCCCTTTTCCATCACCAGGCAGCGGTCCGCCGCCTTGAGAACGAGATCGAGGTTCTGCTCGACCAGAACGATCGCGATGCCGCGCTCGCGGGCGATGCGCGGCACCAGTTCGGCGATCGACTGCACGATGTTCGGCTGAATGCCTTCCGAGGGCTCGTCGAGCAGCAGCACCGAAGGCAGGCCGCACAACGCGCGGCCGATCGCCAGCATCTGCTGTTGGCCACCCGACAGCGTGCCGGCGATTTGCGCCTCGCGTTCGCGCAGGATCGGAAAATAGCCGAAGATGTCGTCAGGAATGCCGCCGTCGCCACGGTCCCTGGCTGCGCGCGTGCCGACCTCCAAATTCTGCCGCACGGTCAGCTGGTTGAAGATGCCGCGGCCCTGCGGCACATGCGCTATGCCCGCCCACGCCCGGCGGAAGGCCGCCGCGTTGGTAAGGTCCTGATCGCCGAGAACCACGGCGCCGCCGCTCGCCTTCAGGCTGCCGGCGATGACGCGCAGCAGCGTCGTCTTGCCGGCGCCATTGCGGCCAAGCAGGCCGACGACTTCACCCGGTGCCACGCTGAGATCGATGCCGTTCAGCACAGGCAGCAGGCCGTAGCCGGCCGAGACCGCGAGTGTCCGCAGCATGGTCAGCGCCTCCCCAGATAGACATCGCGGACCATTTCGTCGGTCTCGATGTCGTGGAAAGGACCGCTGCGCAGCCGGCGTCCCTGGTGCAGCACCAGCGTCTCGCAATTCAGCGCCCGCACGAAGCGGATGTCGTGCTCGACCGCGACGATCGAGAACTCGCCCTTGAGCCGCAGCAGCATCTCGGCGGTAGCCAGCGTTTCCTGCGGCGTCATGCCGGCGGTCGGCTCGTCGAGCAGCAGCAGCCTTGGTTCGGTCGCCAGCGCCATGCCGATCTCCAGCCATTGCTTCTGGCCGTGCGCCAGTTCGCCGGCCAGCGTGGCCGCGCGGTTACCAAGCGCGACCAGGTCCAGCAGTTCACCGACTGGACGCACCGGTGACGAGGCGCCCCACCGTGCGACCTTGAGATTGTCCTCGACCGAGAGGCTCGGAAAGACCGACGGGATCTGGAATTTTCGGGCGATCCCGAGCCGGGCGATCCGGTGCAGCGGCAGGCCGGCGATGTCATGGCCGAGAAAGCGCACGCTGCCACTGGTCGGGCGAAGCGTGCCGGTCAAAAGGTTGAGGAAGGTGCTTTTGCCGGCGCCGTTCGGCCCGATGATGCAGCACAGCTCTCTGTCGCGCACCGTCAGGTTCAACGCTTCCAGCGCCTGCAGCCCGCCAAAGCGGATGCCGACATTCTCGGCCTGAAGCAGCACGTCGCTCATCGCGCCGGCCTCCGGCCGTTGAACAGGCTCTTCAGCCGCGCATAGATCGACAGGATGCCGTCCGGCAGCACGAAGACGATGACGACGAAGACGCAGCCGAGAAGCAGCGGCCACAGGCTCGGGTTGAAGCTGCTGATCGTCTGCTGCGCGCGCTGGATGGCGATGGCGCCCAGCACCGGACCAAGCAGCGTGCCGCGCCCGCCAACCGCCACCCAGACGATGACTTCCGTCGACAGCAGCAGCCCGGACAAATCGGGCGCCACCAGCCCGGCCATGCAGACATAGAGCGCGCCGGCAAGCCCGGCGATCGCAGCGGACAGGACGAAGGTGGCGAGCAGCCTCAGCGGCGCGTTGTGGCCAAGGGCGGCTGCCCGGACTTCATTGTCCTGGATGGCGGTGAGCACCATGCCCCAGCGGCCACGGCTGATCGACCACAGCGCCAGTACAACCACCGCGACGATCGCCGCAACGAAGATGTAGGAGGGCAGGTCCTGGCTGAGATCGACATGCAGCCCGCCGAGATCGAACGCGATCGGCGGGATGCCGATCAGCCCGCTGTCACCGCCGGTGACCGAGCTCCAGGAGACCGCGGCCTGCTGGCAGATGACGCCCATGGCGAGCGTCACGATGGTGAAGTAGCTGCCGCGGATGCCGCCGAAGAACAGGAAGTAGCCGATAATGGCGGCGACGAAGGCAGCACCCGCAATCGCGCCCAGGATGCCGAGCACGCTGCCCAAGGGGATGGCGTCGTTGAGGGTGGTGAGCGCCATGATGTAGCCGCCAATGCCGAAGAAGGCGGCATGGCCGAAACACAGAATGCCCGTGCGGCCCCAGAAGAAGTCGAGGCTCGCCGCGAACAGGCCGAAGATCAGCGCGTCGCGGATCACCGTCAGCTGGTAGCCGTCGGCGAAGAAAGGATAGACAATCGCGAGCGTCACGCAGACGGCGAAGATCACCAGCCAGTTGCGGTCGCGCGCGATCATCGCGACGCTCCGTTGAACAGGCCGTTGGGCCGCAGCCGCACGGCGACGATGGCCGCCAGCAGCACGATCGCCTGTGCCAGCGATGGCGAGATCTGGTAGTTGAGCACACTCGTCAGCCCGCCGACGAAAACACTTCCGGCAACGAGACCGCCGATCGAGCCGACGCCACCGACAATCACGACGAAGAAGGCGTTGGCGAGATAGTTCACTCCCATCTGCGGCAGCACGATCGCCAGCGGCGCGACCAGCCCGCCGGCGAGCCCGGCGATCGCCGCGCCGAAGGTGAAGGCGATGGCGTAGGTACGCCGCGTGTTGATGCCGACGCCTTCGGCCATTTCGCGGTTCTGGATGACGGTGCGGATGTCGAGGCCGAACGACGTCCGGCTGATGAGCAGCACGACACCGAGCAAGGTCAGCATGGCTATGGCGATCAGGATTAGCCGATAGGCGGGATAGACGGTGAAGAACAGGTCGAGCGTGCCCTCGATCGGCGGCGTAACCGGCTTGGCGCCGAGACCGAAGGTCAGTTCCAGCGCCTGCTGCAGGATCAGGCTGACGCCCCAGGTGGCGAGCACGGTCGAGACCGGCCGCGAATAGAGATGGCGGATGATGGCGAACTCCAGGATGCAGCCGACCACCGCGCCGGCGATCGGGGCAGCAAGCAGCCCCAGCCAGAACGAGCCGCCGACGCTCTGGACAAAATAGACCGCGAAGGCGCCGACGGTGACGAATTCGCCATGCGCCAGATTGGTCACGTTCATCAGGCCGAAGCTGATCGCCAGCCCGAGCCCGACCAGCATCAGGATGCTGATCAGCGTCAGTGCGTTGAGGAGCGTGGTGACGACAAAATCCATCGTGTCAGGCAGCACTTGCGAGGCGTTGGCGCAGCCCGGCGAGCAGGCCTTCGGCCGCATCGATCACCGCGGCCTGATGCGGCTGCAAGTCCTGCCCGGCCCATTCGTCGATATGGTCCGACAGCGGATCGACCACTTCGGTGCGGTGATTGGCGAGCGTTTCGATGACGGCATGGCCGCAGAACGGCACATAGCCCTCGGAATAGCCGCCTTCATGGGTCATCATCAGCCGTCCGTTGGAAGTCTCGGCCGCCAGCGCCACCATGCGCGCGGCGAGGCGCCGGAAGCACTCGCTGTTGAGCATCATGCGGCCGAGCGGATCGAAGCCCGACGCATCGAAGCCGGAGGCAACAATGACGAGATCCGGCTTGTAGGCGCGCAGCGCCGGAGCGACGACGCGGTCGAAGGTGGCTTCGTAGGCGCCGGTGCCGCTGCCGGCCGGCAGCGGTATGTTGATGTTGTAGCCTTCGCCTTCGCCCTTGCCATTGTCGGCCAGCGCGCCGCGCCCGGTCGGATAGAGATTGTCCTGGTGCAGGGAAATGGTCAGCACCGACGGATCGGAATAAAACACCGTCTCGGTGCCGTTGCCGTGATGCACGTCCCAGTCGACTATCGCCGCGCGGCTGAGCAGGCCTTCATGCTGCAACCGGCGCACGGCAACGCCGATGTTGGAGAACAGGCAGTTGCCCATTGCCTGGTCGGGCTCGGCATGATGCCCCGGCGGCCGCGCCAGCGCATAGGCGTTGTCGACACGGCCGGTCAGCACCGCGCGCATCGCGGCATAGGTGGTGCCGGCGGAGAGCAGGGCGATGTCGAAACTGTTGAGGCCGATCGGCGCCTGCGGGCCGGCGAAGCCGGAACCGCGTTCGCTGAGCATCCTGATGTCGTCGACATGGCGCTGCGTGTGCACGCGCAGCAGATCCTCGACCGTCACCGGCTCGGCAAGGATCGGCACTAGATGGCGCGCCAGGCCGCTGACCTGGATGAGGTTGTTCAGCCGACGCTTCGACCCCGGCGATTCCAGGTGCCGGCCGGGTTCCACGAAACGGCCGGGAGGCATCATGTCGGCGCTGGGGCCGGTGTCATGCCACATCAGCTGTTCGTGAAAAACGTAACCTGTCGCCATAAGCAGCGTCCTTTAAAGTCTGGACGACGCTAGCAGGCTAACGATGCCATGGCCCGACCCGAAAGAGGGGTTGTGCCTGGTATCTATGCCCCTCCTTTCGGAGGGGGACGGAGGTTTGCGGCCGCCAGCGCAGCACGCACGGCCTGGACGCGGTTCGAGACCGAGAGTTTGCCGAAAATGTTCTTCAAATGCCATTTCACCGTCGTTTCGCTGACCGACAGCGCGACCGCGATATCGCGGTTGGACATGCCTTCCGACAGGCAACGCAGCAGCTCGGATTCGCGCTGGGTGAGCTGTTCGTTCTCAGCCGCAGGTGCGGCCAACTTTCGTGTCGCCACGGGCATGGCCTGCGCGGCGTCAATGATGCGCGTCGCATAGGCCGACACCGACGGGTCGGTCTTTGCTTGCGCCGCCCGCAGCCGCATCAACGCTTCGACCACAGGCCTGCCTTCGTCGACGAAGGAGCGGATGAAGCCGGAAGGCTGGGCAAGGCGCAGCGCTTCGAGAAGATAACGGTCGGCCTCGCGCTGGTCATGGCCGGCGCTCTTGGCACGCAGGATCAACGCCAGTATGTGGCGGCGCATGCGCCCACTGCTTTTCGTCCGCTCCAGCAGCGCGTCGAAAAGCGCCGCGGCCGCCGCGTAGGATTTTTCTGCCGTCAGCAGCCTGCCTTCGGCGAAGAACTCGAATTCGTTGGCGACGGTGGGGGCGGCTTCCGCGCTTTCGCGGCGATGCTCGTCGAGCAGGGTGCGTGCCTCGGCGATGCGATTCTGGTCAATCAGCAGCCGGATGCGATCATGCACCAGCACCGAAGCGAGGCGGCGGTAGACGGAGCCACGCACGCGCTGGTAGACGCGTTCCAGCATGTCGAGTGCCGCGTCGCCGCGACCGGTCAACTGCAGGACGCGGGCATAGGTCGGCACGCTGGCCAGGGGATAGACGATGACCGCCGCACCCTCGATCAGCGGCCCGAGATTCTCGACCAGCGTCAGTGCCTCGCCGGATGCGTTGGTCTCGTAGGCGAGTTCGGCCAGCAGCGTTCCGGCCAGCGCCTCGGCATAGGAATTCGCGCCAATGCGCGTCCTGGCCTCGATGATCGTGTTGCGCAGCAATTTTTCGGCGGCGGGCAGACAGCCAGCCGAGCGTTCGATGACCGCCATGTAGCAATTTGCGATGGTGACGCCGAGCAGGCTGCCGCTTCGCTCATGCGCCTTGCGCGCCGCGTCCACCGCCGCCCGCGCCCCCTCGAGGTCGCCCAATGCGTAGAGATTGTAGCCGATGACATTGGCCGTCGCCCCTTCCATGAACCAGGCATCGGGCGCGATGATGCGCAGGGCGGCCAATGCGGTGTCGCGCGCGGCTTCGAACCGCTCCAGCGTGCTGTGGACGGCGGCATCGAGGACGGCGATTTCGGCCTCGATCGTGGTGCCGGTCAGCGTACCCGGATCCTTGCTGTCGGCCGGCCCGGTCTCAACCAGCTTGCGCGCATTGGCGAGCGTCTGCTGGGCGATCTCGGGCTGGCTGCTGTGCACCGCCAGCCACAGCACCACGAGCTGCAGGCGGATGCGCTGGTCGACCAGTTTCCTCGGCAGCAGCGCCAGCAATTGGCGCACGTAAAGCAACTGGCACTGGGCGATGAGCTCGAGCGCGTTGTTCTCGACGAACACCGCCGCGCGCGCGTGGTCGCCGGCGGCGAGCGCATGCCCGATCGCCTCGGTCAGCATCTTGCGTTCGCCGAACCATTCGGCGGCGGCCAGGTGCAGCGGTGCGATCATCTCCGGTTCGCGCCTCTCCATTTCGCGGCTGAGGAAGTCATGGAACAGATGATGATAGCGGAACCAGCGCCGCTCCTCATCGAGCGGCACCAGGAAAAGATTGCGGGTCTCGATCTCGGTGATATCGGCCTCGGCATCCGCCGCCCGCAGGACCGCCCGGCACGCTTCGGCGCTGAAGCGCTCGAAGATCGAACTGTGGAGCAGGAACTTCGCCAGGGCCGGCGGTAGCCCCAGGAAGACTTCGCCCATCAGGAAATCGGCGACGTTGCGGTTGGCGCCGGTGAAATTGCCGATGACGGTTTCCGGTGCATGCGCGGCGCTGAGCGACAGCGAGGCAAGTTGCAGGCCGGCGGCCCAACCCTCGGTCCGCGAGCACAGGGTCTCGACCGTGCCGCTGCTGACGCTGAGACCCAATTTGTCGTTGAAGAAGGCTTCGGCTTCGGACGAAGCAAAACGCAGGTCGTCCGGGCCGATTTCGAAAACGTCGCCAAGCACCCTGAGCTTGCCGAGCTGCAGGTCGGGCAGGTTGCGCGAACCGATGATGAAGGCGACGTTGGTGGGCGCCTGCCGCGTCAGGCGTTCCATGAACCGTTTGACCGCTGGCGCTTCGACGACATGGTAGTCGTCGAAGAACAGGGTGATTTCGGCGTCGCGCGCCGCAAAACCCGCCACCAGCGCCGCGAGCACCACATCGAGTTGCGGAATCGGGCTCGACTGGAAGGCGAGGTCGAGCTCGGCAGGATTCTGGACCAGGTGGCGCAGCGCCCCCACCAGATGCGACAGGAAGGCGCCTTCGTCATTGTCCGTCGCCTCGCAGGACAACCATGCCGTCAACCGGCCGTGGCGCGCGACCTCAGCCGCCCATTGCGCCATCGTCGTCGACTTGCCGAAGCCGGCGGGCGCGGCGAACAGCACGATGCGCGTGTCGACATGCCGCTCCAGCCTCGACAGGATGCTCTCGCGCCGCACCCACCGGCGATGGTGAGACGATGACAGGCCGGCGGGTTGCGAAGACGGTCTCATCTGGCGCCGGGCACCCATTCCGTTTCGATCAACGGGATTTGCGGGGCGGCATCGCGCGGCAAGGTTCCCTTGATCCGGGGATCGTCGGTGATTTCGAAGCCGGCCGCATAGGGCTCAAACCCGCAAGCCCGGTAGAAACCGATGACGCTGTGATGGTCGATGCTGCTGGTGTGCAGCCAGATGCGGCCGGGGCCGAGGCGCCATGCCTGGTCGAGCGCGCCGGCCATCAGCCGTTTGCCAAGGCCGCGGCCGGTCAAGCCGGGGAACAGGCCGAAATAGGTGATCTCGATCTCGTTGCCGTCGGCCATGCGGAATTCGACCATGCCGACATGGCCGCCGCTGTCATCATGGCCATAGTAGAGATGCTGGCGCGGATCGGCGAAATGCGCTGATATTTCGGCATCCGACATTTCGGCGGCGCGATCCCACAGCCAGGGAGCGCCGATCACGAGGAAGATCGCGCGGTAGGCGGCGCTGTCGGGCTTGGAGATCCGGGTCATGGCCAGGGGCTGGGCGAGACCTGGTACCGGCGCCCGCGCTTCCATCCATGTCACCGCATTGACGATCTTGCCGGCCGGCACGCGCCGGTAGCCTGACGTGAGATCGGTGATTTCATCCGGCAATGCGCCTTCGGTGACCTGCATCTGTCCTCGATCTTCGCCATGCAGCTTTACTGGCATGCAAGAAGGTGATGCCAACTCTGCGCCCGCCTGCCAAGAGATTCCCGGGTTGGGCCATAGTTTTGGCCCGACCTGTCTCCTTGCCTTTCCAGGAAATGGCATATGAGATATGATACACCATTCACGAGAAAGCGGAATATCATGCCTGAGCGAATTGCCGACGAAGCCATTTTGCGCGCGGTCGACGACGGCTTCGCGCGGCAAGTCGCGTTCCTGTCGGAACTCGTGCGCTTTCCCTCCCAGCGCGGCGAGGAGCACGCGGCGCAATCCTTCATGGCGGCCGCCTATGAGGCAGATGGCTATGCCGTCGACATGTGGCGTGTCGATGTCGACGCGATCCGCGACCTTCCGGGGTTTTCGCCGGTTGCGGTCTCCTATGACGATGCCTTCAATGTCGTCGCCACCCACACGCCGAGAAACGTCACCGGCCGTTCGCTGATCCTCAACGGCCATATCGATGTGGTGCCGACGGGGCCGCTCGACCGCTGGGTGCGCGACCCCTACGATCCGGCGATCGAGGATGGCTGGATGCATGGCCGCGGCGCCGGCGACATGAAGGCCGGCCTGTCGGCCTGTCTCTACGCGCTCGCCGCCTTGCGCAGCCTCGGCTGCCAGCCGGCCGCCAATGTTTACCTCCAGTCTGTGGTCGAGGAGGAGTGCACCGGCAATGGCGCCCTCGCCTGCCTGCAACGCGGCTACCGCGCTGACGCCGCCTTCATTCCCGAGCCCTTGGAACCGCGCTTGATGCGGGCGCAGGTCGGGCCGATCTGGTTCAGGGTCGAGGTCGATGGCGATCCGCAGCACGCTTCCGGCGCTTTCTCGGCCGGCGCCAATGCCATCGAGAAGGCCTTTCTCATCATCCAGGCGCTGAAGCAGCTCGAAATCGTCTGGAATGCGCGCAAGGTCGATGACAAGCATTTCTGCGATCACCCGCATCCGATCCGCTTCAACCTCGGGAAGATCGAAGGCGGCGAATGGACATCTAGCGTGCCGGCGCGCTGTGTATTCGAGATGCGGGTCGCCACCTATCCCGGCCAGAAGCTCGAGGACGCCAGGGCCGAGCTCGAAGCCTGCATCGCCGATGCGGCCCGTGCCGATCCCTTCCTGGCCAATCGCCCGCCCAAGATGAGCTACAATGGCTTCATGGCCGATGGCTATGTGCTGGAAGGTGCCGACGAGATGGAAGCCGTGCTGCGCCGCAGCCATACAGCCGTCTGGGGCGAGCCGCTGCAGGAGCACGTCACTTCGGCGACGACGGATGCGCGCTTCTTCGGCCTCTATGCCGACACGCCGGCGATCGTCTACGGCCCGATCTGCCGCATGCCGCATGGCTATGACGAGGCCGTTGATCTGGATTCGGTGCGCAAGGTCACCCAGACCATTGCGCTGTTCATCGCCGACTGGTGCGGTCTCGAGCCGATCGATCCGGAGGTAAGCTCATGAATGCGGCCGTGCCAGACGGCTTTGGCGAAACGCTGGCCGAGGATGCGCCTGACGTTTCGATTGCCGACGCGCTTGCCATCTTGCGCCGGCACTACGGCCTCGCCGGCAGTGCGCGTCCGTTGCCCGGCGAGCGCGACCACAATTTCCACATCCATACCGACGGCGAGGGCGAGTTCGTCCTCAAGATTTCCCATCCGGCGGAGGAGGCCGGCTTCACCGATTTCCAGAACAAGGCTCTCGACCACATCCTGGGGGTCGACCCGACCTTGCCGGTCCCTTCGGTGCGCAAGAGCCTCGAGGGCGAAGCGCAGTTCACGGTCAGCGTCGGCGGGTCGGCGCCGCGCATCATCCGGCTGGTCACCTATCTGCCCGGCCAGTTGCTGTCGCGCTGCCCCGCGTCGGCGGCGCAGGATCGCAATCTCGGCATTTTCCTCGCCCGGCTTGGCCGGGCTCTGCGCGGCTTCTTCCATCGGGCCGCCGGCAGCGACCTGCTCTGGGACATCCGCAAGGTCGCCAAGACGCGGCCGATGCTGGCGTTTATCGCCGACGCCGGCCACCGCGCCATGGTCGAGCGCGTCATCGATGCCTTCGAGGCGCGTGCGGCGCCGGTCATTCCGAGCCTGCGCGCCCAGATCGTCCACAACGACATGAACTCCTACAATGTGGTGATGGATGCCTCGCGGCCGGAGGTGGTGAGCGGCATCCTCGATTTCGGCGACATGATCCACTCGCCGCTGATCTGCGATCTCGCCATCGGCGCCGTCTACCGCTGGCCGGCTGAAGGTCATCCGCTGGCGCCGGCCGCGCGCTTCGTCGCCGGCTATCAATCCGTGCAGCCGCTCGAGGCTGAAGAAATCGGCATCCTTTTCGATCTGGTCCGTGCCCGCCTTGCGCTCATTGCCAACATCGCCAGTTGGCAGGCGGAACGGTTTCCGGCCAAGCGCGCCTATGTGCTGCGCCTCATCGCCGAGGTCTGGACCTCGCTCGAACGGCTCGATGGGCTGTCATCGGATGAGGCCCGCCGTTATTTTCTCGACCATTCCAATCCGGAGTAGATGCCCGTGTCCCAGTCCTCACCCACGAACGTCCTTGACGACGCCGACGCTTCGGCAGGCGATCGCGCTCTGCTCGAACGCCGCGCCAGGCTGCTTGGGCCGACCTATCGCGCCTTCTACCGCAACCCGATCCATCTGGTGCGCGGCAGCGGCGTCTGGCTCTACGATGCGAGAGGCCGCAAATTCCTCGACGCCTACAACAATGTCGCCTCGGTCGGGCACTGCCATCCCCGCGTCGTCGAGGCACTGTCGGACAGGCCGCCACGCTCAACACCCATACCCGCTACTTGAGCGAGATCATCCTCGATTACGCGGAAAAACTGCTCGGCACGGTTCCGGCCCATCTGGGCCATGCCATGTTCACCTGCACCGGCAGCGAGGCCAACGACCTCGCCATCCGCATCGCGCAGCATTCGAGCGGTGGCACCGGCGTCATCATCACCGATTTCGCCTATCACGGCGCCACGATCGCCACCGCGCAGCTGTCGCCGGCGGCGGTCGGCGCGAAGGGCGTGCCCCTGCACCACCGGACCGTGGCGGCGCCGGACACGTTCCGCGACCACGGCCGCGCCGCGAAGGACTTCGCCAAGAATGTCGCGGCCGCCATCGATGACATGCGTGCGCAGAATATCCGTCCGGCGGCGCTGCTGCTCGACTCGGCCTTTTCCAGCGACGGCATTTTCTTCCCCGACGCGGCGGTCATGCGCGAGGCGGCGGATCACGTCAGGAAGGCCGGCGGCATCGTCATCGCCGATGAGGTCCAGTCCGGTTTCGGCCGCCTTGGCCAGGGCATGTGGGGTTTTGCCAATTATGGCCTCGAGCCCGACATCGTCACCATGGGCAAGCCGATCGGCGACGGCCATCCGATGGGCGCGATGCTGGTGCGGCCGCGGCTTGTCTCATCCTTCGGCTCCAATACCGGTTATTTCAACACCTTCGGCGGCAATCCAGTCGCGGCCGCCGTCGGCCTCGCGGTTCTGGACGTGATCGAAGGCGAGGGACTGATCGAGAACGCGCGCAATGTCGGGGCCTATACGGCTGACCTGCTGCGCGCTCTGCAGGGCCGTCACGGCATGGTCGGTGACGTCAGGCACAACGGTCTCTATTTCGGCGTCGAGCTGACGGCGGATGGCGACGCGGCGCTGGCCGCCAGCAAGACATCTTCTGTCGTCGAAGCCATGCGCGAGGATGGCGTGCTGATCTCGTCCTGCGGTCCGCGCGGCAATGTGCTGAAGATCAGGCCGCCTCTGCCCTTTGCCAGGGACAATGCCGAGCAGCTGGCCGAGACGCTCGACCGCGCTTTGTCGAATTGGTGATCTGGACCGCGCATGCTGAAGCTCGAACATCAAACCCTCAACGACCGCGCCTATGGCGCGCTCAAGCAGGAATTGATTTCAGGCGGTTTCAGCCCGGGCCAGACGCTGGTCATCCGCAAGCTTGCCGAGACCTTCGGCATCTCGACGACGCCGATCCGCGAGGCGCTGCAAAGACTGGTCGCCGAGCGGCTGCTCGAAATGCAGAACAACCGCTCTGTTATCGTGCCCTTGCTGTCGGCCCCGGCCTTCGAGGAATTGACCCATATCCGCATCGCCGTCGAGGGGTTGGCGGGTGAGATGGCCGCCACGCGGATGAGCGATAGCGGGCTGGTCGAGATACAGGCGACGCTCGCCGGCATGCAGCGCGCCATCGAGGCCGGCGACGCCAGCGCCTATCTCGCGCTGAACGAGGCGTTTCACTTCGCCATCTACCAGCATGCCGGCGCGCCGATCCTGTTGAACATGATCCGCGACCTCTGGGGCCGGGTCGGGCCTTATCTCAAGCTTCTGATGCAGGCCGAGCGATATATTCCGCAGTCGAACGACGCGCATCTCAGGATTGTTGCTGCGTTGGAGCAGCGCGATGGCCCTGCTGTCCGGGTCTCCCTTGAACAGGACATCGCCCTGGCGGCCGCGGTTCTCTCTGAAAATCTTCGCACGACGGCCTGATCGGACGGCGGCTGGAGCGGCCTACGCTGTCTCGTCCAGCCGGTCGCGCAGCATGCTCCAGCCGAGCAGCGCGTTGGGCGCGTGCCGCAGCAGCGCGTGGAAGGGGATCGGCGCCGGCGGCGCGAATGGCAGAGGCAAGTCGCGCGCTTCGGTCCCGGCGGCCCAGTCGGCCAGCGCCTTGCCCATCGCCGTCGTCATGGCGATACCGCGACCGTTGCAGGCGCGGCCGGCGATCAGCCCTGGCCCTAGGTCCAGGAGGTGCGGCAGGAAATCCGGTTCGACGGCAGCCATTCCCGACCAGCCACAAGCAAGCGGCGGCAGGTCCGGCAGGTCGAGATGCCTGGCCAGCCGCCGCCAGATTGTCCGCGGCACACGTGTGTCGGCGCCGGCGCTCAGAATATGCATGCCGCCGCTGATCAGCCGGTTGTCGGCATCGAAGCGGAAGGTGAAGAGATTGCGCCTGGTGTCGCCGACGCCTTGCCCGCCAGGAAGCAGACGCGTCCGCACCTTGCGCGGCAAAGGCTCGGTCGCGATCTGGAAAATCTTCAGCGGAAAATAGCTACGTTGCAGCAGCGGATTGAGCGACCCGCCATAGGCGTTGGTGGCGATCAGCACCTTGCCGGCACGCACCGAGCCCGATGGCGTTTTCAGCGACCAGCTATCGGCCATGCGATCGACCGAGGTGACCGGCGTGTGCTCGAAGATCTTGGCGCCAACCTTCTGCGCCGCATTGGCCAGTCCGTTCGCATAGGCGACCGGATTGAGCACGCCACCCGAACGGTCCATCCAGCCGCCGACATAGCCGCGCGCGCCCGTCAGGGCCTCGACGTCCTGACGATCCAATGTGACCGCAGGCCGGTCGCGCCGTGCCCATTGCCCGGCGCGCGATTTGACCTTCTCGAACGCTGCAGGCGAATGTGCCGGCTGGATCCATCCGTTCTGCACCGCGTCGCAGTCAAAACCGTGTCGTTTGATCAGGCTGAAGACCAGGTCCGAACTGCCGGCGGCAAAGTCGATCAGGCGTTCACCGCGCTCGGGGCCGAGATGCGCAAGGATGCTGTCCGGGTCCATCTTGGCGAAGTTCGGCACGACAAAACCGGCATTCCGGCCGGTCGCGCCCCAGGCGATGATTTCGGCTTCGAGGACGGCGACCGAGATGCCTTTTTCGGCGGCGTGCAGCGCGGCCGACAGGCCGGAAAATCCACCGCCGACTATGGCCAGATCGACATCCAGCCCGCCTTGCAGCGCCGGCAGTTCCCGGCGACTGGGGCTGACGGCGTGCCACAGTGAAACGTCATGCGCTTCCTGCCCGATCGCAGCGGTCATGAGCCGAAACTGCTCTTGATCGCCGCCGCTTTTGCTCGCTTCCCGAAGCGCGGGCGACGCGGCCTGTCGCCGAACAGCCCGTTCGGCCGGATCAGCAGGATGACGCAGAGCATGACGCCGATGGCGACGATCTGCAGTGAGGCCGCACGCGCCTGCTGCTCGGGCGCAAACAGCGCACTGGTCAATGTACCCGACCCCGCCCATATCCCCCAGACCAGAATGCTGCCAATGACAGCGCCGAGATTGCTGCCGGAACCGCCGACGATCAGCATCACCCAGACCTGGAAGGTCAGGATCGGCAAATAATTGTCCGGCGCGATGAAGCCGGTGAAATGCGCCTGCAAAGCGCCGGCAAGGGCCATGATCGCGCCGCCGACGGCAAAGGCCTGGACGCGGTAGAAGCGCGCGCTCTTGCCCAGCGAGATCGCCGCCCGCTCATCCTCACGCAAGGCCTTCAGCACGCGTCCCCAGGGGCTGCGCGACAGATGCTCCAGGGCGAGATAGGCGATGAGCGTGACCGCGCAGACGACGGCGAGGTTGGACAGGTTGAACAGCAGCGGCGTCTCGGCGAGGCTGCCGAACGGGCGCGGGATGAAGCCGATGCCGAACGGCCCGCCCGTCAGCTTCTGCGCATTGAGCGCGACCAGTTGCACGACGACGGCGACGCCGAAAGTGGTGATCGCCAGATAGTCGGACCTGAGCCGCAGTGTCGCCATGCCGGTCAGGGCAGCGGCAATGCCGCCGACGACCATGGCGCCAAGCCAGCCGACAAGGATCGGCAGGCCGAAGCCGCCCAACCGCGCGGCATCATCCGGTGTGGTCAGCAAAGCCGAGGTGTAGGCGCCGATGGCGACGAAACCGGCGAGGCCGACATTGAACAGGCCGGTCAACCCCCACTGCAGATTGAGCCCCAGCGTGACCAGCGAAAAGATCAGCGCGGTGGTCAGGAAGAAGGCGCCGTAACCGATGATATCGATCATCTTTCCCGAACTCCGAAAAGGCCGATCGGCCGCACGAACAAGACAGCCATCAGGATGATGAAGGACACGGCGGCGCGCCATTCGGCACCGATCAGCTGCACTGCGGCGGCCTCGGCGAGCCCGATGATCAGCCCGCCGAGCACCGCGCCCGGAATGCTGCCGATGCCGCCGAGGATTGCGGCGGCGAACATCGGCAGCAGCATGTCGAAGCCCATGAACGGACGGATCTGCACCAGAATGCCGATCATCACGCCGGCGACGCAGGCAAGCGCTCCGCCGATGACCCAGGTGACGCGCACGACGCTGGCGACGTCGATGCCGACGATGCGGGCCAGCGCCGCGTTCTGGCTCAGTGCCTGCATGGCGCGGCCGGTCTGCGTGCGCGTCATCAAAAGATGCACACCGAGCACCAGCACGGCGGTCAGCAGCAGAAGCGCGATCTGGTCGGGGGTTATGCGTATGCCGAAGCCGACCGGCATGGCGATCTGGATCGCCCGGCTGAAATAGGTCGGCCGCGAGGTGAAGGTGAATTCGAGCAGGCTCCTCAGCGCCATCGAGGCGCCGAAGCTCGCCATCACCACGATGATGGCCTGGCCCTGCGAGCGCAGCCGCGAAAACAGCACCTTGTCGAGCAGCAGCGCCAGCAAGGCGGTAAAGGCCATGCCGACGACCAGGGCAACCAGGAGCGGCCAGCCGAAGGACAGCGGCGCGATGGGTGCCATCTTGCCAAAGGTGGCGCCAATGGCGCTGACGACGGCGAGCGTCGCATAGGTGCCCCAGGCCATGAAGTCGCCATGGGCAAAATTGGAGAAGCGCAGGATCGAATAGGTCAGCGTCACGCCGATGGCGCCGAGCCCGATCATCGAGCCGGTCAGCAATCCGTCGACGACAAATTGCAGGCTCATGCCGCGCCTCCCTTGCCGGCACGAGCAGGGCGCTGGCCGAGATAGAGTTCGGCGACGACCGGGTCGTTCCACAGCTCGGAAGCGACGCCCTCGTGCCGGTCCTTGCCCTCGACCAGCACATAGGCGCGGTCGCCGATGGCCAGTGCTGCCTTGGCATTTTGTTCGACCAGCAGGATGGTGACGCCGGATTTGCGGATGCCGGCCAGCATCTCGAACACCATCGACACGAATTTCGGCGACAGGCCGGCCGACGGCTCGTCGAGAACCAGCACCTTGGGATGCACGATCAGGGCGCGGGCGACCGCAAGCATTTGACGCTGTCCGCCCGACAGATTGCCCGCGGCGGTGCGGCGCTGGCGCACGAGATCCGGGAAGGCGGCATACATCTCGTCGATACGCGCAGGGATTTCACGTCGCTCGAGGATGCCGCAGGCGACTTTCAGATTGTCCTCGACCGACATCAGCGGAAAGATATTCTCGGTCTGCGGCACGAAGGCCAGGCCAAGCCGCACCATGGTATGGGCGGGCGCGGCCGTGATGTCCTTGCCGTCCAAAAACACCGTGCCGGCGGTGATCGGGACGAGGCCGGCGATCGCCTTGATGAAGCTGGATTTGCCGGCGCCGTTGGGGCCGAGGACGACGACGATCTCGCCCTTTCCGACAGTGATCGAGGCGCCGCGCACGATCGGCAAGCCAGGCTCATAGCCGGCTTCGAGATCGTGGACATCGAGGACGGTCTCGCTCATGCCGTGCCTCCGAGATAGGCTTCGATGACACGCGGGTCGCGGGCGACCTGTTCCGCGGGGCCTTCGCTCAGCAACTGGCCGCTCGCCATGACCAGCACGCGGTGGCAGAGCCGCGTCACCATGTCGATGTTGTGTTCGATCAAAAGGAAGGTGATGCCGCGCGCATTGATGTCGCGGATGCGGTCGATGATGACTTCCAGCAGCGTCGCGTTGACGCCGGCTGCCGGCTCGTCGAGCAGGATGATCGCCGGGTCGGCCATCATGACACGAGCAAGTTCGAGCAGCTTGCGCTGGCCGCCGGACAGCACGCGCGCCGGCTCATGCGCCAGATGGGTGAGGGTCACCAGCTCCAACAGGTCGAGCGCCTTTGCCCTGGCCACCTTTTCCTGTGCCGCCACCCGCCATGGCGTGACGAAGTTTGCGAGTAATTTCTCGCCGGCCTGACCTTGTGCCGCCAGCATGATGTTTTCGATCAGCGTCAGATTGGGCAGCGGGCGGGGGATCTGGAAGGTGCGGCCAAGGCCACGGCCGATGCGCAGATGCGCGGCTTCGCCCGAGACGCTCGCGCCGTTGATAAGGATGTCGCCGCTGGAAGGCAGGATACTGCCGGCCAGCAGGTCGAACATGGTCGTCTTGCCGGCGCCGTTCGGCCCGATCAGGCCAAGGATTTCGCCTGCCTTGACCTCAAACGAGACGTCGTTGACGGCGACGAGGCCGCCGAACCGCCTGACGACATGCCTTGCCGTCAGAACCGGCGCACGGGTGTCCTTCCCCTGCCGTTCGCTTGCCTCGCTCATCAAACCCTCTGGCCGAAGACGATCATCGCCGTCTCCTGATTTTTGATTTGTGATCACACTTGCTTTGATCACGCTATTCGGCTTTAATTTCATCCGCAAGCCGAAAAACGGGGCAAAAGCCGGGATGCAGAAGGCTGCCATCGAGCGAACCAACGAAACAATCGCAGCCCAGCTTACGCCGGTCGGCCGCGAGACCGTGCAGGATCGCGTCTATTCCGAATTGCGCCGCGCTTTGATCGGCGGCCTGTTCGAGCCGAACCAAGTACTGACCATCCGCGGCCTTGCCGATGCGCTGGTCACCTCGACCATGCCGGTGCGCGAAGCGCTCGGCCGGCTGATCACGGAAAAGGCGCTGGAGGCGCTGCCCAACCGCTCGGTGCGCGTGCCGCCGATCACGCTGGAGCGTATCGACGACCTTTTGCGCGCCCGTTCACTTATCGAAGGCGAGGCGATCGCGCTTGCCGCCACGCGCATGAACCCGCGCCAGATCGCTTCGATTGAAGCCATGCTCGGCGAGTGGGACGAGATGCGGGCCCTGAAGCACAAGAAGGATATCGACCGCGAAGCGACGCTCAACCAGAGCTTCCATTTCGAGATCTACCGCTGCTGCGGCTCGGCCGTGCTGATCCCGATGATCGAAAGCCTGTGGCTGCAATCGGGCCCCTGCATCCGCGTCGCCATCTATGCCTTTTCCGACGCCGGTGAGGTCGACACCGCGCACTATCACCGCCGCATCGTCGCGGCGCTCGCCAAGCAGGATGCGCAAGCGGCGCGCGAGGCGCTGGTGGCCGATATCAGCCGGCCCTTTGCCTTCCTGCGCGACAAGCTTCAATCCGCCGCCGCGAGAGGCCAGACATGAACAAGCCGGCCATCAGGATCACCGAACCGCGCTCGCAGCTTTCCGTGACGGCGCTGCTGCGGCCCGAAAAGGCGCCGGAAAACGCCGCCTTTCTCCAGGCGTACCTCGCCACGCCACGTGTCGTCCCCGGCATCCATGCGATGTGGACGGGACCGGAAATCTCCTGCCCGATTCCATCAGATGATCTCGATGGCCAGCCCTATGCCAGGCCCTTGCCGGCGGAGAACGCGACGCTGACGCCGCAGCCCGGAGACATCGTGCTGTCCTACGTGCCGCCGCGCATGTGGGGCGGCAACCCCAATGCCATTTTCGACATCGGCCTCTACTACGGACAGGGCGCGCGGCTTCT
The DNA here is from genome assembly GCF_002294905.1 of Mesorhizobium sp. WSM4308. Classification (NCBI taxonomy): domain Bacteria; kingdom Pseudomonadati; phylum Pseudomonadota; class Alphaproteobacteria; order Hyphomicrobiales; family Phyllobacteriaceae; genus Mesorhizobium; species Mesorhizobium sp. WSM4308. The sequence continues at coordinate 377,578 of NZ_NSFW01000001.1, read as the reverse complement.
GTTCCCGATCGGCTGGCTGGCCGGCAGCGTGGTGGCGCAGCTACGCGCCGAAGAGCGCGACCAATTCGCCGCCTCATGTGGCGTCATCCGCCGCAACGGCGCCTGCGACGTCACCTTCAGCCTGGTGGAGGCCTGACATGGCCGACGACAGTTTCGAGCTCTTCGACCTTCGCGTCGAGGCGGTCATCCCGCAGGGCAAGCCGATCTATTGCGGCGCCAAGGCGGGTGATTATTTTGAACTCAAGGGCGAAATGCTGTCGATGCCGGCAGGGCAGGGTTTCTCGATCTATTCGCTCGCCGCCGTGCTGCCGCTGCTGGCGGCAAAGCAGCGCCCGACCGATGCCAAAGACTGGATGACATCGGACGCCGAGATCGCCTGTCCCGATCCCAATTGCGCCAGCCGGCTACGAATCATCAGGACCGGCAAACGGCGGTTCAGCCATGCCGAGACGACGGCCGTGCCGCTGCCGAAGGAGAATGACAAGGGATGACCGCCAAGACTTTCGAACTCGGCCCCGGCTACACCATCTCGCGTGTCATTCGCGGCGGCTGGCAGCTTGCCGGCGGCCATGGCGCCATCGACCGACAACAGGCGGTGACCGACCTGATCGCCACCTTCGATGCTGGCATTTGGACCTATGATTGCGCCGATATCTACACCGGCGTCGAGGAACTGATCGGCGCCGCGCGCCTGCGGCTGGCCAGCGAGCGCGGCCTCGACGTTGCCGCAAGAATGAAGGTGCATACCAAGCTGGTGCCCGACCTGGAACGGCTGGCAACGATCAGCCGCGACTATATCAGGGGCATCGTCGAGCAGTCGCTGCGCAGGCTGAAGACCGAGCGGCTCGATCTCGTCCAGTTTCACTGGTGGGACTATGACCAGCCTCGCTATGTCGAGGCGATGGGCTGGCTCGACGAGCTTCGGCGCGAGGGCAAGGTGCGCAATCTCGGCACCACCAATTTCGACACGCCTCGGCTGGCCGAAATCCTCGCCGCCGGCATTCCGCTGGTCAGCCAGCAACTGCAATATTCGGTGCTCGATCAGCGGCCTGCGCACAATCTCGCAGCGCTTGCGAAGACAAACGGCGTCAGCTTCCTCTGCTATGGTTCGGTAGCCGGCGGCTTCCTCAGTGACAAATGGCTTGGGGTCGCCGAACCCAGCACGCCGCTCGAAAACCGCTCGCTGGTCAAATACAAGCTGATCATCGACGATTTCGGCGGCTGGGACCTGTTCCAGCAGCTGCTCCAGGCATTGAAGGCCGTCGGCGACCGGCACGGCGTCGACATCGCCACCATCGCCAGCGCCTGGGTGCTGGATCAGCCGCGAGTCGCCGCCGTCATCGTCGGCGCCCGCAATCAGGCGCATGCGCTCGCCAATGCTGGCATCATGGACGTCCCGCTCGACGCCGATGACCGGGCGAAGATCGCGGCTGTGATCGCGCAGGGCCAAGGTCCCCTTGGCGATGTCTACGCGCTGGAGCGCGACCGTCACGGCCGCCACGGCTCGATCATGCACTACAATTTGAACGCAGGCCGCACATGAGCGCCAGCAACTCGACGCTGTTTTCGCGGGCCAGCGCCGAGGTCGTCGGCCTGCATCGCTTCTTCGTTGAATGGTTCGTCGCCGCGCGTGCGAACACGGTGGATTTCTCGCGCTTCGAAGACGTCATGGGCGAAGGCCTGACCATGATCGCACCGAGCGGCGAGATCCTCGACCGTGACGCTGTGATTGATCATGTCCGCTCAAGCCGCGCCACGTGCGACGACGGGTTTGCCATTTCGATCGAGGATATCAGGCCCGGTTGGCAAACCGAGGACTCCATCGTCGTCCTTTACGTCGAGGCGCAGTTGCGCGGCGGCAAGCACAGCCGCCGCCAGTCGAGCGCTGTCTTCACCCCCAGTTCATCGGCGCCCAACGGCGTCGAATGGCGACACCTGCATGAAACCTGGCTGCAGGTGCCGGAAAGCTGAACAGGCTCCAGAGATCAATTAGTGTCGAGTAACGAAAGGGGAACAACAATGAGAAAGACGATACTCCAACTCACCACCGCGCTTGCTCTCGTCACGATGGCGGGCGCAGCGCAGGCCGCCGATTGCAAGATCACCGTCGGCCTCGTCATGGAACTGACCGGTCCGGCCGGCGAATACGGCCAGGCCGGCGCCAAGTCGGTCGAAATGGCTTTTCGCGACATCAACGAAGCCGGCGGCGTGCGCGGCTGCGATCTGGTGACCGATACGCGCGACAGCCAGAGCCAGGGCAACATCGCCGTCGACGCCGCGACCCAGCTGGTCCAGGTCAAGAAGGTGCCAGTCATCATCGGCGGCATCATCTCGTCGGTGTCGATCCCGATCCTGACCTCTGTCACAGCACCTGCCAAGATCGTCCAGGTCTCGCCGGCGTCCTCCTCGCCGACGCTGACCGCGCTTGGCCGCGACGGCAAGACCAACGGCATCTTCTTCCGCACCATCACGTCCGATGCGCTGCAAGGTGTGGCTGCCGCCAAATACGCCATAGACAAGGGCTTCAAGAAGCTTTCGATCATCCACGTCAACAACGATTTCGGCGTCAACATGGTGGCCGAATTCTCGCGCGCCTACAAAGCGCTCGGCGGCACCATCGTCTCCGACACGCCCTACAACGAGAAGCAGTCGAGCTATGCCTCGGAAGTCACGGCAGCGATGGCCGGCGAGCCGGACGGCCTCTATCTGGTCAGCACGCCGGTCGACGGCGCCACCGTTGCCCGCACCTGGATTTCGCAAGGCGGCGTGCAGAAATTCCTGCTCAATGACGGCATGAACAGCCCTGATTTCATTGAATCGGTTGGCGCCGATTATCTGAAGGACGCCTACGGCACGTCGTCGGGAACCAGCCCGACCGCATCGACCGAGTACTTCACCAAGAACTACAAGGCATTCTCCGGCATCGAACCCTCCAACCCGGCGGCCGATCGTTCCTATGATGCCGGGGCCATTGTCGGGCTGGCTATCGCCATTGCCGGCTCGGAGGATCCGGCCAAGATCAAGGATGCCATGTACAAGGCGGTCGATCCGGCCGGCACGCCGATCTTCGCCGGCAAGGAGGAGTTCGCCAAGGCGCTCGGCCTGATCAAGGACGGCAAGCCGATCCGCTACGAAGGCGTCATCGGTCCGGTCGCCTTCGACAAATTCGGCGACATCACCGGCCCGTTCCGGCTGTGGAAGATCATCGACGGCAAGGTGACCACCGACGGCGAAATGACCACCGACGACGTCAACGCGCTGCAGGCCAAGCTTCAGTAAGCAGACATAGTGCTGCCGGCATCGATCGCGTCTTACGGTGATTGATGCCGGCGTCGCTCAGGGCAGGCGATATCGCTTGCACGGCAGGCGATCCCGAATAGGATCGGCCGGCTGCAGTTGAAGGATGGCAAGCGTGTCGGACGGAAATACTCATCGGCCCATCCGGTCGCGGGACGCAGACGACGCGCTTCGCCACGCCGGCGCCTGAGTCCGATGTCACCTGAAACGCAACGGCTTCTCTCCGCCCTTGGCGATCGGCTGGGCGCGGGCGGCGTGCTTGCCGGCGCCGATGTCGACCAGCGCTATCGCGACGATCCCGACGGCAAGCTTGGCGTGCTGCCCGAAGTCGTGCTGCGTCCGCGCGATACCGTCGGTGTCGCGGCAGCGCTCGCTGGCTGCAACGCTCTCGGCCAGCCGGTCGTCGTCCAGGGCGGGCGCACCGGGCTGGCTGGCGGCACCCGCGTCCAGCCCGGCGAGATCGTGCTGTCGCTGGAACGCATGAGTGGCCTCGCCGCGCCGGACGCTCAAGCCGCCAGCATCGTCGCCGAAGCGGGCGCGACGCTGCAGGCGGTGCAGGAGGCGGCCGACGGCGCCGGGCTGATGTTCGGCGTCGATATCGGCGCGCGCGGCTCGGCGACGGTCGGCGGCAACATCGCCACCAATGCCGGCGGCATCCGCGTGCTGCGTTATGGCATGTACCGGGCGCAGGTGCTCGGGCTGGAGGCCGTGCTGGCCGATGGCAGCGTGCTGTCCTCGCTCAAGGGCCTGCCCAAGGACAATTCCGGCTATGACCTCGGCCAGTTCTTCATCGGCGCGGAAGGGACGCTCGGTGTCGTCACCCGCGCCGCGCTCCGGCTGCACCCCAAGCCGGCCTCCGAGGTGAACGCCTTCTGCGCGCTCGCTTCGCTCGATGCGGCGATCGCCTTGCTCGGGCTGCTGCGGCAAAGGCTCGGCCCGTTATTGTCTGCCTATGAGGTGAATTTCGCACCGCTCTATGACGTCATGGCTGCCAGCATGGCCATGCCGGCGCCGTTGCCTGTGGGCTCCCCGGTCTATGTGTTGGCCGAAATCCAGGGCAGCGAGCCCGAGCGCGACGGCGAGCGCTTCGCCGAGGTCCTGATGCAGGCGGTCGAGGACGGCGTGGTCGACGATGTCGTCGTCTCGCAGTCGCCGCGCGAATTCCGGGCGCTCTGGGACGTGCGGGAGGACGCCAATCGCGTGCTGTTTTCGATCAAAGGCCTGATCGGCGTCGACATCAGCATGCCGCTGGCGCGCATGGGCGCGTTCCTGCAAGAAGCCGACGCGGCCATCCATGCCGTCGATCCCAGCGCCGACATCTATGTCTTCGGTCATCTCGGCGACGGCAATCTGCATTACCAGGTGCTGACGGCGGATCCGGCGGCCGCCTACGGCATCGTCTATCGCGGTGTGGCGGCGGCGGGAGGTGGCGTTTCGGCCGAACATGGCATCGGCCTCGACAAGAAACAGTGGCTGCATCTGGTGCGCAGCGACGCCGAAATCGCCACGATGCGGCGGCTGAAGACGGCGCTCGACCCGAAGAACATCCTCAATCGGGGGCGTGTCTTCGACCTCGATCCAACTGCCGTTCCCCGATGACAAGCATCGCCCTGTAAGCCAGCGCTCAGCTCCGTTCCGTCGCCATCTGCCTGGGGATCAGGAAACGGGCGGCGAGCACGCAGAGCAGCACGGTGAACATCAGGATCAGCGCCACCAGTGCATTGATGTCGGGTGAGAAGCCAAGCCGCATCATCGCCCACAGCCTGACCGGCAACGTGCTCTGCGTGCCGGTGACCAGGATGGTGATCATGGTTTCGTCGAACGACAGCGCGAAGGCCAGGATGGCGCCGCCGACCATGGCGCTCGACAGGTTCGGCAGGATGATGCGCCAGAAGGTCTGCCAGCCGGTGGCGCCGAGATCGTAGGACGCTTCGACCAGCGTGCGGCTCATCGACTGCAGCCGCATCAGCACGGTGCGATAGACGATCGCCAGCACGAAGACCGTATGGCCGATGACGACCGTCAGCAGCGAACGTTCGAGGCCGATCTCGCGGAAGAAGATCAGCAGCGCCAGGCCGCTGATGATCGGCGGCATCAGGAACGGCAGGAAGATGATGAACTGCAGGATCGCGCGCCCCGAGCGACGGCCGTGATAATAGAGTGCCAGCAACGTTCCGCTGACCACCGCGAGCACGACGGTGCACAGGCCGACGATCAGCGTGGTGCGCAAGGCAGCCAGGATGTCGTGATTCCCGGCCAGAGCCCGGTAGGTCGAGAGGGTGGGTGACGACCAGTCGACATCGCCGTGCGAGATGGCGAAGAACGACGACACGATCGGCACCAATAGCGGGCTGTAGAGCAGCATCGCGACCAGCGTTGTGATCGCGGCCAAGAAGATGGTGGAGGGGCGGGGCAGGGCGTTCATACCGACGTCCCCCGTCTGCGCCCGAACCGTTCGCCGATGAGGATTGCGCAGATCACCACGATCGCCAGCGCTACCGACAGTGCGGCGCCGAACGGCCAGTTATAGGCCGTGCCGAACTGGCTGTAGAGGATGCGGCCGAAAGTGAAGCCGCTGATCCCGCCGACCATCTGCGGCGTCAGGAAATCGCCGATCGCCAGCACGAAGACGAAGCTCGCCGCCGAGGCGACGCCGGGCAGGCTGAGCGGCAGGGTGATGCGCAGGAACGTCTGCAAGCTGCTCGCGCCAAGATCGTCGGAAGCACGCAGCAAGGTCTGCGGTATCCGCTCCAGCGACAGGAAGATAGGCAAGATTGCGAAGGGGATCAAAAGCAGGCTCAGCGTCAACAGGATGGCGTTCATGTTGAACACGAAAAGCGTCGACGGCTGCTGCAGGATGCCGATTGCCACCAGCGCCTTGTTGAGGAAGCCGTTGAGGCCGAGGATGCTGCGGATCGCGTAGATCTTGATGACGTAGCTCATCAGCAGCGGCACCAGAAGCAGCATCAGCAGGGCATAGCGCCACCGCCCACTCAGCGTCGTCAGGAAATAGGCAGCGGGATAGGCGAGCAGGATGCAGATGACGGCCACCGACACGCACAGCACGATGGTGTTCCAGAACACCGGCAGGAAGATCGGGTCGGTAAAGAACCTGACATAGTTGCCGAGCGTCGGCGCGTAGACGATCGTGCCCTGGTCGACGCTGAAGAAACTGTAGACCAGGAAGATCGCCAGCGGCACCAGGACGAAGATCACCGGCAGAGCGAAAGCCAGCACGGTCACCAGCAGCGACAAACGCCTTTCCTCGGGCTGTGTCGTGACGGCCGCGCTCATGCCAGCACCAGATGGCCTTCATGCGGCGCAAACGAAAGCGAAACCGTCTCGCCGGATCTCAGCGCGCTGCCGTCGATCCGGCTTGGGGTTCGCAGCCGCAGCCGCTGCGCGGCAGTGTCCGCGCCCGCTGTGATCGTGGCGACGGTGGACGATCCGGCAAAGGCCAGATCGGCGATGGTGCCGGAAAAGCGGTTGTCGGCGTCCGTGGCGTCGGCGAGATGCAAGGCCTCGGGTCGGAACGCCGCGAAGGCGCTCGCGCCGTCTGGTGCGGCCTTCAGATGCGGCTGGTCGCTGATCGAACAGATCAGCCACCCAAGTGCGGTCTCGATCGGCCGCTGCTCGCCCTGGACGGGGCCGAGCTTTCCGGCCACCAGATTGTTCTCGCCGAAGAAGCGCGCCACGAACTCGCAATTCGGCTTGTAGTAAAGCTCGTGCGGCGTGCCGAGCTGGCGGATATGGCCGGCCTGCATGACGCAGATCCGGTCGGCCATGCCGATCGCTTCTTCCTGGTCATGCGTGACGAAAAGGAAGGTGGTCTTGATCTCGCGCTGGATGGATTTCAGGAACTCCTGCATCTGCCGGCGCAGTTCGAGGTCGAGCGCGGCGAGCGGCTCGTCAAGCAGGATCAGGCGCGGCTGGCAGATCAGCGCTCGGGCGAGCGCGACGCGCTGGCGCTGGCCGCCGGAAAGCTGTGCCGGAAAGCGGTCGGCGAAACGTCCGAGTTGCACGAGATCGAGGGCTTCCGCGACACGGCGTGCAATCTCCTTGCGCTGGAGATGGCGCACCGAGAGACCATAGCCCACATTGCCAGAAACGGTCATATGCGGAAACAGCGCATAGTCCTGGAACACGGTGTTGAACGGTCGCTTGTTGATCGGCATGCGGCTGATGTCCTGGCCGTCGAGGCGGATCTCGCCCGCGGTCAGCGGCTCCAGCCCGCCGATCAGCCGCAGGACCGTGGTCTTGCCCGAGCCCGACGGTCCAAGAACGGTCAGGAACTCGCCATCCCGGATAGACAGGTCGATGTCGTGCAGCACGGGAACCGTGCCGTAGGATTTCGAGACGGACCGCAGCGTCAGCAGGTCGGTGTTCTGGTTCATGGTACAGTCTCGCATACGCTGCGGCGGTCCGGAACGTCCGGACCGCCGGGTCATTCTGGATCGGGCCGCGGAAAGGATCAGGGCGTCGCCTTGATCTCGTTCCACATGTCCGACCGCTTCAGAGGGTCCTCGACATTGTTCAGCCAGACCAGCTTGTCGTTGCTGCCGGCGCTGCTTGACTCGACCACGGTGTTGCCGAAACCGGTGCGCTCGGAAAGCTCGCCGCTGACCTTCTTCGTCAGCATGAAGTCGATCCACTTCTCGGCCGCCGCATTGTCGCGCACACCCTTGGAGATCACCCAATTGTCGAGCCAGGCCAGAGCGCCTTCACTCGGATTGACGTAGGCGACATGGGCGCCGATCTTCTGCAGCGCCTTGACCTGCTGCTGGCCGTAATTGGCCCAGATCAGGGCAACGTCATTGTTCTGGTAGATCTGCTGCGCCTCGTCGGCGGTGGTGTAGAAACTCAGCACATTGCGCTTGAGCTCGACCAGCTTGGCCTTGACCGCCGCCATCTGCTCCGCGTCGAGGTTGAACGGATCCTTGTAACCGAACGTCAGCGCGGTGAACGAGAAATTGTGCTCGCCATTGTCGTAGGCCAGGACCTTGCCCTTGTAGGCCGGATCCCACAGCACCGACATCGAGGTCGGTGCCGGCTTGACCTTGTCGGTGTCGTAGATCAGCCCGATGGAATCGAAGCAGAACGGGATGCCGAACACCTTGCCGTCCTTGGTGTCGCCGCTGACCTGGGACAGATCGCGAAAGCGCGGCAGCACCTCCTTCTGGTTGGGCAGCTTGGTGATGTCGATCGGAGACACCAGCTCCGCCTTGATGTAGCGCTGCAGCTGGGCGGTGTTGACGGCAAAGACGTCGAAATCCTGGCCTTCGCTGCCCTTGATCTTGGCCCAGATCTCGTCATCGCTGCCGATGAAGACGACGTCGACGCCGATGCCGGTTGCCGCGGTGAAATCCTTCACCCAGTCCGGGTCGGCATAGCCGTCCCAGGCCAACACCCGAAGGTTCGCGGCCAAGGCCGCCGATGTCATCAGGCCGATGCCGAGCCCGATTGTCGCTAGTTTTAGAAACGCTTTCTTCAGTCCCATTTTTAATCTCCCATTGTCGTTCTGGTGGACCGTAATTTCCGGGCCTCTGCCGTCACAGCTGGGTGACGGTGACCAGTCCCTCGTCCGGCACCGACACCATCCGGTTGCGCAGTGGCTTGCCGAATGCCTGTGCCTGGATTTCATACTCGTCGCCGGAAGCCGTCTTAATGCCGGAGGCGTAGCTCATCACCGCCGCGCCGAAGAAATAGGCGTGCAGGTCGCCGGCCCTTCGGTGCATCGGGTAGCGGAAATGGAAGTGCTCGAGATTGGCGATCGAGTGCGACATGTGCGCCTCGCCCGACAGGAACTCCTGTTCCCAGATGACAGTGCCGTCGCGCAGGATGCGGGAATGGCCCCGGACTTCTTCGGGCAGGTCGCCGATCAGCAGCTCGGGCCCGATCGAACAGGAGCGAAGCTTCGAATGCGCGAGGTACAGGTAGTTCTCGCCCTCCGTCACGTGGTCGGAATATTCGTTTCCGAGCGCATAGCCGATGCGATAGGGATGGCCGTCCGGCCCATTGAGATAAAGCCCGACGATCTCGGCTTCCTCCGCGCCGGCTTTCGCGAATGCCGGCATCGGCAGCGGCGCGCCGGGCGGCACAACGCAGGTGCCGACGCCCTTGAAGAACCACTCGGGCTGGATGCCGATCTTGCCGGCGCCAGGCTTGCCGCCCTCCAGCCCCATGCGGAAGATTTTCAAGGAATCGGATTCCTCGGCACCGTCGCCATGGGTCAGAACATGCATCTGGTTGCGCGCGGCGGCACTACCGGTATGAGTCAGGCCGGTTCCGGTTACCAGGAAGCGCGCCGGTTCCGGATGATCGACGGGAGCCAGCACGCGGCCATCGCGCAACAGCTCGTCGTAGTCGATCGTTGCAGCGCTCGTGCGCTTCTCGACCAGCGACGCGACGGACATGTCCTCGGCGATCGCCGCTTCGGCAAGCTCCAGCACGCTGCCGGTCTTGTCGAGCGGGTGCAGGTGATTGCCGTCTTCGGAGACGCGGCCGACCCGCCTGCTGCCATCCGGCATTCTGTACTGAACAAGACGCATGAAATACCCTTCTTCCCTTGGAGCCGTGTCGGTCACACCCAGCCCGCATCGACGATGAACTGCTGGCTCGTGCACATGCGGCTGTCGTCGGCGGCGAGGAACAGCGCCATGCGCGCGATGTCGGCGGGCTGCAGCCGGTCGGGCAGGCACTGCCTTTCGGCGATCTGGCGTTCACCGGCCGGATTGAGCCACAGGCGCATCTGGCGCTCGGTCATCACCCAGCCCGGCACCATGCAGTTGACGCGGATGCGCTCGGGGCCGAGTTCGCGGGCCAGCGCCCGCGTCATGCCGTAGACGGCGGCTTTCGCGGTGACATAGGCCGGACAATCGGGATCGCCGACCATCCAGGTGATGGAGCCGAAATTGATGATCGAGCCACCCCCCTGCGCGCTCATCTGCGGTCGCACCGCCTGCGCGGCGAAGAACTGGTGGCGCAGGTTGACCGCCATGCGGTCGTCCCAATAGGCCACCGTCACGTCCTTGGTCTGATGGCGGTCATCGTTGCCGGCATTGTTGCACAGCGCCTGGATCGGGCCATTGTGCCGCATCGCCTGCGCGGTTGCCGCCTGCAACTGCTCGACATCGCGCAGATCGCACGGAATAAACAGCGGCGCTGGGTGTCCTTCGGCCGCGACCGCCTCGACCAGATGCCTGGAAGGCTCCTCCGCCAGATCGACGAAGGCGACGCGGCTGCCTTGCGCGCAGAAATGGCGCACCAGGCTTTCGCCGATGCCGCTGCCGCCGCCGGTTATGAAGACGCTGCGGCCCTTGAGGCTTGGGTAGATGGCGTAGCCGATTTCATCCGTCATGGCGCGCCTCTCTAATGGGAATGCCGGGGGATGCCGGCATCGCGCCGGCCGACGAGAAAGTCGAAGTCGCAGCCCTTGTCGGCCTGCAGCACGCGCTCGACATAGAGGCTCTGATAGCCGCCTTCAGGCGGCTCCGGCGGCTTCCAGTCGCGGCGGCGGATCGCTAGCTCCTCGTCCGATACCAGCAGTTCAAGCCGGCGGCCGGCGACATCGAGCTCGATGAGATCGCCGTCGCGCACCAAGGCCAGCGCGCCACCGGCCGCGGCCTCCGGCGCGACATGCAGCACCACCGTGCCGTAGGCCGTGCCGCTCATGCGTGCATCCGAGATGCGCACCATGTCGGAGACGCCCTGCCTGAGCAGCTTCGCCGGCAGCGGCATGTTGGCGACCTCGGCCATGCCGGGATAGCCGCGCGGCCCGCAATTCTTCAGCACCATCACCGAGGAGGCGTCGATATCCAGCTCCGGATCGTCGATGCGGGCGTAGTAATGCTCGATGTTCTCGAACACGACCGCCTTGCCGCGATGCTGCATCAGTTCCGGCGTTGCCGCCGACGGCTTGATGACCGCGCCATTGGGCGCCAGATTGCCGCGCAGGATCGAGATGCCGCCTTGCTCGGTCAACGGTTCGCTCAGCGGCCGGATAACCTCGCGGTTGTAGTTGGGCGCGCCGTCGATCAACGCGCCGATCGTCTTGTCGCTGACGGTCATGACGTCGCGATGAAGAAGCCCCACTTCATCAAGCGACGCCATGACCGCAGCCAGCCCCCCGGCATAGTAGAAATCTTCCATAAGGAACCGGCCCGACGGCATCAGGTCGACAATGGTTGGAACGTCGCGGCCAAGGCGGTCCCAGTCTTCGAGGCTGAGATCGACACCGATCCGGTTGGCGATGGCGATCAGATGCAGCACCGCATTGGTCGAGCCGCCGATCGCGCCATTGACGCGAATGGCGTTCTCGAACGCTTGCTTCGTGAGAATGTCCGAAATCTTCACGTCCCTGCGGACCAGATCGACGATCTGGCGTCCGGCCATCTGCGCGAGCACGCCACGGCGCGAATCCACGGCCGGGATCGCGGCGTTGTCCGGCATGCCGATGCCGAGTGCTTCCACCATGCTGGCCATGGTCGAGGCCGTGCCCATGGTCATGCAACTGCCGGCCGACCGGCTCTGGCCCTGTTCTGCGGCGAGGAAGTCGGCGACCGGCATGCGGCCGGCCTTCACTTCCTCGGCGAATTTCCAGACATGGGTACCCGAGCCGATATCCTGCCCACGGAACTTGCCGTTGAGCATCGGCCCGCCGGAAACGGTGATGGTCGGCAGATTGCACGAGGCGGCCCCCATCAAGAGCGCCGGGGTGGTCTTGTCGCAGCCCACCAGCAGGATGACGCCGTCGATGGGGTTACCGCGAATGGATTCCTCGACATCCATGCTGACCAGATTGCGAAACAGCATGGCTGTGGGACGCATGTTGCTTTCGCCCAGCGACATGACAGGGAACTCGAGCGGCAGACCGCCGGCCTCGTAGACGCCGCGTTTGACGTGATCGGCCAGCGCCCGCAGATGCGCATTGCACGGCGTCAGCTCCGACCATGTGTTGCAGATGCCGATCACCGGGCGGCCGTCGAAGGCGTCGGCCGGGATGCCCTGATTCTTCATCCAGCTGCGGTGCATGAAGGCGTTCTTGCCTTCACCGCCGAACCAGGCTTCGGACCGCAGTTTGCGTTTGGTGTCGGTCACGATTGCTGGCCCCGATCCTGGCGGCGTCTGTTGCGGTTCTCGACGCTGCGGCGCACGTCGTCCTCGGCATTGTCGATGAGAACCAGCAGTGCCTTCTGCGCGCCGGCGGCGTCGCCGGCGGCGATCTTCTCGGCCACCTCGCGATGCAGCGGCAAGGAATGGCGTTGGCCTTCCGGATTGTCATTGGAGAGGCGAAAGCTCATCACCAGCGCGGTTTCGACCAGTGCCGCCAGCGAGCCGATCAGCTCATTGCCGGTCATGCGCAGGATGGTCTGGTGGAACACCAGATCGGGCTTGGCGAAGCGGTCGCCATCGTCGCTCGCCGCTTCCATTTCGGCGAGTGCCGCCTGGATCTCGGCGATCTGTGCCGGCGTGGCGCGCTGGGCGGCAAGTGCTGCCGACATCGGTTCGATGGCGCGGCGCAGTTCGAACAGCGCCCGCACATCGTCGGCGCTGACACCGCCGGTGTAGCGCCATGACAGCACGTCCGGATCAAGGAAATTCCAGTCGGAGCGTGGGCGCACTCGCGTGCCGGTCTTCGGCCGCGATTCGACCAGCCCCTTGCCCGCCAGAACCTTGATCGCCTCGCGCAGCACCGTGCGGCTGACCCCCAGCATCTCGCTGGAATCGTCGGCATTGGGCAGCGCCTCGCCGGGCAGGAAGTCGCCCTGCACGATGCGCAGGCCGATCTGCTCGACGACGGTCGCGTGCAATGCGGTGGAGCCGCTGGAAACCGCCATGGCAACCCGCGACGTCCGTGCCGTGCTAAAAGATTTCTTATTCTTCATACTATTCATATGATATGTCTTATCGCCATGGCGATTGGAGTCAAGGGACGGGGGAGCGCCGATGACAAAGAATTTCGCTGCGGTTGCCCCGCAGCGCACGGAACTGGTCTCGATCAGCGATGGCATCGCGACGGTCGACATTGCTCCGGCCGCCGGCGGTGCGCTGGCGTCGTATCGATGGTGGCAAGATGGCGCCGCTGTGGATTGGCTGCGCCCGGCCGATCCAGCGGCGATCAGTAGTCGCGATGCCGGCGCCATGGCCTGCTTCCCGCTCGTTCCCAATTCCAATCGCATAAGGGGCGGCCGGTTCGAGTTCGCGGGACGCACCATCCGGCTTCCGACGACCGCCGACGATCCTCATCGTGAGCATGGTCATGGCTGGCGCCGGCCCTGGGTGGTCGTCAGGCATGAAGCCGGCACGATCGTCCTGCGCTATCGCCACGCCGCCGATTCCTGGCCGTGGAGCCATGAAGCCGAGCAAGAGATAACGCTGGCTGACGGCAGGCTTTGCGTGACCATCAAGGTACGCAACCTGTCGGACGCACCGATGCCGTTTGGCTTCGGCCTCCATCCCTATTTCCCGTCGACGCCGTGGGCGCATGTCCAGGCGCCGGTGTCAGGCATGTGGGAGACGGACACGGAGGTCCTGCCCGTCCGGCATGTCCTGCCGCCGGCAGGAGCCGACCCGTCCATCGGTTTCGACGTATCGGAAGTGGACTTCGACACGGTTTTCACCGGATGGGCGCGCCGCGCCCGGATCTCCTGGCCCGAACACGGACGGCGACTGGACATCGAGGCCGAGGCGCCGCTCGATTTCCTTGTTCTCTACACGCCGCCCGGCGAGCCGTTCTTTTGCGCCGAGCCGGTCAGCAACATCACCGATGCCTTCAACCGCACGGGCGGCGGCATCGACACTGGCTGCATCGTACTGGCGCCCGGTCTGATGCGATCCGCCAGCGTTCGCCTCACGCCGTCCCTGGCCGTTTGGTCCGTATTGCCGACAGCGAGACGAGGCCGGCTCAGAACGGATAGTGCTGGCCGGGGTCCTCGATCGTCACCCAGCGCAAATCGGTGAATTCGGCGATCGAGGCCTTGCCGCCGAAGCGGCCATAGCCCGAGCCCTTGACGCCGCCGAACGGCATCTGCGCCTCGTCGCCGACGGTCGGCCCGTTAATGTGGCAGATGCCCGCCTCGATGCGCGCGGCGACCGCCATGGCACGCTTGATGTCGCGGCTGAACACCGCCGACGACAGGCCGTATTCCGTGTCGTTGGCGACATGCACCGCCTCGTCCTCGCCCTTCACCCGGATCACCGGCTTGACCGGCCCGAAGGACTCTTCGGCATAGACGCGCATGGCAGGCGTCACATGGTCGAGCAGCGTTGCCTCGACAACGGTACCAGCACGCTTGCCGCCGGCGGCAAGCTTGGCGCCCTTGGCGACGGCATCGGCGACAAGCTCCTCCATCTTGTCGGCCGCCTGGCTGCTGATCAGCGAGCCCAGCACGACATGGCCACGCGGATCGCCGGCCGGCAGGCTCGACGCGCGGGCGGCCAGCTTGGAAACGAATTCGTCGGCGATCCTCTCATCGACGATCAGCCGCTCGGTCGACATGCAGATCTGGCCCTGATGCATGAAGGCGCCGAAGGTCGCCGCATTGACCGCTGCGTCGATGTCGGCGTCGTCAAGAACCAGCAGCGGCGCCTTGCCGCCGAGTTCGAGCAGCGCCGGCTTCAGATGCCGCCCGGCAAGCTCGGCGATGATGCGCCCGACCTTGGTCGAGCCGGTGAAGTTGACGCGCTTGACCGAGGGATGCGCGACCAGCGCCTCGACGATCGCAGCGGCATCCTTGGGGTCGTTGGTGACGATATTGATGACGCCCTTGGGCAGGCCGGCCTCGACCAGCACCTGACCGATCAACCGGTGTGTGCCGGGGCACATTTCGGAGGCCTTCAGCACCACCGTGTTGCCGCAGGCGATCGGCATGGCGATGGCGCGGGTACCGAGGATGACCGGCGCATTCCACGGCGCGATGCCGAGGCACACGCCGGCGGGTTGGCGGATCGCCATGGCGATCGTGTCCGGCTTGTCGGAAGGGATGACCTCGCCCGAAATCTGCGTCGTCATCGCCGCCGCCTCGCGCAGCATGTTGGCCGCCAGCATCACGTTGAAACCGGCCCAGGGGCCGGTAGCGCCGGTCTCTTCCATCATCAATTTGGTGAATTCGCCGACCTTGGAGGCCATGACGTCGGCCGCCTTGGACAGCAAGGCGCGGCGCTCGCCCGGCCCGGTCTTCGACCACGTCGTAAAGGCAGCGGCCGCGGCTTCCACGGCAGCATTGGCGTCGGCAACGCTGGCAGCGGCAGCGCGCGTTGCCAGTTTGCCGGTGAACGGGTCCATGCGCTCGTAGGCGGCCGCGCCGGACGCATCCCTTTTGTCGCCGTCGATCAGAAGTCCGATATCCATGATTGTCTCCCTCGCTCCGTCTGGAGCTTCGCGGTTAGAAGCCGAGCACTTCGGCGTTGATCGATGCTTCGAGGCCGCCGTCGACCGGCACGTTGGCGCCGTTGACCCAGCGCGCGCCGTCCGAGCATAGGAACAGCACGACAGGCGCAATATCGCCCGATGTGCCGGCCCGTCCGACCCTGGCAATGTCGCTGTCGACGCGGGCATCGCCAAGCACGGTGCGGAACTGTTTCAGGATCGGCGTCTCGACCGGTCCCGGGCTCACTGCATTGACGCGGATGCCACGGCGTTTGAACAGATCCTGGTGCGCCGCGCGAAAGGTCCACAGCAGGAGCAGTTCCTTCGAGACGGGATAGCCTTCCTCGTTCCTGACCGCATGATCGGCGACCACCTTGGCGACATCCGGGAAACCCTCGATGCCGACCATCGAGGCCGCTCGGTTGAGATTGGCGCGCCAGCCGTAGCCGGCGATCGAGGCGACATTGACGATGGCGCCGCCTTCGCGAAGTCTGGGCGCGAGCCCTTCCGAAAGCGCCCGCAGCCCGAAGAAGTTGACGGCCAGCGTCGACACCGCGCCGGTGTTGCCGGAGAGGCCGGCGACATTGCAGAGCGCATCGATGCGCTGTGGCAGGCGCGCGACCAGCTCATCGACGCCGGCCTTCGACGAGATATCGGCCTTGACGAAACTGCCCACCGCTGCCGCCGGCTCGCGTACATCGACGCCGATCACGTCCGCGCCAAGCTGGCCGGCGAGTTCCGCCGTGCGAGCGCCGATGCCGGAGGCAACGCCGGTGATGAGGATCGTCTTGCCGAAAAGCATGGTCATGCCTTCTCCTGATCAAGTGTGGTTCGCTCCGGCGAGGGGGCGCTGCCGTCATCGGCCGGAGCATTTCCCGGAAGCCTGACGCGGTAGCCGACCGGGAGCAGGCGCAAGCCGAAGCGCCCCTCGATCGTCCCCCACAGGCCGCGCGGCAAGAACAGCGAGAACAGCACGGCGGTGGCGCCGAGGCCGACGAGGTACCAGACCCCGGTGCCGCCGAACCAGGTCTCGATGAGGAAGAACACCAGCGCGCCAAGGATGGCGCCCTCGAACGTTCCGATGCCGCCGACCAGCACCATGAAGATCATGTAGGCGGTCCATTGGACGTTGAAGTAGGTTTTCGGCTGGAAGGTGATGGAGGTCGCCAGCCACAGCGCACCGGCAACGCCGATGCCGAAGGCGGCAAGCACGAACAAAAGCCGCTTGGTGCCGGTGACGCGCACGCCGACCGAGGCGGCGGCATCCTCATTGTCGCGGATGGCGCGGATGGCGGCACCCGTGCTGCCGCGCAGCAGGCCGAACAGGATGCCGAGCAGGGCGGTCATCGAGGCCAGCGCCAGCCAGTAGATCGCCACCCGTCTGGTGCCGGCATCGTAGACGTTGAGCGAGATCAGCGACGTACCGGTTTCGCCTTGCACCAGCCGGTCGAGATTGACCAGGAGATGCGTCAGCGCCGCGATCACCCACATACCGATGGCGAACTCGCCATTCCTCAGCCGCAGCATGAACAACGACAGCGGCCAGGAGACAACGCCGACAACGATCGCCGATACGAAAAGCGAGGCGAAAGGGTTGAGGCCGGCATCGGCCAGCCGGATGGCGAAATAGGCGCCGAGCCCGAAGAACACCTGCTGGCCGACGGAAACCAGGCCGCCGAATCCGGCCAGTGCGTTCCACATCGCCGCCAGGATCACATAGATGAACAATGCCGTCATGCGGTCGACCGCGCCCGCCGAGAGGAACTGCGGCGCGATGGCGAGCAGCGCGATGATGACAGCGACCGCAATCGCCGCGATCCGCGACGTCGTCGTGCCGCGCTCGATGATCGGCGAGGACGAAACGGCGCTCATGACGCGCTCCGCGAAGGCAGGCGCAGCAGGCCGCGCAGGCCAAGGCCCGACGTGGACAGCCGCACGAACAGCACGACGAGGAACACGGCATGGCCGCCGATCAGAAAGCCTTGCGGATGCACTTGCGCGCCGACTGTCTGCGCAAGCGCCAGCACGATGCCGCCGACCAGCGTTCCCCACAGCGAACCGGCGCCGCCGATCACAGCGGCTTCGAAAGCGAACAGCAGTTGCGGCGCGCCGGCATAGGGATCGAAGGTGGCGCGCATGCCCAGAAAGGCGCCGGCAAGGCCGACCGTGACCATGGCGATGGAAGCGGCGATGGCATTGGCGCGACGCGCATCGACGCCGACCAGGCCTGCCGTATCGGGGTCTTCCGAGGTGGCGCGGATCGAGCGGCCAAGCCGGGTGCGGGTGAGGAACAGCTGCAGCCCGCCCAGCAGGATCACGGCGGTGGCGAACATGATTACGGCGAGCTTGCCGACATAGATGTTGCCTGGCCATTCCCAGGAATCATAGGACAGGCTGCCGATATAGGGCGCCAGCGAACGCGTGTCGGCGCCAAACTGCTCGAACAGCATGTTGTCGATGACGATCGCCAGCCCAAACGTGGTCAGGATCGGCAGCAGCGCACCGCCACGCGCGCTGCGTTCGAGCAGGAAACGCTGCAGCGCCCAGCCGATCGCCGCCATCAGCGGCAGCACGATCAGCAGGCCGACAAAGGGCGGGATATGGAACCGCGAGGCGAGCCACCACAGCGCAAAGGCCGCGAACACGGCAAGGCTGCCATGGGCGAGGTTGATGATGCGCATCACCGAGAACATGAAGGACAGGCCACAGGCGATCAGCGCGTAGTAGCCGCCGAGCAGGATGCCCTGGATGATCTGGTTGCTCATGCCGGAACGCTCCCGGGACTTTTCCGGTGCAGGCCGAAATAGGCTTTCGTCACCTCGTCGCGCGACACCGCCTTGCTCGGCCCTTCGAGCGCCACGCGCCCTTCGAGCATGCAGATCACCCTGTCGGAGACCGACAGCGCGCGGCTGAGGTCCTGCTCGACCAGGATGATCGTCGTGCCGGAAGCCATCAGCCCCTGAAGGGCCGCGTAGACACGGTCGACGATCAGCGGCGACAGGCCGAGCGAAACCTCGTCGAGCAAAAGCACTTCCGGGTTGCTCATCAGCGCCCGGCCGATCGCCGTCGCCTGCTGCTCGCCGCCTGAGAGATGGCCCGTCTTGGCATGGCGGCGCGGCTTCAGATTGGGAAACATGTCGAGCACCCTGTCGACGCTCCACTCGCCCGGCCGGCTGGCGGTTCTGCCGAGCAGAAGGTTCTCCTCGACCGTCATCTGCACGAAGAGTTTTCGCCCTTCCGGCACCAGCGCGATGCCCATGCCGACGCGCTTGTGCGACGGCACGTTGGTAAGATCGGCGCCGTCCAGCAGCACGCGGCCGGCCGCCGGCTGGTGCGCGCCGGCAATTGCCCTGAGCAGCGTCGTCTTGCCGGCGCCGTTGGCACCGACCAGCGCCAGCGTCTCGCCGCGTTCGATGCGGAAGCTGACGCCGCGCACCGCCTGCAGCAGGCCGTGGCGGACAACGAGATCCTCAACCGACAGCAGGCTCATTTCGGGCCTCCGCCGAGATAGGCGCGCACGACCTCCGGGTCGGCCATGACGGCTTGCGGCTCGCCGTCGGCGATGATCTTTCCTGCATCCATGCAGATCAGCCGTTCGGCCACTTGCAGCAGGATGTGGACGATGTGCTCGATCCAGACGATGCCGATCTTGCGGCGGCGCAATTCCTTGATCGTGCCGACGAGCTCACCGGCTTCGCCGTCGGTCAGGCCGCCGCCGATCTCGTCGAGCAGCAGCAGCGTCGGCCTTGCCGCCAGCGCGCGCGCCAGTTCCAGCCGCTTGCGGTCGAGCAGTCCGAGCGTCTCGGCGCGGCGGTTGGCAACACCGAGCATGCCGCACAGCTTCAGCGAGCCGAGCGCCTCCTCATAGGCTTCGTCCCGCCCGAGCCCGGCGCCGTGCGAGGCCGCGACGAAGACATTCTCGAAGGTGGTCATGCCGCTGAATGGTTTGGGCACCTGATGCGTGCGCACCAGCCCGAGCCGGCAACGCTGCGTCGCCGGACAGGACGTCACGTCATCGCCTTTGAACCTGACCGTGCCCGCACTCGGCGGAAAGGCGCCGGAAAGCACGCTGAGCAGCGTCGTCTTGCCGGCGCCGTTCGGGCCGACAATGCCGACCGCTTCGTCGGCCGCCATGGCGAAATCGACCGCATCCAGCACCACAAGCGCGCCGAAGCGCTTGTGGATGCCGGCAGCAGCGAGAACAGCCTGTTGTTGCGGATGGGTCACCACCTCGTCTGCGGTCCATCAGCCGTTGTAAGGCTGGAGCTTGGCTTCGACCGGCACTTTCGGATCGGTGGCGTTCTCGGTCACGACATAATCGAGCGGGAATTTGCTGCCTTCCTTGGCGGCCACCCACTGCGTGCCGATGATCGGGCCGGGCGAGACATTGGCGACAGGGCCGCTGGTGAAATCGACCTTGCCGATCATGGTCTCGGTCTTCAGCGTGCTCAGCGCCTTGGCCACCGCCGCCTTGTCCTTGGCGTCGGTGCTGGCCTTCAGCGCTTCGAAGCCGGCGTCCAGCAGCGACATCGAGGCGCCGAGCTGCTGCGTCCACTGCTTGCCGCTCGCTGCCTCGTAGCCGTCGGCGAGCTCGGTGCCCGAAACGCCGGTCAGCGGCGACTTGTAGGGGAAGGCCTTGTGCCAATAGGCGGCGCTCGAAATCTTCATGCCGAGGTCGCCGAGCGCCTCGATGTCGGACGGGAACAGGCCGGTCTTGGCGACCTGGGCGATCTTGATCTGCTTGATCAGCCCCTGCTGTGCCGCCTGGCGCCAGAAGGCGGCGAAGTCAGGCGGGATCGGGAAGGAGTTGAAGATCTCGACGCCTTCCTGCTTGAACAGCGCGATCTGCGAGGAATAGTCGGTGGTGCCGGTCTCGTAGGCGCCGGGGTCGACGATCGTAAAACCTTGCTTGGCCAGGAGCGGCGCCAGATTGGCGCGGATGGCGTTGCCGTCGGCGTCGTTGGGATACATGACGCCGACCTTCTTGTTGGTCTCGATCAGGTCCCATTGCGAGATGTAGGTCTTGAAGAACTCGCCGACGCCGAAGCCGAAATGATAGGTCCATTTGAACGGCGAGGGCGCGCCGGGCTTCGCGCCACGGCCGAAATACCAGGCCTCCCACGGCATGACGGTCGACAGGCAGGGTACCCCTGCGGCCTCGCAGGCATCGGCCACCGGGTTGATCACCTCGGGCGTCGACACCGCCAGCATCAGGTCGATGGCCTGGTTGTTGATCAGGTCCTTGGCGAGCTGGCCGGCGCGGGAGGGATCGGACTGCGTGTCCTGGTCGAGGATTTCAACGCTGTACTTCTTGCCGCCGATCTCAAGGCCGCCGGCCAGCGCCTTGCGGGCAAGGTCGAGCACATAGCCGTCCGTCTGGCCGAAGCCGGCCAGCGGCCCGGTGCGCGGGCTGACGAAGCCGACCTTGAGCGTTTCGCCCGCCTGGGCGAAAGCGCTCTTGCCGCCGAGCGCGAGCGCGGCGCCGCCGGCGATCGAGGTGGCGATGAACTGGCGTCGCGAAATGTCGCTAATGCTGGATTTGCTGCCGATAGAATGGGTCATGCGTTCCTCCCTCTGTGGCTCCTCCATCGGCACAGTGCACCAGCGTTTTGGTTCGGTAAAATGATATTTTGCGGTGTTTCATTAACCTCTGGGTTAGGAGATTTCCGGCAAAGACGGAGCGGTCCAAATGATCCGACGCCTCACTTGCCCGGCCTTGCCGCCTCGCGAATGGTCTGCAGCAGGATGGTGAAGGCCGGCGATGGCGCCGTATCGGTGCGCATCGTCAGGCCGACCGGTCCCTTGGTTTCCTCGGTGTCGACCGGCAGGGCGACGAAGGCGCCGCTGGTGATCTCGTTCGCAACCACGCCGGCCGAAATGATCCACACCGCATTGCTCTGCCGCATGAAGGAGCGGCCAAACGAATCCGAGACGGTTTCGATCTCGGTCGCCGGCGCGGTCATGCCGTTGGTGATGAACAGGCGATCGACGAAGGGGCGGATGACGGATTCCCGGGTCGGCATCAGCACCGGGAATTCATCGAGCCTGGCGAAGATATCCGCTCCCGGTTCGAGCAGCGGATGTCCGGCCCGCACCACGAACAGCACCTGTTCGGAATAGAGATGCTCGAAGAAGAAGCCGGTCATGTTTTCGGGCGCTGCCAGCCGACCGACGACAAGATCGAGCGCGCCGGTGCGCAATTGCTCAAGAAGCACCGCGTTTTCGCCGGTGACGATCTTGATCGCCGCGCCGGTATTTTCCCCAAGGAACAGGCTCATGGCCTTGGGCATGACCTTCGCCGACACGGTCGGCAGCGCGCCGATGCGGATCGGATGCCGGTTGATGGCGTCGTCCTGGCGAACCGAATCGACGCCGCGTTTCAACGCCGTGATCGCCGAACCGGCATGGCTGAGGAAGATCTCGCCAAGCCTTGTGACCCGGATACCGCGCCCGTCACGCTCGACAACGGCGACACCGAGCGCCTCTTCCAGCTCACGCAACGTCTTGGTCACCGCCGGGGCGCTGACATGCAGGAAATCGGCGGCGCGGGCAACGCTGCCCTGCCGCGCGACCTCCAGGAAGGCCTGCAGATGACGAAAGCGGATGCGGCTCTCGGCCATGGATTTGATAACCCCCGAGTTAATGAAATGGCGCAAAATATCATTTTACCGAACCAAATGCCTTGTGCAATGTGGAGGTGGAGGATCGAAATCGTGTCATTCGTCACCATCGGCGGCATCACGCTGCACCATCGCCACCTCAAGGCCACCGACAATGCGCGCGCGATCATATTCATCAATTCGCTCGGCACCGACTTCCGCATCTGGGACGATATTGTCTCGGCGCTCGATGGGGAAATGTCCTTGCTGGTCTATGACAAGCGCGGCCACGGGCTGTCCGACATCGGCGAGATCAAGTCGATCGACGATCATGTCGACGATCTCTCGGGGCTCATCGATCATTTCGGCTTGAAGAAGGTCGTGCTGTGCGGCCTTTCGGTCGGCGGCATGATCGCACAAGGGCTCTACGCCAGGCGCCCAGGCATCGTCGAGGCCATGATCCTGTGCGACACGGCCCACAAGATCGGCACCAATGAGAGCTGGAACACCCGCATCGCGGTCGTCGAACGCAAGGGCATCCAGGCCATTGCCGATGGCGTGCTCAAACTATGGTTCACTCCCGCCTTCCACACCGCGCGGGTGGCCGAACTGGACGGCTATTGGAACATGATGACCCGGCAGGCTGTCGCCGGTTACGTTGGGACTTGCGCAGCCATCCGCGCCGCCGATTTTACCGATGCAGCACGCCGCATCGCGGTACCGACGCTCTGCGTCGTCGGTGACCAGGACGGCTCGACGCCGCCCGCTCTCGTCCGGTCGCTGGCCGCTCTGATCCCCGGTTCGCGTTTCGAGATCATCCGCGACG
This sequence comes from Mesorhizobium sp. WSM4308, assembly GCF_002294905.1. NCBI lineage: Bacteria > Pseudomonadati > Pseudomonadota > Alphaproteobacteria > Hyphomicrobiales > Phyllobacteriaceae > Mesorhizobium > Mesorhizobium sp. WSM4308. The sequence continues at coordinate 354,489 of NZ_NSFW01000001.1, read as the reverse complement.
CTGGACATATTCCCTGCGTCGAACAGCCTGAGGCGCTCACCGCGCTGATCCGCGATTTTGTCGCATCGTTTGCCCCTGGAGCAGAAAACCATGGATGAAGTCCCCGGCAACGCAGCCAGATATCGCACTGGCCTCGCGGTGCGGCGCGCGGTGCTCGGCGATCGGCATGTCGATCGGGCCGAGGTCGCCGCCACCGATTTCGATCAACCCTTCCAGGAACTGATCACCGAGGCAGCCTGGGGGACTGTGTGGGCCCGGCCGGGCCTCAGCAAACGCGAGCGCTCGATCGTCACGCTGGCGCTGCTGGCGGCACTCGGCCATGATGAGGAGGTCGCCCTGCATGTGCGCGCCACCGCCAACACCGGTGCGACGCGCGACGATATCTGCGAGGCGTTCCTGCATGTCGCCATCTATGCCGGTGTGCCGGCCGCCAACCGTGCCTTCAGAATAGCCAAGGACGTGTTTTCGGAAATGGACGGAGCCGACAATGCCCGCTGAGTCCGGCTCGAACCGGAAGCCCGAGACCGGCGCCTTCTTCCAGCGCGACCGGACATGGCATCCTCCGGCGCTGACGCCGGGCTATAAGAGTTCGGTGCTGCGCTCGCCGCAAAAGGCGCTTTTGTCCTTCGACAACACGCTGTCGGAAATAGCCGGACCGGTCTTCGGCCACGCCATGCTGGGTGAGCTCGACAACGACCTGATCCATAATTTCGCCAGGCCGGGCGAGAGCGCCATCGGCGAACGCATCATCGTCCATGGGCGTGTGCTCGATGAGCGAGGTGTTGGCGTTCCCGACGTGCTGATCGAATTCTGGCAGGCCAATGCCGGCGGCCGCTACCGCCACAAGAAGGACGGCTATCTGGCGCCGCTCGACCCGAATTTCGGTGGCTGCGGCCGCACCATTACAGCCGAGGATGGTGGCTATGCCTTCCGCACCGTCAAGCCCGGGCCCTATCCCTGGCCGAATGGTCCCAATGACTGGCGCCCGGCGCACATCCATTTCTCGGTTTTCGGCCACGGCTTCGCGCAGCGGCTGATCACGCAGATGTATTTCCAGGGTGACCCGCTGATCTGGAAGTGCCCGATCGTGCGCGGCATCGCCGACAAGGCGGCCATCGAGGCGCTCACGGCGATCCTCGACACGCAGGCGACCATTCCGATGGATGCGCTCGCCTACAAGTTCGACATCGTGCTGCGCGGCCGCCGCTCGTCGTTGTTCGAAAACCGGCTGGAGGGCAATTGATGGCCCAGTCGCTCGACCGGCTGAAGGAGAGCGCTTCGCAGACAGCCGGGCCTTACGTCCATATCGGGCTGACGCCGAACTTCTGCGGCATCAGTGGCGTCTATGCGACCGATCTTGGCTCGACCATGGTCAACGACAAGACCAAGGGCGAGCGCATCGGTCTCAAAATCCGGGTGCTCGACGGCACCGGCACGCCGCTCAAGGACGCCCTGATCGAGATCTGGCAGGCGGATGCGGACGGACTCTACAATTCGCCGACCGAGATGCGCGGCGCGGCCGATCCGAACTTCTTCGGCTGGGGCCGCTGCCCGACCGACATGGAAACCGGCATCTGTGCATTCGAGACGATCAAGCCCGGCCGCGTGCCGTTCCGGGATGGAAGGCTGATGGCGCCGCACGTCACACTGTGGATCGTCGCGCGCGGCATCAATCTCGGCCTGCACACACGGCTCTATTTTTCCGACGAGGAAAAGGCCAATGGCGAGGATCCGATCCTGGCGCGCATCGAGCACCGCGTCCGCGTGCCGACTTTGATCGCCGGGCGCCAGGGCGACATTTACGTCTTCGATGTCCATCTCCAGGGGGAGAAGGAAACGGTCTTCTTCGACAGTTGATGGTCAGGAGAAGCAAGACATGACCGTATCGCCCTTTGACCATCCGCTGCTCTCGGCTCTCCTCGGTGATGAGGAAGCATCGCGGCATTTTTCCGTGGAGGCGGAAATCGAGGCAGCGCTGGCGTTCGAGCGTGCGCTGGCGGAAGCGGAGGCCCGAAACGGGATCATCGGCAGGGATGCCGCGGCAGCGATTGTGACGGCGCTTGGCACGTTCCGGCCGGACACCGCCTTGCTCAGGGCGGGTGTCGCCAAGGACGGCGTCATGGTGCCGGAACTGGTGCGCCAGATCAGGGTGGCGGTCGGTGAACCGCATGGTGACATGGTGCATTTCGGTGCGACCAGCCAGGACGTCATCGACACGAGCCTGGTGCTTCGGCTGAAAGCGATCGTCGAGCATATCGGCCTGCTGCTGACCGAAACCGTTTTGCGCCTCACCTCGCTTGAGCAGCGCTTTGGCGGCAGGGCACTGGCCGGCATGACCCGCATGCAGCCGGCGATCCCGGTCAAGGTGGCGGATCGCGTCATGGCGTGGCGGGCGCCGCTGCAAAGGCATCAGGAGAGGCTGTCGGAACAATCCACTCGCCTGCTGGTGGTACAATTCGGCGGCGCCGCCGGCACGCTGGAAAAGCTCGGCGACAAGGGGCCGGCGGTGCGCGCCGCGCTTGCCGCAAAACTCGGCCTTGCCGATGCAGCGCAATGGCAGAGCCAGCGCGACACGCTCGCCGACTTCGCCGGCTGGCTGTCGCTGCTGACCGGCAGCCTTGGGAAGTTCGGCCAGGACATCGCGCTGATGGCGCAGGGCGGAATCGACATCACGCTCTCCGGCGGCGGCGGCTCGTCGGCCATGCCGCACAAGCAGAACCCGGTGAAGGCCGAGGCGCTGGTGGCGCTGGCCCGCTTCAACGCCATGCAGCTTTCCGGCATGCATCAGGCACTGGTGCATGAACAGGAGCGCTCGGGCGCGGCCTGGATGCTGGAATGGCTGTTGCTGCCACAGATGGTCGTCGCCAGCGCCGCGTCGTTGCGGCTCGCCGCCGAACTGGCCGGACAGATCGAAAGCCTCGGTCACTGATGCGCACGCAGGTCGCCATTATCGGCTCGGGACCCTCCGGCCTGCTGCTTGGCCAGCTTCTGGCCGGCATCGGCGTCGAGACGGTCATTCTCGAACGCTCGAGCCGCGAGCATGTGCTTGGCCGCGTGCGGGCAGGGGTGCTCGAACAAGGCACGGTGGAACTGCTGGAAGAGGCTGGTGTTGCCGCGAGGCTGCATGCCGAAGGCCTGCCGCATTCTGGCATTTCGCTGGCTTTTGACGGGCGCCTGCACCGCATCGATCTCGCCGCACTCACCGGCGGCAAGCATGTCACCGTCTATGGCCAGACCGAAGTGACGCATGATTTGATGGACAAGCGCGAGGCGGCCGGGCTGACCACGGTCTACGAGGCGGCCAACGTTGCGCTGCATGGTTTCGATGGCGCCGCACCGTTCGTCACCTATGACAAGGACGGCGTCTCTCATCGCATCGATTGCGATTTCATCGCCGGCTGCGATGGCTATCACGGCGTCAGCCGCAAATCGGCGCCGGAGCGCGCGCTGAAAACCTTCGAGCGGCAGTATCCGTTCGGCTGGCTCGGCGTGCTCGCCGAAGTGCCGCCGGCCGATCACGAACTGGTCTACGCCAATCACGAGCGGGGTTTTGCGCTGTGCTCGATGCGCTCGACGCATCGCAGCCGCTACTATGTGCAATGCCCACAGGACGACCATGTCGAGGCCTGGTCCGACGACCGTTTCTGGGACGAGTTGCGCCGCCGCTTGCCGGAACGGACGGCGGCAAGCGTCACCACCGGGCCATCCTTCGAAAAGTCGATTGCGCCGCTGCGCTCCTTCGTCGCCGAGCCGATGCGCTTTGGCCGGCTGTTCCTGGTAGGCGATGCCGCCCACATCGTGCCGCCGACCGGTGCCAAGGGTCTCAACCTCGCCGCCAGCGATGTACGCTATCTCTTCGCCGGCCTGCGCGAGTTCTACGTTGGAAAGTCGCAAGCTGGTATTGAGGCCTATTCGCAAAAGGCGCTGGCGCGGGTGTGGAAGGCTGTGCGCTTTTCCTGGTGGATGACGACCATGCTGCACCGCTTCCCCGATACAGGCGATTTCGGTCAGCGCATCCAGGAAGCCGAACTCGACTATCTCGTGCACTCGCGGGCCGCGTCGACCGCGCTCGCCGAGAACTATGTCGGCCTGCCCTGGTGAAGGCTCTTTCTTTGACGCAATCCGGACGGAAAACCGCTCAACGCTTTTCCTGGAATTACTTTATCCCTTGATGGCCGAGCCGACGATGGAATCAACGAAGAAGCGCTGCAGCAGGACGAACAGGATGAGCGGCGGCAGCACGGCCAGTGTCGCGCCGGCCATCACCAGGCCGGTATTCACCGCGCCACGATTGTAGCTCAAGAGCCGGCTCAGGCTGATGACGATCGGGTAGGCGTCGGCATTGCCCTGCAGCACGGTCAGCGGCCAGAGATAGCTGTTCCAATGGTAGACGAAGGCGAACAGGGCGAGTGCGGCGATCGCCGGCGCGACGCTGGGCGCCACGATCTTGAACAGGATCAGCAACTCCGAAGCGCCGTCCATGCGCGCGGCGTCGATGAGGTCGTCCGGCACGCCGGCGATGAACTGGCGCATCAGGAAGATGCCGAAGGCATTGGCCAGATTGGGCACGATGATGCCGGCCAGGCTGGCATTGAGCCCGATCGAGCCGACGAGGCGATAGAGCGGGATCAACGTCACGATCGGCGGCAGGAACATGGTGGCGATCAGCAGCGAAAACAGCAGCGATTTGGCGGGGAAGTGGTATTTGGCGAAGGCATAGCCGGCCATCATGCTGGTGCTCAGGATGCCGGCGGTGGTGATCGTGGCGATGACCAGGGAGTTCCACATCGAGCGGCCGACATTGACCACGCCGGAAACTTTTTCATAGGCGTCGAGGCTCGGTGTGTGCGGTATCCACACCGGCGGCACCTGCATGCTCTCGGCCGGGGTTTTCAGGCTCGACAGCACCATCCACACCAGCGGGAAGGCCGAGGCGACGGCGACCAGCAGCATCAGCGTCGCCAGCAGCGCCTTGCGGCCGGACGGGCGCTTGCGTGACAGCCGGCTCGACGATCCCCCGCTCATTCCTGATCCTTCCGGTTGGCGAGGGCAAACAGCGCGCAGACCACGACGATCAGCGACAGCATCAGCATGACCGCCATCGCCGAACCCAGTCCGCCTTGCGCGCGTTCGATGCCGACGCGGCGGATGTGGTAGGTGAGCACATTGGTCGAGCCGACCGGCCCACCCTGCGTGATCAGCGCCACCGGCTCGAACACCTGCACGGCGTTGATGATGGCGATGACGGCGCTGAACAAAAGCGTGCGCCGCATCAGCGGCAGTGTGATGAAGCGGAACTGCTCCAAGCGATTGGCGCCGTCGAGCTTGGCCGCCTCGTAGAGGCTGCCCGGGATCTGTGTGAGGCCAGCGATCGCCAGCACGGTGAAATAGCCCATCTGCTGCCAGACATTGAGCAAGACGATCGAGACCAGCGCCGAGCGCGGCGACGACAGAAAGGGCTGCGGGCCGATGCCGATGAGGCCGAGCATCTGGTTGAGCGGCCCCTCGCTCGGCGAATAGAGCTTCGACCAGACCAGCGCCACCGCGATCATCGGCACCATGTAGGTGGAAAACAGCACCGTCCTTAGCGCCGTGCCGCCGGCGACGTCATGCTGGTAAACCATCAGGCCGAAGGCCACCGACAGCGGCAGGATGAGGATGACGGAGAGCGCGGTGTAGATGGCGGTGTTGGTGAGCGCGCCCTTGAAGTCACGCCCGACCGAGGAGGCCCCAAAGATCTCGCGGAAATTGTCGAGGCCGATGAAGCTGGCGCTGGAAAACGGCGTCTGCGTCGACCAGTCCTGAAAGGACAGCCAGACGGTGAGCAGCATCGGCAACAGGATGAAGATGCCGATCAGCGTCACGGCGGGCGCAAGCATGATGCCCGCCGAGGCACGGTACCTCTGGATCATTATTTGGCGGCGCGCTCCAGGATCGAGGTGGCGTCAGCCTGTGCCGTCGCCTGCGCATCCTTGGCCGAGACCTGGCCATACTGCAACGCCTCGAGCGTCTGCTGCAGGGATTCCGAGAATTCCTGTCCGCCCGGCACCACCGGGAACGGCTTGGCATCGGTCAGCACGCTGACATAGCCGGAGAGGAATTCCGAGCCGAGCTTGTCCTTGTGCGCCTCGATGTCGGACAGGCGCGAGGGCAGGATGCCCATCGACATCAGGATGTCGGACATCGCCGAGGCGCCGTTCTTGCCGGATTTCGGATTGTTCAGCCAGGCCAGGAATTCCCACGCCGCCTTTTGCTCGGCCGCGCCGGCATTGGCGTTGACCACGGTCATCCAGGAATAGGAGATCGAATGCGGCTTGTCGCCGCTCGGGCCGACCGGGATCGGCGCGGTGGCGATGTCCGCGAATTTATCGCCCATGCCGGTCTTCAGCGCGCTCTCCCACCAATTGGCCATGATGATCATGCCGGTCTTGCCGGAGACGAAATTGTCGAGGAACGGACCCGTGGTGTTGGCATCCGCCGTCGCCATCGCCGGCACGCTGGCGCTCGACTTGATCAGGTCCTCATAGAGCTGGAAGGTCTGTGCCGCCTGCGGGCTGTCCAGCGCCGGCTTGCCGTCCTTGACCAGCTCGCCGCCGTTGGAAACGAGCAGCGAAGCGAAGGGATGGACGACGCCGGCCGCCCAGCTGTTGATCATACCGAAACCTTGCTGGCCGGCCTCCTTGTTGGTCAGCTTCTTCGCCGCATCCTTGAACTCGTCCCAGGTTTTGGGTGGTGCCGCGATACCCGCCTGCTTGAACAGCGCCTTGTTGTAGTTCAGCGCATAGACGTCGATCTCGTTGGGAATGCCATAGAGCTTGCCGCCGACAGAGGCAGCGCTGGTGACGCCCGCCGGCCACGCGCCCTTGACCTCGCTGGCCACCGCGTCGGGCGCGGGCGCAACCAGCTTGTCGCGGGCGAGTTCCGGCAGCCACAGATCGTAGATGCCGCCGATCGTCGGCCCGTCCGAGCCGCCGCCTTGCGAGCGCAGCGTGGTCAGGAGATCACCGAAGGGCACGGCGCGCACGGTGACGCTGACGTCCGGATTGGCCTTGGCATAATCCTTGGCCGCAGCCTCCAGCAGCGCAACCGTCTCCGGCGACCAGTGCGTCAAATAGGAGATGTTGACTGATTGCGCCCATGCCGTGGCAGGCAGGATGGCCAGGCCCGCGGCCAGCGCCAGTTTCGAAGTCCAGGCAAACGACATTCCTCATCCTCCTATCGATCACCATGACGTTATGACAACTTTAGGCGGTGGCGCAAGAGCCTGTCGGCGAAAAAGCTTTGTATTGACCGGTTTCAGATTCTTCCGCCTTGTCGGTTACGATAGTTTTATCGTTTGAAAACAAAATGTTGATGGCATCTGGTTGCCAGTTTTTCCTCGCTGGAGCCCATCCAGGAGGTGTGCCAGACCTCTTGCGAACGCTGCTATGTCGTTATAATGACTTTGCTGGAGCCAATGACTCTTTCGCGGCGTCGCAGCGCCTCGGGACGCCAAGGACAGAAAACAATGGGAGACTGGCAATGAGCATGCTTTCACTTCACCGGCGCGCCGCCCTTGGCCTGATCGGCGGCCTTGCCGCTGCTTGCGCCGGCGTCCTCATTACCTTGCCGGCGAGGGCCGACAGCACGGTGACACTGTGGAGCTGGCGCACCGAGGACGAGGCCGCGATGCGCCGCATCTTCGACGCCTTCGAGGCCAAGAACCCCGGCATCAAGGTCGACATCCAGTTCACGCCGGACGCCGATTACCAGAACCGGCTGAGCACCGCCCTGCGCGGCGGCCGCGGGCCCGACATCGCCCAGCTCAAGGCCTACGGTGAATTGCAGCCCTTCGTCGACGCCGGCTATCTCGACGCGCTCGACGACAGCGTGCCCGAATTGAAGAACATGGCGGACGCCGCGCTGGGCGGCGCGCGCGGCCGCACCGACGGCAAGCTCTATGGCGTGCCCTATTCGGTGCCGATGATGGGCGTCTTCTATAACCAGGATATCTTCGCCGCCCAGGGCATCGAAATCCCCAAGACCTACAAGGATTTCGTCGCCGCCTGCGAGAAGCTTAAGGCCGCAGGCATCACGCCGATCGCCACCGGCGGCGCCAACGGCTCGGCCTGGGAGCTTGAGATCGGCGTCGGCGTCATCGGCCCGACCGTCTACGGCCCGGGCTTCTACGACGAGATGATGACCGGCAAGGCGACCTTCGAGGATCCGCGCTATGTCGCGGCGCTGAAGCGCTTCGCCGAGCTGAAGCCTTATTTTCCTGATGGCTTCGCCGGCATCGACTACACCACCGCCACGCAACAGTTCATTGGCGGCAAGGCGGCGATGTTCCTCGGCGGCTCGTTCGAGAACGGCAGCTTCAAGGCGCAGAACCCGAAGCTGAAATTCTCGATCTTCCCGTTCCCGGCCGACGATGCCGGGGCAAAGCTCTACACCTCAGCCTTCTCCGACGGCTCCTATGGTCTGGTCTCGGAGAGTCAAAACAAGGAGGCCGCGACCAAAGTGCTGGGCTTCATGGCTTCGGCCGAATTCGCGCAGATGTTCGCCGACGAGCTCGGCTGGCCGCCGGCCCGCACCGATGTCACGGTGAAGGATCCGGTGCTGGCCGAGATGATGGCGATGTCGAAGAACTCGACGCCCTATCTGACGCTGGTCGGCTTTCGCTGGCAGTCGCCGACGGCCTCTTCGGTGCTGCAGTCGGAGATCATCGACATGGTCGAGGGCAACATCGCGCCGGAGAAACTGGCGGCCGACATGCAGGCCGCCGTCGCCACCTGGTTCAAGCCGAAACAGTAAGGAGCCGGCCCGTCGCATCGCGGCCGGCCTCTCGTCCGGACACAAACAGCGCATGACCACCCTTCGCCGCACAAGCAGCCTGAAGCGCACGCAGCAGCGCATGGCCGTGCTGTTCATCCTGCCGGCGCTGGCGGTCTATGCCCTGTTCGTCCTCTATCCCCTGGCGATGTCGCTATGGGGTAGCTTCTTTGTCTGGAAGGGGCTGCGCATGGTGGAATTCGCCGGCCTGTCGAATTTCTCGCGGCTGTTTGTTTTCCCCAGCGGCGCGCGTCTCTACGGCGCGCTCTGGCACAACACCGCCTGGTTCTTCGGCATCATGGCCTTCCAGAACGGCATCGGGCTTTTGTTTGCCTGGCTGCTGTTCCTGCGCGACAAAGGGACCGCCTTCTTTCAGTCGGTCTTTTTCTTCCCGGCGGTGCTGAGCCCGGTCATCGTCGGCGCGCTCTGGCGGCTGCTTTTGGCGCCGGGCGGTGTCGTCGAATGGGCGCTGAACGGGCTCGGCCTGCACCAGGGCAGTCTCACCGTGCTCGGCAACAGCCATACGGCGCTTGGCATGCTGATCGCCGTCGACGCCTGGAACTGGATGGGCCTGCCGGTGCTGATCTACACGGCGGGTCTGCGGCAGATTTCCGGCCAGATTTTCGAGGCGGCGAAGCTCGACGGCGCCGGCAATGCGCGCATGCTGTTCTCGATCGCGCTGCCGCTGTTGATGCCGGCGCTCGGCACGCTGACGACGCTGTCCTTCATCAACACCTTCAACCAGTTCGACATCGTCTATGTCATGCAGGGTGTGCAGGGCAATCCGAGCTATTCGACCGACACGCTGGTGACCTACTTCTACCGGCTCGCCTTCGGCGCGGAGGGGGCTGTCGGTATAACCGATATCGGTCTCGCTTTGGCGCTGGGCACCATGCTGTTCCTCATCCTCAGCCTCGGCACGCTGATGATGCTCCGCTTCTTCGACCGCCGCACGGTGCAGCTATGAACGCGCTGGCGATTTCAGGCAGGCCGGTGCTCTCGCGGCAGCTGGCGCGGCTGCCGGGTTGGACGGTGCTCGCCGTGTGGACGGCGGCCGTGCTGTTGCCGCTCTACATTCTCGTCGTCTCCTGCTTCAAGACCACGGCCGAGATCTACGGCAACCGGCTTGGCCTGCCGCGGAGCTGGGCTCTCGACAATTTCGTCAACGCCTGGACGCGCGCCGATCTGGGCCATAATTTCATCAACAGCCTGATCGTCACCGGCGCTGCGGTGGTGCTCACCATCGTCGTCTCGGCCATGGCCGCCTATCCGCTGAGCCGCTACCGGCTCGGCTGGAACGCCGTCATGCTCGGCCTGTTCCTGTCCGGCATCATGCTGCCGATCCGGCTGGCCTCGGTCGAGCTGTTCACGCTCATGCGCAATCTCGGCCTCCTGGATTCGCTGACCGGATTGATCCTGGTCTATTCGGCGATCCGCATTCCCTTCGCCGTCTTCATCTTCGCCAATTTCATGCGCGTCTTACCCTCCGAACTCGACGAGGCGGCGCGCATGGATGGTGCGGGCGAAGTCCGCATCCTGTTCCAGATCATCCTGCCGATGGTGAAGCCGGCGGTGTCGATCGTCGCCATCTTCACGGCAATCGCCGTGTGGAACGATTTCTTCTTCCCGCTGATCTTCATCTTCGACAATCGCTACAAGACCGTGCCGCTGGCGATCAGCGTCTTCGTCGGCCAGTTCCGCACCGATTGGGGCCTGGTGTTCGCCTCGCTGGCGATCTCCATGGCGCCCATCCTGATCATGTATTGTCTGCTCGCCCGCCAGATTCGCGAAGGCGTCGGCGCCGGGGGAGGGATGAAATGATCGAGGACAGGATCTACGCCGCACACTCCATCCTGGTGATCGGCGCGCATGCCTTCGATGCCGAGGTGATCGCCGGGCCGCTGGCGGCGGCCGCCGTCAAGCGCGGGGCCGCGGTAACCTTCCTGCATCTGACCATGGGCGAACAGGGGCACCCCTGCCTTATCCCCGAGCATTATTGCGTGCAGAAGGAAGAGGAAGCGGGCAGGGCGGCCGCGCGTCTTGGCGTCACCTCGCGCAGTCTTGGCCTGCGCGATGCCTTCTTGCCTTCCAACGACGAGACGGCGCTAGGAGTGTGCGACGTCATTCGCGAGCTGAGGCCCGAAATCGTCATCACCCATTGGCACGGCAGCTGGCACAAGGACCATCGCGCCGCCGCGCATCTGACGCAGACCGGCATCTTCTTCGCGGCCCTGCCGACCATTGCCAGCGATCATGCGGCGCACACGCCGCAATTGCTCCTGTTCGGCGAGAACTGGGAGGACGATGACGGTTTCCGCCCCGAGCATCTCGTCGATGTCAGCGACGGCTTCGAGGCCTGGAACGAGGCGGTCAAGGAATACGAACTGGCGCGCGGCCTGAGCAGCTTCCCCTATGTCGACTACTACAGCGCGCTCTACCGGCTGCGTGGCTGCCTGCGCGGCACGCGCTATGCCCAGGCTTTCGCGACGGCGTCGCATTCCTGGAATGCCGGCAGCGGCCTGTTCTCGCCACCGTTCGGCAAAGGGTCGAGCCGATGACGCGGGTTCTGGCCATCGATCTCGGCGGCACCAATCTGCGGGCCGCGATCTCGACCGGCGACATCGCCGCACTGAAGGTGCTGAGCCGTGAGCCGGCACCGGCAAGCCTCGATGCTTTTGTCGCTCGCATTAACGCGCTGCGCGCGGAAGCCGGCCCGGTCGAGGCGCTTGGCATCGCCGTGCCGGGGCTGGTCGAGGGCTCGGCCTGCCGCTGGATTCCGAACCTGCGGTTCCTCGACGGCGTCGATCTCCAGACCCTCTTTCCAGACCTGCGCATCGCGCTTGGCAATGACGCGCAGATCGCGTTGCTGGCGGAAGCCGTCGAAGGCAGCGCGAAAGGCATGTCGGACGCGATCCTGCTGGCCATCGGCACCGGCATCGGTTCGGCAGTGCTGGCCAATGGCCGCATCGTTGCCGGCGCGCATGGCGGCGCCTGCTCGTTCGGCTGGGCCTGCGCCGACATCAAGGACGATGGCGCGGAACGCAGCGGCTGGCTGGAGCGTGTCGCTTCCGGCCGGGCGCTCGATGCGCTTGCCGGCCGGATCGGGCTCGCCGACAGCCGCCAGCTGATCGCCGCTGCCCGCGCCGGCGAACTCGCCGCGCAGACCTTGCTTGAAGTGCCGGCACGCCAGCTCGGCACAGCGCTTGCCGGCGCGGTGGCGCTGCTCGATCCGCAGGCGGTGCTGATCTCGGGCGGGTTGGCCGAGGCGCTGGACGTGATACGGCCGCCGCTGCTGGCGGCGCTGCGCCGTCAGTTGCCCTCGCATCTGCGCGGCATCGAGATCCAGCCCGGCCAGTTCGGCCCGGGGGCGGGACTGGTCGGCGCGGCGCTGGCCGGCCGTGTGGGGGAAGGGTGGAGGCAGGTGCGATGAGCGAAGCGAGCTTTCAGCAGCCGGACCGCAGAAGGCCGGAGCCGCTCTGGTATCAGGTCGAGGAAGCGATCCGCGCCATCGTCAAGAGCGGCGAATGGGCAACGGGCGACCAGATCCCGGCCGAGGACAGGCTCTGCGCGCTGTTCGGCGTCAGCCGCATTACCTTGCGCCATGCCTTGCGCAATCTCGAGGAGGCTGGGCTGCTGCGGCGCGAACATGGCCGCGGCACCTTCGTGCGCTCGACCACGCTGGTCGCCGGCACGCGAGAACTGACCAGCTTCACCCAGGAGATGGGCAATATGGGCGTGGTCGCCGGCTCGCGCCTTCTCGATTGCAGCCTGACCACGGCCAATGCCGCCGCCGCTGGCGCGCTGGAGATCGAGGAGGGCGATCCGGTGGTGCGCATCCGGCGCCTGCGGCTCGGCAATAATGAGCCGATCGGCATCCAGACGGCGCAGCTGTCGGCCGTGCGCGTGCCGGGCTTCCTCGACGCCGGCCTGCTTCAGGGCTCGCTCTACGAGGCGCTGGAGCGCCATTACGGCATCGTGCCGGTGGCCGCGCGGGAGAATTACCGCGTTGGCGCAGTTGGCGTGGCGGATGCCGAACTGCTCGATCTTCCGGCCGGCAGCCCCGCCTTCGTCGTCGAGCGCATCACCACCGACGAGCGCGGCCCGTTCGAATTCACCGTCTCGATCATGCGGGGCGACCGCTATGAAATCCGCTCGACGCTGCGCGCCGGCCGTGTCCCGTCAACCCCCAGAAGCTGATCCTTTCCAAGCCTAGATATCAACAGGAGTACCCAAGTGTCCGATCTCTACATCCACCGTCTCACCGCCCTTATCGACCAGGCGGCAAAAGCCAATGAAGAGGCCTTCGGCCAGGCCGCCAGCCGCTTTGCCGACTCGCTTGAAGGCGGCGGGCTGGTCCATCTCTACGGTTCGGGCCATTCGGTGCTGCCGGTTCAGGAAGTGTTCCCGCGCTACGGCAGCTATGTCGGCTTCAACCCGCTGACCGACCCGCGTGTCATGTGGCACAACGTGCTCGGCGCCGGCGGTGTGCGCGAGCTGCTGTGGCTGGAGCGGACGGAGAAATACGCCGAGAAATTCCTCGACCACCAACCACTCAACAAGGGCGATTCGATCATCATCTTCGGCCACAGCGGCCGCAATTCCTCCGGCATCGACACCGCGCTCTATGCCAAGAAACGCGGCATCTTCGTCGTCGCGGTGACCAGCAAGAACAATCTCGACAAGCCGGCGACGCACTCCTCCGGCAAGCGGCTGGCCGATGCGGCGGACCTCGTCATCGACACGTGTTCGCCGATCGAGGACGCCATCGTGCCGGTCGAAGGCTGGAGCCGCCCTGTGTCGGGCTCGTCGACGGTGCTCGCCATGATCCTGGCGCACGAACTCATCGCGCGCACCGCCGAGCAACTCGCCAAGCGCGGCATCGAACTGCCGGTCTTCGCCTCGCCGACGATATCAGGCGTGACGCTGCACGACACCGACGTCATCTACGGCGTCTACCGCGAACGCATGCTGGAAGCGCAGAAGAAGCACCTGCCGACCTTCCAGGCGACAATGCGCGGCGAGTGATATCCCGAGATCGGGGAGGCGGTGCCTCCCCGACGCGCACCGCGATCTGGAACCCTGTAGCATGACTGGGCGCTGGTCGTGCCAACGAAGCCGTAACCGTCGGATCAGCCGGTTGCCCTGCCGTAGATGTCGAGAACCTCTGTCACGCTGGCGATCAGCATCGCCTCGGCTTTTGGCGCGACCGACCCGTTCGCCACCATGCTGTTCAGGCGGCCGAGATGCTGGCTGATGAGGGGCGGGGGGATGTCGCGGTCGCCGAGCGCCTGCATCAGCGCGTCGGTGGCCTGCCGGGCTGCCGGGGCGGGCCAATAGTAGCGGATGCGGTCGCTGTAGGAGAAATGGCGTTCGATGCGCTGTTCGGCCTCCGAGCCGTGATAGTAGTTCTTCCAATTGCCCGGCGCCGCCAGCATGACGCGTTCCATCGCTGCCGGCAGTCCTTCGCGCGCCGGGTCGGGAGCCAGAATGTCGGCGATATGGCTCAGGCCATAAAAGGCTTCGCGCAGCGCGAAGGTCAGCCACGGCCCGACCTTGAGGATGGCGAAGCCGTCGTCGACCAGCGCGGTCAGTGCCGAGACCGGCTGGTAGTCGGTCGAATGCGCCTCGAAGACGAATTGCGGCAGATCCCGCAACGTGCCGGCCAATGCACGGGCGCGTTCCGGTTTATAGCTGATCACCTCGGCATTGCCGAATTCGACACCCGGCTGCACGACGACGCCGAGCGCCCGCGAGAAGGCCTGGTCGAGGCCTCGCTGGCTGAAGGCATCGCGGTGGATACGCACCGTCTCTCGTGCCGCCTCGGGCGTCGTCACCGCCAGATGGTCCATCGCCTCCAGCGCGCCGCCTGGCACCGGCACCTCCGTGCCGATGACATAGACAGGCTTGGGGCCGCCCGCTCCTTCGGCCGCGGCCTCCGCCACCTCGGCCAGTTCGGCGGCGCGCGCGGCGATCGTCGCATCGGGCGGTGCGACACCTTCGCCGGCGCAGCCCATGCTGGCGTCGAGATGGATCTTGGTGAAACCAGCCTCGGCATAGGCGTCGACCATGCGCGAAGCCTTGGCCATGGCCTCGGGCGCCGGCAGATGCTTCCACGGATTGGGGCCGAGATGATCGCCGCCGAGCACCAGCCTGTCGAGGGAAAAGCCGATCCTGCCGGCGATCGCCTCCACGAAGCGGCGGAAATCCGCCGGTGTCATGCCGGTGTAGCCGCCTTCGTGGTTCACCTGGTTGCAGGTGGCCTCGATCAGCACGTCGGCGCCGCGCGCCTTGCCGTGGCGCAGCGCCGCTTCGATGACCAGCGGATGGGCCGAGCAGACCGAGGCGATGCCGCAGCGTTCGCCGGCCGCACGGCGCGCCGCGATGGCAGCCAGCCTGTCCGTCGCCTGGCTCATGCCGGTGTTCCGGTCTTGGCGGTCGCGAGGAAGGCCTCGACGGCGGCAAGCGAGGCGATGCCCTCCATCGGTCCCTTCTTGGTCACCGCCAGCGCGCCGCAGCCATTGGCGACGCGCAGTGCCTTTTCGGGCGCCTCTCCGCGCAGCCAGAAGGAAACGAAGGCCGCGGCAAAGCAGTCGCCGGCGCCGGTCGGGTCGATTTCGTCGACGACGAAGCCGGGTGACGCGGTGCGTCCGGTCTTGTCGTAGTGAACGGCGCCTTGCGCGCCTTTCTTGATGACCACGGCGGAGATACCGCGGTCCAGCATTTCGCGCACCGCGCTCTCCTCGTCGGTCGCCCTGGCGAAGATGAACAGTTCCGGCCCGCTCGGCAGGAAGACATCGGTCTTCGACAGCACGAAATGCAAGGCGTCGCGCATGCCCGGCAAATCCAGCATCTCCTTGCGGATGTTGGGGTCGAAGGACACCGTGCCGCCGCGCGCCTTGACCGTCTCGATCCCGCTGCGCGCCACCTCGATCACTTCTGGCGAGAACAGCGACGTGCCCATGACGTGAAAATGGTCGGCGCCGGCCAGCAGCGCGCGCGCCTCGGCGTCGATCTCGATCAGGCCGGCGGCACTGTGCTTGATGTTGTAGACGAAGTGCCGGCTGCCGTCGGTTTCATAGGTGACGAAGGCGGAGCCCGTGGCGGCACCCCGATGGACCTTGATGGCCGAGATGTCGGCCCCGTCGGCGCGCAGGCGCTCGATGTTCAAATGACCGAAATCGTCGTCGCCAACGGCCGCGATCAGGCCAGCCGGCTGGCCGAGCCGAGCCGCCTGGTCGATGAAGATCGCCGGCGCGCCAGATGGAAACGGGCCGACGAGCGGGCCGGGGGCAAGGAAACTCTGACCGATCCGCTCGGCCATGATCTCGACCAGGATCTCGCCGGCGCAAACCAGTTTCTTCATGTCCTCACCATTGCCGGATGGTTGGCGGCCGGTTGCCGAGCGCCTTTCGTCATGTCCGTGCGGTTCAAAACCTAAGTTGCAGCTTTAGGAGCGTCAATAAAGAATTTGACGCGCGCAACTCTTTTAGGTTGTACTGGAAACGCAAAAATTTGACTGAACAAATTCGGTCAAGCAATGCTGCCACACGGCAACGGCCGCAAGACTGATTCTGGCCCGACCGGGAAGGTCGGCGGGCGCGGGCAAGGGGGTGGAAAAATCGATGGCGGAGAAGACCCACCGCACGATGGATGATTTCGCCAGGGCGTCAGGCGTGTCGCGGCCGACCCTGTCGAAGTATTTCGACGATCCGGCCAGCGTTAAGCCGGCGACGCGGGCGCGCATCGAGGCGGCGCTGCGATCCTCGGACTATCAGCCGAACGTTTTCGCGCGCAATCTCAACCGCAAGCGCACCCGCAATGTCGGCATCGTCGTGCCGGCGCTCACCGATCCGTTCTATGCCGAAATGGTCAGCCGCATCGAGTTGCGCTGCCGCGACGAAGGTTTCTGGCCGATCGTCATCTCCTCGCACGGTTCGCCGAAGCTCGAGGCTGAATCGGTCAGCACGCTGATGTCGCTGAAGGTCGCCGGCGCCATCGTCGCTCCGCTGGGGTTGGTCTCCGAACCCGGCGTCTTCGAGCGGATGAGCAAGGACATTCCGATCGTCTATTTCGACACCTATATCGAGGGCGACACGCCTTTCGTCGGCAACGACAACCACCAGAGCACCTCGACCATCGTCGACTATCTCTGCCGGTCCGGCGAACCGCCGGCCTATGTCGACATTCCGCACGTCAACCACAATTCCGGCGAGCGCCTGCAGAGCTATATCGACACGATGCGGTCCGCCGGACTGGAACCCGTCGTGCTTAAGGCGGCGGGCGATTACAGCTGGGATTTTGAGCGCATCGGCCATGAATGGATGGACAGGACGCTCGAGACAGGCGGCCTGCCGGCGCGCACGCTGCTGTGCGCCAATGACCGCCTCGCTTTCGGCGTCATGGCGGCGGCCTTCTCGCGCGGGCTGAAGATTGGCCGCCGGGCCGATTGCGATTTCCGTGTCGCCGCCCATGACGATCATCCGCTGAGCCGTTACACCTGTCCGGCGCTGACCACCATGGCGCAGGATTTCGCCGCCATGGCCGGCCGCAGCGTCGAGATCCTGCTCGCCTTGCTGGACGAGGCCGATTCACCCGGCCAGGGTCCGGCACGCAACGTCAAGCTCGGTGCGACGCTGGTGATGCGTCAGTCTGCCTGAACACGCGTCTGCAATTGCAGCCAGGCGGCCGCCTCGCTCACCGCCTGCCGCGCCGCCAGTATATGGCGGCCCATCGAGACGAAGCCGTGGATCTGACCGAGCCAGGGCCGCAGGATCAGAGGCACGCCTTCGATCCGCAGACGCTCGGCATAGGCCGTGCCTTCGTCGGCAAGAATGTCGTGGCGGGCGATCACGACGAATGCAGGTGCCACGCCGGCAAGGCTTGATGCCAGCAGCGGCGAGACGCGCCAGTCCGTGATGTCGTCCGGCCTCCGCACATAGTGGTCGCGGAACCAGGCCATGGTAGCGGCGGTGAGCCCGAAGCCGTCGCCGAAACGCCGATAGCTGTCCGCCGTCTGGCGGGCATCGGTGTTGGGATAGATCAGGACCTGCGCGGCAAGCGGCGGCGCCAGCCCGTCGCGGGCAAGCAACGCCAGAACGGCGGCGAGGTTGCCGCCGGCGCTGTCACCGGCAACGGCGATACGGGCCGGGTCGATGCCGAGCGCGCCGGCATTCTGCGCCATGAAGCGGAGCGCTGCCGTGCAATCCTCGAGCCCGGCGGGAAATTTATGCTCCGGCGCCAGTCGGTAATCGGGGTAGACCACGACGGCGTTGCCCAGATTGGCCAGCCATCGGCAAATCTCGTCATGCGAGGAGAGGTTGCCTATGACCCAGCCGCCGCCATGCAGATAGAGCACGGCGCGCGCCCCGGTGCGCGGCGCGCCGATGCCGCGATGGATGCGGATCGTGACCGGACCGTTCGGCCCATCGATCTCTTGCCGCAAGGTCGCCGCCACTGGCTCGTGTTCGCCCTGCTGTGTCGGGAACGAAGCGTTATAGGCGGCCCGAGCCGCCGCCACGCTACCGTCTTCGAAAGGCTCGCCGCCGGCCGCACGGCCCATTTCAAGGACGTGCAAAGCATCAGGGTCAAGCGTCATCGCCATCTCCATCGAAAGCAATTCCAGGAAAAGTGTACGGCGGTTTTTCCTTGGGAATTGCGTGAATACAAGAGATAGGGCGGTTCGCCGTTTCCGCGAAAAGGCGAACCGTTCTAAGCGAGGAGGCTGCTTGCCTCCTCCTCGGTCAACAGCGCCGGCTGGACGACATCGCCGGTGATGGCGACGGAACTTTTCGTTTCGCCGGAGTGCAGAACGGCCTCCATGATCTCCAGCACATGCAGCGCCAGATTGCCGGACGCACGGGGTGCGGCGCCTGTCTTCAGCGAACGCACCAGATCGGCGACGCCGACCATGCGGTAATTGGCACGATCAGGCGCCGCGTAGGGCCAGTTGCGGGCGCCGTAGAACTCGCTTTCGCTGGCGAAATCCTTCCACTGCGCGCCACGTTCGGACAGCGAGACGGTGCCGCCGAACGTGTCGGGATCGGGCAGGCGCAGCGAGCCTTCCGTGCCGTGCAATTCGATCGGATGGTTGGAATGCTTGAAGACGTCCCATGAGGCGCCGAAGGTAACGGTGGCGCCCGAGCGGAATTCGAGCAGGGACAGCACGTTGGTCGGCGTCCCGACCTTGAATGTCGTGTTCTTGAACGGCCCTTCGGCCGTGATCAGGCGTTCCTCCTGGCCGCGTGTCGCCAAAGCCATGACGCGCGCGACCGGGCCGAGCAGATTGACCAGCATGGTCAGGTAATAGGGACCCATGTCGAACACCGGGCCGCCGCCCCGCTGATAGTAGAACTGCGGATTGGGGTGCCAGTGCTCCATGCCGCGCCCCATCATGAAGGCGGTGCCGGTGACCGGGCGGCCGATGGCGCCCTCATCCATCAGGCGGCGGGCGCGGCGTCCGGCGGCGCCGAGGAAGGTGTCGGGCGCCGAGCCGAGCAGCACGCCGCGCTTGGCCGCCTCCGCCACCAGACGGCGCCCATCGCTGGCCGACGTCGCCAGCGGCTTTTCGGTGAAGACGTGTTTTCCCGCCGAAAGGGCTGAAAACGAAATGTCGAAATGCGCGGCGGGAATGGTCAGGTTCAGGACCAGATCGATCTCGGGGTCGGCCAGTAGCGCATCGACACCGAGCGCCCGGATGCCATATTCCTTGGCCCGCAACGCCGCCATGTCGGCGGAGATATCGGCGCAGGCGCTCAGTTCGATTCCACCGAAAATGGCGGCATTGCGCAGGTAGGTCATTGAGATGTTGCCGCATCCGATGACGCCAATTCCCAGCTTCGCCTTTGATCTTGCCTGCATTTCTGGTCGGTCCTCTCACTAGGCTCATGCTCTCCCGGATCCGCTCCGCCGGCAACGGATCGTGGTGGAAGAGCGCTATACAACATTTTAAATCTTGACGCGCGTAAAATTTTTATAGATCATGCGAAAATGCTGGCGCAACGTCGGGAGGCTGCCAGCCCGAGGAGGAGAAAATGACAGACCGGAAAAAACGGCCGGGCGCCGATGCGAATCCCGTTGGCCATGAGCGCATTGGATATTTCCGTCGCGGCCAGGGACCGCGACGCGGTCAGGCATAGATCACCTTGGCCCCGGTCCTATCAAGCTGGCTGCGTATCGGGTCGGACAGGCCATCGTCGGTGATCACAACATCGACGCTCGACAGCGAAAATGCCTTGGAGGTCCCGCTGACACCCCATTTGCTCGAATCCGCAAGGAGGACAACGCGCCGGGCCATGCGCACGAGGTTTCGCTTCGTTCGCGCCATGTCTTCGTTCACGTCGACCACATCCAGTGACGAGTCAATCGCATGCGCTCCAACAAAGACCTGATGCGCTACCAAGCCGCCGAGAGCCGTGTCGGCATCGGTGATCAGCGTGCTCACCGTGTCTGGATAGACCCGGCCACCGATCATGTGAACGTCGAGCCCGGGCCGATGCATCAGATGCTGCACGATATTCATCGCCGTGGCCGCGACCACGACATTGCTGAGTGGCGGTAACAGCATGGCAACCTGCATCAGTGTCGAGCCGCCGTCGAAGATGACCGATTGGTTGTCCTCGAACAGTTCCACCGCTGCCCGGGCGATGCGTTTCTTTGCATCGAGGTTCGTTTGCATCCGCCGGGCGAACGCGGCCGTGGTCGAATCTGTGGTCCGGGTCACCGCTCCTCCACGGGTCTTGGTCAGCAGTCCCTTGCGGTCCAGTATCTCGAGGTCGGAGCGCACCGTGACTTCCGACACGCCAAAACCGTCTGACAGGTCCTTGATGCGAACCTGTCCGCTGCGTTGCACTTCACCCAGGATCGATTGGCGTCTCTGCTCTGACAACATTGCCTTGTCCTTGCCTCCATGCGCCATGCGATCGCCCTGGCCTCGGTTCACTCTACCAAAAATACGCGAATTCGAAAGATTTCGAAAGATTGCATTTGTCATTTCTTTCGCAAACACTGGGTCCGGGATTTTGAAATCAATCGATTGGAGAGTTTTGGACTCATGAGCCTCGGAACCAAGGTGCGCCTCGCGCGCCTCTTCTCACATCCATCGGGGAATCTTTTTGGCGGCGCGGTCGACCACTTTGTCGGCTATGGCGACGTGCGCAAAGGCGGCCTTGCCGATCTGCCGGGCGCGCTTGCACGCGTCATGGTGGGCAAACCCGACTACGTCAGCATCCAGCCCGGCACCGCGCGCCATCTGTGGCCGCAATACGCGGGCAAGGCTTCCCTGGTGATCCAGGCCGGCTGCTTCACCCCAGACGATCGCATCAGTGAACTGATTGCAACGCCCGAGGATGCGGTGCGCGCTGGCGCCGATGCGTTGGCCGTGGCCATTCCGGTGCGCGGCGCGACCGAGGGCAAATACATTCGCTGGCTGACCGATTCGGTGAATGCGGCGGCCTGCTATGGTATGCCGGTGGTGGCGCATATCTATCCTCGCGATTTCACCGACGGGGCAAAGATCGTCTTCACCCCCGACGAGATCGCCTATGCGGCGCGCATCGGCTACGAGTCCGGCGTCGACGTGATCAAGATCGGCTACACGGGCGATTTCGAGTCGTTCCAAGAGACCGTGCGAACCTGCCCGGTGCCGGTTGTGATCGCGGGTGGGCCGAAGACCGATACGCTGCTCGGCGCGCTTCAGCAGACGGCGGACGCCATCCGTGCCGGCGCGCGCGGGGCCGTGGTGGGCCGCAATCTCTGGGGGCATGGCGATCCTCAGAAGGCAGCGCTTGCCTTTCGGGGCGTCATCCATGACGGCCTTTCGGCGCAAGACGCCTTGGCGAGAGCGGGGGCGGCCTGAGCGATGCCCACCGTTCCCTCAATCCTCGGCTTCGGTGCTATTGCGATCGACGACATCGTCTATGTCGATCAGCCGTTGTCGGCGGGCAAGGGGAAGGTTCTGCAAAGTGCCCGAGCTTTCGGGGGAAATGTCGCGACGGCCCTTGCCACCGTCGCGCGGCTCGGCGGAGCCGCCGGGTTCGTCGGATGGCTGGGCAGTGCCGCGGACGACGCCGTGCTGTGCGATCTCGTTGCGAGCGGCGTTGAAACGGCATTCGCGCCGCGCCACCCGGATGCGCGCCCGGTGCGCTCGCGGATCACCGTCGGCTCGGATGGGGAGCGGTTCATCGCGTATGACGATGAAGCGATGCTGGGCACCGCGCTGGACTTTCCGGATGAAGTCCTCAGCCGCGCGACCGTCCTGATCGTCGATGGTTATGCGATCCGGTCACTGGATGTCGTGGCCCGGGCTCGCGATCTCGGCCTTGCGATCCTCGGCGATATCGAATGGAGCAGCGGCCCAGCCACGGATCGGCTGATCGCGCTCTGCGACCATCTCATTCTTCCGCTCGGTTTTGCGCGGACTGCCACGGGGTGCCGATCGCCCGCCGAGATGCTCGATGCATTATGGTTGCCGTCGCGGGCCGCCGTTGTTCTGACCGATGGCGGCAGGGGCGTGTACTATCGCGGGCGTGAAGAGACACGGCTCTGGCACCTGCCGCCGCACCGGGTTGCCGTCGTCGACTCGACCGGCGCCGGTGACTGCTTTCACGGCGCCTATGCCCATGCATTGACGCGCGGGGCCGACACCGCAGGCCGGGTGGCATTCGCTGCCGCGGCGGCGGCCCTTTCGATAACGGGGCGTGGCGGGCGCGAGGCGCTTCCGACGAATGACCGGGTCACGGAACTCCTGGCATCGGCGAACGCGCCGTCGGCAGTCGAACTGAAATATGCGGAACTCGATACCGGAACATAGCCTGAAACGATCCGAGGAAACATTTTCACAGGTGGAAATAAGCCAAGGAGAATAACAAAATCATCGGCTTAGACTTGTGGAGGGAGGAAGATGGCAGAAGTCATTCTTGAGAATATTTGCAAAACCTACGGGAACAATTTTCGCGCAATCGACCAATTGAACCTGTCGGTCGAGGACGGCGAGTTCTTGATTCTCGTCGGGCCGTCCGGCTGCGGCAAATCCACCGCGTTGCGAATGATCGCGGGATTGGAGGACATCACCAGCGGCAGCCTTCGGATCGGCGGAGTCGACGTCGTCGACATGCCGCCCAAGGACCGCGACATCGCGATGGTCTTCCAGAGCTACGCGCTCTACCCGCATATGACCGTGTTCGAAAACATCGCCTTTTCGATGCGGCTGGCAGGCAAGCCCAAGGCCGAACGCAAGAAGCGCGTGGACGAGATCGCCAAGACCCTTCAGCTGACGTCTTTGCTGGACAGCAAACCCGCCAACCTTTCCGGCGGACAGCGTCAAAGGGTTGCCATGGGCCGCGCTATGGTTCGCGAGCCGGCCGCCTTTCTGATGGACGAGCCCCTTTCCAATCTGGACGCGAAGTTGCGCGTGCAAATGCGCGCCGAAATCACCAGCCTGCAAAAGCAGCTCGGCGTCACGACCATATACGTGACCCACGACCAGACCGAAGCGATGACGATGGGGGACAGGGTCGCGGTGTTGAAGGGTGGCGTGCTGCAGCAGGTCGACACGCCCAAGAGGCTCTATGAATCACCGGTGAACGCCTTCGTTGCCGGCTTCATCGGCTCTCCTTCGATGAGCCTTTTCGAAGCGACCCTGACGGGCGACGAGCTTATGGCCGGCGCCTTCACCATCCGGCTGCAGGATGCGGCCTTCGTGCGCAGGCCGGGTTTGAGATCATATGCGGGGCGCAAGGTCGTGTTCGGGATTCGACCGGAGCATCTCTATGACAGCAGCCTCGAATCCGGCCGCAAATATCAGACGATACCGGCAAAGGTGACCTCGATCGAAGAACTCGGATCCGAACACATCGTCCATCTCAACATCGACGCGGTCCGGGTGGACTCCGGCGACCCTGACGCGGTGCAGGATTTCGGCCTGGCGTCGAATGCGGTGGCGAAATTCGAACCGGTCAGCACAGTCCGTTCCGGCTCGGAAATCAGGTTGGCCCTGGATGACGCCAAGCTGCATTTCTTCGATCCCGAGACGCATCTGGCGATCTGAATATCCGCGACGAGACCCGCGAGCGAGGGTGAGGCGCCCGCATAAGAAGACTTCTGAATAACCAGACGATCGGCCGCATTGTGCGGTCGATCCTAAAGAAGGAGGAGAAAATGATGTTTCGTATAAAACCCGCGATGCTGAAAATAGCCGCGGCCGCATGGTTGCTTGGCGCAACCGGCGCCATGGCGGCGGACACGACGCTGGAATTCACGCAATGGTGGGAGCCCGAATTGCCGGCTGGCTCGCTCAGGGCAATCATGGATGACTTCGAGGCAGCAAACCCCGGAATCAAGGTGACGCTGGTCAGCGGCCCCTACGCGACCACGCGAGACCAGATCTCGGTTGGTGCTGCAACTGGAACGCTCAGCGACGTCGTCGGTCTCGACGGTGCCTGGGTGAACAATCTGAATGCGCAGAACGCACTCGCCGACATGAGCCCGATGATGGATGCGAGCGGTTTCGACAAGAGCCAGGTCGCGGACATCATCAAGGTGGACGGCAAGGCGGTGATGTTTCCCGTGGCTTCCTTCGTCTATCCGGTCTTCGTGAATTTGGACCTCGCCGCCCAGGCGGGCGTGACCAAGCTGCCGTCGACCCGTGCCGAGTTTCTCGAAGCCGCCAAGAAGATGACGCACGCCGACAAGAACCAGTATGGCTGGGTGCTGCCCCTGTCGCTGCAAACGCCATCCGGCGTCCAGAACGACATGATGTCATGGGTTTGGGCTTCGGGTCAGTCGATGATGGCGAACGGCAAGCCAGCCCTTGAGGGCAAACCGGTGGTGGATATGCTCACCTTCGTCAAATCACTCAACGACGCCGGCACCATCTCGCCCGGCATCGCCACCAAGACCGAGCAGGAAAAGGTCGAGGAATTCGTCAACGACCGCGTCGGAATGATGATCGACTCGCTCGCGCATGTGAACCTCATCCGCAAGCGCAATCCCAAGCTGAACTTCGACCTCATCCCGGTCCCGGTCGTGGAAAACTATACCGGCAAGCGCGGCCTTCCCTATGCCTCCTGGGGCATCGGCATCTCTGCTGTTTCGAAACATCAGGAAGAGGCCTGGAAACTCGTCCAATATCTGATGAGTGAAAAGGTGAACGCCAAGCTCGTGTCGCTTGCAAACGCCTTCCCAGGCAACGTCAACGCCAAGCCCGATTTCGTGACCTCGGACAAGGCTTTCGGCAAGGCTTTTGAAATCTTCAAGACCGGCTATCTCGCCAATGAGTTCACGGGTCTGCCGGTCGCTGAAGACCTGATGACCCAGTTCGACGTGCAAGCCCAGAAGATGCTCGCCGGCGAGCAGTCTCCGGAACAAGCCGCTGCCGCCGCTCAGAAGGGCTGGACGGCGAAATTCTGATCGGCCCGTTCCCGTCTGCTGTCTCTACCGGGTGGCCTGACTTCGGGCCACCCGGCAATAACGGATCGGCAATTTTAGATGGACCTATTTCCGAAGCTTACCTTCTCTTGAAGGCGTATCCCCAAGGTTGGCACATGACCCGGCAAAAGCGCTCCCACCACAAGCTGAAACGAGCGGTCGCACCCTACCTCTATCTGTCGCCCTCGCTGCTCATAATCGGGCTTCTGATGCTGCTGCCGATGGTGACGGTGATTGCCTATTCGTTCCAGAACAGCGCGGTTCTGCGTCGCGACCCATCCTTTGCCGGACTGAAACATTACCAGGCGATCTTCGACGACCCCGTGTTCTGGGCGTCGCTGTGGCACACGCTCTACTTCACATGCATGAGTGTCATTTTCCACATGACCATCGGCATGGTCTTCGCGCTGATGCTGAACAACGACCGCATCAATCCGACACTGCGCAATATTCTGCGCGTGCTCTACATACTGCCCTGGCTGTTCACCGCGGTGATTATCGCCGTGATCTGGCGCCTTCTGCTTGAGCCGAACGGTGTCGTGAACAGCATTCTCATGCAAATCGGCATCATCGGCTCCAAGGTCGAATGGTTTTCCTCGCCTGAGACCGCGCTGCACGCCGTCACCTTCGCCAATATCTGGGCGGGCTATCCGCTCTTCATGGTCAGCCTGCTCGCGGGTTTGCAGGGCATTCCCAAGGATTTCTACGAGGCCGCCGATATCGACGGGGCGAAGGCCTACCAGAAGCTGATCTTCATCACTATCCCGCAGCTGATGCCGATCATCATCAGCATCTCGCTGCTCGACTTCATCTGGACCATGCAGGTCTTCCCGTTGATCTGGATAACGACGGGCGGCGGCCCGATCTACTCGACCGAGGTCCTCAGCACCTACACGTACAAGCTGGCGTTTTCGAGCTACAACCTGTCGCAGGCTTCGGCGAGCGCTGTGGTCATCTTGCTGATCTCTCTCGGCCTGACGCTGTTCTATATTCGCTATCAAAAGGCTCGGTAGTCCCATGAGGAAAAGGCATACGCCGAAAGACAGGCTGATCACCGCCGCGCTCCATGTAGCGCTTGCAGCGGGGCTCTTTTTCGCGGCATTCCCGATCTACTGGATGCTGAACAGTTCGTTCAAATCGAACACCGAAATCTTTGCCCTGCCACCAACCATCCTGCCAAAGGCATTCACGCTGGAAGCCTATGCAGCCATCCTCGGCGACCCGGTAAAGCTGCGCTTCTTCTTCAACAGCTATTTCGTGGCGGGAGCGGTGACCGTTCTGACGGTGGTGATCGCCTTGCTGGCGGCCTACGGCTTCAGCCGCTTCAACTTCCGCGGCAAGGGCAGCCTGAACACGCTCATCATCAGCACGCAGACCATTCCGCCGATCACACTTTTGATCCCCTTCTTCGGGCTTGTCGTCTCATACGGTATTTTCGATACCTACGTCGCACTGATCCTGACTTACCTGGTGTTTACACTGCCATACGCGATCCTGCTGATGACGGGATATCTGAACACCTTGCCCCGCGATCTAGATGAAGCGGTGGCTGTCGATGGCGGCACCAGTTGGACAGCGCTTTGGCGGGTGATTGTCCCGATTTCACTGCCTGGTATCGTGGCGACGTCGGTCTACACCTTCCTGTTGTGCTGGAACGAATTTCTGTTTGCGCTGACGCTGACGAAGTCAACGTCCATGCGCACCGTCCCGATCGGCATCCAGCTGTTGATGGGCCAGCACGCCTTCGAATGGAACCAGATGATGGCGATGAGCGTGCTCGGCTCGCTACCGCTCTTGCTGATCTACCTCGTTGCCCAGAGGTACTTCCTCGCCGGCATGACCGCGGGCTCGGTCAAATAGGATGTCCTTCCCACGGCGACGCAGCATGGCATCAAGTAATGAGCAGTATCAAGGATTGAAAGGATGAACGTGAAAGACCTCAAAGTCGGCTGCCAGACCTTTACATGGGAAATGCTCGGCGACCGTTTTGTCGGTGGCCCCGACGATCTCCTGAAGGCGATTGCCGACGGCGGTTACTCCGGCATCGAGATCACCGACACCATGATCGGCCGCTACGCCGACCGGCCGTCGGAGTTCGCCGCCGCGCTGAAATCCTCCGGCCTGACGCTCGTTTCCTTCGCCTTCGGCTCGAGGAGCGGTTTCACGCTCAAGGAGGAGATCGGCGCCGACCTCGAGGCGGCGCAGCGCTGGATCGACTTCGCTTCCACCTTTCCCGGCGCGCTGGTGTCGATGGGGTCGGCAACCGTGGTGTCCGACGGACCGCGCGGCGACAAGTTCGCCATCGCGGCGGAGGTCTACAACAAGGCTGGCGAGCTTGGCCGCAAGGCCGGTGTCCAGGTGGCGGTGCATCCGAGTTCGCACCACAACACGCTGCTGTTCGACCGCGCCGACTACGACAGGATCTTTGCCTTGCTGGACCGCGATCTGGTCGGCTGGGTGCCGGATACCGGTCATATCTTGCGCGGCCACAAGGACATGGCCGACACGCTGCGCACCTATCGCGATCGCATCCGCTACATCCATTTGAAGGACGTCGACGCCAACGGCACCTGGGCGATGCTGGGCAAGGGGGTCTGCGACACGCCGGCGGTTATCGAGATCGCCGGCGCCGCCCCGCGTTTCAACGGCTGGCTGGTGCTCGAAGAGGAATCCGAAACGGCCGCCGCCGATCCCGCCGGGGCGGTCAAGACCAACCGCCAGACGATGCGCAGCTACGGCGCCTGAAGAAACGAGACGATGATCAAGAAACAAGACAGACGCCTTAGGGTCGGTGTGCTCGGCTGCGGCCCGATCGCGCAGTTCGCGCATCTGGAATCCTGCGTGAAAGCCGGCAATGCCGATCTCTACGCCATCTGCGACGCGGCCCCCGACCTGCTCGCGCGCATGGGCGCCACCTACGAGCCGCAAAAAATGTATGCCGACTATGACGCCATGCTCGCCGATCCCGAGCTGGAGGCGGTGATCGTCGCCACCTCTGACGCCTATCACGTGCCGATGTCGATCAAGGCGCTCGACGCCGGAAAGCATGTGCTGTGTGAAAAGCCGATCGGCACTTCGGTCGAGGAGGGCGAGGCGCTGGCGGCGGCGGTGAAGCGTTCGGGCAAGGTGCTGCAGGTCGGGCACATGAAGCGCTTCGATCCGGCGCTGGAGGCCGCACGCGACTTCGTCCGTGACGAGATGGGCGAGGTGCTGGCGCTGAAGGCCTGGTATTGCGATTCCACCCATCGCTACACCAACACCGATGCCGTGCAGCCGCTGTCGGTCACCAGCAAGCTGGCCAGGAAACCTTCGGGCAATCCGAAGGCGGACCTGCGGCAATATTTCATGCTGGCGCATGGCTCGCATCTGGTCGACACGGCCCGCTTCCTGTGCGGCGAGATCACCGCCGTGCGCGCCCGCCTCAATGAACGCTTCGGCGCCTATTGCTGGTTCGTCGAAACCGAATTCGCCGGCGGCGCGCTCGGTCATCTCGATCTCACCGTCGCCGTGCGCATGGATTGGCACGAAGGGTTCCAGCTCTATGGCGAGAACGGTTCCGTCATCGCAAAAACCTTTAACCCCTGGTACTTCCGCGCCAGCGAGGTCGATATCTTTCATGAGAAGGATGCGACCTCGCGCAAGCCGCTTGGCGCTGACGGCCACTTCTTCCGCCGCCAGTTGGAAGGTCTTGCCGACACGGTGCTGACCGGAACGCCGATGCGCGGCGCCAATGTCGAGGACGGCATCGCCTCGATCCGCGCCATGGTGGCGATTGCCCGTTCTGTCGAGACAGGCGAGCGGGTCGAACTCGCCTCGGTTTCGGGTGCGGTCTGATGCGCCTCGGCATCTTCGCCAAGACTTTCCCGGGAACAGATCCCGCCGCCGTGCTGGCTGCGGTGAAGCAGACCGGATATGAGACGACGCAGTTCAATCTTGCTTGCACCGGCCTGCCGTCTATGCCGGATGCCGTCTCGGCGGATGCCAGCGCTTCCATCCGCGCTGCAGTGCAATCATCAGGCGTTTCGCTTGCAGCCCTCTCGGGCACCTACAACATGGCGCATCCCGACAGGGCGGTGCGCGATGATGGTCTTCGCCGTCTTGGCGTCGTCATCAAGACGGCTGCATCCCTCGGCATCCCGCTGGTCACCCTTTGCACCGGATCGCGCAATATCGCCGATCAATGGGCCTATCATCCCGAAAATGCCACGCCTTCCGCCTGGTTCGACATGGCTGCCGAGATGGGCAAGGCGCTGGCGCTGGCCGAGGATGCCGGCGTTGATCTCGGCATCGAGCCCGAACAGGCCAACATCGTAACCTCGGCCAGCGATGCGACACGTCTGATCGCCGACATGCGCTCGAAGCGACTGAAGATCGTGCTCGATCCGGCCAATCTGTTCGAGTACGCCACGCCGGACGAGGCACGTGCCATCGTCGCCGCCGCGATCGATGAGGCTGCCGGCCACATCGCCATGGCGCATGCCAAGGACCGGCATGGTGACGGCCGCTTCGCCACGGCAGGCCAAGGCATCGTCGATTTTCCGGATTTCGTCGCGCGGCTGAAGGCTGTGGGCTTCGACGGCGCGCTCGTCACGCACGGACTGCCCGCCGATGAGGCGCCCGATGTCGCCGCCTTCCTGCGAGGGCTGCTCTGATGGGCGACGCGCCGACGATCATGCTACGCGACGATGCCGCGCTTCGTGTCTTCGACACGGGGCAGGGCAGGCTACCCTTCGTCTTTCAGCATGGTCTCGGCGGTGATGCCAACCAGGTGGCGCAGAACTTTCCTGACCAACCATCATGCCGCCGGCTGACCGTGGAATGCCGCGCGCAGGGCGGCTCCAGCGCCGGCAGCAAGCGTCCGTTCTCGATCGCCATGTTCGCCGACGATGTGCTGGCCGCCGCCGACGCGGCCGGCCTCGACCGTTTCGTTGCCGGCGGCATTTCGATGGGCGCGGCCATTGCCTTGCGGCTTGCCGCCCGCCATCCGGAACGGGTGCTTGGCTTGGTGCTGGTGCGACCGGCCTGGGCCTTCGACGCGGCGCCGCAAAATATGCGTCCCTACACGGAAGTGGCGGAACTCATTCGCCGGCTTCCGCTGGCGGAGGCCCGCGATGCCTTCGAGTCCTCCGCGACATCGGCCCACTTTCGCGCGGAAGCACCGGACAATCTCGCCTCGCTGCTCGGCTTCTTCGCGCGCGAAAACGCAACCGTCTTTGCCGAAGTGATGCAGGCGATCGCCAATGATGGACCTGGCGTGACGCAGGCGGCGGCCGCTCGCCTGGCAATTCCCTCGCTGGTCATCGGCAGCGGCATCGATCTCGTCCATCCCCTGGCGACCGCCCGCGAGCTTGCTGAGACCATCCCCAATGCGGCCTTCGTCGAGGTGACGCCGAAAGCGGCCGACAAGGATCGCCATTTCGCCGAAATCCGCGCCGCTATCGGCGGATTTCTCGACAGACATTTCAACAATCAGGACCAATCATGACTTCCAAGCCCCTGTCAGGCCCGGCCGCTATCGCCGCATTGCCGCGCGATCGCTTGATCGCCGAATTCTCGCTCTGGTCGGCCAATCTCGCCAATTTCGAGAGCGACCTCAGGCGCATCGAACCCCATGTCGATCTGCATCATATCGATGTGGCGGACGGCCATTTCGCGCCCTCCTTCCTGTTCTTCCCCGATCTCGTCGCCCGCATCGCCGGACTGACGGCCAAACCCATCCATGTCCATCTGATGGTCGATGCCGCAATCGTCGAGGCGCAGACGCGCCAGTTCATCGATGCCGGCGCCGACATGATCAGCGTCCATGCCGAAAACGGCGTGGCGGGATTGCGTGCCGTGCGGCTGGCGCGCGAACTCGGCGCCGAAGCGGGCGTCGTGTTGAGGCTTGAGACGCCGGTCGAGGCAGTGAAGCCTTTCGTCTCCGAGGTCGCCTTCGTCACGCTGCTCGGCACCGCGATCGGCGTGAAGGGTCAGAGCCTGTCGGACAAGGCATGCGAAAGGCTGGGCGCTGCCCGTGCCATCTTGCGAGGAGCCGGCCGTGAGGCAGAAGTGGTGCTTGCCGCTGACGGCGGCATCCGCCACGAGACCGTGCCCTTGCTGCGTGCCGCCGGTGCGGAGACTGTGGTTCTCGGTTCGCTCGCCTTCGGCGACAAGGATCTCGCCGGCCGCATCGGCTGGCTGCATGGGCTGAAGGTTGCGGCATGACCACTGAAGCCGCGCTCGCGATCGATCTTGGCGGCACCGAGCTTCGTGCCGCGCTGGTCGACCGTGACGGCAAGATCCTGGCCTTCGCCGCCGTGCCGACGCAGGCACAGGCCGGACCCGACGTGGTGATCGGCCAGATCGAGGCGCTGGCCGCGACCGTGCATGCCGAGGCGCCGGGCCTCGCCATTGTCGGCGTCGGCGTCGGTGCGCCGGGGCCGCTCGACCCGCTGGCCGGCATCGCCGTCGGACCGCCGACGCTGGCCGGCTGGCAGGATGTGCCGCTGGCAGACATCCTCGAGCGTAGGCTCGGCCTGCCGGTGCGGCTGGAAAACGATGCCAACGCGGCAGCACTTGGCGAATGGCGCTTCGGTGCCGGTCATGGCGCCCGCTCGCTGGTCTTCGTCACGGTTTCCACCGGCATTGGCGGCGGTGTCGTTGTCGACGGGCGCATCTTGCATGGCCGCCGTGGGCTGGCCGCGGAGATCGGTCATATGACCATCACCAACGAGGGCGAGCGCTGCGTGTGCGGCGTCGTCGGCTGCTTCGAGGCCATCGCCTCGGGCACGGCACTTGGCCGCCGCGCCAACGCCGAGACATCGGCCTTTGACGGCTCGACGTTGCGCCGCCTCTCGGCCAATGCCGAGGTCACCGGCCGCCACGTGGTCGAGGCGGCGCGGCTGCAGGACGGCCTCGCTCTGGCCCTGCTCGAGGAAGAAGCACGCTGGCTGGGCGTCGGCTTCACCAATTTGCTGCACCTCTATTCGCCCGACGTGCTGGTCGTCGGCGGCGGCATCGCCAATGGGCTAGACCTGATGCATCCGGTCATCGAGGCGACCATCCGGCAGCGCGCCATGCGCGCTTACCGTGATGTGCCGGTCGTCCAGGCCCAGCTCGGCCGCCACGCCGGGCTGGTCGGCGCCGCCAGCCTTGTCCTGTTCGACGATGGCAGCCTGGCAGCCCGCATGCCCGTCGGTCCAAGCACGTTTCCCGAAGCGAGGAGGGACTTCAACGGCTGAGTTCATGCTCGACGGTGCGCGCATCAATCAGGTCGATCCGTCCCACTGCCATCTCTTCGCTGCCGATGCAGAGCGCTGGCGCCGCTCGGCAAGACCCGTTCCGCGTGACATCGTCACCCACATGAAAATGGCCGGAGGCATCGCTGCCTCCGGCCATTCGTATTGCTAAACGACCGCGCGAATTACTCGGCGGGAACGATATCCGCCGGCAGGCTGTCGTCGGCCGTGCCGGCCAAAGCCCTGGCGAGCTTGGCCTCGTCGAGCTCGCCTTCCCAGCGCGCGACGACCAGTGTGGCGACGGCATTGCCGATGAAGTTGGTCAGCGCCCGGCATTCCGACATGAAGCGGTCGACGCCGAGGATCAGCGCCATGCCGGCGACCGGCACCGAAGGCACCACCGAAAGCGTCGCGGCAAGGGTGATGAAGCCGGCGCCGGTGATGCCGGCGGCACCTTTCGAGGACAGCATCGCCACCAGCAGCAGCAGGATCTGGTCGCCCATCGACAGATGGATGTTCGTCGCCTGCGCGATGAACAGTGCGGCCAGCGTCATGTAGATGTTGGTGCCGTCGAGGTTGAAGGAATAGCCGGTCGGGATGACCAGGCCGACCACCGAGCGCTTGGCGCCGGCCTTCTCCATCTTCTCCATCAACGAGGGCAGGGCCGCTTCCGACGAGGAGGTGCCCAGCACCAGCAGCAGCTCTTCCTTGATGTAGCGCAGCAGCGACAGGATGGAAAAGCCGTTGTAGCGGCAGACCGCGCCCAAGACGACGAACACGAACAGCAGAGACGTCGCGTAGAAGGTGCCGACCAGCATGGCGAGGTTGATGACCGAACCGATGCCGTATTTGCCGATGGTGAAGGCCATGGCGCCGAACGCGCCGATGGGGGCGGCCTTCATCAGCACGCTGACCAGCTTGAACATCGGCGCCATCAGCGCCTGCAGGAAGTTGAGCACCGGCGCGCCCTTGTCGCCGACCAGCGCCAGCGCGATACCGAACAGCACCGAGAAGAACAGCACCTGCAAAATGTCGCCGTCGGCGAAGGCGCCGACGATCGTGCCGGGGATGATGTTCATCAGGAAGCCGGTGACCGACTGGTCATGCGCCTTGGCGGCGTAGGTGTTGACGGTCGAGGCATCGAGCGTCGCCGGGTCGATGTTGAAGCCGGCGCCCGGCTGCACGACATTGGCGACGACAAGGCCGATGATGAGGGCCAGCGTCGAGAAGGTGAGGAAGTAGAGCATCGCCTTGCCGGCAACGCGGCCGACCTTCTGCAGGTCGCTCATGCCGGCAATGCCGGTCGCCACGGTCAGGAAGATGACCGGGGCGATGATCATCTTGACCAGCTTGATGAAGGCGTCGCCGAGCGGCTTCATGCTCTCGCCGATCGACGGATAGAAGTAACCGAGCAGGATGCCGACGGTGATCGCGACGAGCACCTGCACGTAGAGTTGGGCATAGAAAGGCTTGCGCTGCGCGGCAGCCGCGCCTGATTGGTCTGCGATGTGCATCGAACTCTCCCTGGCCGGATGGACGGAACCCGCCCTGCGTGACTTCTCCCATCGCGGCGTTCCGGTCGCCCGCCGCTGGCAAGGAGTTTGCAAGCGATGTGCCAGATCGGGGAAAGCCCGGAATCCCGGGATTTCTGCGGTTGTCCGGTGCTTTGCGCCAAATGCCTGTGCGGATTTCCGCACAGGCAGCGTTTGCCTGGGCGGAATTACGCATTACACTGGCCGCCAAGCCGCGAAGAAACGGGGCCGCGAAAAAAGGGAGAGGGCAGACGCCGCACGCAGGCACCGATAGCGGGTCCGCAGGGTTTCCCGGCCGTGAATTGCTGCGCGAGGCGGTGGCGCGGCTGCGCGATGGCCGCTGGCTTGTTATCGTCGTCGCCCTCGCGATCCTGGCGGGCGCGATCGCCGTTGCCGGACGCATTGCCACCGGCCAGGCGACCAATGGCCTGCGTGATGGCGCGCTCGCCGCCCTGCCGCTGGCGGCGGGAACGCTGACAGGCGAAATCGAGAAACAACGCCTGGTGCCGCTGGTGCTGGCTCGCGACGATGCGGTGCGTGGGGCGCTGCGCCGGGCCGGAAAGATGCAGGAAGCGGCCCTCAACGAAAAGCTCAAGGCGATCGCCGGCGATGCCTCCGCGTCCGCCATCTATGTCATCGACACGGCGGGCATCGCCATATCGGCCAGCAATGCCGGCGAGCCGACGAGCTTCGTCGGCATCGACTATAATTTTCGCCACTATTTCAACGAGGCGATGTCAAAGGGGTCGGCCAGCCAATATGGCCTCGGCACGATCAGCGGCCGGCCGGGCCTCTACCTTGCCAGCCGCGTCGACGACAATGGCAAGCCGCTGGGCGTCGCAGTGCTGAAGGTCGAACTCGACGGTGTCGAAGCCAATTGGCGCTCCAGCGGGTTCCTCGTTTTCGTCACCGACGAACGCGGCGTCGTGCTGGCCACCAGCCAGCCTGAGTGGCGGTTTCACGCGCTGGCGCCGCTCTCTGCCGAAGACGCCGCAGCTGCCCACGAGCAACTGCAACTGGACGATGCCGCCTTCGAACCCCTGCCGATACGGCGCGGTGCCGGCGACGGCCTTGCCACCATCGACGGCCCCGGCAAGCCACGTCAATTTGTCGAGGTGGTGCAGGACCTGCCCGGCGCGGTTCCCGGCTGGCGCCTTTGGGTGCTGACGCCGGCGGATGCCGCTCTCTCGTCGGCCGCCAACACGGCGCGGCTGACGACGCTGCTCGGGTTGCTGCTGACCGGCCTGCTTGCCTACGTACTCACAAGGCGCCGCCGCACACGCCGGCTGCGGCAGGAGGCGCTGGCGCGCATGAATGCCGAGCTGGAAAGCCGGGTCAGCACACGGACCGCCGAGCTGACACGCTCCAACACCGCGCTCGCCGGCGAGATCGCCGAGCGCGAAAATGCCGAGGCCAAGGTTCGCCGGCTGCGCGACGATCTCGCCCAGGCCAACCGGCTCTCCATCCTCGGCCAGATCGCCGCCGGCGTGGCGCATGAGATCAACCAGCCGGTCGCCGCCATCCGCACCTATGCCGAGAATGCCGGACGTTTTCTCGACAACGGCAAGACCGAACCGGCGAGCGTTAATCTGACCTCGATCGTCTCGATGACCGAGCGCATCGGCGCCATCACCAGCACCTTGCGCACCTTTGCCCGC
Organism: Mesorhizobium sp. WSM4308; assembly: GCF_002294905.1. NCBI lineage: Bacteria > Pseudomonadati > Pseudomonadota > Alphaproteobacteria > Hyphomicrobiales > Phyllobacteriaceae > Mesorhizobium > Mesorhizobium sp. WSM4308. The sequence continues at coordinate 318,849 of NZ_NSFW01000001.1, read as the reverse complement.
CGGCCCGGTGTCGCCGCTTCGCCGTTGCCGGTGCGCGAGGCGATCGACGGCGCGCTGTCGCTGCTTTCCGGTCGCATCCGCGATTCCGGCGTCACCATCGTCAAGCCGCGCGGTACCGCCTCGCCGGTGGTGATGGCAAGCCGCATCCGGCTGGAACAGATCCTCGTTAATCTGTTGCAGAACGCGCTGGACGCCATGAAGGACCAGCCCGATCCCCGCATCGAGATCGACCTCGCCGAGCGCTACGATCACGTGCTGATTTCGGTGCGCGACAATGGTCCCGGCCTCGGGCCGGAAGCTGCCGGCAATCTGTTCATGCCGTTCCAGACCACCAAGGAGAAGGGGCTTGGCCTCGGCCTGGTGATCTCGCAGGAGATCGCCCAGGAATTGGGCGGCACGCTGCGGCTCGACCCCGACAGCGCCAACGGCGCGTCCTTCACCATCGATTTGAGGCGAATTGAATGAATGAGGGATCAGGGCTGGTGGCGCTCGTCGAGGACGATGCCGATCTGCTGCACGCCACCACGCAATTGCTCGAACTCGCCGGTTTCACTGTGGTCGCGCGCGAGGCCGCCGAGCCCGCACTTGCCGTCGTCGACAGGGACTTTGACGGGGTGGTTGTCAGCGACATCCGCATGCCGGGCATGAATGGGCTGCAGCTGTTCGACCGCATCAAGGCGATCGACCCTGACATACCGGTGATCCTGGTCACCGGGCATGGCGATGTCGATCTTGCCGTGGCCGCCCTCAAGGACGGTGTCTACGACTTCATCCCAAAGCCCTATGCCGGCGATCGCCTGGTCGAGGCGCTGAGACGGGCATCGGAGAAGCGGCGGCTGGTGATGGAGAACCGGCGGCTGCGCGAAGCCGCGGCGCTCGCTGCCGACGGCATGCCGCTGATCGGCGAGGCGCCGGCCATCCGGCGCCTGCGCGAGACCTTGCGGCAGATCGCCGACATGGATGTCGACGTGCTGGTGGAGGGCGAGACCGGAACCGGCAAGGAAGTGGTGGCCGACCTCTTGCACCGGTGGGGCCGGCGGCGTTCCAAACCCTTCGTGGCGCTGAATTGCGGCGCCTTGCCGGAAACCGTCATCGAAAGCGAACTGTTCGGCCACGAGGCCGGCGCCTTCACCGGCGCGCAGCGGCGGCGGATCGGCCGCGTCGAGCATTCCAGCGGCGGTACGCTGTTCCTCGACGAGATCGAATCCATGCCGCCGGCCCTGCAGGTCAAGCTGCTGCGGGTGCTGGAGACGCGCAGCCTCACGCCGCTCGGCTCGAACGAGGTCCGGCGCCTCGATCTGAGGGTCGTCGCGGCAACCAAGGTCGATCTCGGCCGGCCCGACCAGCGCGGCGATTTTCGCGAGGATCTTTATTTCCGCCTCAACGTGGTGACGCTGCGCATCCCGCCGCTGCGCGAGCGGCGCGGCGACATCCCGATGCTGTTCGGTCATTTCCTCGGCAAGGCGGCTGAACGGTTCGGCCGGCCGGTCGCCAAGGTCAATGCCGCGGTCAGCGATCATCTCCAGTCGCATGCCTGGCCGGGCAATGTGCGCGAGCTCGCCCATTTTGCCGATCGCGTAGCACTTGGCCTCGGCCCGGACGACGAGGTGAAGGGGGTTTCCCCGAAATCGACGGAACCTGCCGCCTCGCTGCCCGAGCGCGTGGGCCACTACGAAGCGCAACTCATCCGTGACGCACTGCGCGACCACGGCGGCGACGTGCGTGGCGCGATCGACGCGCTCGGCGTGCCACGCAAGACTTTTTACGACAAGCTCAAGCGCTACGGCATTGCCGCATCCGAATTCCGCAATGGCGGCGACCCGCCCCCCGTTCGAGAGCAGACATAGAAAATTGCGCGAGAGCCTCGTGCTCCGCAACCCTTCATCCCATCCAGCCGAGCTTTGCGGAAAGAGCCCATGAACACGACACTCGAAACAACGGCAAACCCCTTGCCGGAAGACCTCGCCTTTCTCGCCGAACGGCTGACGGCATTCAACGACGGCGATGTCGGCGCGTCCGAAAGAGAGGCGCTCGCCGTGTTCGTGCGCGACGAGGATGGCGCGGTCGTCGCCGGCATTTCGGGCTATACCGCCTGGGGCTGGCTCTACGTGCAATGGCTGTGGGTCGATGAAAGGCTGCGCGGCCAGCACATGGCAGGCCGGATGCTGGACGCGGCCGAACAGGAAGCCGTGGCGCGCGGCTGCAACAACGCCTGGATCGACACCTTCAATCCAAACGCCGCCAAGGTCTACCAGCGCCAGGGCTATCAGCCCTTCGGCACGTTGGCCGATTTCCCGGTCGGTCGCAGCCGCATCTTCCTGCAGAAGAAACTGGTTTAACCGGCAAGCTTTCCGCCGCGCATCGGCTGCGGCGCGCCGGTGGTGCTTGGAAAACTGATCGGCAGGCCGCGCAGCACGCGTACCGCCAGGAAGGCAAAACATTCTGCCTCCACCGCGTCGCCGCTCCAGCCGAGGTTTTCCGCCTGCACCACCTCGACGCCGGCGCGGTTCGCGAGCATTGCCATCATCGTCGGATTGTGGCGCCCGCCGCCGCTGACCACCAATTTTCGGGGCCGGCTCGGCAACAGGTCGAGTGCCTTGCCGACGGCGCCGGCCGTGAAGGCGGTGAGCAGGGCCGCGCCATCCTCGGCATTGAGGCCGTCGGCCATGGCTGCGCCGAAATCGAAACGGTCCAGCGATTTGGGATAGGGCTTGGTCAGATAGGGATGCTGCAACAGCTTGGCGAGCCGGGCCTCGTCGACCTTGCCCGCGCGGCCGAGCGCGCCGTCGCGATCCATGTCGCCGAGCCCCTTCGATTTGATGAAATCGTTGAGCGGCGCATTGGCCGGTCCCGTGTCGAAGGCGACGACATTGTCGGCGCCGTCCCACCAGGTGATGTTGGCGACGCCGCCGAGATTGAGCACGGCCACCTCGCCACAGGCGCCGGCGCTGCGCATCAGAGCAGTGTGATAGGCGGCGGCCAGTGGCGCGCCTTGCCCGCCGGCGCGCATGTCGGCCGAGCGGAAATCGTAGGCGACCTTGGTGCCCAACAGGGAATGCATCAGCTCGCCGTCACCCAATTGCCGCGTCTGGCCGAGCCGCCCGACCTGCGGTGCGCGATGCAGCACCGTCTGGCCGTGAAAGCCGACGACGCCGATATCGGCCATCGTCATGCCGTAGCCCTCGACCAATTCGTTGACCGCCGCCGACTGGGCACGCGTCAGCGCTTCCTCGGCCTTGCGGAAGATCGCCGGTTCCGGCCCGACAAAATTCCAGGCCCGCGCCGCCGTCAGCGTCTCTTCCAGCAGCGAGCGGATCGATGGGGGATAAGGCATCAGCCGGTAGGTGCCGAAATCATCGATGCGCTCGCCATCGGTCTTGATCAGCGCGACGTCGATATTGCCGTCAAGCACGGTGCCGGTCATCAGGCCGACGGCCCAGATTGGTTCCATCATTGAACTCCATTCATCAGATCGCCGACCGCTTGCCGAAGCTGAACGATTCCGCTGTCGAAATGACGTGTCGGATGGATCCGGTTGGTGAGCAAGGTCCAGGCCTTGCCCTTGTCGAAATCGATCCACAAGCCCGTGCCGGTAAAGCCGGTATGGCCGATCGTTCCCGGGCTGCACAAGGCTCCGCCGGACCAGCCGTCATAGGAACGCTCCCAGCCATGGGTGCGGGTGGCAGACAAGGGCGTGCGCATCAGCGCGATCGAATTCTTGGAAGCACCGGACAGCAGCCCTTGCGCGAAATCAAGCACCGAAGCCGCCGTGCCGAACAGCCCGGCATGACCGGCGCCTTGCAGCGCCGAGCAATTGTCGTCGTGGACCTCGCCGGACAGCACACGATGGCGCCAGGTGCAGTCCTCGGTCGCCGCGGCGGCATCCGGCTGCGTGGACCAGGCAAATCCGGTGCCGGGATCCATGTCGCGGATGGTCTTGCCCGACACCCGCTCCAGCGCAAAGCCGAGCAGCATGAAATTGATGTCGGAATAGACGGGGTCACGGGCTCGCCATTCGCGCTGCAGGATGAAGGCACGCAGCAATTCGGGATCGCGCCCGTAAGTGTAGATCGGTTCGACAGCCGGGAAGGGGGTCTGGTGGCCGAGGCACTGGCGAAACGTCACCTTCCGCTCCCAGGCGTTCGCGTCATACTGGCGAAGGTCGGGCAGCACCGAGGTCAGCGGCGCATCGAGATCGATGACGCCGGTTTCCGCCAGCGCCAGGATGCGCGGCGTGGTGAAGATCACCTTGGTCAGCGATGCCAGGTCGAACCAGGTTTCGACGGTCATTGGACGCTGCTTGGGCACGAGGTGCGCCGAGCCGATTGCCCTGACGATGCGATGGCCATTGCTGTCGACAATGCCGAGCACGCCGCCGGGAATGCGCTTGGTGGACACCGCGGCTTCCAACGGTGCGAACGAGCGGTCGAAGAGCTGGGCGAGGGCGGTCAACGCCCCCCTCCTCTTGAAAGGCCGAGATCCTTCGCGCCCCCCTCTGTCCTGCCGGACATCTCCCCCACGAGGGGGGAGATCAGTAGCGTTGACGTTCCGCCAGCCTTCCAACGTTGGAGATTTGCGAAAGCCGCGACGACATCCGATCTCCCCCCATGTGGGGGAGATGCCCGGCAGGGCAGAGGGGGGCGCTGTCCCGCTAACCTGAGATATCCCTGGGCCATCACGCCTCGACCCTCGCCATATGATCCCTGCCAAACTGCTCCCATTTCGCCGGCGCCGGCTCGAACCCTTGCGGGCGCACCAGCGAGGGAACCTGGCGGGTGTCGATCTCGAAATGCTCGCGCCGCCGCTCGATGGTCGGAACGGCGGCGATCAGCTTCTTCGTATAGGAGTGCTTCGGTTTCGACAGCACCGAGGCCGCGTCGCCGATCTCGACGATCTGGCCGGCATAGATGACGGCGATGCGGTGCGCGATCCGCTCGACCACCGCCATGTCGTGCGAGATGAAGAGATAGGCCAGACCGAACTCGCGCTGCAATTCGACCAGCAACTCCAGCACCTTGGCCTGCACCGAGACGTCCAGTGCCGACACCGCCTCATCGAGAACGACCACCGACGGGTTGAGCATCAGCGCGCGGGCTATGCACAGCCTCTGCCGCTGGCCGCCCGAGAATTCATGCGGATAGCGCCCCAGGCTATTTCGGGGCAAGCCGACGCGTTCCAGCAGCCTCGCCATTCTGGCGCGTGTCTCGGCGTCCACGCGACTACCGTTGGCGATCACCGGTTCGGCCAGGATGCTCTCGATGGCCAGCCTCGGATTGAGCGAGGCGTAGGGGTTCTGGAACACCATCTGCACGGGCTTGGCGCTGTGCTCGGCAGAAGCCTTTCGAGTGCCGACCGAGAAGCTGCCGCGCGTCGAGCGCACCAGCCCAAGCACCGCCTTCGCGGTGGTGGATTTGCCCGAACCGCTCTCGCCGACGATGGCCAAAGTCTCGCCCGGCATCAGGTCGAAATCGACGCCATCGACGGCATGCACAGCGCCGGTGGCGCGGCTGAAGAAATTGCTCTTGAGGGGAAACCGCACCACCAGTCCGTCGACCTTCAAGGCCGGCTCCGTGTTTTCACCCTTGTCGCGCAGGCCGTCCGCGCGGGTCGCGCTTCCATTGGCGAAATGCGGCACGTCCTGCAGCAGATGCTGGGTGTAGGGGTGCCGCGGCCTGTCGAGGATCTGGTTCAGCTCGCCTTGCTCCACGGCCTGCCCGTTTTGCATCACCATCACCTTGTCGGCGATGCCGGCAACCAGGCCGATATCGTGGGTGATGAAGATGACGGACATGCCTGTTTCGCGCTTCAACTCGGCCAGCAGCGCCATGATCTGCGCCTGCACGGTGACGTCGAGCGCGGTGGTCGGCTCGTCGGCGATCAGCAGGCGTGGGTTGCAGGCGAGCGCAATGGCGATCATCACCCTTTGCAGCATGCCGCCCGACAGCTGGTTTGGCGTGTATTTCAGCCGCCGAGCGGCATCGGGAATACGCACGCGGTCGAGCGCATCCTTGGCCGCCGCCGTGGCTTGCCGGCCGGTAAGGCCGCGATGCAGCCGGAACGATTCCTCGATCTGTGTGCCGATGGTCAGCACCGGATTGAGCGAGGTCATCGGCTCCTGGAAGATCATGCCGATCTCGGCGCCGCGAATGCCGGTCAGCTGCGGTTCGGTGGCAGCTATCAGGTCGAAGAGGCTGCCGTCGGCCCGCTTCAGCGTCATCGCGCCGCCGGTGATGCGGCCGCCGCCAAAATCGATCAGCCGGTTGATCGACAGCGCGGTGACGGATTTGCCGGAGCCGCTTTCGCCGACAATGGCAAGTGTTTCACCATCGGCAAGGTCGAAGCTGACGCCGCGCACCACCTCATTGGCGTGCGGATCGCGGCCGAAGCCGACGTGCAGATCACGGACCGACAGCAGCGGCGTCATGCCGGCGCCCCCCGCATCCTGGGGTCGAGGATATCGCGCAAGGCATCACCCAGCAGGTTGAAACCGAGGATACTGATCATTATGGTCAATCCCGGAAAGATCATCAGCCAGGGCGCGGTCTCCATCAGATTGCGGCTGTCGCTCAGCATCAGGCCGAGCGAGGCGGCGGGCGGCTGTGTGCCCAGCCCAAGGAAGCTCAACCCGGCTTCCGTCAGCAGCGCCCAGGCCAGCGCCAGCGTCACCTGCACGGTCAGCGGCGCCACCAGATTGAGCAGCAGGTGCCGCGTGACGATGTAGCTGGGACTGCTGCCGAAAGTGCGCGCGGCGTCGACGAATTCACGTGCCTTGAGCGATAGGGCAGGGCCGCGCACCACGCGCGTGAAGATCGGCGTGTAGACGATGCCGATGGCAACGACGCTGGTCCATGTGCCTGGCCCGGCGACGGTGACGATGAGCAGCGCCAGAAGGATGGCGGGGAAGGCCAGCAGCACATCCATGATGCGCATCACCACGCTATCCCAGCGGCGTCCGAGCCAGGCTGCGGCCAGCCCGAGCACGGTGCCGGCAAGGGTCGCGAAGGCCACCGAGAAGAAGGCGACGGTGAAGGATTGGCCGATGCCGGCCATCAATCGGCTGGCGACGTCGCGGCCGAAAAGGTCGGTTCCCATCCAGTAGGCGCCGTTCGGTGCGTGCAGCCGGTCGACGCGGAACTGCGTGATCGGATTGTACGGCGTCAGCCCGAGCAGGCCGAGGATGGCGATCATGAGATAGATGCCGACGATGACGCCGCCGATGCGGCCGCTGCCATGGCCGAAGATGGCGCGCAGGATGCGCATCATTGCTCTCCCAGCCGGATGCGCGGATCGAGCGCGACATAGGCGAGGTCGACCAGGAGATTGACGATCATGAAGTTGAAGGCGATGAACAGCACGGCTCCCTGCACCAGCGCGTAGTCGCGCTGCAGGATGGCGTCCAGCACCATGCGACCGAGGCCGGGCAAGGCATAAATCTGCTCGACGATGACGGCGCCGCCCAGGAGATAGCCGAATTCGATGCCGCTCAGCGTCACCACCGGGATCAGCGCATTGGGGAGCGCATGCCGCCAGATGACGCTGCGGGCCGACGCCCCCTTGCTGCGCGCGGTGCGTACATAGTCGTCGCTCAAAACGTCGAGCATGGCCGAACGCGATATGCGCGTGACCGACGCCGCGAAGGCAAAGCCGAGCGTGATGGCGGGCAGGATCAGTTGGCTGAGATTGCGCAAGGGATCTTGCCAGAGCGGCGCGAATTCGCCCATCGCCGGCAGCACGCCGAAGCCGGCCGACAGCGTGTAGATGATCAAGAGACCGAGCACGAAGCTCGGCGTCGACTGGCCGATCATGGCGACGACGCGGACCCCGAGATCGGACGGTTTGTCGCTATGCGTGGCGGCATAGATGCCGGCCGGCATGCCGACGGCAAGCGCGATGACCATCGACAGCAGAGCCAATTCCAGCGTCAGCGGGAAGCGTTCGAGGATGACATCGAGCACCGGCTTGCCATAGGTGACCGAAATGCCGAAATTGCCGTGCAGGATGCCGCCGATCCAGCGCCAGTACTGGACGAACCAGGGCTGGTCGATGCCGAAATAGGCGGCGAGCGAATCCCGCTGTGCCGGCGTCAGCAGCCCCGCCTCCGTCCCCAGCATCGCCGTGATCGAATCGCCCGGCACCATCCGGATCGCCACGAAGACAAGGATGGACACGCCAAGCAGGACGAGAGGAAACGTCGCCAGTCGTCGCATCAGATAGTTCACGCGAAGAAGTCCTCTCGTCCAATGCCTGCTGCGGCTACTGCTGGATGGTAACCTTGCTCAGGCTGAACAGCGTGCCCGTCGGCGTCGGCACGAAGCCGGCGATGTTCTTCTGCTGGGCCGTGTAGCTATAGGAGGTGTAGAGCCAGATCCACGGCGACATCTCGGCGAGGTGCTTCTCGAACTCGGCGAAGATCGCCTTGCGTTTGGCCGGGTCGGTCTCGGCGCGGCCCTGCTGCATCTGGCTGTCCAGCGTGTCGTCGATGTAGTTGGCCACCTTCTGCAGATTGCCTGCCTTGGTCCAGTAGCGGTTGTACATCGTGTAGGGGTCGGCGCGGCCGCCATTGAGCGCGATCGCCATGTCGAAATCGCCCTTCAGCCAGGCGTCGACATAGACGTTGAGCTCCATCATCTTGATGTCGAGTTTGACGCCGATTTCAGCGAGCTGCGACTGGATGACCTGGGCTTCCGCGGCCGCCGTCGGCGGCTCGCCGGTGGCGCCGATCACGGTCGCCGAAAAGCCGTCGGCAAAGCCGGCCTCGGCCATCAGCTTCTTGGCCTTTTCGACATCGCGCTTGTAGCAGAACAACTGGCTCGGATCGGTCGCCAGCGCCGGGATGGTCAGCGGTCCGGTGACCTTGCCTTCGCCCAGCGAAGCCGTGTCCAGCACTTCCTGCCGGTCGATGGCGCAGGAGATCGCCTGGCGCACCTTGAGCTCGGTCATCGGCTTGCGCGACGGGTTGAGCTGCAGCACGTGATAGGCAAGCACCGGCACGCGGTTCAGCTGCAGGCTGGCCTCCTTCGGCACCAGTGTCGCGACCAGCGGATCGTTGAGCAGGGCGAAATCGATCTGCTTGGTGCGCATGGCGGCCAGGATCGCCGCTTCGTCTGGCAGCACGCTGATCTCGATGCCGTCGACGCCGGTCGCGCCGCCGGCCCAGTCCTTGTTGGCGCTGAGCACCTCCTTGGCGTTGGGGTCCCATTTGTCGAGCTTGAACGGGCCGGAACCAAGCGTCTTGGTGCCGATCGACCCGGCCTTGATTTCACTGGCTGGGACGATCGCCGCGTTGACATCGCTCATCGCCGTCAGGATCGGCACGTCGGGCTGCGACAAATGGAAGACGACGGTGGCCGCATCAGGCGTGTCGATGCCGGCGATCGACAGGAAATTGGCGCGCGCGGCCGCGCCGGTCTTCTCGTCGAGGATGCGCTCGAAAGAGGCCTTGACGTCGGCGGATGTGACGGCCGTGCCGTCCTGGAACTTCGCCTTGGGATCGAGCTTGAAGGTCAGCTCCTTGCCGTCCTTGGAGAATTCCCAGGATGTGGCGATTGCCGGGATGATCTGCAGGCTGGCATCGACGCGCACCAGCGGCTCATAGATCAGTTCCAGGAGCCGCAGCGACGAAAAGGCCGTCTGCTTATGCGGATCAAGTCCCGTGGCGTCCTGCGACCATGCCATGTGCAGCGTTGCCGCCTGCGCTGAAACCACAGCCACGCCGAGCATCGCGGCAACCGTGATGCCCGACAGGAGTGTTCTTGTGAGATGCCTTGCCATTTTCGTCTCCCATTATGATTTGAACTTGATGCCTTGCAGTTTCTACGGACCGCTTCCAAGACACACATGCTTTGGAGTATCGGCCCAGTCTATGCGGCTTCACGCCGTCTTGTCTAAAGCGGCTTCTTGCCGTCTTGTCCCGTGCGGCTTCATGCCGTCCTGTCGCTGATCGCCTTTCGCAGGAAACCTCCGGCCTTGCCGAGCGCCGCGCGCGCCGCCTCGACATTGAAGCCTGTGATCGCCACCAGGATCGCCAGCTTCACATCATTGCCGGTCTGGGCGAGCACCTGTTTGGCACGCTGCGCCGTGCAGCCGCTGGTCTGCATGACGATCCTGATGGCTCTCGCGACCAGCTTCTTGTTGGACGGGTTGAGGTCGACCATCAGATTCTCATAGCTCTTGCCGATGCGGATCATCGAGGCCGTGGTCAGCATGTTGAGCACCAGCTTCTGCGCCGTTCCCGACTTCAGCCGGGTCGATCCGGTGAGAACCTCAGGCCCGACGACCGGCGAGATGGCGATGTCGGCGATGCCGGCAATGGTCGATGCCGGATTGCAGGACAGGGCAACCGTGGTCGCGCCGACCTGCTTCGAATAGTTCAGTCCGCCGATGACGTAAGGCGTGCGCCCGCTGACGGCGATGCCCACCACGACATCGTCCGGTGTGAGCCCGATCTCCCGCAACGCCTGCGCGCCCATTTTCGGATCATCCTCGGCACCTTCCGTCGACCGCACCAAAGCGTCCGGGCCGCCGGCGATCAGGCCGATCACCATGTCCTCGGGCACGCCGAAGGTGGGCGGGCATTCCGACGCATCGAGGACGCCGAGCCGGCCGCTGGTGCCGGCGCCGACATAAATCAGCCGCGCGCCCTTCTGGAAGGCAAGCACGATCCGGTCGACCGCGGCGGCGATTTCCGGCAGCACCTTTTCGACAGCAGCCGGGACAATCCTGTCCTCGTCATTGATCTTGCGCAGCACATCGATGGTCGGCAGCAGGTCGATATCCATCGTCCGCGGATTGCGGCCTTCGGAAACCAGCAGGTCCAGCTCAGACATCAACCCTTGCTCGGTCATTCCAGTGCTTTCAAAAATTCTGCTGCCGGCGTCCGACATGGCTCGACGGACACCAGGCACACGGACCTTGGGTCCGTCATCACAGTTTTTCTTTGTTAACTTTTTAGAATTGGATATTCGTATCGTCAACAGGAGATTGGAATATTTTATTCCTACGTCGCTAAGCCTGCCCTACGCAGAGCGATCTCTTGGCAAGGATGATCGCACCGGACACGGCGTCGCCGTCGGCGGGCTTCAGGCGGCGCCTTACATCGGGCGAAAGCCAAGGTTCGAGCGGGCTGGCGAGGCCGCCCAGCAGGGTCACGCGCGGCGCGCCTTTTTCGAACAGCACCCGCACCAGCGTGTCGATCTGCTCGGCGGCACTTTGCACGATGCGTCGTCCGGCGGGATCGCCCTGGTCGGCATGGCGCATCACCATCGGCGCCAGCGCGGCGTAATCCGTGGCGCTGGCGCGGTCCATCCAGGCAACCGCTTCCATCGCGTCGCCCTCGAAGCGCTGCATCACCTCCGCCAGCAGCGCCGTCCGCTCGTGCCGCCCGTCATGGGCGCGCAACGCCAGTTGCACGGCTTTCAGACCAAGATCGGCGCCGCTGCCTTCATCGGAGATCGGAAAGCCGTAGCCGCCGACGCGCAGGTCGCGCCCTTCGACGAAGCCGAGGCCGATCGAGCCGGTCCCGGCAATGACGATGGCGCCATCCCTGCCGGAATGCGCGCCCAGGCAGGCGCCGACACCGTCGCTGACGAAATCGATGCTCGCAAAGGGGTGCGCGATCGCCCGCAGCGCTTCCAAAGCACCCTTCCGGCCGATACCGGCAAGCCCGATGCCGGCGCGGATCCGGGCGGTTTCGCTCGGCCCGAAGCCAGCCTCCTCGATCGCCGCACCAAAGGCTTTGGCTATGGAGGCCCAGGCCGCGTCGATGCCAAGCCGCGTCGTCGCCGGGCCGGACAGGCCCTGTCCCAGCACGTCGCCTTCCGCATCTTCGATACGAGCCCTGCAGCCGGTGCCGCCACCATCGACGCCGAGAAAATAATCAGCGCCGCTCATGTGCTCAGCCGCTCGATGTCGGCACCGCAAAGCCGCAGCTTGCGGTCCAACTGCTCATAGCCGCGATCGAGATGATAGACGCGGTTGATGATCGTCTCGCCTTCGCTGACCAGCGCGGCCAGAACCAGCGACACCGAGGCGCGCAGGTCGGTGGCCATCACCTGCGCGCCATGCAGTTTGTCGCCGCCGCGCACCAAGGCCATGGTGCCTTGCAGCTTGATGTTGGCGCCGAGCCGCATCAGTTCGGGCACATGCATGAAGCGGTTCTCGAAGATGGTTTCACGCAGCAGCGACGCACCCTCGGCGCAGCACATCAGCGCCATGAACTGCGCCTGCAGGTCGGTCGGAAACCCCGGATAGGGTTCCGTGGTCAGGTCGGCGGCCTTGAGCGGCCGGTCGCGCGACACGATGAGCCCGCGATCGCCGGGCCAGACGCTGACGCCGGTGGCTTCCAGCAATTGCACCACCGAGGCCATATGCTCGAGCCGGGCATGGGTGAGCTCGAGCTGGCCGCCGGTGATTGCCGCGGCGATGGCATAGGTTCCGGCCTCGATCCGGTCGGGAATGATGTCGTGCCTGGCCGCGTGCCATCCGGTGTCGCCGGCGATCAGGATGCGGTGCGTGCCGGCGCCCTCGATGCGCGCTCCCATGGCGTTGAGGCAAGCGGCGAGATCGGCCACTTCCGGCTCGCGCGCCGCGTTGAGGATCTCGGTTTCGCCCCTGGCCGTGGTCGCCGCCATCATGGCGGTTTCCGTTGCCCCGACGGACGGCGAGCTGAGCACGATGCGCGTCCCGGTCAGCCCGTTCGGCGCCGAAGCGACGATCAGGCCATTCTCGATGGCGATCTTGGCGCCGAGCGCGGCGAGGGCGGCGACATGCATGTCGACGGGCCGCGCGCCGATCGCGCAGCCGCCCGGCAGCGAAACACGGGCATGGCCGAAACGGGCAAGTAGCGGCGCCAGAACCAGCACCGTCGCGCGCATTTTTCGCACCGTGTCGTAGGACGTCTCCTTGGAAACGGCGGCGCTTGTGTCGATCATCGCGGCATGCGCCGATCGCGTCACTTCGGCGCCGTGAAGCCGCACCACGCCCAGCATGTTTTCGACGTCGGTCACATCAGGCAAATTGGTCAGCTCGAGCGGGTAGGGGCTGAGCAGGGCGGCCGCGATCTGTGGCAAGGCAGCGTTCTTGGCGCCGGAAATGGTGACCGCGCCTTCCAGTCTTGGTCCGCCGACGATCCGCAATCTGTCCATGGCTGAACCCTTTCGTGGCGAAAGCCCGGTCGGCGGCCCGGTCTCTCCGGGAGAGCCATTCGATTCTCGAACCTGGCCGGTCCGAGAATTAATTCTGCGTTCTTGGCTGTCAATCGAAATTGGAATATTTTATTCCTTCGAGCATCGAAGCGCTCCAGAGGGTCCATGTCCGTTCTGAAGAAGATCAATGCGAAGCTCGACGGCATGGCGCCAGGCGACCGCGAGATCGGCCAGTACATCGTCGACAATCCCGACCAGATGCTGCGCCTGTCGACGGCAGCGCTGGCAGCCGAGATCGGGCGCAGTCAGTCGAGTGTCGTCAAGTTCAGCCAGAAGCTTGGCTATGCCAGCTATCAGGAGCTCAAGCTCGCCGTCAGCGAGGCCAAGGCACAGGACTGGCAGGTGCCGGCCGGCGTCATCCACGGCTCGATCGAGGTTGGCGACACCTATCCGGTCATCCTCAAGAAACTGATCGGCAGCAAGCTTCTGTCGACGCAGCAGACCGTCGCCGCCAACAGCGAGCGCATCATCTCCCGGACGCTGGAGCTGCTCGATGGCGCGCGCCGCATCCATCTGGTCGGCGTCGGCGCCTCCTCGCTGGTGGCGCGCGATTTCTCCTACAAGCTGATGAAGCTCGGCCGCAACGTGCTGCACGACAGCGACAGCCACATCCAGATGGCCAATGCCGCGACGCTGGGGCCCGGCGACGTGTTGTTCGCGCTGTCCTATTCCGGCGCCAGCATCGAAACCTTGCGTATCGCCGAGCTGGCCGCCAAGCGCGGCACGACGGTGATCGCCGTCACCGGCCTGCACGACAATCCGCTGAGCCGCGTCGCCGACATCCGCCTCTACACCATCGCCGACGAGGAGCGCGCGCGCTCTTCCTCGATCACCGCGCGCGACGCGCAGCTGACGCTGACCGATCTGTTGTTCATCCTTTTGCTGCAGAAGCAGCCGGACGCCAACGACTATGTCCACAACAGCGAGGCGGCGGTCTCGGTGCTGAAGGCCGAGCGGTCCTCGTAGCGCAGGCCGCCTGTTCGGCGGATGGGTTATCGCTGGCGGGTTCAGCAAAGCGCTACCAGGTCGTGTGCACCCTTAGCTTGAACGAACGGCCTTCAGCCAGGCGCGCCCGGTGCCGATCCAGCCACCGGCTTGAACCGGCAGGTCGGCCCGCGGTTGCCCTCAAACGTGCAGCAACGCGCCCATTTCCGTGATCTTATATATCAGGAGATGCTTATATTTTGAGATGCTGTGCCGCTTCGCTCACTATGCAGAAAGAGCGCAATGTAAAATATACGCTTACTTAACCTCCGCGTGCATACTGCGGAGTGGGCAGGCCTGTTTGCTTGCTCTCCCGCACGAATTGAGAATGCGCATGTCGGTTACGCGTCGTACGCTGCTTATGGCCGGAAGCGGTGGGTTGCTGATCTCGCAGGCTCAGGCGGCCAGCACTCAGGCGCAGAACGCCCCAAAGCCCGTCGCAAGCGGCGATGCGTTGCGTATCGCAATGCCGGCCTTTGCTTCCAATCCGTTCTTCCCGGCCGATGGGCTGGGCGACAATGGCATAGACATGGAACTGGCGCACGGCATCGCTGCGCAGCTTGGCGTGGCGCCGGTGTTCGACCGCTCCGCCGCAACGTTCGACGGCATGGTGAATCTGGTGAGTTCCGGCCAAGCGGATCTGGCGATCGGCAAGCTCAGCCGGACCCTTCAGCGCGGTCGGTCGATCGTCTATTCCCGGCCCTACGCCATGCTGCGCCAAGGGCTGATCGCCAACCGGCTCAACCTGGCGCGTATTGCGCAAGGCAAGCCGCCCGAGCAGATCATCCGCGATTTCACGGGCGATCTCGGCGTGATCGAGGGCTCTTCATTCGCCACCTATGCGCCGACAACCTTCCCGCAGGCGCAGATCCGACGCTTCGCCAGCTGGGATCTGATCATCGATGCGATCCGCAACGGGACGCTCGACATGGCCTACCGCGATGATTTCGAGATCAAGAAACTGATGGTCGACGATCCGTCGATGACGGTCGTCGCGCGCTCGATCACGCTGACCGACAAGGTCGATACCATCGCCGTCGGCGTGCGGCCGGACAATCCGCACCTCGCGGCCTTTGTCGACCTCTATCTCGATCTCGCCCGGGGGCAGCAGGTTCTCAACACGGACGAGATCATCGCCCGCTATCGCCAGGGGAGCAAAGCCTGACATGGCCATCTCCGACGTAGCCGGTCCCGTGCCTTTCGATTGGCGCCTCGCGGCAAGGCGTATCTTGCGCTCGCCGGTGACGACGCTCGCAATGATCGGGGCAGGGATCCTGTGCGGTCTCTACCATCCGGCCTTTGCCCATGCGATCAGCCCCGTCGCGCAGCTCTACCTGAATTTCCTCAAGATGGTCGTCCTGCCTTACCTGGTCTCGTCGGTCATCTTCTCCATCACGGCGATGGTCCAGGATCCCAAATCGGTGCGTTACCTCGGCAAGGTGGGTATGGCCGTTCTGGTCGTGTCGTTCCTGGGCGTACTGGTGAGCGGCACCTTGTCGCTGATCCTCCAGCCGGGCCAGATCGAGAACCCCCAGTCGCGAATCGAGCTTGGCGAGTTCATCAATTCGCAAGGCAGCGTCTCCACCGATCTCGCCTTCCCGTTCCAGCCGCCATCCAATGAAGGCGCCGACAGCGGGCATTCGATCCTGCTCGACCTGGTGCCGAACAATGTCTTCAACGCGCTGGCCTCGGGCCAGACCATCCAGGTCCTGCTGTTCTGCCTGCTTTTCGGGCTCGCCATGGGCAAGATCCCCCAACCTTCGTCCATGAGCCTGACTCAGGCGCTCAACGCGGTCTACCGGGCCTGTACGGTCCTCACCAACTGGTTCATCTGGGGATTGCCCTTCGCAACCTTCATCCTGATCGCGGACCAGACCGCGACGACCGGGACCAAGCCGCTCATGCTGATGGGCGGTTACCTGCTGGTGATGGGCCTCTCCTGCCTCATATTCGTCGCCGGCGCCTTTGCCATTGTCGCCATCCGGTCGCGGCGCAGCTACTGGACGACGATCAAGACCTGCCAGCCCCTGCTGATGGTGGCCATCACCACACGCTCCACCGTCGCTTCGCTGCCGTGGGTCATCAACTTGTTGAGCGAGCGCCTGCGGTTCAACCTGGTGGTCGTCGAACTGCTGGTGCCGCTGCAGGCGGCATTGCTGCGCACCGGCCCGGCGCTGCTCTACACCTCGGGCACACTGTTCATCGCCCAGCTCTACGGCCATCCGCTCGGCGTGCCAGACCTCGTGCTCGTCGGCATCGCCTCGGCGCTTCTCGCGCTCACGACCGGCGGCATGGGCAGCCTGCTCATCCTGTCCCAGATGTCCATCGTGTGCGGCTACCTGAAGCTCCCCTTTGAAGCGGCGTTCGCCCTGTTCGTCGCGGTGGATGCGGCCGTGGACACGTTCATGACGCTGGCCAGCGTTTGCACGGTCGCGGCGAGCACGGCAATGATCGCGCCCAGCCACAGGGAGGCGACGCAGCCTGTCGAAACCGTCTCGGAACCGCTCGAAGCCGAGCCGGTCCGATGATCGACGACAGCATCCGTCCTCAGCTCGGCATTGTCGGCGGCCTCGGGCCGCTTGCATCGGCCGACTTCTACTTCAAGCTGACCCGAATGACGCAGGCATTCCGGGACAACGACCATGTGCCTGCCGTCATCCTCAGCGTGCCACAGCTGCCCGACAGGACCGAGGCGATCCTCGGCAACCATGACGGACCGCTGGCGCCTCTGAAAGCCGCGGTGTCGACGCTCAATGTGCTCGGTGTTACCTATATCGCCATGCCTTGCAACACCGCCCATCATTGGTACGACCAACTGGCGGCGAATTCGCAAGCGCAGATCATCCATATCGGCGACGCAGCCGTGTCCGAAACGCGTCGTGGCCTGGACCGGGGCCGGGTTGCGATTCTCGCCACCCAGGGCACGCTGGTCTCTGGCTTCTATCAGGACAAGATGTCGGCGGCGGGATTTGGGCTCTGCCTTCCCGCGAACACCGAGTTCCAGGAGCGCGTGGACAACGCGATCAGTCTCGTCAAGGCCGGTTCGACGATGGAGGCGGCGATCGAGACCGAGCGCGCGCTTGATATCGCGCAAACGGCCGGCGCCGATGCCGCCCTTCTTGGCTGCACCGAACTGTCGGTGGTGGCCGCCAGCCTCAACGATGTCAGTGGATTGGTCGTCATCGACAGCAATGCGGCCCTGGCGCGAGCCTGTCTGACACGATTGGGTTTCGGTGCGCAAGACGCTCGGGGCCTGCTGGCCGTACCGCAGCTGCCGGGACATGACCGATCGCTGCACGCCAGTTCTGTCATACTGGCTAGATGCTCGGTTCCATGAAGGTGGAAATGTCACGGGCTGCCGGCGCTCTTCATCCAGGCGCCGGGCGTCACTCCGACCACGGACTTGAACACGCGCGTCAGATGCGCCTGGCCGAAGAAGCCGGTCGCTTCCGCGGCAAGCGCGGCGGCGTCATGTGCCATCATCGCCTTCGGCCTGCCGATCCGCGTCTGCATCTGCCAGCAATGCGGCTGCTGGAAAGTCGTCCGCGCCGATGCTTATGGTCAGTTGAGCCTAAACGCTTTCGAGATAGGTCTCGATCTCGAAATCGCTGACGTTGAGAGCAAACGTAT
This sequence comes from Mesorhizobium sp. WSM4308, assembly GCF_002294905.1. Lineage (NCBI taxonomy): Bacteria > Pseudomonadati > Pseudomonadota > Alphaproteobacteria > Hyphomicrobiales > Phyllobacteriaceae > Mesorhizobium > Mesorhizobium sp. WSM4308. The sequence continues at coordinate 301,033 of NZ_NSFW01000001.1, read as the reverse complement.
TCAACTCCTGGCGTTTGCAGGCGACGAAGGAGTCGCGCAGGATCGCCGGGAAGATCTCCGCCACATGCGTACCGCTTTCGAAGGTGGCGATCGCCGAGGCCCAGTCCGGCGGCAGCTTGGCTGGTGCCGCGCCTTGTCCGTCGCTCCCGGTCGGCTCGCCCGGCGACATCTGCCTTTCGATGCCGATCAGGGCCGCGCCCAATATGGCGGCAAGCACCAGATAGGGATTGGCGTCCGCCCCCGACACGCGATGCTCGATGCGGCGCGCTCCGGTCGGGCCGCCGGGAATGCGGATCGCGACCATGCGGTTCTCGTAACCCCAGGCGACCGCGGTCGGCGCATAGGAACGCGGGCGGAGCCTGCGGTAGGAATTGAAGTGCGGTGCGAACACCAGCGTGCTCTCGGCCATCGCCGCCAACAGCCCGCCGACCGCGTGGCGCATGGTTTCCGAGCCCTGGTCGGTGCCGTCGTCGAACACATTGCGCCCTTCGGCGTCGACCAGGCTGAAATGGACGTGAAAGCCGTTGCCGGCGCGGTCGCCATAGGGTTTGGCCATGAAGCAGGCGGCAAAGCCGTGCTTGCGGGCAATGCCCTTCACCGTGCGCTTGAACAGCACGGCGTCGTCGGCCGCCCGCAGCGCGTCGGCGACATGGTTCAGATTGATCTCGAACTGGCCGACGCCATTTTCGGCAATCGCCGTGTCGACGGGAATGCCTTGCGCCCGGCAGGCTTCGTAGACGTCGTGGATGAAGGCTTCGAAATCGTCGATCTCGTCGATCGACAGCGCCGCGTCGGAATCGAGGCGCCGCCCGGTGACCGGCGAGACAGGGCCGACCGGCCGCTGCGATTGCGGATCAACCAGATAGAATTCAAGTTCCGTTGCCGCGACCGGGGTCAGGCCGAGCGCCCTGTAGCGGTCGAGGATACGGGCCAGCGCCCGCCGCGGATCGCCGAGATACGGCGCGCCGCTTTCATCGGCGAGCCAGAGCGGGACAAGCGCGGTCGGATGCGCCGTCCAGTCCACCGGCAGGATGCCGCGTCCCGTCCATTGGCAGAGCCCATCGGCATCGCCGGTGGAGAAGACCAGCGTGTTGCCTTCGATATCCTCGCCCCAGATGTCGAGCCCGATCAGCGAATAGGGCATGCGCAGCTTGCCTTCCAGCGCCTTGCGGGCCTGCTCCACCGGTATGCGTTTTCCCCGCATGACGCCGTTGAGGTCGCACACCGCCGCCCTCAGGCTCTGTATGTCGCTTCTGCTTTCAAGCCAGCTCAGAACGTCCGCAATTGCATCGCTCAATTTTAAAACCTCTGGTTTTCGAAGGTGCCCAAGCCCTGCCGGCTGCGCTATCCCTGGTAAAAAATGCTTGTGAGTTTTCGGAAAGCCTATCCAGCCGCTGCGGGATATTTTTCCTTATTTTTTCAAGTCACTAGCTGGGATATCGGGAGGCATTTCAAAACCAATTGCGCGATCTGCGATCGCAACATAAGGGCTAGAAGGCGGAAAGCCAAGGGGCATTCGGCATGCCTGCTTCGCCGCCGGGCTGGCACGATCGGCCTTTGGGGCGAGCGACTATCGTCGTCCAATCCTAGCCTCTGGCGCCCGGAAATCTGGCCTGGCGCAGGATGTGCGCCGCGCCTTCGTCGATGTCGCGAGCGATGGCCGCGCGAGCACGCGCCGCGTCCTGCGCCTCGATCGCGGCGACGACTTCCTCGTGATAGTCGATGTCGAGGATGGAGGCGAGATCGTCCTCGAACCCCATGGCGAGGTTCCTGAGGAAGGGGCCGACCTGCATCCACACGGTCTCGATCAGGAAGATCATCTGCTCGTTACCACAATGGCGATAGATCGAGAATTTGAAGGCGTAATTCTTCCTGAGATAGTCGTCGATATCGCCCTCGCGCGCAGCCAGGGTCAATTCGGTGCTGTGGCGTCGGATCGTCCGCAGATTGTTGCCGTTGATGCGCTTTGTCGCGAGTTCGGTCGCCGAGCCTTCCAGAATCGTGCGCACGGCGGTCAATTGCGAAAACCGTTCGGCCGAAATGACCGGCACTTCGACGCTGCCGTTCGGCATCGGGCTTAGCGCACGCAGCGCCTGCAGCCGCATGAAGGCGCTGCGCACTGGCATGTCGCTGGTGCCGAGTTCCTTGGCGAGCTTGCGCGACGTCAGCTTCTGGCCGGGCGTGAACTGGCCCGACATCAGTGCCCGCACAAGCTCCAGATAGACCTTCTCATGCAGGGGTACGCTGTCGATGGCGCTCAGCCCGAATCGTGTTCTGTCGGCCATTGGCGGGCGCTACTTCGTTCGTTCTGAAATCTGGCCTGACGACGGCAGCCGCAGGTGATCCTGATTGGGCCGAGCACGGCGGACGCCGAAGTCAGCGATATATCGGTGCATGATAGACGCCTCAATCGTTACGCGGCAAGCCGTTGGCAATGCGGCCAAGGGCAGGTCGCGCGACACGATGCCGGCGCAGGCGGGAGATTGTCCTGCAGCCCGGTTTCGCGCAGCTCGGACAACGCAGCCGGCTTTGTCTGTGATTGGCATGCATGATCAGCGTCGGCGCCATGTATCGCGTTCGCCTCGGCGCAACGTTCGCTGGGCAGCGTAATTGCTGGCCTTTCGGCCTGGTTTGCAGGCACGCGGCATCCGCGTGGCGGTTTGCAATATCGCGCTCACAAATCTTGACCTTGCGCGCACTTGCACGTCCGGCCGCTCTCTGGCTTTTTGGGGCACCCATCCGAACGGACTGATTCGCGTCATGCCGCTCGATTGCAGTGTCTTGCAGACAGTCTGCTCGTGGGTCGTGAAGCGCGCGCAATTGGCGAAGGAGAAGCAGGCATGGCCGAGTTCAAGAAGCCGGAAATCTCCGAGATGAGGCCCAAGATCACCGTTATCGGCGTCGGCGGCGGCGGCGGCAATGCCATCAACAACATGATCGTGGAGCAGCTTCAGGGAACCGAATTCATCGCCGCCAACACAGATGCCCAGGCGCTGACCATGTCGAAGGCGACGCGGCTGATCCAGCTTGGCGCGCATGTCACCGAAGGTCTGGGCGCCGGCTCGCTGCCCGAGATCGGTCGCGCCGCGGCCGAGGAATCGCTCGACGAGATCATGGACCATCTGGCCGGCACGCATATGTGCTTCGTTACTGCCGGCATGGGCGGCGGCACCGGCACCGGCGCAGCCCCGATCATCGCGCAAGCGGCGCGCAAGGCCGGCATACTGACGGTGGGCGTCGTCACCAAGCCCTTCACTTTCGAGGGCCGGCGTCGCATGCAGATGGCCGAGGAGGGCATCGAGCGGCTGCGCGAAGCCGCCGACACCGTGATCGTCATCCCGAACCAGAACCTGTTTAGGATCGCCGATGCCAAGACCACCTTCGCCGATGCCTTCGTCATTGCCGACCGGGTGCTTTATTCCGGCGTCAGCTGCATCACCGATCTCATCGTCAAGGAAGGCCTGATCAATCTCGACTTCGCCGACGTCAAATCGGTCATGCGCGGCATGGGCCGCGCCATGATGGGAACCGGCGAGGCATCAGGCGAAAGCCGGGCGATGAAGGCGGCGGAAGCCGCGATCGCCAACCCACTGCTCGACGAAGTCTCGATGAAGGGCGCCAAGGGCGTGCTGGTCTCGATATCGGGCGGCCGCGACATGACCCTGTTCGAGGTCGACGAGGCCGCCACCCGCATCCGCGAGGAGGTCTACGAGGATGCCGATATCATCGTCGGCGCCATCTTCGACAAGAGCATGGAAGGCCGTTTCAGGGTTTCCGTGGTAGCAACCGGTCTCGATAGGGCGATCGGCGACGCCGATGCCGGCATCGCGCATGACCATTCCATGCCGTCCGCGGCACGGATCTTGCAGTAGACTTTTCTCCTCGAATTGACGGAGCCTTGGGGAGGCGGCCTGCGGAATGACGCAGGCGCGCCGCACTTGCTTGCGCTCCATGTTCGGGCAAAGCGGCCATCTCCGATCGAAATTTAAAACGTTTGCATTTTTGCAAAAGGCAATTACAAACGTTTCAAACTCGCCTGAGGGAGGATCGATGACCACCCGCGTCATCACGCTGAAGGAGCTTGCGGCAAGCCTCGACCTGTCGATCACGACGGTTTCGCGGGCGCTTGCCGGCCATGAGCAGATCGCGCTGAAGACGCGTGAGCGCGTTGCGCAGGCGGCGCGCCAGGCCGGCTATGTGCCCAACACCGCGGCGCGTACGCTCGTCTCGGGTCGCAGCGGTTTCGTCGGCCTCGTCCTGCCGATACGCGGCCCCAATCTTGTCGATTCCTTCCTGGGCGAATTCGTCACCGGGCTCGGCGAAGGGCTGGTCTCGCATGGCGCCGACCTCATTTTGGCCACGGCCGCACTTGGCCATTCCGAACTGTCGGTGCTGCGCCACGTCGTCGAATCGGGGCGCGCCGATGGCGTCGTCGTCACCCGCATTGCCGAGACCGACGAGCGCCTTGCCTATCTGCGCGAGCGTGGCTTCCCGTTCGTCGCTCATGGCCGGCTGCTCGACAGCGACTTTGGCTACAACTGGCTCGACACGGATGGCGCGCACGCCTTCGGCGAAGCCTTTGACATGCTCTATGATCTCGGCCACCGCCATTTCGGCCTGGTGACGATCTCGGAAGCGATGACCTTTCGCCATCTCAGGCAAGATGGCCTTGCCGCGGCCATCGCCCGGCGGGGCGACCCCTCGGTGCGGCTCGACGTGGTCACGGCGCCGCGCTTCGACCAAGAGGCGCGCATCGAGGCCGTCAACCGGATGCTGCGAGGCCCCGACAGGCCGACGGCCATTGTCGCTTTGTTCGACGAACTGGCGCTGACCGTGATGGAGGAGGCCGCCCGTGCGGGGCTCGGTGTGCCGCGCGACCTGTCCGTTATCGGCTTCGACAACATCGCCGCCTCCGCCTATGCGCCGCCGGGCCTCACCACATTCGACGCCTCGATCCGCCACTGCGCGCGCGAGATCGCCGACATGCTGCTCACTGTCATTGCCGAGAAACCCGGCAAGCCGCTGACGCGGCTGATCCGGCCGACACTGGTACAGCGGGCAAGCCATGGGCCGGCGCCACGGACAAGAAGCTGACGCCGCAATGCCGGCGCATATCCAGGGAGGAAGACCATGATGAGAGCATTGAAGACACTGGCTGGTGCCGCGCTGGCGCTGTCGATCGCCGTCGGTGGCGCCCAGGCTCAGCAGGTGCTGTTTTGGTCGACACAGGCGCGCCCGGTCGAGGAGACGCAGAAGATGCGCGACGAGGTGCTGAAAGGCTTCGAAGGCGCGGTCGACTATCAGGTTGCCGAGGACGGTCCCTGGCTCACCCGCCTGCAGGCGGAATTGCAGGCCGGCTCCGGCACGATCGGCCTGCTTGGCGGCCTGCACGGCGATTTCTCCACGGTCGGCGCCAATCTTGTCGACCTGTCGGCTGTCGATGTCGGCGGGGTCAAGGTCAACGAGGCCTACAAGAAGCTCGGCATGCTCGGCACCGGCGAGCAGAAATACCTGCCCTGGATGCAGGCCACCTACCTGATGGCGGCCAACAAGCAGGCGCTGCAATATCTGCCGGCGGGCACCGATCTCAACACCATCACCTATGACCAGCTGATCGAATGGTCGAAGAACATCGCCGAAAAGACCGGCTCGCCGAAATTCGGTTTTCCGGCTGGCCCCAAGGGACTGAAGCATCGCTTCTTCGAAGGCTTTCTCTATCCGTCCTACACCGGTTCGATGGTCACGAAATTCCGTTCGGCCGAGGCCGAGACGGCGTGGAACAAGTTCAAGGAATTGTGGCAGTACACCAACCCGAACTCGACCAACTATGCCTTCATGCAGGAGCCTCTGCTTTCGGGCGAAGTCTGGGTGGCGTTCGACCATGTCGCGCGGCTCGCCGATGCCTTCAACAAGAAGCCGGATCAGTTTGTCGCTTTTCCCGCGCCGGCCGGGCCTGCCGGCCGCGGCTTCATGCCTGTCGTGGCCGGCATTGCCATTCCGAAGACCTCGCCGGACCAGGAGAAGGCCAAGGCGCTGGTCGCCTATATGCTGAAGCCGGAAACACAGATCGCGACGCTCAAGGCGACCAATTTCTTCCCCGTCGTCGACGTCAAGCTGCCCGACGACATGCCGGCCTCGGTCAAGGCGTTCGGCCCTGCCATCGCCACCATGATTGGTGCTCCCGATGCAGTGCCGGCGCTGTTGCCGATGGGGCTCGGCGACCTCGGCGGCAAGTTCAACCAGGTCTACACCGACTCCTTCGAGCGCATCGTGCTCGGCGGTGAGGACGTGCACGGCGTCCTCGAACAGCAGGCGGCCGCCCTGAAGGCGATCATCGACCAGGCGAAGGCGCCATGCTGGGCGCCCGACAAGCCATCCCAGGGCGCTTGCCCGGTGGAATAGGCGGACCATGATCCCGAACCGAAGGACCGCGTCAGCGAAAAGTGGAAGCCGGTTTTCGCAAAAGATCATGGTCAAACGATAAGACATCCTCCCGAGGGGGCGTCCGGAGTTTGTTGCACTCCGGGCGCCCGGACCGCGGCACGGCGGCATCGCAAAGGACAAACACCATGCACGGCAAGGCTCTGCCCTATCTGCTGCTGATGCCGGCGACACTGTTCCTGTGCATCTTCTTCCTTTATCCATTCGCGCTCGTCGCCTTCGAGGCGGTGACCCGCGACGGCGCCTTCACCCTCGACAATTTCCGCACCATGGCCGGCAGCTGGAAATTCCCCGCCACGGTGCGCAACACCTTGATGCTGGCGGCAATCGTCGTGCCGATCCAACTGACCATGGCGTTGCTGATGGCAAGCGTGGTGTCGCGGCTGGAGACCGGGCGCAGCGCGGCCCTTTACGTCTTCGCCATTCCGCTCGGCATTTCCGACCTCGCCGCCGGGCTGATCTGGCTCGCCATCTTCGACCAGTCCGGCTTCCTCAACACGCTGCTTTCCAGCCTGGGCGTCGTCGACAGGCCGGTCATGTTCCTCGGCTACCAGAGCAAGCTGACCATCTTCATCGCCGTGGCGCTGGCCGAGATCTGGCGGGCCACGGCAATCATGATGGTCATCCTCGTCGCCGGCATGGGTCTGATCCCCAAGGAATATTACGAGGCGGCCGAGGTGTTCGGGGCAAGCCCGTGGCAGCGCTTCCGGCGTATCACGTTGCCATTGCTGCGCCCCAGCCTGCAGACAGCGATCATCCTGCGCGTCATCCTCGCCTTCGAGGTCTTCGCCGTCGTCGCGGCACTCGGCGGTACCAATCTGCCGGTGCTGATGGGCGAAACCTACAACTGGCAGTTCACGCTGCAGGACCGCAATGTCGCCGCCGCCTCGGCGCTGCTCATCCTCGCCATCTCGATCGGCTTCACGCTGTTTTTCCTCAGGGTGCTGCGTGTGCCCAAGGAGGCACGGATATGAAGGAGGCCCGGATATGAGCGCCGTTGCAGAGACGCCGGTCGCAGCCGTCGCCGACGCACGCAAGGCCGGCGACTGGCTGCTGATCGCCACCGCCATCCTGCTTGGCGTCTGGGTGCTGTTGCCGATCTATCTGCTGATCGTCAACGCGCTGTCGTCGCCCGATCAGGTGACGGCTTTCCCAAAGCGCTTCTTCCCGTCCTTCGATCTCGGCAGCCTCTCGTTCTTCATCAATTTCGCCGGCGTTGCCAGGGCGCTGTGGAATTCGGTGCTTGTCGCCACGCTGACGATGATCCTGGCCATCGGTTTCGGCGCGCCGGCCGGTTACGCGCTGTCGCGCTTCGATTTTCCAGGGAAGGGCAGCTTCCGCTTCCTGGTGCTGATGACCAGGGCCTTCCCGCTGCCGCTTCTGGCGCTGCCGCTGGCGGTGATGTTCATCCGCACCGGCCTCGACGACACCGCCATCGGGCTGGCGCTGGTGCACACCACACTGGCGCTGCCGTTCGCTGTGCTGATCACCTTCTCGCTGTTTTCGGGCATTCCCGTTGAGCTGGAGGAAGCAGCCTGGACGCTCGGCTGCACGCGCTGGCAGGCCTTCCGCAAGGTGATCCTGCCGCTGGCGCTGCCGGGCATAGCCGCATCGGCGGTATTTGCCTTCACCATCTCCTGGAACGAGGTGTTCGCGGCTGCCGTGCTCACCATCGAAAACCGTACGCTGACCGCCTTCCTGCTGCAGAGCCTTGGCGAGTCGCCGCTCTATCTCAAATTCGCCGGCGGGGCGGCGCTGGTCGTGCCGGCGCTGATCTTCATCTTCGCCGTCCGCAAATACCTTTTCGCCATGTGGGGGATCGCCAACCGATGATGCGTTACACGGAGACGGCCCATGGCTGAAATCGCGATCAAGGGCGTGGCCAAGCGCTTCGGCGGCTTCACGGCGCTGCATCAGGTCGACCTCACAATATCTGACCAGGAATTCATGGTGCTGCTCGGCGCGTCGGGCTGCGGCAAAACCACGTTGCTCAGGATTGTCGCCGGGCTGGAACGCCCAAGCCAGGGCGAGGTGTGGATCGGCGGCCGCCGCGTCGACCATCTGCCGCCACGTGAGCGCGGCATCGCCATGGTGTTCCAGAACTATGCCGTCTTTCCGCATCTGACCGTGTTCGAGAACATCGCCTTCGGCCTGCGCATGAAGAAATTGCCGCAGCAGGAGGTCGAGCGCCGCGTCAACCGCACTGCCGAACTCATGCACATCGAGCAATTGCTGAAGCGCTATTCCGGCCAATTGTCCGGCGGCCAGCGCCAGCGTGTCGCGGTCGCCCGCGCGCTCGCCATGGAGCCCGACGTCATCCTGATGGACGAGCCGCTGTCGAACCTCGACGCGCTGCTGCGGCTGGAAATGCGCGCCGAACTCAAGGGCGTGCTGGCGGCATCGAAGACCACCACCATCTATGTCACCCACGACCAGGTCGAGGCGATGAGCCTCGCCGACCGCATCGCCGTCATGCATCAGGGCCGCATCGTCCAGGCGGCCTCGCCGGTCGAGGTCTACCGCAATCCGGCCGCACGTTTCGTCGGCTCCTTCATCGGCAATCCGCCGATGAATTTTATCCCGGCGACCAAGGCCGCGAACGGCAGGTGGACCGTTGCCGGGCTGACGCTGCCTGGCCCCAGCTCGGACAGGCCGAAGCTCGAATTCGCCATCCGTCCCGAGGATGTCGACGCGGGCGCCGAGGGTTTGCACGCCACGGTGCGCGTCATCGAGCCGCTCGGGCCGCATACGCTGGTCACCTGCGATGTCGAGGGCGGCCTGTTCCGCGCCATCCTGGACTCCAACGCCAGCGTTCAGGTCGGCGACGATCTGCGCCTGGCGCCCAAACCCGACCGCATCCGCTGGTTCGACCCTGAAAACACCAATGCCGTTTGATGCCGAAAGCCCTGAAACGCCCATGACTTCTTCTGCCAATGCCGACATCATCGCCCGCGCCGTCGAGGTGCTCAGGGAGAACGACCAGGGCGCCTACACCATCCCGACAAAGGATCTCTACCCGTTCCAGTGGAACTGGGATTCCTGCCTGACCGCGCTCGGCCTTGCCCATTACGACGAGGCGCGGGCCTGGACCGAGATGGAGACCTTGTTCGCGCATCAGTGGCCGGACGGCATGGTGCCGCACATCGTCTTTCATGTCTGGAACGACGGCTATTTTCCCGGCCCCGAAGTCTGGCGGACTGGCCGTCCGACAGCGACATCCGGCATCACCCAGCCGGCGGTCGCCGGCTTTGCCGCGCGCCGGCTGTTCGACCGGGCGAACGACAAGAAACTGGCGGCGGAGCGGGCTCGCGCATTGCTGCCGAAGATCGATGCCTGGCACCGCTGGTTCTATGAGAACCGCGACCCCAAGGGGGAGGGGCTGGTCGCCATCATCCATCCCTGGGAGTCCGGCCGCGACAATTCCATTGACTGGGACGATGCCTTCGAGCGCGTGCCGACCGACGGCGTCGAGCCCTATACGCGCCGCGACACCTTGCACGCCGACCCGGCGCATCGGCCAACGCGCGAGCAGTATGACCGCTACATCTGGCTGGTGCAGCATTTTCGCGGGCTTGGCTGGAACAATGCGAGGCTGCATGACGCCTCGCCCTTCCAGGTCGTCGATCCCGGCTTCAACGCCATCCTGATCCGTGCCGCGACCGATCTTGCCGATCTCGCCGAGGCACTCGGCGAGACCGAAATTGCCGCCGCCAACCGTGCCCGCGCGCAAAAGGGCCTGGCGGCCATGGTACGGCTGTGGAGCGAGGCGCGTGGCCAATACCTCTGCCTCGACCGCGTCACCGGCGATTTGATCGACAGCGCGTCGGTGGGCGGCCTCCTGCCGGCCTTCGCGGCCATCCCCAAGCCTCGTGCCGCCGCAATCGCCGCAACCGTCGAACGGCTTGCCGGCAAGGCACGCTATGTCGTGCCGTCGCATGATCCAGGCGATCCGCGCTTCGACGTCAAGCGCTATTGGCGCGGTCCGGTCTGGCTGGTGGTCAACTACATGATATCAGATGGGCTTACCGCCGCCGGCCACGGCCAAGTGGCGCGGCGCATCACTCAGTCCAGCCTCGATCTGATCCGGGAAAGCGGCTTTGCCGAATACTACGATCCGCTGACCGGCGAGCCGCTCGGCGGCGGCCGTTTCACATGGACGGCGGCGATGGTGATCGAGTTCCTGCGTGGTGCGTAAGTGCGCTGGCCGCCTCTTCAGGACGCTTTCTCGCCGATCAGCTCAAACCGTTCGATCTCGCATTGCCGGGCGACCAGCGCCAGGATTGCCGTCGACGGTTCGATCGCGTCGGGCTGCTTCCATTCGAGATTGAACGAGTAGATGAAGCGGTCGCGGTCGGCGTCGTGCTCCATCATCGAAAGGCGCGCGTCATAGCCAAGCGGGCGCACCATCTCCTGAAGGTCGGGCGGGGATCCCTTCGCCCAGGAGACAGACAGGACCGCATGGTGGTCGCGCGGGATCCGGAGGTCGACCCATTTCAGCGCCTGAAGCGTCACCAGGGTCAGCAGCGTCGTGATTGCGGCAAGGCCAAACTGGCCGCCGCCAAACGCAAGCCCGATCATCGTCATGATCCACATCGTGGCGGCGGTGGTGACGCCGGTCACGAGATCGCCGCGCCGGAGGATGGCGCCGCCGCCGATGAAGCCGACGCCGGTCAGCACGCCAAGCGGAAAACGCAACACATCCATGCGAGCGAAGGAGTCCGCTCCCTTGCCCATCGTATCGAGCAGCAAGTTGGCCTGGATCATGGCAACCGCGGCGGCAAGCCCGACCAGGATGGTCGTCCGAAGCCCTGCGGTGTGGCCGCGCGCTTCCCTGTTCAGACCGATCAGGAAACCTGCCGCCAGCACAAGCAGGAGGCGTGCGACGAGATCGGGCCAGGTCGGATGAAGCGGCATATCGCAGCAAAGCGGTTCGAACATCGTTCCGTGCTCCGCCCCCCCATTCCCGGGATTTTCAACACCGCCCGGCACCGATGGTTCCTCGCGGCGCTATGCTTCACGCCCTCGGGGCGAGCCTGGCGTGTCGGTCACCGGACGGCGAAACCCAGCACCAGTGCCAGGACAACGATACCGACCAGGCCGGCGATGAAGATGATTCGCTGCGCGCGGGTGCGCAGGATGATTTCGCCCTGCCTTGCGTCCTGTCCGGAAAAAACCGGTCCCTGCCTGCCGCGATCCTTGCTCATGACGTGCTCCTTCCGGCCGGCGCTGCGACCCTGAACCTCAACTGAAGAACCGTTTTGCTCCCCGGAGGTTCCAGCCGAACGCGCGGCCCATCGACCACGCCGCCGCGCGATTTGAACGGCGGCGCTTGACTCCGGCGAAGCCTTGTGAAAAATTTTGCAGCAACTGATAAAAATATCATAGGGTGGAAATGGTAGGGTTCGGCAACGGCCTCCTGCGCGACGACGAAACCAGCATGGCGACGCGTGCCGCGTGGCTTCACTATGCCGGCGGCCTGACCCAGTCCGAGGTCGCCAAGCGGCTGGGGCTGACCAGCCTCAAGGCCCATCGCCTCATCACCAAGGCCAACCAGGAAGGGCTGGTGAAGGTCTATATCGACGGCGAAGTGTCGGAATGCGTCGAGCTCGAGGACGAACTGTCCCGCCGCTACGGCCTCGATTATTGCGAGGTGGTTCCGGACTTCGATTCCGAGGATCTGCCGCTCAAGGCGCTCGGCATTGCCGGCGCGCAGTTCCTCAAGCGCGAGATCGAGCGCGGCGAGGAAGCGCTGATCGGCGTCGGCCATGGCCGCACGCTTGCCGCCTGCGTGGAATATCTGCCGCGCACCTCGACCGACAAGATCCGCTTCGTCTCGCTGCTGGGCGGCCTTACGCGCAAATTCTCGGCCAACCCGCATGACGTCATCCACCGCCTGGCCGAACGCACGGGCGCCGAAGCCTATGTCATGCCGGTGCCGATGTTCGCCAACACGGCCGAGGACCGCACCGTCCTGCTCGGGCAGAAGGGCATCAGCGAGGTCTTCGATCTCGCGCGCTCCGCCGACCTGTTGTTCGCCGGCATCGGCACCGCCGAACGCGAGGCGTCGCTGGTTGCCACCGGCATGATCGAAAAGGGCGAGATGGAGGAGATCCGCCGCAATGGCGGCGTCGGCGAATTGCTCGGCCATTTCTTCGATGAGGCCGGCAAGGCGGTGGCGACGACCGTTTCCGACCGGGCGCTGGCCTTGACGCGCGAGGACATTGCCAGCCGCCGGATCGTCGCCGTCGCCGGCGGCAAGATCAAGGTTCGCGCCATCAAGTCGGTGCTCGAAGGCCGCTATCTCAAGGGCTTGATAACAGACGAGCGGACGGCGCGATCGCTCGTGGAAGAGACGCCGGTCGGGTAGCCGGCATCAGTTTCAGTTGAAACTACCCTGTGGAGGAGAAGACGAAATGCATGAGAAAGAGAAAGACCTCATTGATGCCTTCCTGCGCGGACAAGTCGACCGTCGCGGGCTGATCAAGGGCCTCGGTGCCATGGGCCTTGCCGCCGGCACCGCCGGCACGCTGCTCAATCTTGGGCAGACCCGCGCGCTTGCCGCCGACTTCGACTGGCAGGCGCATAAGGGCAAGACCATCAAGCTCCTGCTCAACAAGCATCCCTATGCCGATGCGATGATCGCCGATCTCGAAAACTTCAAGAAGCTGACCGGCATGAACGTTGTCTATGACGTGTTCCCGGAAGACGTCTATTTCGACAAGGTCACGGCAGCTCTTTCGGCAAGCTCGCCCGAATACGATGCCTTCATGACCGGCGCCTACATGACCTGGACCTATGGCCCTGCCGGCTGGATCACCGACCTCAATGAATGGATCAAGGATCCGGCCAAGACCAACCCGAACTATGCCTGGGACGACTTCCTGCCCGGCGTCAAGAACTCCTGTGCCTGGAATGGCAAGCCGGGCGGCGCGCTGGGTTCGGATGATGCAAAGCAGTGGTGCATTCCGTGGGGCTTCGAACAGAACAACATCACCTACAACAAGGCGATGTTCGACAAGGCCGGCGTCACCATTCCCGGCAACATGGACGAGATGGTTGCCGCGGCGGCCAAGCTCACCAAGGATGTCGGTGGCGGCGTCTATGGCATCGGCGTGCGTGGCTCGCGTTCCTGGGCGACGATCCATCCGGGCTTCCTGTCGGCCTACGCCAATTTTGACCAGAAGGACCTCAACGTTTCGGCGGACGGCAAATTGTCGGCCGCTATGAACACCACCCAGTCCAAGGCTTTCCACAAGCAGTGGGTTCAGATGATCCAGGAGAGCGGCCCCAAGGACTGGTCGACCTACACCTGGTATCAGGTCGGCACCGATCTCGGTGCCGGCGCCTCGGCGATGATCTTCGACGCCGATATCCTCGGTTACTTCATGAACGGCGGCGACAACAAGATGGCCGGCAAGCTCGCCTTCGCAAGCTTCAAGGCCAACCCGGCAGCCAAGGCGGCGACACCCAACATCTGGATCTGGTCGCTGGCGATGTCCAATTTCTCGAAGGACAAGGACGCCACCTGGTATTTCATGCAATGGGCCTCCGGGCCGGAGCATGGGCTTTTCGGCGCGACCAAGATGGACTTCGTCAATCCGGTCCGCCAGTCGGTCTGGAAGGACGAGATGTTCCGCGAAAAGCTGAACAAGAGCTATCCCGGTTATGTCGAGATGTTCGACGCCTCGGCGCCGGGCGCCTCGATCAAGTTCACCGCCCAGCCGCTGTTCTTCGATCTCACCACCGAATGGGCGGCGACGCTGCAGAAGATGGTGGCCAAGGAAGTGCCGGTCGACGAGGGCCTCGACAAGCTCGCCGAAAGCATCAACGGCCAGCTCAAGGAAGCCGGGCTCGGCTAAGTCGCAACGAGGGCCGGCCTGCCTGGCCGGCCGGCCCTCATCACGCCTTTTCACGTTTGCGATGCGGTGCCGGAAGGTGGCCGCCATTCGCCCCACCGGTCGCCTTGCTCCCTTGGGCGGCCGGCAGGGCGAAGCGACAGCAACAACGGAGCAACTCGATGACTGCGGTGGTATCGCAAAGGCCCAAGCCATCCGGCTTCAGGATCAGCAAGCGGGTGCTGCCCTATGTGCTCAGCCTGCCGGCGTTGCTCGTCTGCATCGGCATCCTGATCCCGTTCCTCACCTCGGTCGTCTATTCCTTCCAGCGCTATCGGCTGAGCCAGCCTTGGGCGCGGCAGTTCAACTGGGGCGACAACTACATCTCCTTCTTCACCGACCCGAAATTCTGGAACACGCTCAAGGTGTCGCTGCTCTATGCCGGCACCACAGTCGTGCTGGAACTGCTTCTCGGCCTCGCCATCGCCTTGCTGCTGCAGAAGCGCTCGACGCTGAACAACTTCATCTCGATCATGCTGTTGATGCCGCTGATGACGGCGCCCGCACTTGCCGCGCTGATGTGGAAGCTGATGACCAATCCCGGCTTCGGCGTGCTCAGCTATGTCGCTAGCCTCATCGGCCTGCAGGATTTCCGCTGGGCGTCGTCGCCGTCGACGGCGCTGTTCACGGTGGTGCTGGTCGATATCTGGGTCTACACGCCCTTCATCATGATCCTGCTGCTCGCGGGCCTGCGCAGCCTGCCGACGCAGCCCTTCGAAGCGGCCGCGCTCGATGGCGTGCCGCGAAGCTTCGTCTTCTTCCGCATCACACTGCCGATGCTGACGCCCTACATCCTGACGGCGACTTTGTTCCGGCTGCTCGATTCCATCCAGCAGTTCGATATCATCTATGCGATGACACAAGGCGGGCCGGGCGACACGCTGACCGTCTTCCAGGTCGAGGCCTATCTCAACTTCTTCCAGTCGACCAATGTCGGCCGCTCTGCGGCGCTGATGATCATCCTGTGGGCGATCACCTATTTCCTCTCCAACATCTTCATCAAGAACTGGCTCAGGCTGCGCGAACGCGCCCGTGGCCAGGCATAGGAGGCCGGGATGGAACACACCTCGCTTCTCGAGCGCATCCTGCGCGGCATAGCCCTGACGCTGGTCGTGATCTTCTTCATGTTCCCGATCGTCTGGATCTTCATGATGTCGTTCCAGACCAACGAGACGATCCTGCGCATCCCGCCGCAGCTGATCTTCGAGCCGACGCTCGCCAACTACACCGCGCTGGTCACCGGCAAGCTGATGACCGCCGCCGGCACGCTCGACATCGCCTTCATGCGCAACCTCTGGAATTCGGTGTTCCTGTCGGTGACCTCGGTCGCGGTCTCGCTGCTTCTCGGCGTGCCGGCGGCCTATGCCTTCGCGCGCCACAAATTCCGAGGCTCGGAGGACATCGCCTTCACACTGCTGTCGTTCAAATTCGCGCCGGCGCTGCTGGTGCTGCTGCCGCTCACCCTCTATTTCCAGAAGCTCGGGCTCGCCAACACCTATGTCGGCCTGATCTGGGTCTACCAGCTGATCTGCCTGCCGCTAATCCTGTGGATCGTGCGCGGCTATTTCGAGGATATTCCGGCCGACATCGAATATGCCTACCGCATCGGCGGCCATTCCTGGTTCGCCACCTTCCGCAAGATCGCGCTGCCGCTCGCCGGTCCCGGCATCGCCGCCGCCGGCCTGCTCGCCTTCATCTTCGCCTGGAACAATTTCGTCTTCGCGCTGGTGCTGGCCTCGGCCGACAAGCAGCCGGTGACGGTCGGCGCGCTTGCCTTCATCACCTCCTCCGGCATCCAGTACGGCCAGATCTCGGCGGCCATCGTGCTCTCGATCACACCGACGCTGGCGCTCGCCCTCTATGCGCAGCGCTATCTCGTCGAAGGCCTCTCGCTTGGCGCGGTGAAAGGATAGACATGGCCAGCCTCGAACTCAAAAACATCGTCAAGCGCTACAAGAGCCAGACCGTCCTCGACAATCTGTCGCTGACGGTTGCCGACGGCGAGACCCTTGTCCTGTTCGGCCCGTCCGGCGCCGGCAAGACGGTGCTGCTGCGCCTGGTCGCCGGCGTCATCGATCCGGATGAGGGCAAGATCTTCATCGGCGGCGACGACATGACCGATGTCGACGCGGAATTCCGTGGCGTCGGCATGGCGTTCCAGAATTTCGCGCTGTTTCCGCATATGAGTGCGTTCGACAACATCGCAACGCCTCTGGAGGCCAAGCGGTCCTCGCCAGGCGCCATAAAGGCCGGCGTCGAAAGCGTCGCCAAGCTGTTGAAGATCGCCCATGTGCTCTCGCACAAGCCGCGCGCGCTCTCCAATGGCCAGAAGCAGCGCACGGCACTTGCCCGCGCTTTGGTCGGTTCGCCGCCGCTGCTGTTGCTCGACGACCCCTTGCGCAATGTCGACGCCAAGCTGCGTTTCGAGATGCGGCTCGAACTGCCGCGCCTGCTTGCCGATCGCGGCGCCACCGTCGTCTACGTCACCCAGGATTACAAGGAAGCCATGGCACTCGGCGATCGCATTGCCGTCATGTCACAGGGCGTCATCCGGCAGCTCGGCACGCCCGAGCAGATCTATCGCGAACCGGCCAATATCGAGATCGCGCGGCTGTTCGGCGACCCCACCATCAATCTGCTCGACGTGAAGCCCGCGCGGGATACCAGGGGGATCTATGTCGGCCTGTCCAACGTCCAGGTCCATCTGGCCGGCGCTTACGACGCGGCGGTCGGCCGCGATTGCGTCATCGGTTTGCGGCCGGAAGCGCTGAGCTTCGTCGAGGAGGGTATCCCGGGCGCCATCCCGGTGACGGTCGAGGCCGAGACGCCGCTCAACGAAAAGATCGTCACGCTTGTGCGCACCGTGCGCGGCCGCGAGATCCTGGTCTCGCGCCCGGCCGGAACGCCGGGCCGCAGCGAGGGCAAGGTCCATATCGCCGTCGACGGCAAGAGCGCCTTGCTGTTCGATCACGCCAGCGGCGACCGCCTCGGTTCGAAGAACGTCGTCACCTTGCGCAATGGAGAAGCCGCATGAGCCAGAGCGCGCTCACCATTTCAGGTGTCGACAAATTTTACGGCCCGATCGATCGCGGCGTGCATGCGGTCAAGAACCTGACGATGGAAATCGGCAAGGGCGAGATCGTCGCCCTGCTTGGCTCGTCCGGCTGCGGCAAGACGTCGACGCTGCGCATGATTGCCGGTTTCGAGGAGGTGTCGCGCGGCGCCATCTCGGTCGGTGGCCGTCGGGTGCACACCTTGCCGCCGGTCAGGCGCAATGTGGCGATGGCCTTCGAAGGCTATTCGCTCTATCCGCCGCTGACCGTGCGCGAGAATATGGCCTTTGCGCTCAAGGCTGCCCGGCTGCCGAAAAGCGAGGTCGACGCTAAGGTCGCCAGCATCGCCAAATTGCTCGAGATCGAGGACATATTGGAGCGCTATCCGAGTTCGATTTCCGGCGGCCAGCAGCAACGCGCCAGCCTTGGACGGGCACTGATCCGCGAGGCCGACCTGCATCTGCTGGACGAGCCGATGGGACAGCTCGAACCGCAGCTTCGCGCCGTGCTGCGCGGCCGTATCAAGCACTTCATCAAGGAGCGCGGCCTGACCGCGATCCTGGTCACTCACGATCAGACCGAAGCCAATGCGCTTGCCGACCGCATCGCGGTGATGGAAGGCGGCGTGCTGCAGCAGTTCGACACGCCGGACCAGATCAAGGAACGCCCGGCGAACCTGTTCACCGGCACCTTCGTCGGCGAGCCGCCGATGAACGTCTTCGAGGCCTATGTCGCAACCGCCGCCGGCCGCATCAATCTCAAGCTGCCCGACGGCCTGTCGCTCGACTACGACAAGGACGCCTTCAGCGCTCCGGTTCGCGATCAATTGCTCAGTCGCGAGCGGGTGGTTATCGGCATCAGGCCTTACGCGGTCCGACGCTCGAAGGAGGGTGTTCCCGCCAGGGTCTCGGCCAACCAATGGCTCGGCGACCAGACCCACATCGCCGCCGACTTCGCCGGCGGTTCGCTGGTCCTGGTCGAACACGACCGCACCCGCCTCGATCTGGGTGCGCCGATCAATGTCACCATCGATCCGAAAAACCTGCATGTCTTCGACCAGGCGAGCGGCAAGGCGATCTCGCACGGCATGGAGCTTGCCTGATGCGCGACATCCTGATCGGCATCGACGCCGGCACCTCCGTCATCAAATCCATCGCCTTCGACACGTCGGGCCGGCAGATTGCCGCCGCCGCGTTGCCCAACCACTATGAAACGCTGCCGGGCGGCGGCGCCGAACAGGATCTGGCGCGCACATGGAGCGATGCCGCCACGACCTTGCGCCAGCTCGCCGACAAAGTGCCCAATCTGGCCAACCGGACGGTGGCGATAGCAGTCACTGGACAGGGCGACGGCACCTGGCTGATCGACGACAAGGGCGAGCCGGTCGCCAAAGGCTGGCTCTGGCTCGACGCGCGCGCCGCGGCCATCGTCGAGGAAATCCGCGCGCGGCCCGAGGACCGGCTTCGCTTCGAGAAGACCGGCAGCGGGCTCGCCGCCTGCCAGCAGGGTTCGCAATTCGTCTTCATGAAGCGCGCCATGCCCGAAATGCTTGGTAAGGCGGCAACGGCATTCCATTGCAAGGACTGGCTCTATTTCAAGCTGACCGGTGAACGCGCCACCGATCCGTCCGAGGGCACCTTCACTTTCGGCGATTTCCACACCCGCGACTACAGCGACGATGTGCTCGACGTGCTCGGCGTCACCGATCTGAGACATCTGCTGCCGCCGATCGTCGATGGCACCAGGCACAGCACCGCTCTGTCGCAGGCAGCAGCCGATGCCACCGGCATGCTGGCTGGCACGCCGGTCGTGCTCGGCTATGTCGACGTCGTCTGCACCGCGCTCGGCGCCGGCCTGCTCGACCGCGAGCGCAAGCCCGGCTGCTCGATCATCGGTTCCACCGGCATGCATATGCGGCTGGCCGCAACCCCTGACGACGTGCAACTGAACGAAGCGGCGACCGGTTATACGATGGCGATGCCGGCGCCCGGCGTGTTCGCGCAGATGCAATCCAACATGGCGGCGACGCTCAACATCGATTGGGTGCTTGGGCTCGCCTCGGGCATTCTCGCCTCGCAAGGCATTTCGCGCAGCAATGGCGAGATGATCGCGCTGGTCGATGCCTGGATCGCGGCCGCGCAGCCGGCCTCGCTGCTCTATCAGCCCTATGTGTCGGAAGCCGGTGAGCGGGGGCCATTCGTCGATGCCAATGCCAGGGCCGGCTTCGTCGGCATTTCCTCGCGGCACGGCTATGCCGACCTTGTCCGCGCCGTCTTCGAGGGCTTGGCGTTCGCGGCACGCGACTGCTACGCGGCCATGGGGCCGCTGCCGCGCGAAGTCCGCCTCACCGGCGGCGCCGCCAGAAGCCCGGCGCTGCGCAAGATCCTGGGGGCGGCGGTGGGGGCCGATATCCGCACCAGCGCGCGCGAGGAGGCGGGCGCCGCGGGCGCGGCGATGATCGCCGCGGTCTGCGTCGGTCTCTACCCGTCCATGGACGCGTGCGTCGGCGAATGGGTGACGCCGCTGCTTGGCGAGGCCGAGCCGAGCGACCGGAACCTTGCCGCGATCTACGACAAGATGACCCCGTCCTACATGTTGGCGCATCAGGCGTTGCGGCCTGTCTGGCGCGCGATGGCTTCAGTGCAGGCAAATTGAGAAGTCGAGTATGCGTAAGAAAATAGCGATCATTGGCGACAACTTCATGCTTCCGCAGGTGTTTCGCGCCGAAATCGAGAAGGTCGCGCGTGGCGACCTGGATATCAGGACATTGCAGACGGCCTGGCCCGATGAACCGATGGAATTCGGCGATCCGACGCTCGGCCTCGACAAGGTCAAGGAGTATTTCGGCCATCCCGACGAGGTCGTTGATTTCATCGGCGATGCCGAGATCCTCGTCACCCAGCTGGCGCCCCTGTCGGAGGCCATGATGCGGCGCTTGCCGACGCTTAGACTGGTCGCGGTCTCGCGCGGCGGACCGATCAACATCGACATGGCGGCGGCCAAGGCGCAAGGCATCACCGTGGTCAATGTGCCCGGCCGCAACGCGAGTGCCGTGGCCGAGTTCACCCTTGGCGCCATCCTGGCCGAGACACGGCTGATCCGGGTCGGCCACGAGGCCTTGCGCAAGGGCGAATGGCGCGGCGACCTATACCGCGCCGACCGCACCGGCCGCGAGCTCAGTGAGATGACCGTCGGCGTCATCGGCTACGGCAACATCGGCACCAAGGTCGTTCGGCTGCTGCGCGCCTTCGGCTGCCGCGTCCTGGTTTGCGACCCCTATGTGCAGTTGAGCGCCGACGACCGCAATGCCGGTGTCGAACTCGTCGCTCTGGACAATCTGCTCGTCCGCTCCGACGTGGTCACGCTGCATCCCCGGGTGACCGAGGAGACGCGCGGCCTCATCGGCAAGGACACCATCGCGCTGATGAAACCGGGCGTGATTCTCATCAACACCGCGCGCGGGCCGCTGGTCGACTATGACGCGCTCTACGAGGCGCTGGTTTCAGGGCAGATCGCCAGCGCCATGCTGGAGACGTTCGCCGTCGAGCCGGTGCCGTCGGACTGGCCCTTGCTGCTGCTTCCCAACGTGACGCTGACGCCGCACATCGCCGGCGCTTCGGTGCGCACCGTCACCTATGCCGCCGAACAGGCCGCCGAAGAGGTGCGCCGCTACCTCGCCGGCCTGCCTCCGGTCAATCCGTGCTGAGGCAGTGGCCATGACGCATGAAACCGGCATCGAGGCTACGGCGACATGAACGGCGGCCTTGAAATCGTCGACCTCTTCGTTGTCGGCGGCGGCGTCAATGGCGCCGGCATCGCCCGCGACGCAGCGGGCCGCGGCCTTTCCGTCATCCTGTGCGAAAAGGACGATCTCGCCGAAGGCACCAGTTCGCGCTCGGGCAAGCTCGTCCATGGCGGCCTGCGCTATCTCGAATATTACGAGTTCCGCCTGGTGCGGGAGGCGCTGATCGAGCGTGAGGTGCTGCTGGAATCGGCGCCGCACATCATCTGGCCGATGCGCTTCGTGCTGCCGCACAGCCCCGACGACAGGCCGGCCTGGCTGGTGCGGCTCGGCCTGTTTCTCTACGACCATCTCGGCGGCCGCAAGCGGCTGCCGGCGACTCGAACGCTCAACCTGCGCACGGCACCCGAGGGCGCGCCGATCAAGGATGCCTTCCGGCGCGGCTTCGAATATTCTGACTGCTGGGTCGATGATGCCCGCCTCGTCGTCATCAATGCGCTCGACGCCGCGGAGCGGGGCGCCAGGGTTTTCACGCGCACCGCCTGCACCGCCGCCCGCCGCGAGAACGGCCTGTGGGTTGTCGAGATGCAGGAGGGCAGGACGGGTATCAGGACGGTGGTTCGGGCGCGCGCGCTGATCAATGCCGCCGGCCCCTGGGTCAACGACATCGTCAACCGCGTTGCCGGCCAGAACTCCAGGCGCAACGTACGCCTGGTCAAGGGCAGCCACATCGTCGTGCCGAAATTCTGGGAGGGGCGGCAAGCCTATCTCATCCAGAACAGCGACAAGCGCGTGATCTTCATCAACCCCTATCAGAACGATCTCGCTCTGATCGGCACCACCGACATTCCTTATGAGGGCCGGCCCGAGGACGTGGCGGCGGATGAGAGCGAGATCGATTACCTGATCAAGGTGGTCAACCGCTATTTCAAGCGCGGCCTTGGGCGCGGCGATGTCGTCTATTCGTTCTCCGGCGTCAGGCCGCTTTATGACGACAATGCCGACAACCCAAGTGCCGTGACCCGCGACTATATTTTCGAGCTCGACGCGCCGGACGCACAGGCGCCGCTGCTCTCCGTCTTCGGCGGCAAGATCACCACCTTCCGCAAACTGGCCGAGCATGCGCTGGACAGGATCGCGCCGTTCTTTCCCAAAATGGGCAAGCCCTGGACCGCGAAGGCGCATCTGCCCGGCGGCGATATCGCCAATGCCGATTTCGAACAGTTCCTCGGCGATCTCGGAGGCGAATATCCCTGGATGCCGGCATCTCTGCTGAAGCATTACGGCCGGCTCTACGGCACCAGGACACGGGCTTTGGTTGGCGCGGCGCGTTCGCTCGATGAGCTTGGGCGCTGCTTCGGCAAGGATTTCTTCGAGCGCGAGGCCGCCTATCTCTTCGACCGGGAATGGGCCGTGACGTCAGCCGATATTCTCGAGCGTCGCACCAAGCACGGCCTGCATCTGTCCGCCGAGGAAAGGGTGGCCTTCGAGCATTGGTGCGCGAACCGGCTGGCGAGGACAGGCTGATGGTCCATTCCGTCGATACTGGCACCACGGAATTCCGCATGCTGCGCTCCTTGTCGGCCAGCATCGGCGCCGACCCGTTGCTGGTTCAGGGTGCCGGCGGCAACACCTCCATCAAGCAGGCCGGTGTGCTGTGGATAAAGGCGTCGGGCACGTGGCTGAAGAACGCGCGCGACGACGAGATCATGGTGCCGGTCGCGCTGGCGCCGTTGCTCGATGCCGTGGCGCATCGCAGCCCGGCGGCGGAGACCGCGGGGCAGTTCACGCTGGCGGACCTCAACCCTCGTCAGCTGCGGCCCTCCATCGAGACGACGGTGCATGCGCTGCTGCCGCAGAAGATCGTGGTCCACGTCCATTGCGTCGAGACGATCTCGATCGCCGTGCAGGCCAATGCCGAAGCCTTGCTGGAGGGGCGCCTGCGCGGCCTCGACTGGGCCTTCGTGCCCTATCGCCGACCCGGCCTGCCGCTGGCGCAGGCGATCGCCGAGCGGCTGAAGCCCGCGGCCAACGTGCTCGTGCTTGGCAATCACGGCCTGGTGGTCGCTGCCGATACGGTCGCCGAGGCAGCCTTGCTGCTGCAACGGGTGACCGGGCTGCTCGCACGGCAGCCGCGCCCGGCTCCGCCCCCCGATCTCGATGCGCTGCTGAGGCTCGCCGCAGGCAGCGACTACCGGCTGCCGGCCTCGACCGCCGCGCATGCCGTTGCGACCGACCTCGCCAGTTGCCGCATCGCCGCCTCCGGCAGCCTCTACCCGGATCATGTGATCTTCCTTGGCGTCGGCTCGGTGATCGCCGGCCCTGGCGAGGACGCGGCGGCGGTCGTTGCCCGCACTGCAGCCGCGCCGACATCCATCCTCTTTCCCGGCAAGGGTGTGCTCATGCGCCGGGATGCCAATGCCGGCGCCGAAGCGATGGCGCGTTGCCTGGCCGACGTCGTCGCGCGCGTCGATGGCGCTGCGCGCGTCAACTATCTCAGTCCGAAGGAGAACGCCGAACTGCTGAACTGGGACGCCGAGAAATACCGCCAGCAACTCAACCGCGAAGGGGTGACGCTGCAATGACGGCATTCCGCTCCAATGTCTTGCTTTGCGTCGGGGAGGGATAGCGACCTTGGCCTTCACGCTCTCCCTCAACACCAATCCGCTGGTCAATCGCTTCGCCGATCCGGACGACCTGATCGACACCATCGCCTATGACATCGGCATAAGGGACGTGCAGCTCACGCATGAATTCATCAATCCCGGCTGGCCCGCCGCGACGATCGTCAAATTCGTCCGCCTGTTTCGCGGCGCACTCGCCCGCACCGGCGTGCGTGTCACGTCCGGCATGACCGGTCCTTACGGCAGGCTCAATCATTTCGGTCACCCCGACGCCGATGTGCGCCGCTACTATGTTGACTGGTTCAAGACCTTTGCCGACCTCTCGGCCGAGCTTGGCGCCGGTGGCATGGGCACGCAATTCGCCATCTTCACCCATCGCGACTTTGACGACCCCCAGCGCCGCGTGCGGTTGTTCGACATCGCGCTGGACTGCTGGCGCGAGGTCGCCGAGCACGCCCGTGCGGCCGGCCTGACCTATCTGTTCTGGGAACCGATGTCGGTTGGCCGCGAGTTCGGCCACACCATCGAGAATTGCCGGCTGCTGCAGCGTACGATCGACGCCGCAGGTATGGCGATCCCGCTGGAGATGATGGTCGACATCGACCATGGCGACGTCACCTCGAGCAATCCGGCTGACATCGATCCGTACGCCTGGGCCGAAGCCTTTCCCACGAAATCGCCGATCATCCACATCAAACAGTCGTCGATGAACAAGGGCGGCCATTGGCCGTTCACATCAGCCTACAACAGGGACGGCCGCATCACGCCTGAAAAACTGCTGCAGACGGTGCGGCGCGGCGGCGGCACCGACAACGAGATCTGCCTCGAACTGTCGTTTCGTGAGCGCGAGCCGGTCGACCATCAGGTGGTCGCCATGATCCGCGAGTCCGTCGACTACTGGGCGCCGTTCATCGAGACAGGCAGGTCCGATCTTCTGCCAAAGGCCGGTTAGAAAACGGGCAGGGGCCGATGCGGCTCCTGCCCGTTGAATTCAGCAGATAATCGCCCGGAACTCAGCCGAATTTGGGGTCGAGGCTGCCCGACTTGTAGCGCTTGGCCATTTCCGAGACCGGCAGCGGCTTGATCTTCGGTGCGTTGCCGGCGGTGCCGAACTGCTCGAAGCGCTCCTTGCAGAGCTTGCGCATCGCGGCCATTGCCGGCGTCAGATATTTGCGCGGATCGAACTCGCTGGGGTTTTCCGTCAGCACCTTGCGGATCGCTCCGGTCAGCGCCATGCGGTTGTCGGTGTCGATGTTGATCTTGCGCACGCCATGCTTGATGCCGCGCTGGATTTCCTCCACCGGCACGCCCCAGGTCGGCTTCATCTGGCCGCCATATTTGTTGATGATCTCCTGCAGGTCCTCCGGTACCGAAGACGAACCGTGCATGACCAGATGCATGTTCGGCAGGCGGCGATGGATCTCCTCGATGACGTTCATCGCCAGCACCGCGCCGTCCGGCTTGCGCGAGAATTTGTAGGCGCCGTGGCTGGTGCCCATGGCAACCGCCAGCGCGTCGACATGGGTGTCGCGCACGAACTGTTCGGCCTGCACCGGATCGGTGAGCAATTGGTCGTGGCTGATCGCGCCTTCGACGCCGTGGCCGTCTTCCTGCTCGCCGCCGCCGCTCTCCAGCGATCCCAGCACGCCGATCTCGCCTTCGACAGACACGCCACCCCAGTGCGCCATGTCGACGACGCGCTTGGTGATGCCGGAATTATAGGCGTAGTCGGCCGGCGACTTGCCGTCTTCCTTGAGCGAACCGTCCATCATCACCGAGGTGAAGCCGTACTGGATCGCGGTGACGCAGGTGGCTTCGTTGTTGCCGTGGTCGAGATGCATGCAGACCGGGATATCGGGATGGATCTCGACCAGCGCGTCGATCAGCTTGGCCAGCACCACGTCATTGGCATAGGCACGCGCACCGCGGCTTGCTTGCAGGATGACAGGCGATTTGGTCTCTTCCGCCGCCTCCATGATGGCGAGGCCCTGTTCCATGTTGTTCATGTTGAAGGCCGGCACGCCATAGCCGTATTCGGCGGCGTGATCGAGCAATTGTCTCAGTGTGATGCGAGCCAACGAATAGTCTCCCGTATCTGGTTTCAAACCTGGTGGTTGCGGACTGTCCGCGCATCGTCCAGCCCACCGATGCTTCTGGCCGGATTTCCGCGCAACCGCAACCGTCACCGGCCGTCCCGGCAGCAATTCTTGTTACAGCGCCGCGATTGGGGCAAGCGGAATATCCCAAGAATTTACCTCATTATCACAAAATATTTGGTACTTTTGCGACGATAGCCGTTATAGTTCTGAACTCCGATCAAGCAGCCGCGCTTCGGCGTTGGCGGTCAGCGGCAATGAAGAGCGACATCAGACGGCAAGGCATTATGGAGTTTCTGATGGACGCCGGTCAGGCCGGCGTTGACGATCTCGCCTTGCGCTTTGGCGTCTCGAGGATGACCGTGCACCGCGACCTCGACGAGCTCGAGGAAAGCGGTTTCCTGCGCAAGGTGCGCGGCGGCGCTTCGATCCAGCCGAGCAGCCTGTTCGAAAGCGACTTCCGCTACCGGCAGAAGCAGGCGACCGAGGAAAAGCAGCGTCTGGCCGCGGCTGCCGTGGCCATGATCGAACCTGGCCAGACGGTGATCATCGATGACGGCTCGACGGCGGGCGGCATTGCGCGCCATCTCACCGATCTGCGGCCTCTGACGGTGATCTCCAACAATCTGGCCGTTATCCAGGAACTGGCCGGCGCCGGGGGGATCAACCTGATCGCGCTCGGCGGCCAATACAGCAAGAAGTTCCACGGCTTCTTCGGCCTGCTGGCCGAGGCTTCGCTCAAATCGCTGCGCGCCGACGTCGCCTTCCTGTCGTCTTCGGCCATCCATGGCGCTTCCGCCTTCCACCAGGATCAGGAGGTGGTGCAGGCCAAGCGGCTGATGATGGCGGCGGCGACCCGCAAATATCTGCTGGTCGACCACGGCAAGTTCGGCCGCACGGCGCTGCATTTCCTGACTGATCTCAGCGCATTCGACGCGGTCTTCACCGGCCGCGCGCCGGAGCCGGGCGTGCGCGCGGTGCTGGATGCCGGCGGCGTCTCGCTGACGGTCATCGACAAGGGATCATGATCCCGGCATCGGGAGATCGTGATCAGCAAAATTAAGGAGCAGTACGCGTGGTCTACTGGGTCGGTACAAGCTGGAAGATGAACAAAACGCTCGCCGAGGCGCTGGATTTCGCGCAGCGCCTGGCCGGCTTCATTCCCGGTTTCGATGACCGCATCCAGCCCTTCGTCATACCGCCCTTCACGGCGGTGCGCGGGGTCAAGCAGGCGCTGTCGTCGACGCATATCAAGGTCGGTGCCCAGAATATGCATTGGGCCGACGCCGGCGCCTGGACCGGCGAGATCTCGCCGCTGATGCTGAGGGATTGCGGGCTCGATCTGGTCGAACTCGGCCATAGCGAACGGCGCGAGCATTTTGGCGAGACCGATCGCACGGTTGGCCTGAAAACGGCGGCGGCTGTGAAGCACGGGTTGATCCCGTTGATCTGTGTCGGCGAGACGCTGGCCGAGCGCGAAAGCGGGCAGGCCGATGCCGTGCTGGGCGCCCAGGTCGAGGGCGCGCTGCAATTCCTTGAAGGCGAGGCGAAGGGCGCGAAAATCCTCTTCGCCTACGAGCCGGTCTGGGCGATCGGCGACAAGGGCATTCCGGCCGGCGCGGACTATGCCGACAAGCAGCAGGCATTGATCAAGACAGTGGCCGGCGCCGTGCTGCCGTCGGTGCCGCCGGTGCTTTATGGCGGCAGCGTCAATCCCGGCAATGCCGCCGAGCTGGTCGGCCAGCCCAATATAGACGGCCTCTTCATCGGCCGCTCCGCCTGGCAGGCGGACGGTTACATCGACATTCTCGGCCGCGCCTCGGCGGCGATCTGAAACCATCCGAACCGCAAAGGGAAAACCATGAAAATAGCCATTGGAGCCGACAGCGCCGGCAAACCGCTGCTCGACGTCATCGCCGCCCACCTTGCCACCAAATCCGGCCTGACGGTCAGCGATCTCAGCCAGGCCGGCTACTATGCCGACCTGTCGCAAAAACTCGCCCAGACCATCGTCGACGGCGAGAACGATCGCGGCATCCTGTTCTGCGGCACCGGCATCGGCGTCTCCATCTCGGCCAACAAGGTGCCGGGCATCCGCGCCGCGCTCACCCACGACACCTATTCGGCCGAGCGCGCGGCGAAATCCAACAACGCGCAGATCATCACCATGGGCGCCCGCGTCATCGGCCCCGAACTGGCCAAGGCGATCGTCGATATGTGGCTCGCCTCCGAGTTCGACGAACAAGGTCCCTCGGCCGGCAATGTCCAGGCGATCGACAGGCTCGATGCGGCGAAGCGCTAGCTCAAGCTCTTGCGCATCGCGCCGATCACGGTGACGGCCGACGCCGCGCCGGGGTCGATATGCCCGAGCGATCGCTCGCCGAGCCGCGAGGAGCGGCCCTTGGCGGCAATCATGTCCTTGGTTGCTTCCGCCCCACGCGCGGCGGCGGCAAGGGCCGCCTCGAGACACTGAGCCAACGTCTTGCCGGCTACACTGGCCGCGGCGGCCGCTTCGGCCGCCGGTTGCCAGGCATCGACCATCGTCTTTTCGCCCGGTTCGGCCTTGCCGCGATCCTTGATGCCTTGTGCCATGGCCTGGAACAGGGCGGTGAAGTCCGCGTCCGCCAGCGCCGCGTTGCCCTTGACGGCAGCACCGGCGCGCATGAAGGCCGTCGCATAGAGCGGGCCAGAGGACGCGCCGACGGCGTTGAGGAACGATTTCGCCGCCGTGTTGAGCAACGCCGTCGGCTCGGTCGCCGCGAGGTCGAGCGAGGCCAGCGCATCGCGCACGGCATTGAAGCCGAGCGCCATGGCAATGCCGTGATCGGCGTCGCCAATGACGCCGTCGAGCTGGCAGAGCCGGTCCTTGTCGGCCTCGATCGCCACCGCGATCGTATCGAACATTCTTTTCAGATCAGCGGTGTCGATGGTCACGGGAACGCTCTTTCGTCAGCCGGCACGGAACATGGCGCAGTCGCAGGGGTGGTCGAGCATGGTCTGCAAATCCTCGTCGAGATGAAAAAGCGTCACCGAGGCGCCGGCCATTTCCAGTGACGTGCAGTAATTGCCGACCCAGGTCGCGTAGATGGAAACGCCGATGTCGTCGAGCCGCTGCTTGACCCGCCGGTTCATGATGTAGAGCTCCATCAGCGGCGTCGAGCCGAGCGAATTGACCAGCACCGCGACCTTGTCGCCGCGCTTCGGCGCCATCTCGGCGAAAATCTTGTCCAGCATCTCGTCGGTGATCGCGTCGGCGGTCCCGAGCTTGCCGCGGGCGATGCCGGGTTCGCCATGGATGCCCATGCCGATCTCCATTTCGTCCGCGCCGATCTCGAAATTCGGCCGCCTTGTCTGCGGCAGCGAGCAGGGCGACAGCGCCACGCCCATGGTGAAGGTGTGGTCGTTGGCCTTGCGGGCAATGCGCTCCACCTCGTCCAGGGAGAGCATCCGGTCGCAGGCCGCACCTGCCGCCTTGAAGATGAAGAAATTGCCGGCGACGCCGCGGCGCTTCTGCCGCTGGTCGCGCGGCGCCGAGGCGACGTCATCGGTAGTCAGCACGGTACGCACCTCGATGTCGTCCATCGCTGTCATCTCGGCCGCCATGTCGAAATTCATCACGTCGCCGGCATAGTTGCCATACATGAACAAGACGCCGGCGCCGCCGCTGACCGCCTTGGCGCATTCGAGGATCGGATCGGGCGGCGGCGAGGCAAAGACATTGCCGATGGCCGCCGCATCCGCCAGTCCCTTGCCGACAAAGCCGAGAAAGGTCGGCTCATGGCCGGAACCGCCGCCGATCACCAGCCCGACCTTGCCGGGCCGTGGCCCGTCGCGGGCGATGATCGAGCGCGGGCTGCCGTCCGCGCTCCTGAGGTGGCGAGGATGCGCGGCGAGGATTCCTTCGAGCATTTCGTCGACGGCGCGGTTGCCGTCATTGATGATCTTCTTGGTCTGCACCGGCATCCTCCCGAACTCGGTATTTCGCAAATACTACCGGGTGTTATCGCGATTTCCACCCGGCCGGGAAGATTTCATGCCGCGATCTTTTCCCGCGCGGCGAGAATTTCCACGCAGGCCCTGGCCGCTTCCTTGCCCTTGACGGTGAAGTGCTCGAAGAAGAAGCGATGGTGGTCGGCGCTGTCGTGATAATTGTGCGGCGTCAGCACCGCCGAAAGCACCGGAACGCCGGCTGACAGCTGCACGTTCATCATGCCGTCGATAACGGCGCTGGCGACGAACTCATGCCTGTAGATGCCGCCATTGACGACGAAAGCCGTGCCGAGGATCACGCCATAGCGGCCGGTCTCAGCCAAGGTCTTGGCGTGCAGCGGGATTTCGTAGGCGCCGGGCACATCGAAGACATCGACGGCGAACCGGTCGCCTCCGATGCCGGCCAGTTCCGCTACGAAGGCGTTGACGCACTGATCGACGATATCCGCATGCCAGCGCGCGCGGATGACGGCGATGCGAACAGTTTCATAGTCTTTGTGGGAATGCTGATTCATGGGTCCATCCTTCCGTTTCGAACCAGAATCAGGACGCACGATACGCAATCCGGCCCGCCGGAGCGGTCCGTTTTCCGTTTCGTTCTCTTTCATCCGGACTGTAACCGTCGGCTCCGGAATCACACCGGATCTGCTGACCTTTCCGATTTCGGAAAGCGCTCGCGGGCTTTGGCCGAAACCATTACCGCCGGTGGGGATTTTCACCCCGCCCTGAGAACATTAACGCCTCTGTATGGAAGGGCAGCGGTGCCGCTGTCAACCAGGCGACAGGCCGGTGGCCAATCACGTTCTGTCGACTGGCGCAATTCTGTGAAGAGCCGCTCTATCGCGTGCGCCACGCCGCAGCCGCTGCTGCAACCAGCATCAGCAGCGCCGCAACCATCGCGCAGACGGCAAAGCCGAAGCTGGAATAGATCGGCCCGAAGCCGGTGGTGCCGATAAAGACCGCGAGATAGGTCACGGCGCTGTTCAGGCCCATAATCGTACCGCGCTGTGAGGGATCGAGCGCCGCCAGCCGCATCACCAGAACATTCAATCCGAAATGATTGGCAAGCCCCCAGATAGCCACCAAGGCGAGCGTCAGGCCGAAACTGTTGCTCGTCGCGGCAATGGCGACATAGACGGCCGCGACAAGAAGATAGGCGAACGGCATGACGCGGCGGGCGCCCAGGCGATCGATCGCGCCATCGAGGAGGGCAGCCGTGCCGAAGCCAATGCCGTAAGCGAGCGCGGCCCAGCCATTGGCGCTCACCGGCTTGCCCAGTCCGCTGTGCAGGTGGTCGCCGAGATAGCCATAGACACCGTAGAAGGCGGTCATGAAGGCTGCGCAGGCGATGAGAAGCGGCACAATGCCGGGAATGCCGAGCGCCGCCAGCGGCGTTGGTGCCGGGCCGCTCTTCCTGATGTCGCTCAGCGACGTCATGCTGAGGCTGGTCAGCGCCAGCACTGCCAGCACCGCGACGGCGGCGAACACGGCGCGCCAATGCACGAGATCAGCAAGCACGGCCGAGAGCGAAACGCCGGCCACCATGCTGAGCGTCCATCCGGTCAGCACCACGCCGATGGTGCCGCTTTCGCGGCCGGGCGGCGCGATCGCCGCCGAACTCGCATAGATCGCCGGCATGGCGACGCCGGCGGCGATGCCGGCGATGAATTGCGCCGCGACAAGCATGATCAGTACCGGTGCGGCCGCGCTGGCGACGAGAGCAATGGCCAGCAACAGCAATGCCCCTTGCAGCATCCGGCGGGCGCCGAGCCGGTCGATGTAACGGGCGAGGAACAGGGCGCTCGCCGAGGTGCCGAGGCCAAAGGCGGCCGCCGCGATCATCACGGTCGGGACGCTGCTCGAGAAGGACGATGCCACGGCCGGGGCTATGGGCCCCAGGACCAGCGAATTCGAGCCGATCACGGCGATGCATCCGGTCAACAGATAGGCGAGGGCCGGGATCGCCGGCCTGGCGTCTGCTGCTAGGGCGGTGGCTTGATTGCTGTTCGACATATCATCATAATGGCCGTATTAAATTCCGTGGCAATCAGGATTATCGACATGGATGAAGAAACAGATGGCGTTCTGCAGAACAGGTCGGCGCCCCGCGATATCGATGCGATTGACCGAAAAATATTAGGTGTTCTCGTCGACGACGCCACGGTCAGCTACGCGGAACTCGGCGATCGGGTCGGGCTTTCGCCGCCAGCCGCGCATGAACGGGTCAAACGCCTTCGTCGCAGCGCAGCCATTCGCGGCACGGCTGTTATCATCGACCCCAAAGCGGTGAAGAAGCCGCTGCTCGCCTTCGTGCATATCGACACCAGGGGCTGGGGCAAGACCCCGGAGCTGATGGCGGTTTCGCAATATCCGGAAGTCGAGGAGATCCATACCGTCGCAGGCGATACCTGCATGCTGCTGAAGGTCCGCACGGAAGACACGAGGGCGCTGGAAGGGCTGCTTGCTCGCCTCTACGAAACGCCCGGCGTTACCTCGACGCGCAGCTATGTGGTGCTGTCGACCTATCTCGAGCGTCCGGTGCAGCCCGGCATCACCGACACGTGGCCGACGCCGGGGCACATGAGCAAGCCGTTGTACTAGCCGGCATCGGTGCTATGCCCGTTCGGGGAACATCGCCTTCAGGCCGTCGCGCGAGGCCTTGGCGATGCCGCGTTCGGTGATCAGCCCGGTCACAAGCCGTGCAGGCGTCACGTCGAAGGCCGGGTTCCTCGCCGGCGTCGCTTCGGGCGACACGCGCACCTGGGCGATCTCGCCCTTGGCGGTCTTGCCCCAGACCAGCGACACCTCGTCGCCGGAGCGTTCCTCGATCGGGATTTCGGCAAGGCCGTCACGCACCGTCCAGTCGATGGTCGGCGAGGGCAGCGCGACATAGAACGGTACGTCATTGTCGGCGGCGGCGAGCGCCTTCAGATAGGTGCCGATCTTGTTGCAGACATCGCCATCGGCGGTGGTGCGGTCGGTGCCGACGATGACCATGTCGATCGCGCCGCGCTGCATCAGATGGCCGCCGGCATTGTCGACGATCAGCGTGTGCGGCACGCCGTGGCCGGCCATCTCCCAGGCGGTGAGCTGGGCGCCCTGGTTGCGCGGTCGCGTTTCGTCGACATAGACATGGACCGAGATGCCGGCTTCGGTTGCCAGATAGATCGGCGCGGTGGCGGTGCCGTAGTCGACGGTCGCCAGCCAGCCGGCATTGCAATGGGTCAGGATATTGACCGTCTCGCCCGGCTGCTTGCGCGCCGCGATCGCCTGGATGACGGCAAGTCCGTTCTCGCCAATGGCGCGGTTCAGTCCGACATCCTCGTCGGCGATCTCGGCGGCGCGACGATAGGCGGCTGCGGCGCGTTGTTCCGTCGGCAGCGGCTTGAGGAAGCGCCGCATCTCGTCCAGCGCCCAGCGCAAATTGATCGCCGTCGGGCGCGTCTCGTGCAGCGTCTCCCACACGGCATCGAGCGCTGCGTCGGACGGATCATCCGCCATCTGCATGGCGACGCCGTAGGCCGCGGTGACGCCGATCAGCGGCGCGCCGCGCACCCACATGTCGCGGATGGCGGTGGCGATGCCGGCAACCGTGCCGATCGTTTCGATGCGGAAATCATGCGGCAGCCAGCGCTGGTCGATGATCTCGACCGAACGCCCGTCATCGCTCAGCCAGATGGTGCGGTAGTGGCGGTCGCCGACGTTCAAATGCTGCTCTCCTGTTCGATCAGCGCGGCCAGGGTGTTGACCTCGTCGATGCTGTGTATCTGGCGCCGGTTGACGGCGATGTGACGGCCGAATTTTAGCGCCTTTGCCTCACAACTGGCGCGAAGCTCTTCATCGGCAATGGTCTCGAAATCGGCATTGTGGGCGAGGCCGAGGATACGCCTGTGCACCTCGATGCCGGCAAAGCCGAGCAGGTCGGTCCAGATCTGGTGCAGCACATGGTCGAGCGCCTGTTCCGCACCCAGCCTGTCGCCCTGATCCTCGAACAGGCTTTTTTGATAGAGCATGCCGCTGCGTTCGCTGCGCCACAGATGCGAGAATTCGGCGCGGAACACCGCCCATGTCTCTGCGGTAACCCCGAGCAGATAGGCGCGCATGGCATCGCGCTTGCCCTTCTCCTCATGTCCACGCTGCGAGAAGAAAGACATCCAGAAATTGGCGAGCAGCATGCCGACATCGAAGGCCATTGGTCCGTAGAAGGCGAACTCCGGATCGATCATCCGGGTCTCCGTGTCGGTGACCATGATCGAGCCGGAATGCAGATCGCCATGCAGCAATGTCTCGGCATTGGCGGCGAAAATGTGCTTCAGCCGCTGCGCCTCGACCTTCAGGTCGCGATCGGCGCGCAGTTCGGCAACGACTCCGTCGAGCTGCGGCGTATGCCGATTCATCTTGGCGTCGAAATAGGGATCGGAGAACACCAAGTTCTCGGTGATGTCGCAGAGCTCGACATTGTCGGCGAACAGCGCCAGATCGGCCTTGCGATCCTTGGCCACCATCGACAGGTCGGAACCACGAAACAGCGTGCGGGCCATGAACAGGCCGATATCCCTGGCAATGTTGGGAAGCTGGCGCCCGTCGATCAGGGCACGCCTGAGAATGACGTGTGGCGGCGCCAGATACTCCATGATGATCAGCGCCTGGCCTTCATCGAAATGATAGATCGCCGGCACCGAGCCCGGCGCGCGCGCCTCTTGCCTTGTCAGCGCGTGATACTCGAAGAAGGAACGTTTCAGCGGCAGCGGCCAGCTATCGCCGACCAGGCGGACATAGGGCAGGGCCTGCTTGACCACGGCCGCGCCGCCGGCGCCCTCGACGATGAAGACGAGGTTGAGATTGCCGTCGCCGACCTCGCGTACCTTCCAGTGTATCGTGTCCCTGCCGATCTTGGCGCACAGCGCCGCGTTCGTGCCGAGGCGCGTTGCAAGCGTCTCCACCGACAGTGCTTCGAACGGCAATTTCCCGGTCATTCGCGTCCCTCCCGCATGTGCGCTCCGATCATAAGGGAGCCTTGACGGCGGGGCCAAGCTAGGAAGCGATCTGGCAATTGTCAATCGTGTTGACAATTGCCGATGTAGCCCATAGCGTCATGGTCAGGGAGGAACGCATGGTCGGCAATGCCGTGTTCCGTGTAGAGGGACTGAGGAAATCCTTTGGCCGCAACGAGGTGCTTGGCGGCATCTCGCTCGAGCTGCATTCCGGTGAAGTCACCGTGCTGATGGGCGCCAATGGCGCCGGCAAATCCACCCTCGTCAAGATCATAAGCGGCGTCTACGAGCGCGGCGGCGGCACGATGACCCTGGCGGACCAGGATTTTGCGCCGAACACGCCGGCGGAGGCGATCCGCGCCGGCGTCGTCACCGTGCACCAGAACATCAATGACGGTGTGGTCGCCGACCTCGACGTCGCCACAAACCTCACACTCGACAGGTTGAGCGGCAGGGGCGTGCCGACGCTGTTCAATCCGACCCGCGTGCGCCGCGAGGCCAAGGCCGTCGCTGACCGCATGGGGTTGGCCATCGATCTCAAGGCCCGCGTCAACGACCTTTCGCTGGCCGATCGCCAGATGGTGGCGATCGCGCGCGCCTTGGCACATCAGCCGAAGGTGCTGATCCTCGACGAGCCGACGTCCTCGCTCTCCAGCGCCGAGGCCGACCGGCTGTTCGCGCTGGTCGACAGGCTGCGCGAGCAAGGCGTGGCGATCCTCTATATCTCGCACCGCATGTCCGACATCAGGCGGCTTGCCGATCGCATCGTCTCGATGCGTGACGGCATTATTTCGGGTGTCTTTGACACCAAGCCGCTCGACTATGAAGGCGCGGTCAATGCCATGCTCGGCCGCAAGATCCATCTCGACCAGATCGTTGCCAGGAGTTCCGCCAAACCGGTCCTGACGGTCGAAGGCCTGCGCTTCGGGCATGGGGCCAGGCCGATTTCACTGACGCTTGGCGATGGCGAGGTCGTTGCCATCACCGGCCTCGTCGGCGTCGGCAAGACCGCGCTTGCCGAGACGCTGTTCGGCGTGCGCAAGCCGCTGGCCGGCACGATGACGATGAACGGCAAGCCCTATGCGCCGCGATCGGCCGGCGATGCGATCGCCGCCGGCGTCTTCCTCGTCGCCAAGGATCGCGCGACCAGCGGCATCGTCGGCGGCTTCAACATCGAGCGCAATGTCAGCCTGCCGTTCCTCAAGCGCATGTCGAATCTTGGTGTGCTCAAGCGCCGCCTCGAACGCGCCACCGCGCGCCGGCAGATCGAGGAACTCAGCATCGTCTGCCGCTCCGAGAAGGACGAGATGTCGGCATTGTCCGGCGGTAACCAGCAGAAGGTCATGGTCGCCCGCTGGATGGCGCAGAATGCAGCGCTGTTCATCCTCGACGAGCCCTTTCAGGGCGTCGACATCTCGGCCAGGCGCGACATCGCCGCCAAACTGAGGGCAAGCGCCAATGGCCGCGCGACGCTGTTGTTCGTCACCGAACTCGACGAGGCGCTGGAGACGGTCGACCGCATCCTGGTGATGTCGGAACACACGATCGTCGGTGAACACCGCAACGCCGAGGTCGATCTCGATCGCCTGCTGGCCGAGGTCGCCGGCGGGCCGCTGCATAGCGCCGCCTAAGCCGCGCGGCGGGTAGAATTGGAATGGAGAGACTATGGGTCCGAGTTGGATAAGAATGGCTGCGTCGCGCGGATGGGCTGAATGACGCTGCGCGACCACGCCATCCGCTATGGGTTCATCGTCCTCTTGTTCGGGCTGGTCGCCTATTTCGCGATCGCCGCCGACGGGTTCGTCTCGCCGCAAAGTGCCGTCTTCATCTTCCAGTCGGTGGCCATCACCGGCGTGCTGGCGCTCGGCGTCACCGCCACGCTGGTCGTCGGCGGCTTCGACCTGTCGATCGGTTCGGTCGCCACATCGGCCATGATGGCGGCTGCCTATGTCATGGTGGTGCTCGAGCAGAACGCTGTCGTGGCGGTCGTCGTCTGCCTGCTGATCGGCGCCATTGTCGGTCTGATCAATGGCTGGCTGATCGTCTATATGCGCGTGCCCGATCTCTTGGCGACGCTCGGCATGATGTTCCTGCTGGTCGGCCTACAGCGCATCCCGACCGAAGGCCGCTCGATCGCCACCGGCATGACCATGCCAGACGGTTCGGTAGCCAATGGCAAGTTCGGCGACGCCTTCCTGGCGCTCGGCCGCCACCGCTTCGATTTCTTTATCCCGAACCTCATTCCGGTGTCGGTGGTGGTGCTGCTGGTTCTGGCCGTGCTGATCTGGTTCTTCCTCGAATACACCCGCTTCGGCCGCATGATGTATGCGGTCGGCTCCAATGAGCGCGCGGCCGAACTCGCTGGTGCGCCTGTCAAGGCATACAAGATCTGGGCCTACGTTATTTCAGGAGTTTTTGCCTCGATCGGCGGCATTTTGCTCGCCGCACGGCTTGGACGCGGCGACATCGCCTCGGGTAATAATCTGCTGCTCGATGCGGTTGCCGCGGCGCTGATCGGCTACGCGGTGCTCGGTGCCGCCAAGCCGAACGCCTTCGGCACCGCCGTCGGTGCGCTGTTCGTCGGCATCTTGCTGCAAGGCCTGACGATGATGAACGCGCCTTACTACACGCAGGATTTCGTCAAGGGCGTGGTTCTGGTCGTCGCCCTTGTCTTCACCTTTGCCCTTTCGGGCAGGGGCAGGGGGTAGTCTCGACCGGACAGGATTTTTGGGTTCAACAAGAGTGGAGGAAAACAAGGTGAACATCACGAGAAGACTTCTGGGGAAGGTGGCGCTCGGGCTGGCAGGCGCAACCATGCTGATGCAGGTCCCGGCTTTTGCCGCGGACAAGCCGGCCCCGTTCGACAAGCCCGGCGTCAAGATCGCGCTGGTGCGCTATCTCTCGACCGGTGACTTCTTCCAGGCCTATCTCTCGGGCGTCGAGGCGCAGTCCAAGGCGCTCGGCATCGACCTGCGCGTGCTCGACAGTCGCCAGGATGCCGCCCTTCAGTCCGACATGGTCGACCAGGCCATCGCGCTCGGCGTGCAGGGCATCATCATCCAGCACGGCCTGACGGAATCGATGAAGGATGCGGCCCAGCGCGCGGTCGACGCCGGCATCAAGGTCGTGGCCTTCGACGTCAATGTCGAAAACCCCAAGATCCCGCAGATCGAGCAGTCGGACAGAGACCTTGCCCGCCTCGCGCTCGAACAGGCGGTGAAGGACAATGGTGAGGGCTGGAATGCCGGCTATGTCTACGTCGCCGGTATCGCGCCGCTCGACCGCCGCAACGAGACCTGGGTCGACGTCAAGAAGAAATATGCCGGCATCAAGGAAGTCGCGATGTTCGGCACGCTCGACAACCCGATCGCCAACTCGGTCGCCAACCAGGCGCGTTCGGTGCTGTCGGCCCATCCCGACATCAAGGTGATGTTCGCCCCCTATGACGAATTCGCGAAGGGCGTGAAGATCGCCGTCGACGAAGCCGGCCTGAACAAGGGCATCAAGATCTATTCGGCCGACATCTCGACATCGGACATATCAGCGATGCGCGAGCCCGACAGCGCCTGGGCGGCGACCGCCGCCACCAACCCAGCCGTCGTCGGCCAAGTCTCGGTGCGCGCTCTGGCGCAGCTGCTCGCCGGTGAAGACCCTGGCCACAACGTCATCGTGCCGCCGACGCTGATCACCCAGAAAGAGCTGATCGACAAGGACATCAAGAACATGGAAGACCTGTCGGCCAAGCTGCCGCAGTTCGCCCATGCAGATGTCGCTATGCCGGCCTGGATGCCGAACCCGAACGCGAAGTAGGGGTCGTCGTAGCACATATGAAAAGGGCGGCCTGCGAGCCGCCCTTTTTGTTATCTGCCGGAAACCCTACCGCAGCGCCGCCGCGATGTTGCCCCCATCCACCGTCGTCACGTCGGCGGTGGTGCGTTCGGCCAGCGCGTGATGCAGGAAGGCCTGCGCCACATCCTGCGCCGTCACTTCCTGGCCAAGCAGATTGCCGGACATGTATTCCTTTTCCGATACGCCGCGCGCGCCGGAGCGGCTGGCGATCATGGCGTCGGTCAAAAGGCCGGAGCGGATGCGGTCGGCGTTGACGGCGTTCGAGCGGATGCCATGGGCGCCGTAGTCGAGCGCATATTGCCTGGACAGGAACAAAGTCGCCGCCTTCGGCACGCCATAGGCGCCGAATTTCGGACCGGGATTGACCGCCTGCTTGGAGGTGTTGAACAACAGCACACCGCCGGTGCCCTGTTCCAGCATGATGCGCACGGCGTTCTGCGCCACCGACTGGTGGGCGAAGAAATTGAGCTCGAAGCTCTTGCGCAGCAGCGCATCGTCGAGCTCGCCGATCCGGCCTTCCCAGGCCGTGCCCGCGTTGGAGACAAGGATGTCGACGCCGCCGAACACGGCTAAAGCTTTGTCGAACGCCGCGCGCACCTGGGCCGGGTCGGTGATGTCGGCGGCGACGCCGATCGAATTGTTGCCGGCTTTCTTGGCGGCATCGGCGGCCTTCTCGGCATCGAGATCGACGACGACGGCATGGGCGCCATTGTCGGCGAACAGCTTTGCCGTTGCAGCCCCGATCGCGCCAGCGCCGCCGGTGATCAGCACCACCTGGCCGGTCAGCGGCTTCGGCTTGTTGGAGGCAAGCTTGGCCTGTTCGAGCGACCAGTATTCGAGCGGGAACAAATCGGCCTTGGACAGCGGATGGAAACGGCCGACGGCTTCGGCGCCGCGCACCGCCTCGATCCACATCTCGCCGACATCGGAGGCGATCCTGGCATCCTTCAGCGTGCGGCCGTGGCCGAACATGCCGAGCCCCGGCACCAGCGTCAGCCGCGGCATCGGGTCGAGCATGGTGCGCTTGACGTCGTCGAGTGCGTCATTGGTCTCGAAATAGGCCCGGTACTCCTTGGCGAAGGCGTCGACATGGTTCTTGATGACGGCCTTGTAGTCGCCGACCTTGTCGGCATCGGGCGCCGGCACCGCCATCGGCCCGGTCTTGATGCGGATCGACAGATCCGGTGTCGACACGCCGCGTCCGGCATAGTCGGCGATGGCGGCCGAATTGATGAAATCGACGATCGCGTCGGAGGTGCGGAAGTCAGAGATCATGCGGTCGAAGCGGCCTTCGCCGCGCGCCACCGCAACGGCGCCGCGCAGCATCGGCGCGATGGACGCCGGCGTCGCGAGCCTTGCCGGCAACGCCGCCTTGGCAGCCTTCGGCTTGGCGTTCCTGGCGACGTACTCCTCGGCGACGTTCACATAGTGGATCATCCGGTCATAGGCCTGTTTGGCATCGTTACCAAAGGTGAAGATGCCGTGCTTGTCGAGGATCAGTCCTTCCACCGTCGGGTCGGCATCGAAGACGTCGGCCGCCGCCTTGGCAAGGTCGAAGCCCGGCATGATGTAGGGCACGTAGCCCATCTTCTCGCCGAAGACCGTCTTTACCAGCGGCTTCGAGTCTTCCTGGTCGACGATGGCCAGGATAGCGGTCGAATGGGTGTGGTCGACGAATTTATGCGGCAGGAAGGCATGCAGCAGCGTCTCGACCGAGGGATTGGGCGAGGACGGATCGATGAGGTTTGCCCGCTGCAGCGCCACCATGTCCTCGTCCGCGAGCTTGTCCAGCGCGCGCGCCTTGAGCAGGGCGCCCATCTTGACCGCCGGCAGTCCCTGCGGCTCGATGACGGCCATGTCCCAGCCGCTGCCCTTGACGCACAGCACATCCCATTCATCGCCGACGAGGTCGGTCGCCTTGATCTTGCAGGACGTGTTGCCGCCGCCATGCAGGACCAGCTGCGGCACGCCGCCCAGCAGCCGCGTCGTGTAGACGCGCAGCGCGAGGTCGCGGCCGACGCCCTTCTTGGCATAGTCGGCGACGAGTTTCTCGGCCGTGTCGTCGTTCCACAAATTCTTCATGTTCGCTTCGTCCAGTTGCTGTCTTGGGTGGTGAAACAGGAATGCCGCGACGCCTTGATGACAATGCGCCGGCGAAGGGTGCCTTTTTCAGGATGCTTTATGTGGTGTCGCTCCGGCATGATCGAGCAGCCGTTGCGCCATATGCGCGCCGACCACGAGATGCGTGCAAAGCCCGCCCGCGAGCGCCGCGAGCAATGGCTCGAACTTGCTGTCCTCCTGCACCACCATCAAGCGTTTTTCGATGGCGCGCAGCGAGCCGAGTTCAGCCGAAATGACCCGGCGGTTGTAGCTGCAGTCGAGTGCCTCGCCCCTGGCGTCGATGATCTGTCCGGCAATCACCCCGGCGGCGCCGATGCCGCGCAGCGCGGCCATTTCGTCCGGGTTGAGCGCGCCGCATTTGACGACATGGCTGTCTGCATCGACGGTGCCGACGGAGAAAAGCGCGAGATTGCAATCGCTGATGCCGGCCAGCTGTTCGCGGATCACCGGCTCGGCGCGCAACGCACGCGCCAGCTCTTCCGTCGACAGCACCAGCGGCGCATAGAAATTAAGCCCCTTGGCGTTGAGCCGGCGCGCGATTTCCATGGTGCACTGGTCGGGCCGATAGGAGTAGGGCGCGCCGAGATTGCCGCAGAGCTGCACCACCGTGACATCCTGCAGGTCGGCATAGGACATGATGTCGGCGATTGTATAGACAGTGCGGCCCCAGGCGACGCCGATACGGTCGCCCTTCTTGACCAGTTCGAGAAAGACGCTCGCCGCCAGCACGGCGATATCCGTAGACGGGTCCGGGATATAGCCGTTCTCCGGTGCGATCCAGACCGCGTCGAGCTTCAAGGCATCCTCGAGCCTGCGCGCCATCACGTCATCGGTGAACAGCTGCGTCGAGGTCGAGATGTTGACGATGCCGGTCTCGCGCGCCTTGCGCAGATACATGGCCACCGAAGCACGCGAAATGTTAAGCTGGCTCGCAACCTGGTCCTGCCGCAGGCCATGCGCATAGTAGAGCCAGGCGGCTTTGTGAATGAGTTGTTCTGCCGGTCGGATCGCCATGCCGTCTCCTCGGCTGACATTAGTCACGGCTCTCGACAAAAGTCAAATTGGCATGCGTGAGTGCGATCGCCTCTAAACAAAACGCATCCGGGATGGTCGTTCTACAAAGTCCGGACAGCATAGCATTTTCGACCATTCAGGGGGATGGCCTGACGAGAGCCCTAAGGTTAGAAAGCTCGAAAAGGACTTGGGGAGGACGGGATGGGCAATTCCTACCAACAGGATCTGGACAGGAACGCGGCCAACCACCAGCCTCTGACGCCGCTCACCTATCTGGAGCGCGCGGCAAAGACCTATCCCGACCACATCGCCATCATCCACGGCCGCCAGCGCATCAGCTACCGCGATTTCTGGCACCGCTCGCTGAAGCTCGCATCGGCGCTGCAAAAGCGCGGCATCGGCAAGGGCGACACGGTCACCGTGATGCTGTCCAACACGCCGCCGATGCTGGAGGCGCATTTCGGCGTGCCGATGACCAAGGCGGTGCTGCATTCGCTCAACACCCGCCTCGACGCCGCGGTCATCGCCTTCCAGCTCGACCATGCCGAGACCAAGGTGCTCATCGTCGACCGCGAATTCTCCGGCGTCGTCCGGCAGGCGCTCGATCTGGCCAAGGTCAAGCCGCTGGTCATCGACTATGACGATCCCGACTACGCCGCCGACGCCCCCTATCCGAAGGGCGAACGGATTGGCGGGCTCGACTATGAGGATTTTGTCACCGGCGGCGACGAGGATTTCGCCTGGTCGATGCCCGACGATGAATGGGACGCCATCTCGCTCAACTACACCTCGGGCACGACAGGCAATCCGAAGGGCGTCGTCTATCACCATCGCGGTGCCGCCCTGATGGCCTACACCAACACCATCCATGCCGGCATGGCCAAGCACGCCGTCTATCTCTGGACGCTGCCGATGTTCCACTGCAATGGCTGGTGCTTTCCGTGGACTCTGGCCGTCCAGGCCGGCACCCATGTCTGCCTGCGCTGGGTGCGGCCGAAGCCGATCTACGACGCCATCGCCGATCACGGCGTCACCCATCTCTGCGGCGCGCCGGTCGTCATGTCGGTGCTGATCAACGCCCGGGATGAGGACAAGCGCACGTTCGCGCAGACGGTGACCTTCAACACCGCGGCCGCGCCGCCGCCGGAAGCCGTGCTGTCGGGGATGGCCGATGCCGGCTTTGCCGTCACCCATCTCTATGGCCTGACCGAGACCTATGGCCCGGCCGTGGTCAACGAATGGCACGGCGAATGGGACGATCTCGCAAAGGGCGAGCGCAGCGCCAAGAAGGCAAGGCAGGGCGTGCGCTACGCCGCGCTCGAAGGCCTGACCGTCATGGACCCCGAAACGATGCAGGCGACGCCGGCCGACGGCGAGACCATCGGCGAGGTCATGTTCCGTGGCAACATCGTCATGAAGGGCTATCTCAAGAACCGCAAGGCCAGCGACGAATCCTTCGCCGGCGGCTGGTTCCATTCCGGCGATCTCGGCGTCATGCATCCCGATGGCTACATCCAGCTCAAGGACCGCTCCAAGGACATCATCATCTCGGGCGGCGAGAACATTTCCTCGATCGAGGTCGAGGATGCGCTCTACAAACACCCGTCCGTCGCCTCCTGCGGCGTTGTGGCGCGCCATGACGACAAATGGGGCGAGGTGCCGGTCGCCTATGTCGAGCTGAAGCCCGGCAAGACGGCGAGCGAGGCCGAGATCATTGAGCACTGCCGTGCGCT
Organism: Mesorhizobium sp. WSM4308; assembly: GCF_002294905.1. Lineage (NCBI taxonomy): Bacteria > Pseudomonadati > Pseudomonadota > Alphaproteobacteria > Hyphomicrobiales > Phyllobacteriaceae > Mesorhizobium > Mesorhizobium sp. WSM4308. Next base: position 257,481 of record NZ_NSFW01000001.1, on the reverse strand, counting down.
GCTTGCCCGCTTCAAAGTGCCGAAAGCCGTGATTTTCGCCGAGATTCCAAAGACCTCGACCGGCAAGATCCAGAAATTCCGGCTCCGGGAAATGGCCAAACTCGCCTGAAAAGCGACTGCCTCTCAAAAAATATTTCGAGTTGCCCGCATCCTTGGGCCGCTTGGTGACGTCTGTTGGATGTCACCATCTGTCACGATCTTGAACGCGTACGTCGATTTCGCGTTGACATCCCACCTCCTTCAATTTACGACTGACGAAAATTGAAATTCGTCACTTGTCAAACGAAAGAACCATGTCCGAAGCCGCCAACATCATGGTCGATACCGCCAGACAGGAGAATGTGACCCGCATTCTCGACTGCGCCGAGCGCCTGTTCCGGCACTATGGCTACGGCAAGACCAATGTAGCCGACATTGCCCGCGAGCTCGGCATGTCGCCGGCCAACATCTACCGTTTCTTTGCCTCCAAGGTCGAAATCCACCAGGCGGTGTGCGGCCGGATGCTCGGCGCCAGCTACAAGATGGCTTACGAGATCATGCACCTGCCGATCGGCGCCGAGGAGCGGCTGCGGCGCTACATTCACGCCCAGTACAAGATGACGCTGGAGACCATGCTCGATGCGCAGAAGGTCCATGAGATGGTCATCGTCGCGCTTGAGCGCGATTGGGGCGTCATCGACAAGCACGTCGACAGCATCCACGATCTCTTCGCGGAAGTGATCCGCGAGGGTATCGAGGCCGGCGAGTTCGCCAAGCAGGACCCGGTGACCGCGTCACGCTGCTTCGGCGCCGCTACAATCATCCTTTGCCACCCGCAGATGGTGGCGCAGTGCCTTGCCAAGACCAACCGGGCAATGCCCGACGAACTTATCGACTACGCCATCAGAGCCTTGAAATAGCCGCCGGCGCCGGTGTCGGCAGTCCGCCTCCAGTCGGGAGTATTACTATGTCTTTGTCCAATTCCATCATCCGCGGGTTGCCGGTCGCGGGCCTGGTAGTCGCGGCGCTCGCGCTTGCCGGCTGCAGCCAGGAGAAGGCCGAGGTCAAGGAGATCATCCGCCCGGTCAAGGTCGTCGAGATCGCCCAGGCGCATGACTCCCGCACGCTCTCCTATTCGGGGTCGGTGCGGGCCCGCACCGAAAGCGCCCTGGCTTTCCGCGTCAACGGCAAGATCACCGAACGTCTGGTCGACATCGGCCAGCATGTGGTGCCGGGCGATGTGCTCGCCCGCATCGATCCCACCGACTACGATCTGTCGGTCAAGAGCGCGCAGGCAGCGCTCGATGCCGCCGAACGGCAGGTCGAGACGACAGAGCTTGCGCGCAAGCGCGCCGAGCAGCTTTTCGCCAAAAACTTCGCGCCGAAATCGCAGCTCGAACAGGCGACGCTGACCCATGACCAGGCGGTCGCCACGCGCGACTCCGCCCGTTCCTCGCTTGACCAGGCCAAGAACCAGGTCGGCTATACCGACCTCAAGGCCGACAGGGACGGCATCGTCACGGCTGTCAACGCCGATGTCGGCCAGGTGGTCGGCTCCGGCACGCCTGTGGTCACTGTCGCGGTCGACGGCGAAAAGGAAGTTCTGATCGCGGTGCCGGAAATGGAGATCGCCGAGTTCAAGCCCGGCAAGTCGGTCAAGGCCGGGTTCTGGTCCGACAGCGCGCTGGCGCTCGACGGCAAGGTCCGCGAGGTTGCCGGCAGCGCAGATCCACAGTCGCGCACTTTCGCCGTCCGTGTCAGCCTGCCCAATGATCCACGTGTGCTTCTCGGCATGACCGCCAATATCGAGGCCTCGGCCGCCAACGAAAAGCAGCTGGTTTCGATCCCCTTGAGCGCCTTGGCGGAGAAAGACAGCCAGTCGATCGTCTGGACCGTCGATCGTGACGCCGACACCGTTCATGCCCGTCCGGTGAAGGTTGCCAAGTTCGCCGCCGATGGCGTGCGTGTGGCCGAAGGATTGAAACCCGGCGATGTCGTGGTCGCCGCCGGCACCCAGTTCATGACCGAGAATCTGAAGGTCAAGCTCGCCGGCGGCGTGGCGCAGCAATCCGCGTCCGCCGAGGGCGACGACGCCAGCCGGCTGCGCTGAGGACAGATAGGTCGGCCGCGCGTTGCCGCGGCCGCAGGTTTCCGGGCGGCGTGCGCCCGAAGGTTGAGACGTCACGGCCGATGTACCCCCGCATCGACCTAGCGTCCCACCGCGATGAGTGTCTCTCCGCTCGGAAAGCCTCGCCGCCCGGAAGCCAGATCGAACACGGATGATTTCGTTTCGCGCGCCCTGCTTCTTCGAAGCGCCAGGCGCCGGCAAACAAGCAAAGTGGACCTGCAACGATGACGACCTCCACTGAAGAAAAGCGGCCCTTCAACCTGTCGCGCTGGGCCATCGGTCATCCCTCCATCGCGCGCTTCCTGTTCGGGCTGATCATCATCGCCGGTGCGCTCGGCCTGATGCGCATGGGCCAGAAGGAAGACCCCGATTTCACCTTCCGGGTGATGGTCGTCCAGGCGATCTGGCCGGGTTCCTCTATCCAGGAGATGGAGGACCAGGTCGTCAACAAGATCGAGCGCAAGCTGCAGGAAACGCCGCATCTCGACTTCGTGCGCTCCTTCACGCGCGCCGGCAGCGCCATCATCACCGTGCAGATCAAGGGCGACACCAACGCCGCCGAGGTGACGGACGCCTTCTATCAGGTGCGCAAGAAGGTCGGCGACATTTCCGGCGACCTGCCGCAAGGCCTGCTCGGCCCCTATTTCAACGACGAGTTCGGCGACACCTTCATCACCCTGCATTCGATCAGCGGTGACGGCTTCTCCTATCCAGAGTTGAAGAAGTTCGCCATCCAGGCGCGCGACATGCTGTTGACCACGCCAGGCGTCGAGAAGGCCGTCATCATCGGCGACCAGCCGGAAAAGCTCTATATCGATGTCTCGTCCAAGGCGCTGGCCGAGCGCGGCCTGACGCTGACCGACCTGCAGAACGCCATCAAGGGCCAGAACAATGTCGATCCGGCCGGTGCCGTCGACACCGGCGTCAATTCGGTGCGCATCTCCGTCGAAGGCGACGTCACCAAGGCCGCCGACATCAGGGAATTGCGCCTGCGTGCCGGTGGGCAGGTAACCCGTCTCGGCGACATCGCCACCGTGACCTCCGGGCTCGAGGATCCCTTCCAGCGCAAATACCGCTTCAACGGTCATGACAGCGTGCAGCTTGGTGTCGTCATGGCGAAGGGTTTCAAGGTCACCGATGTCGGCAAGGACGTCGAGGCGACCTACAAGCGCTTTGAAGAAGCGCTGCCTTATGGCGTGTCGGTCGACCAGATTTCCGACCAGCCGGGCGTCGTCACCGATGCAGTGGCCGAATTCATGCATGCGCTCGGCGAGGCGCTGCTGATCGTGCTTGTCGTCTCGTTCCTGTCGATCGGCTGGCGTTCAGGGCTGGTCGTCGCCATCGCCATCCCGCTGGTTCTGGCCGCTACCTTCGCCATCATGTACGAGCTCGGCATCGACCTGCAGCGCATTTCGCTGGGCGCCCTGATCATCGCGCTCGGCCTGCTCGTCGACGACGCCATGATCGTCGTCGAGATGATGGAGCGCAAGCTTGAGGAGGGGCTGGTCAAGATCGAGGCGGCTAGCTTCGCCTATACGTCGACCGCTTTCCCGATGCTGACCGGCACGCTCATCACCACCGCCGGCTTCATCCCGGTCGGCTTCGCCGCTTCCACGGCTGGCGAATATGTGCGCACGCTGTTTTATGTCGTCGGCATCGCGCTGATCGTCTCGTGGTTCGTCGCGGTCTATTTCACGCCGTGGCTCGGCAACATGATCCTCAAGCAGCGCAAGCATGCCGGCAGCCATCACGATGTCTTCGACACGCGCTTCTACCGCCGGCTGCGCTCTACCGTCGGCTGGGCCGTGCGCCACCGCATCATCGTTCTCGTCATGACGCTGGTGACTTTCGGCACCAGCCTGTGGGCGTTCCAGTTCATCCCGCAGAACTTCTTCCCGCAATCGTCGCGGCCGGAAATCCTCGTCGACCTCTGGCTGCCGGAAGGCACCAGCATCAAGGAGGTCGAGACGCAGGCCAAGGCGCTGGAAGCCAAGATGATGGACGACAAGGACAAGCGCTTCATCGCCACCTATATCGGCGAGGGCGCGCCGCGCTTCTTCCTGCCGCTCGACCAGCAGCTGCGCAACCCGAACTTCGCCCAGATGCTTGTCATGGCCAATGACGAGCCTGCGCGCGAGCGGCTGATCGTCAAGCTGCGCACGGTTCTGGCCGAGGATTTCCCCTCGATCCGCGCCAAGGTCGATCGCCTGTTCCTCGGACCGCCGACCGGCTGGCCGGTGCAGATGCGCGTCATGGGTCCCGATCGCCAGGAGGTGCGCCGCATCGCCGACCAGGTGAAGGCGAAATTCCGCGAGGATCCGCTGCTGGGCGCGGTGCATGACGATTGGCTCGAGCCGGTGCCGGCAATGAAGCTGGTCATCGACCAGGATCGTGCCCGGGCGCTCGGCGTTACCTCGCAGCGCATCCGCCAGATGCTGCAGGCGACCATGGCCGGTGCGCCGCTCGACGACTTCCGCGACGGCGAGGAGACGGTCTCCATCGTTGCCCGCGAGCCGGATGCCAGCCGCAGCCTGCTGTCCTCGGTCGATTCGGTCTACATCCCGACCGATTTCGGCGGTTTCGTGCCGCTGTCGCAGGTGGCCAAGGTGGTGCCGGTGCTGGAGCAAGGCATCGAGTGGCGCCGCGACCGCCTGCCGACGATCAGCGTGCGTGCAACGCTTCCCGATGGCGTGCAGTCCAACGACGTCGTCACCAAGATGTACAAGGACATGCAGGGCCTGCGCGACGGCCTGGCGCCCGGCTACAAGATCGAGATCCAGGGCGGTGCCGAGGATTCGGCCGAAAGCCAGGCGTCGATCGCCGCCAAGGCGCCGGTCATGCTGGCCATCATCGTCGTGCTCCTGATGATCCAGCTGCAGAACTTCGGCAAGGCGATGCTGGTGCTGGCCACCGGTCCGCTCGGCATCATCGGGGCTGCCGCCGCGCTTTTGATCAGCGGCGCGCCGTTCGGCTTCGTCGCCATTCTCGGCGTCATCGCGCTGCTCGGCATCATCATGCGCAACTCGATCATCCTGGTCGACCAGATCGACCAGGACATCGCCAGAGGCATGGAACGTTCGGAGGCCATCATCGGCTCGGCCGTGCGTCGTTTCCGGCCGATCGTGCTGACGGCGATGACGGCGGTGCTGGCGCTCATCCCGATCTCGCGCGCCGTGTTCTGGGGGCCGCTCGCCTACGCCATGATGGGCGGCATCGTGGTTGCCACCGTGCTGACCATCCTGGTGCTGCCGGCTGGCTACGCCCTGTTCTTTGGCCGCGAGCCGAAGAAGGTGGTGAACAATGAGCAGGCGCCCGAGCCAGAGTTGGCGACCGAGCGGCCGCAACTGGCCCTGGCCGCGGAATAAGGAGGTTTCATCGCATCATCCGCCGTCAGCTATGGCGGATGATGCGGTGTGACGGCTGGTCCGTCGCACCGATGAAAATGCTCCCCGCTGCCGATTTTGCAAAACAGAATTCCTTCCCAGGGCCGCAATGCGGTTCCATGTTGAGCGACACCGGAGCGGCAACGCTCGTCCTCATCAGGATGTCTTCCCATGGCAGAAAAACGGCAATTGCGGCTTGGCGCCTTCATGCGCCCGGTCAGCTTGCACACCGGCGCCTGGCGCTATCCCGGCGCCTATCCTGACGCCAATTTCAACTTCGCGCATCTGAAGCGCTTCGCCCAGACGCTGGAGGCGGCGAAGTTCGACGCCTTCTTCATGGCCGACCATCTGGCCGTGCTCAACATGCCGATCGAGGCGCTGCGCCGCAGCCACACCGTGACCTCGTTCGAGCCGTTCACGCTGTTGTCGGCGCTGGCCGCCGTCACCGATCACATCGGGCTGGTCGCCACTGCGTCGACGACCTTCGACACGCCCTATCACATTGCTAGGCGCTTCGCGTCGCTCGACCATATCAGCGGCGGACGCGCCGGCTGGAACATCGTCACCACGTCCAACCCCGATGCGGCGCTCAACTTCGGGCTGGACGAACATGTCGAGCATGACGAGCGCTATCACCGGGCGCGGGAATTCTACGATGTCGTGACCGGCCTGTGGGACAGTTTTGCCGACGACGCCTTCATCCGCGACGCCGAAAGCGGGCTCTATTTCGATCCCGCCAAATTGCACGTGCTGGACCATAAGAGCGAACACCTCTCCGTGCGTGGCCCGCTCAACATTGCGCGGCCGGTGCAGGGCTGGCCGGTCATCGTCCAGGCCGGCGCCTCGGAAGCCGGGCGGCAACTGGCCGCCGAGACGGCCGAGGTGATTTTCGCCGCCCATGGCGATCTTGCCGCCGGGCAGCGCTTTTTTGCCGACGTCAAGGGCAGGGCACAGAAGTTCGGCCGCTCCCGCGACGACATCAAGATCCTGCCTGGCGCATTCGTCATCGTCGGCGACAGCGTCGAGGATGCGCGGGCCAAGCGGGCGAAGCTCGACAGCCTGGTCTATTACGAGAGCGGCATTGCCTCACTGTCGATCGCGCTTGGGCATGACGCGTCGGCCTTTGATCCCGATGCAACGCTGCCGGACATACCCGAGACCAATGCCTCGAAGAGCAGCCGCGAGCGCGTCATCGAGCTTGCCCGGAACGAAAACCTGACCATTCGCCAGCTTGCCCAGCGGCTGGGCGGTTATTCCGGGCTCGCCTTCGTCGGCACGCCGCAAACCATTGCCGACGAGATGGAGGAATGGCTGATCACCGAGGGATCGGACGGCTTCAACATCATGTTTCCCTATCTGCCCGCCGGGCTCGACGATTTCGTCGAGAAGGTGGTGCCCGAGCTGCAGCGGCGCGGCATCTTCAGGCGGCAGTATGAGGGCTCCACGCTGCGCGAGAATCTCGGCCTGAAGCGGCCGCCCAACCGGTTCTTCGAGAAGACGACGATCCGCAAGGCCGGTTGACGAAAAGCATCGGGCGCGCCGAAGCGCGCCCGATGCTTCATAAGTCGGCCTGTCAGATGACGAATACCCAGTTTGCGATCAGCATCACCGCCACACCGGCGATCAGCGTCAGATAGGGCAGCATGCCCGCTTTCTTAACCGCGAGGTCAGCTCCCGTCATGCCGAGATCGGCCAGCATGTGGTCGGGGAATTTGCCCTTGTCCTGGATGTAGTGGCGGTAGCAGAACACCGGGATAATCAGTGCCGCGGTGATCAGCCCGGCCCACAGCGCCATCGGGTTCCATACCTTGGCGCCGGCGCCCATGAAGATCGCGTTGACATAGGCGAAGATCGCCCCGATCCCGAGAAGCCAGGTCGGCGCTTTCCACGGCCGCGCGATATGGCCGTTGTCGATGCGATGGATCCAGCCGGCATTGAGGTTGAGGAAGTTGAAGATGATGTAGCCGCAATTCGACACGGCGAGGATGAAGAAGAAGCTCGTCGCGTCGGCCGAGGCGATGGCCAGCACGATCAGGTTGAAGCAGAGGTCGGTCCACATCGCGCGCGTCGGCGCGCCATGTTCGTTGACGTGGCTGAGATAGCGCGGCAGCCAGCCGTCGACCGAGCCCTGGTAGAGTGTGCGCGAGGAGCCGGCCATCGCCGTCATGATGCACAGCACCAGCGCCAGGATCATCAGCATCACCAGCAGGCTGTGGATAATCTTGCCGCCGCCGACCATGCCGGCCAGCGCATCCGCCACACCCGAGCCGTCGACGATCGGTGTCGCCAGCATGCCGTTCAAGCCCAGCACACCCTGGAAGGTGAAGGGCACCAGGATGAACAGAAGCATGCAGAGCAGGCCGGAATAGAAGATGGCCTTGAACGTGTCGGTGCCGGGGTTCTTGAACTCGGAGGTGTAGCAGACGGCGGTTTCAAAACCGTAGGTCGACCAGGCGGCGATGAACATGCCACCGAGCACCAGCGTCCAGCCGGCGATGTTCCAGGCGCCCGGGTCCGGCGCATAGGCGGCCGCCAGCGGCACCAGCGGCGAGAAATTGGCCCAGTTGATCTGTCCGGTGAAGATCGGCACGACGCCGACGATCAGCATCGGGATGATGACCAGCAGGCCAATATATTTCTGCACATTGGCCGTGCCGAGGATGCCGCGATGCTGGATCGAGAAGATGATCAGCATCAGCACCGCGCCGATGAAGAAGGTGGCGTTGAGCGTGAAGGAGACCGGACCCAGCGTGTGGCTGTACAGCGTCCAGTTGCGGATCGCCGGTGTCGCGGCCGCGGTCACCGCCGTGATGGCGTCCGCGGGCGCCGTTCCGGCATGCGCCGCTATATAGGCGACGACATCAGGCGAGGTCTCGGTGAACAGCGGCACCGGCGCCAGCGCGTTGAGGATATAGGCGGCGGCGATCGAGCAGCCGAGAGACAGCACCGGCGACCAGGCGAACCAGTTGCACCACACCGACAGCGGCGCGATGAACTTGGAATAGCGCAGCCAGGCGGTGGCGCCGTAGATAGAAGCGCCGCCAGACTTGTTTGGGAACAGGCCGGCGATCTCGGCATAGGTGAAGGATTGCAGGAAGCCCATGATCATGGACACCGTCCAGATCAGGAAGGCCAGCGTCCCGGTCGTGCCGGCGATGCCGCCGATCGAAAACAGGACCAGTGCCGGAACGCCGCTCGCCACCCAGAAGGCGCCGCGCCAGTCGATATGCCTGAGCAGCTTGCTTTCGGCAGGCTGCTCGAGGGCCGTGCTTATGGTGCTCATGTCAGTGACTTCCCCTTTTTCTCGTGTTCCCCGCCAGCGATGCCTCGGCTTTGCGAAGCTTGCTCCCCGGCACATGACCTGACGACTCCGGTGTTTCCACTCAGTCGTATTTTTTTCTTAGGAGTGAAGATTGATCCAGCGCGCTTTCACGTCAAGCGTTTTGTGACTCCGTGCACATCACGCTTGCGCGCGCAGGCGGCGATACGTCTCGCGGCACCTCTGACGCGCGCGGTTTTGCCTGTCCGGAGGGCAGCAATCAGGAGCGCGGCCGGGTCTTCTGCGGATCGTAATGGGCGAAGGCGACGACACGCGCCGGCAGCCGTTTGGCGTGGCCGTCGAGCTTGCCGATCTCGACCTCGGTACCAACAGCCGCGTGGGTGACGTCGAGCTTGGCCAGCGCGATGTTCTTGCCAAGCACCGGCGACCGCATGCCCGAGGTGACGACGCCGATCTGGGCGCGGCCGACATGCACGCAATCGCCATGGCCGACCGCGACATTGCTGTCGATGTCGAGCCCGACCAGTTTGTTCTGCGGGTTCTCTTTGCGGCGGATCAGCGCCTCGCGGCCGATGAAATCGTCGGTCTTGCTTTTCAGCGGCACGGTGAAGCCGATGCCGGCCTCGAACGGATCGGTCTGGTCGGAGAATTCGTAGCCCGCGAAGATCAGCCCGGCCTCGATGCGCACCATGTCGAGCGCTTGCAGGCCCATCGGCTTCAGCCCATGCGGCTGGCCGGCTTCCCAGATGGCGTCGAACACTTTTTCGGCGTCGCGCGGATGGCACCAGATCTCATAGCCGAGCTCACCGGTATAGCCGGTGCGCGAGACGACGACCGGAATGCCGTTGCCGCCGCCGATGCGGGCGACCGCGAAGCGGAACCATTCGAGCTCGTCGAGCGAAGGCTGCAGCGGCGAAGTCCAGATCACTTCTCTGAGGATATCGCGGCTTTTTGGGCCCTGTACGGCGACATTGTGCATCTGGTCCGTGGAGGAGCGCACCAGGACATTAAGCCCAAGCTTCTTGGCGGTCTCTCGCAGCCATTCGCCGGACAGATCGTCGCCGCCGACCCAGCGGAAATTATCCTTGCCGAGCCGCAGCAGCGTGCCGTCGTCGATCATGCCGCCATGCTCGTAGCACATGGCGGAGTAGACGACCTGGCCGACGCCGAGTTTTTTCACGTCGCGGGTCAGCGTGTATTGCAGCAGCGCTTCGGAATCCGGGCCGGTGACCTCGAATTTTCTGAGCGGCGACAGGTCCATGATCACGGCGTCCTGCCGGCAGGCCCAGTACTCGGCGATAGGCCCCTCCTTGGCGAAGGAGTTGGCCAGCCAGTAGCCCCTGTATTCCGAGAAATTGCGGGTGTGCTTGGCAAAGGACGAATGGAAGGAGGTCTCGCGGGTCATTTTCGGTTCCGAATCGGGCGTCATGCGTCTGGCGATCGCTCGCGAGAATTTGTGCTGGCCGGAATAGGTCCGCACATGGATGTCGGTGAGATCCCAGCCATTGGCCGGCGTCGTGTCGTCGGGGCAGGCGGAGGAGACGCAGACGATGTCGGTCAGCGCCCTGAGCAGCACATAGTCGCCCGGCCGCGACCATGGTTCGTCGGACACCATCACGCCATGCGCGTCGATGGCGGTGTTGAAGAAGAAGTTGATCGCCATCCACCCGGTGCGGGGATTGATGCCCTTGCCGGCCAGGGCGCCATTGAAATTCTCCGAGCAGTTGGTGTGGCCGGGATAGCCGATGTCGTCGTAATATTTCGCAGCACAGGCCAGCGCGAAGGCATCATGCCGGCCGCATGTGTCCTGCACCACCTCGACCAGCGGCTCCATGTCCTGGTCGTAATATTTGGAATGCAGGCCAGGCATCGGATAACTCGACCCCATCAGCGTGCGCGTCGTCGTCACGTCGAGAGGATGGTCGAGGCCCTTGTCCAGCTTGCGCGCCGAAAAGCACTGGAAGTCGGTGCATTGCCGGCCGTCGACATCGATGATCTGCAGATAGTCGCCGGCCTTGACGAAATAGGATTCCGCCGTTGCTGAATGGACGCGCAGGTCAAGCACCGGATCGGCGAGGGGATCGGCCACCTGCGATTTTGTTTTCAGGCGGATCGTGGCGCGGCGCACGATGACGGTGAGCGGCGTCGCCGTGTCATGGCTGTCGACCAGCATCGGTCCGCCGGGCGCGGCGATGACCATCGAGCCGTCGCGCGTGACGGTGAAAGCCTGTTCGGTCCCGGCGGGCGTTGTGCTGCCGAACACGCGCAGCGCCTTTGCCTGATCGAGCACCACTTGCCGGCGCGCCAGCCCGCGGCGTAGGGACGCGAGACTGTCATCGCCCTCGGCGAGGAGCGCCTTGATGCCGGCGGCATTGCTGTTGGATTTTTCGCCGAAGATGCCGGGATCGGTGGTGCCTGTGGTGTCCCAGGCCAGAACTTCGCAGGCCTGGCCGCCTTCGACATTGCGTACGGTGATGATATCGCCGGCCTCGACCTCGATCAGCAAAGCCCCGTTGCCTTGGATCGTGTGGCGCTCCATGCCTGGCGGCAGCGCGATCTGACCGGGCCTCAGGATGAGGCTCGGGCGCGGCGGTCCGGCTGTGACTGTTGGGTAGGGCGACTGGCTCATCTCAGCCTTGCGGTTCGAGAAACAAGTTTGCCTGTGTGTGAAATTATTTTAGCAGCAAGAATAGCAGCGCGGTTGCGTTTGGCAAGGCAGACCACCCCTTCTTCCTTCTCCCCTTGTGGGAGAAGGTGGATCGGCGCGCAGCGCCGAGACGGTTGAGGGGTGGGTGACGGAGTGCCGCCGGTGCCAAGCTGGAGCACCCCTCATCCGACCTCGCTTCGCGAGGCCACCTTCTCCCGCAAGGGAAGAAGGGAAAAGCGCGCAAGGGCTACGCCAGTTGCTCTGAATGCGCGATCGCCAGGCCGTACTCCGCAGCCGAGTCCAGCATCGTGTGCCAAAGGCTCTCGGCGAAGGTCGCGAACACCAGAATGTTGAACACCGCCAGCCCATCCGCCAGGTCATTCCCACGCCAGAGCGTGACGCTGGTGTGATCCATCGACGTGGCCGCCGCCGCGCCGACGGCGAACACACCCGAATGCAGATCGATCGACGACAGCTTGGCCAACATCGCCCGCGCCTTGACGCCAGAAACGCTGATCAGCACACGGGCATGCGACTGGTCGGAGAGCGAAGCCGATTGCGCGAACGCTTGGCCAAGCGCCCCAATCGCGTGCTTGCCGCCCTTCGACAGGACAAAAAACTGATCAGGTCCCGACCAGATCAGCGTGGCATCCGAGCCTTGCACCGCCTGCGGTGTTTTCGGAGCCGCACTGCCGAAGCGTGCCTTCGCGGCCTTGGCCATCTCCGCCGCCTTGCCGCGCCGCGCCATCACCTGGACGAGGTCGAAATTGCGGATCTCGGTCAGCGTCACGCAGGCATCGCCACGCGCACCATACCGCCCCACCGCGAGCGCGCGATCGAGCGGACTGCGAACGTCCCAGGAAAACTCAGCCACGCTGGCGCCCTCCATCTGGATCATAGAAGACGGGATTGCAGAGCTCGACGTCATAGTCCTCGCCGCGTATCGGGTCATGCGCATGGACGATCTCGCCGATGCGCTCGCGTCCGCGCTCGACAAGCGCGAGCCCAATCCACTGGTCTGATGTCGGCGAGAAGCAGACCGAGGTGACATAGCCCTGGTCGTTGCCTGGCCCGGGCGTCTGCCCCTTCGGGATGATGTGCGCGCCCGAGCGCAGGCGGCGCGCTCTGTCCGTCGGCTTGATGCCGACGACGACCTGCCGGTCAGGCGCGACAAGCGCCTCGCGGCCGGCCATGACGCGGCCGATGAAATCTTTCTTGGTCGACGTCATCTTGCCGAGGCCAAGATCGGCCGCCGTCGTCGTACCGTTCAGTTCCGGTCCGGCTACGTGGCCCTTTTCGATGCGCATCACGCCGAGCGCCTCGGTGCCGTAAGGCGTGACGCCGAACGGCTCGCCGGCCAGCATCAGATTGCGCGCCATCGCCTCGCCGTAGCGTGCCGGCACGGAAATCTCGAACGCCATCTCACCGGAGAAGGAGATGCGGAACAGCCTTGCCTTGATGCCGCCGCGCAATGCGACTTCCCGCGCGCCCATGAAGGGAAAACCTTCATTGGAAAGGTCCTCCGCCGGGTCGACGATCTCCTTCAGCAGGCCGCGGGTTTTAGGGCCGGCGATCGAGAATTGCGCCCACTGGTCGGAGACGGAGGTCAGCTGCACGTCGAGTTCGGGAAACAGCACCTGCCGGCAGAATTCGAGGTGCTGCATCACCAAACCGGCCTTGGCGGTCGTGGTGGTCAGGAAATAGTGGTCCTCGGCCAGCCGCGACGTCGTGCCGTCATCATAGACGATGCCATCCTCGCGCAGCATCAGCCCGTAGCGCGCCTTGCCGACGGCGAGGTTGGAGAAGGTGTTGATGTAAACGCGGTCGAGGAAGGCGCCGGCATCGAGACCGTGCACGTCGATCTTGCCGAGCGTCGAGACATCGCAGAAGCCGACGCCGCTTCGCACGGCCTTGACCTCGCGGGTCACCGATTCCAGCCAGTCCTTCTCGCCAGCGCGCGGATACCATTGCGCGCGTTTCCATAGGCCGGTGTCGACGAAGACAGCACCCTGTTCGGCGGCCCAGTGATGCGACGGCGTCAGCCGCGTCGCGTGGAACGTCTCGTCGCGATGATGGCCGGCAAAGGCGCCGATGGCGACCGGCACGTAAGGCGGCCGGTAGATGGTCGTGCCAGTCTCTGGAATGGATTTTCCGGTCACCGCTGCCATGATGGCTAGGCCGGCGACATTGGACGTCTTGCCCTGGTCGGTCGCCATGCCGAGCGTCGTATAACGCTTCAGATGCTCGACCGATTCAAAACCCTCGCGCTGCGCCAGTTCGATGTCGGAGGCGGTGACATCGTGCTGGTAGTCGACGAAGGCCTTGCCCTTGCCGGCGACGTGCCAGAGCGGCGTCAGCGAGAATGCCTCGTCGTTGGCAACAGGCGCGGTGCCTGCCTTGCCACTATGTCCGGCACCATGTGCCGCTGCCACGCCGGCGGCAAACCCTTTGGCGAGGCAGGCGCCAAGTCCGAAGTCGCCGTTGGCCGCACCGGCTGCGACCATGCCGGGAGGCGCGCCGTCGGGCACGAAGGCAGCAATGTCGTCGCGCCATTTCGGTCGGCCGCGATGATAGGAGGTGAGCCCGACCGCCGGATTCCAGCCGCCGGAAACCGCGAGCCCGTCGGCCTCGACTTCGGCGCGCGCGCCGCCGGTGAGCGACACTGCGATTTTCCGAACACCGTCCTTGCCGCCGTCAACGCCGCTGACGGAGCCGTGCAGCACCGTGAAGCCATTCCTGGAGGCCAGCGATCGATGTGACGGCGAAACGTCCGGCCGCGCGTCGATCACCGCCGCGATCTGCAGCCCGGCACCAAGCGCGGTCTCGACCGTGCGCCAGCCATCCTCATTGTTGGTGAACAGCGCGGTGCGCTTTGCTGGAACAGCGGCATAGCGTCCGACATAGGTTCGCATCGCCGAAGCCATCATCACGCCGGGCGTGTCGTTGCCGGCGAAAACGATCGGCCGCTCAAGGGCGCCGGCCGCGACCACACAGCGCTTGGCCACGATGCGCCACATCCGCTGGCGCACCTGATGTTCGGGCGGCGAGGGCATATGGTCGTTGACCCGCTCCAGCGCGCCGTAGGTGCCGCCGTCATAGACGCCGAACAGCGTCGTGCGGGTCAGGATGCGGACATCGGGCATTGCCGCCAGTTCGGCCAGCGCCCGCGACAACCATTCGGCGGCCGGCAGGCCGTCGATCGTGCCGCCATCCGACAGCAACCGGCCGCCGAACGCAAAATCCTCTTCGCACAGGATGACGCGGGCGCCGCTGCGGCCGGCGGCCAATGCTGCCGCCAGACCGGCCGGACCGGAGCCGGCGATCAGCACATCGCAATGCGCCCAGGCCTTGTCGTAGTGGTCCGGGTCGGCAACACCGGCGGCACGGCCAAGACCGGCGGCGCGGCGGATCGCCGGCTCGTAGATGGCTTCCCAGAATTTCGCCGGCCACATGAAGGTCTTGTAGTAGAAGCCGGCGACGAAGATCGGCGAGAAGAGCTGGTTCACCGACATCACGTCGAAGCGCAGCGACGGCCAGCGATTCTGGCTGGCGGCCTCAAGGCCTTCGTAAAGCTCGGCCGTCGTCGCCTTGGTGTTCGGCTCGCGCCGGGCACCGGTGCGCAGTTCGACCAGCGCGTTGGGTTCTTCCGAGCCCGCGGTCAGGATGCCGCGCGGGCGATGATACTTGAACGAGCGCCCGACTAGCTTGACGCCATTGGCAACCAGCGCCGACGCCAGCGTGTCGCCCTCGAAGCCGGAAAAGCTCTTGCCGTCGAAGCGGAAGTTCAGCGGCGCCGAGCGGTCGATGAGGCCGCCATTGTTCAGCCGGTTTGTCTGCCCACCGGCCATCACGCGCCAACCTTCGCCCCACCGGCACCCGCTGCCGGTTCGATCGCCGAAATCTCATGCGTCAGCGTGTTGCGGGTGACCTTCAGCCACGCCCGGCAGCCGCCGCCGTGATACCAGTTCTCGCTCATCACGCCGGCGATGTTGTCGCGCAGATAAACATAATCGTAGACAGCATCTTCACCGGCACCCGCCGCCGGCCGCACCGGTTTGGCGTCGCCGAGATAGGTGAACTCGCCGAGTTCACGTTCGCCGCAGAAGGGACAGACAATGCGCATGATTTTCCGGCCGTCCTCAGTGCAGGTTCGGTTGGGCGCCCTGGCCCTTTTCGTCGATCATGGCGCCAGTCCGGAACCGGTCGAGGCGGAACCGTGCAGCTTCCTCGTGCGGCGTGTCGCGGGCCAGCAGGTGGGCGAAGACGAAGCCTGAGCCGGGCGTCGCCTTGAAGCCGCCATAGCACCAGCCCGCGTTGAGATAGAGGCCGTCGACCGGCGTCTTGTCGATGATCGGCGAGCCGTCCATCGACATGTCCATGATGCCGCCCCACTGGCGCAAAAGCCGCACGCGGCCGATCATCGGCATCAGCGCCATGCCGCCCTCGCAGACATCCTCCATCACAGGCAGATTGCCGCGCTGGGCGTAGGAATTGTAGCCGTCAATGTCGCCGCCGAAGACAAGGCCGCCCTTGTCCGACTGGCTGACATAGAAATGGCCGGCGCCGAAGGTCATGACATTGGGGATCAACGGCTTGATCGCCTCGGAGACGAAGGCCTGCAGCACATGGCTTTCGATCGGCAGGCGCAGGCCCGCCATTTCAGCGACGCGCGACGAGGAGCCGGCGACCGCCATGCCGACCTTGCCGGCGCCGATCCTGCCGCGCGAAGTTTCGACACCGGTCACCTTGCCGTTGGCGTCCCTGACAAAGCCGGTCACCTCGCAATTCTGGATGATGTCGACGCCAAGCCCGCTCGCCGCATGGGCATAACCCCAGACCACGGCATCGTGCCGCGCCGTGCCGCCGCGCCGCTGCAGCAATCCGCCTTGCACGGGAAAGCGCGCATTGTCGAAGTTCAGGAACGGCATCATCTTCTTGACCGCAGCGAGGTCGAGCAGTTCGGCGTCGATGCCGTTGATGCGCATGGTGTTGCCGCGCCGCGCATAGGCGTCGCGCTGCGCGTCGGAATGGTAGAGGTTGATGACGCCGCGCTGGCTGACCATCGCATTGTAGTTGAGGTCCTGCTCCATCCGCTCCCACAGCTTCATCGACAATTCGTAGAAGCCGGTGTTGCCGGGCAGGCCGTAATTGGAGCGGATGATGGTGGTGTTGCGGCCGGCATTGCCCGAACCGATCCAGCCTTTTTCCAGGACCGCGACGTTCTTGATGCCGTATTCGCTGGCGAGGAACCAGGCGGTGGCCAGGCCATGGCCGCCACCGCCGATGATCACCACGTCGTAGCGATCCTTCGGCGTGGCGTCGCGCCAGGTGCGCTGCCAGTTCTTGTGGTCGGAAAGGGCGGCACGGGCGAGCGAGAAGATCGAGTATTTCATACGTTCATTCCGAGGTCGCTCGCACCGGCAGGACGGCTATATGTCCAGCGTGTGGTCGCGCTCCCATTGCGTGAAGTGCGAAGCATAAGAATTCCATTCCTGGTGCTTCAGCTTTAGGTATGCCGACGAGAATTCCTCACCCAGCGCCGCCTTGAGTGATTTGTCCTTGTCGAACTCGCGCAGTGCGTCGAGCAGGTTCAGCGGCAGTTTCGGAGCGCCCTTCACCGTGTGGCCGTGCTGGTACATGTCGATGTCGTAGCGCTTGCCGGGATCGGCCTTCGAGCGGATGCCGTCGAGGCCAGCGGCAATGATCACAGCCTGCAAGAGATAGGGGTTTGCAGCACCGTCGGGCAGGCGCAGTTCGAAGCGGCCGGGGCCCGGCACGCGCACCATGTGGGTGCGATTGTTGCCGGTCCAGGTCACCGTGTTCGGCGCCCAGGTCGCGCCCGAAATCGTGCGCGGGGCGTTGATGCGCTTGTAGGAATTGACCGTCGGGTTGGTGATCGCGGCAAGCGCGGAGGCATGCTTCATGATGCCGCCGAGGAAGTTCTTGCCCTTGGCCGACAGGCCAAGCTCCATCGAATTGTCGGCGAAGACATTGGTCTTGCCCGCCTTGTCCCACACCGAGATGTGGGCATGGCAGCCATTGCCGGTCAGGCCCTGGAAGGGTTTCGGCATGAAGGTGGCCCGCAGGCCGTGCTTCTCGGCCACCGACCTGACCATGAACTTGAAGAAGGAGTGCTTGTCGGCGGTGGCGAGCACGTCGTCGAAGGCCCAGTTCATCTCGAACTGGCCGTTCGCGTCCTCATGGTCGTTCTGGTAGGGCCCCCAGCCGAGCGCCAGCATGTGATCGCAGATCTCCGCGATGACGTCGTAGCGGCGCATCACCGCCTGCTGGTCGTAGCAGGGCTTTGAGGCCGTGTCGTATTGGTCAGAGATGACGCCGCCGTCCGGCGAGATCAGGAAGAACTCGGCCTCGACGCCGGTCTTGACATGCATGCCGTCGCCGGCGGCCTCCGCGATCAGCCGCCTCAACGTATTGCGCGGCGTCTGGTCGACCTCCTTGTCGTCCATGACGCAATTGGCGGCGACCCAGGCCACCTCCTTTTTCCACGGCAACTGGATGACCGAGTCTGGATCCGGCACCGCCAGCATGTCGGGATGCGCCGGCGTCAGGTCCAGCCAGGTGGCGAAACCGGCAAAGCCGGCGCCATCCTTCTGCATGTCTGATATCGCCTGCGCCGGCACCAGCTTGGCGCGCTGGCCACCGAACAGGTCGGTGTAGGAAATCATGAAATATTTGACGTTTTTCGCCCTTGCGAATTCTGCAAGATCAGCTGTCACGGAAGTTCCCCATTTTTTTGTCGATCGTTGCCCCAGAGCGTGCGGGCTTCGGCCCTTCGTTGATCAGAAGCCGTTCTTCCCCGGTATCCAGTTGGTGCCGGCGAGCGGCACGCCGGCCATCGCGGCTGCCTCGATCGTCAATGCGACGAGGTCCTCGGGTTCGAGATTGTGCAGGCTGTTCTTGCCGCAGGCGCGGGCGATCGTCTGCGCCTCCAGCGTCATCACCTTCAGATAGTTGGCCAGCCGCCGTCCAGCAGCCACAGGATCGACCCGCTTCATCAGCTCCGGGTCCTGTGTGGTGATGCCGGCAGGGTCGCGGCCTTCATGCCAGTCATCATAGGCGCCTGATGTGGTGCCGAGCTCGTTATACTCCGCCTCCCAGCGGGGATCATTGTCGCCGAGCGCGACCAGCGCCGCCGTGCCGATGGAGACCGCGTCGACGCCGAGCGCCAGCGCCTTGGCGACATCGGCGCCATTGCGGATGCCGCCCGAGACGATCAGCTGCACCTTGCGGTGCATGCCGAGATCCTGCAATGCCTGCACTGCCGGCCGGATGCAGGCGAGCGTCGGCTGGCCGACATTTTCGATGAACACTTCCTGCGTGGCGGCCGTGCCGCCCTGCATGCCGTCGACGACGACGACATCGGCGCCGGCCTTCACAGCAAGCGCGGTATCGTAATAGGGGCGCGCGCCGCCGACCTTGACGTAGATCGGCTTTTCCCAGTCGGTGATCTCGCGCAGCTCGAGGATCTTGATCTCGAGATCGTCCGGGCCGGTCCAGTCGGGATGGCGCGAGGCGGAGCGCTGGTCGATGCCTTTCGGCAGGGTACGCATCTCGGCGACGCGGTCGGAAATCTTCTGGCCAAGCAGCATGCCGCCGCCACCCGGCTTGGCGCCCTGGCCGACGACGACTTCGATGGCATCGGCACGGCGCAGGTCGCGCAAATTCATGCCGTAGCGCGACGGCAGATATTGATAGACCAGTTGCTTGGAATGGCCGCGCTCTTCCTCGGTCATGCCGCCATCGCCCGTCGTGGTCGACGTGCCCGACAGCGTCGCGCCACGACCGAGCGCCTCCTTGGCCGGACCGGAGAGCGAACCGAAGCTCATGCCGGCAATGGTGATCGGGATCTTCAGCTCTATCGGCTTCTTGGCATGGCGCGAGCCGAGCACGACACTGGTGTCGCAGCGTTCGCGATAGCCTTCGAGCGGATAGCGCGAGATCGAGGCGCCGAGGAACAAAAGGTCGTCGAAATGCGGCAGCTTGCGCTTGGCGCCGGCGCCCCTGATGTCATAGATGCCGGTGGCCGCGGCACGGCGGATTTCGGAAAGCGTATAGTCGTCGAAGGTCGCGGATTTGCGCGGCGTCGTCGGCGGGTTGCGATAGGTCATGCTGCCTCAATACGCGTCGGCGTTGTCGATATTGAAATTGTAGAGGGTGCGCGCCGAGCCGTAGCGCTTGAACTCCGATGGCTTGACGCCGGTGACGCCGGCGCGGTCGAGCAGGCCCTGCAGCAGTTCCAGATGCTCGGGCCGCATCTCCTTGGCGATGCAGTCGGCGCCGAGGCTGTCGACCTTGCCGCGCACGAACAGCCGCGCCTCGTAGATGGAATCGCCCAGCGCATCGCCGGCATCGCCCAGCACCACCAGATTGCCGGACTGCGCCATGAAGGCCGACATGTGGCCGATATTGCCGTGCACGACGATGTCGATGCCTTTCATCGAGATGCCGCAGCGCGACGACGCATTGCCTTCGATGACCAGCAGGCCGCCCTTGCCGGTGGCGCCGGCATATTGGCTGGCATCGCCTTTCACGATGATCGAGCCCGACATCATATTCTCGCCGACGCCGGGACCGGCCGAGCCATGCACGGTGATGGTGCTGCCGGAATTCATGCCGCCGCAATAATAGCCGACGCTGCCGCGCACATCGATGGTCACGGGCTGGTCGACGCCGACGGCGACCGAATGACTGCCCTTCGGGTGCAGCACTTCCCACGCCGTTTCGTTCGAACCGGGCGTCAGATTGTGCAGCGCCTGGTTGAGCTCGCGCAGCGACGACATATCGAGATCGAAGATCCGCGAGGCGTGGTCGTGGGCCGCCGCCTTTGAAAGTTTGGTTGCCGTCATGAACTCAATGCTCCCAGAAATAGACGGTTGCGGGTTCCGGTTCCCAGACCCTCGCATTGTCTATGCCGGGCAGTTTGGTCAGCGCGCGATATTCCGAGCCGAAGGCGACATACTGGTCGGTTTCGGCCATGACGGCGGGCTTGCAGGCGATCGGGTCGCGCACCACGCCAAAACCGTTCTTGGTGCCGACGACGAAGGTGAAGAAGCCGTCGAGATCCGAGAGCGTGCCTTCCAGGGCTTCGCCGAGGTTCTTGCCATGCGCCATCTGGGACGAGAGATAGGCGGCGGCGACCTCGGTATCGTTCTCGGTCTCGAATTTCATGCCTTCGCGGATCAGCTCACGGCGGACATTGTTGTGGTTCGACAGCGAGCCGTTGTGCACCAGGCACTGGTCGGCGCCGGTCGAGAAGGGATGAGCGCCCATCGTCGTCACCGCCGATTCCGTTGCCATGCGGGTGTGCCCGATGCCATGCGTGCCGGCCATCTTGCGGACGTCGAAGCGATCGACCACCGCTTCCGGCAGGCCGACTTCCTTGTAGATCTCGACGACGTCGCCGGCGCCCATGATGCGGATGTCGGGGCGAAGTGCCTGGATGGCCTCGCGCGCTTCGTCAATCTTGGCCGGCGTCGTCCGCACGACGGCGTGCGTCGACTTGACCGAAATGCTCACCGGCGCACCGATGGCCTTGGCAAGCTCGGTATCGAGGTCGCGAAAATCGCGCGCGGGCTTCGCCGACTGGATGGTGATCTTGGCTTCATTCCTGGAAGGCGCGCCATAGATGGCAATGCCTGCGCTGTCGGGCCCGCGATCGCTGAGCGATACCAGCATCTCCGACAGCATCGCGCCGAGCTTCGGCTCCAGCGACTTGTCTTTCAAAAACAGTCCGACAATTCCACACATGTCAGCCTCCCGGCGTTTGTAGCTAGAAGATGATGTATCGAATGAGTCCCGCAAATTCAATCATATGAAAAAAATTTTCCTCTAGTTACGTATGGGGCGTAATGCCGCCATGCGAGTTATCGCTGCCCTGCGTAGCATTGTGAACCCACGTGGCATGGCGGATACGGGCGAGCTTGTAGGCGTCCAGGATGGATAGCGCATAGATCAGGAAGCCGCCGGCGTGACGGCCGATGAAGCTGGCGTCGGGCGGCGCGATCTTGGCGGTCACCCATGCCAGGATAACCATGAAGAAAAGGAACTGCAGCCCGCGCACCGGAACGCCCAGAATGACATGGCCGCTCGCCGGCAGCACGATTGACGCGCCGAGGACGAGATAAGGGCTCACCGGCGCCGGCTGCGTGTTCGAACCGGTCATGCGGCTTGCCGTTCGCTTCGGTTGATGGCGTCGCGCAGCGCCGAGAGCGAGGTGAGCAGCCGCTCGATCAGCGCCGGATCGATCTGTGCCCCACCGAACGCGGCCTGCCGGAAAACGCCGTAGCGCGCCCGTTCGGCCTCGGCCAGCAGCCACACGATGCGCACCCCGTTTGGCGTGATCAGCAGCTCCTTGGCGCGCCCTTCCGAAAAGGGTTGCAGATGATCGGCAATGATGCCTTGCGGGAACCGCGTGCCGCGGCGGTCGGTCCGCAGCACCGCCTCGAGGGGAAATCCCGGAGCCTTCGGCAGCGTATGCTGTAGATGGTCGAAATTGGAGAAGGTCGTCGGCGAGCCCGGCCGCATCATCATGTCGAAGGTCGCTGGGACGGCGACCTTTTCGGTGATCGAAACGCTGAGCCAGCGTGCCGGCAGTTTTCGTGTCGCCAGCGTGTCGACGATGGTGCGCAACTGAACGCGCCGGCCGTTCCACGACCCTTCCCAGGTGACAACACCGGCGGTGCCGTCCGAAACATCAGCGGCGTCGGCGACAATGGTGCGTATGCGTGCTTCGTCGGCGGCGAGCGCCGCCAATGCCCTGTTGCGGCTGCGCCGTGCCAGCCACGCAAGATGGAGAGCGAGAACCAGGACAATGGCCCCGGCGAACAGTGCTGATGTCACGTCGGACATTTTGTCATGTCCGGCCCGCCAAGGATCGGGGCGGGCCGTCTCCCATCAATAGCCCTGCGGTTTCGGCCACGGCATGGTGAACTGGTCGCCGCGCCGTACGAATTTGTAACGGTAGAAATGGAACCACAGCGAGATCAGGAAATAGAAGATGGTCATCGCGATCAGCTGTGAGCCGAACCCGAGGAAGATGGCGAAGAAGGTCACCACGCAAAGGCAGAACAACACGATCGCCGGCAGCGGATGGAAGGGATGCGTGTAGCCGCGGCGGATCGTGCCGAGCGGCCACTTCTTGCGGAACATCATGATGTTGATGCTCATGAAGGTGTATTGCAGCACGCCCGACAGGATCGAGAACGTGATCGCCTGGTTGAGGTCGGCAATGAAGGCGAAGGCGAGCGCGATCGGCAGCAGGAACAGGATCGAGCGGTAGGGCGTGCGATATTTCGGGTGCACGGCCGAGAACCAGCTCGGCAGATAACGGTCGCGGCCGAGCGAGAACCATGCGCGCGCCGCATCGTTGATGCAGCCATTGGCGGAAGCCAGCGCAGCCAGCAGCGTCGCGATGAACAAGAGGTTTTCCAGCAGCGGACTGCCGGTGAGCTTGCCGGCGTCCCACAGCGGATAATAGGTGATGCCGAGATATTCCCAAGGCATCAGCGAGGCGCAGACATACCAGGTCATGGCGGCGGCGATCAAAAGCGTGATCATGCCGGCCATCGTGCCGTAGGGCAGCGAGCGGGCCGGCGAACGCACTTCCTCGGCCGCCTGCGTGGTGCCTTCGATGCCGAGATAATACCAGATGCCAAACTGGAAGGCGGCGATGACGCCGATCCAGCCATAGGGCAGCGCATTGCCCGGCGTCACCAGCTCGTTGAGCTTCAGCACCGCGCCTTGCGTCCACGGGCTGACCGAGAAGAACAGGATGACGATCGAGATATAGGCAATTGCGGTGATGACGAAGTTGACGTTGAGCGTCATCAGCACGCCGCGATAGTTGAGCCAGGCCAGCACGACGATGGTGGCGGCGATGAATGAATTGTGGGTGAGCCCTTCGACGCCGGCCTTGGCGACGATGGTGTCGCCGAGCAGGATGGCGTCGGAGACCTCCAGCATCGTGTACGCGAAGACCAGGAACAGCGCGACGTTGAAGGCCATCAGCGGCCCGACAATATGCTTGGCCTGCGCATACTGGCCGCCGGCAGCCGCCACCGTCGACGTCACTTCGGAATCGATCATGGCGACCGAGGTATAGAGCAGCCCGACGATCCAGCAGACGATCAGCGCGGCGAGCGCGCCGCCCTTGTCGGCCGAAAAATTCCAGCCGGTGAATTCACCGACCAGAACGATGCCGACGCCGAGTGCCCAGACATGGGCCGGGCCGAGCACCCGCAGCAGTGAAACCCTGTCGCCGTGAATTGCCGGTTCAAGTACGGTCGTCGTCATTGTTCGTCCCCACTCAAATCCGGTGTTTCTCGGAAACGGCTTCAAGCTCGCCTTCGCGTGACGAGGTCAGAACGTCTTCGGAATAGGTCGTGTCGACCTTGAACCAGTCGTAGAGCATCCACAGGGCGAGCACGATCGAGATGCCCCAGCATGCGTAAGAGAGTGAAATCCACATGGTGCGTCCCCGATTGCTTGTCTTCGGAACTCTTACTTGTCGTTGAATTTTTCGTTGATGACGTCGCGATATTCGCGGTCGGAGGCTCGGAACAGGAAGACGAAATAACCGATCAGCACCGCCGCCATGATGATCAGCGTCGGCCAGTCGATGACATAGTGGAAGCGGTTCTGGATGATGTCATGCGCAGTCTCGGGTGTGTAGCCGAGCTTCTCCCAGATGGCTGCCATGGTCGGGTTCTGGCCAAGCGCTTCCCAGGTCTTGGCATCGAGCGCGTCGATGGATTTGGCGGCTCCGGCAAGGCCGAGCTTCAGCGGCAGCCACAACGCCACGAAGATGGCGACAACCACGACGACGATATCGAAAACCTGGCCGGCCTTGCTCTGCTCCGGCGGCGTATAGCGGGACATTTCTTGTACCCCTCAGGACTGGCGGTTGCGGGATGCGTCGGCGTTCTTGATGTCGAGGCCGTAGATGAAGTCCTTGTCTTCCTTGTAGTGTTTGACCATCGCCAGGATCGCGGCCGTGTTGAAGATCAGCACGGCGGCGGCGGCAATCGCGACGACGGCCTTGATGCCGGCGTGCGGGATGTACGGCCATGTCATGAACAGGACGAAGAGGATCGTCGCCCACAGGCAGACGATCAGCAACGCGGATCCGCGCAAATCGGAACGGTACAGCGCCTCGATGCGCTGCTGCAGGTCTGACATCGGTTTGTCCCCTTTTTTCGACGCCCCGGTTCCGAATCCACCTTGCGTCGCTCTCTTTCAAGAGAGTGAAATTTTTTTCATAAATTCAGACCGTTTACCGCAATTGTCAAGACGAATTTACGCTGAGTTAACTGTTTGCTTGGGGCGGTCAATTTTGCCTGACAATGAAATTATTTGCTTTCAGGGGATTGCGGCTCTCCCGCGTTTGCGGTCAATATTCGCTCCAAAGCTCCGGCCACCGCGCCAAGGAGCGGGGAACAGTGGATTTTTGAACGGAGGACGAGCGGATGACGGCATCCTGGAGATTTTCGACCCTGGCGGATCGCCATCGCGCGCTGGGTTCGAAGCTCGAAGACTGGAGCGGCATGGGCACCGCCTGGACCTACGACAAGGATGCCGACGAGGAGTACATCGCCATCCGCACCAAGGCCGGGCTGATGGATGTGTCGGGCCTGAAGAAGGTGCACATCACAGGGCCGCACGCCTCGCATCTCATCGATCTCGCGACCACCCGCGACGTGGAAAAGATCTACCCCGGCAAATCGGCCTATGCCTGCATGCTGAACGAGGCGGGAAAATTCACCGACGACTGCATCCTCTACCGCACTGGCCCGAACAGCTGGATGGTCGTGCATGGCTCGGGCACCGGCCATGAGGAATTGCAGCGCGCCGCGATGGGCCGCGATGTCTCGCTACGCTTCGACGACAATCTGCACGATCTGTCGCTGCAGGGACCGACCGCGGTCGACTATCTGGCCAAGCATGTGCCGGGGATTCGCGACCTGAACTATTTCCATCACATGCAGACGCAGCTGTTCGGCTTGCCCGTCATGATCTCGCGCACCGGCTACACCGGCGAGCGCGGCTACGAGATCTTCTGCCGTGGCCAGGATGCTGGCACGATCTGGGACAGGATCCTCGAAGAGGGCAAGAGCGCCGGCATCATTCCGTGCCGTTTCACCACGCTCGACATGCTGCGGGTCGAAAGTTATCTGCTGTTCTATCCCTACGACAATTCGCAAAAATATCCGTTCGAGAATGAAGGCCCCGGCGACACATTGTGGGAACTCGGCCTCGACTTTACCGTCAGTCCCGGCAAGACCGGCTTTCGCGGAGCCGAGGAACACTACCGTTTGAAGGGCAAGGAGCGCTTCAAGATTTTTGGCGTGCTGCTCGACGGCAAGGAGCCGGCCGACGAAGGCGCGCCGGTCTATCGCGACGGCAAGAAGGTCGGCGTGGTGACCTGCGCCATGTATTCGCCGCTGGTCAAGAAATCGATGGGTATCGCCCGCCTCGACGTCGACTGCGCGGTCAAGGACACCAAGCTCGAAATCCGCAACAAGAGCGGGTCGATCAAGGCGACGGCGCAGCCATTGCCGTTCGACGATCCCAAGAAGACCAAGCGCACGGCGAAAGGCTGAGGCATAATCAACAGCGAGGGGTTCGAGGCACGAAGATTTAAATGGCAGCAAAAAGCATCATCAGCCGGCCGGTCTACGGAACGCTCTCTCCGCAGCCCGGCAAACACCATCTTTTCATCGCCGATGCCGAAGGTGCGCTCGCTATTTCAGACATGGCCACAAAAGCGCCTGCCGGGTTCTTCGATGGCGCCGAAATCGACTTTATCCCAGGGCCGGACAACAAACACGTCGCCGCCCTCGAAGCGCTGAGGCCGGCGCAGTTTCATCAGGCGCCATCCTTCGCCAGCCTGCTGCCGAGGCTGAAGCAGACGCTGGGCAATGCCCATATGGGCTTGCGCCTCTACCTCGCCGGCACCGAGGGACTGATCGGCCAGGCCATGCAGGTGGCGCTCGAAGCCGGCATCGACCACACCTCCATGCAGACGGAGCATCGTGGCTCGCTGGCCAGGCGCATGCAGTGCGTTCACTGCAAGGGCATCACCGAGAACGTCACGACACAGCCATCGACCTGTTCGCATTGCGGCTTGCTGCTTCTGGTGCGCGATCACTATTCGCGGCGCCTCGCCGCTTTCCAGGGCGTCTGCATCAATGCCGAGGATCGCTCGGAGATTCCTCCAATGGAGGAGGCCTTCCCATGAGCACCGGCACCACAAAACTCGATGTCGTCGTCAGCGACGTCGTTCCGGTCAACGAACTGGTCACCCGCTTCCATTTCCGCAGGCGCGACGGCGAGCTGTTGCCGACCTTTTCCGGCGGCGCCCATGTCGTGGTCGAGATGCGCGACGGCGACCGCACCCGGCTCAATCCCTATTCGCTGATGGGTTCGCCGCTCGACACGCGCGAATACACGATCTCGGTGCGCCGCGACGATGTCGGGCGTGGCGGCTCGCTGTTCATGCACCGGTCCGTCAAGCCGGGCCTGGAGATGGTGATCAGCTATCCCGTCAATCTGTTCTCGCTCGACTTGCGTGCCAAGAAACACCTGATGCTGGCCGGCGGCATCGGCATCACGCCCTTCATGGCGCAGACAGCGCAACTGGCGGGCGAGGGCGGCAATTTCGAACTGCACTACACCTGCCGGACCGCCTCTCTGGGTACCTATGCCGACGTACTGCGAGAGCGCTACGACAGGCGCATCCGGCTCTACCATGACGACCGCGACGAGCGCATCGATCTCGACCGGCTGCTGTCGACGCAGCCGCTCGGCACGCATCTCTATGTCTGCGGCCCGGCCGGCATGATCAACTGGGTGCGCGACCGCGCGGCCGCCTTGGGCTGGCCGTCCGAGGCCGTGCATTTCGAGCATTTCGCGGCACCCCAGCCCGGCCTGCCTTTCGATGTGACGCTGGCCGTCAGCGGCAAGTCGATCCGCGTCGATGAACAGCAGAGCCTGCTGGAAGCGATCGAGGCGGCCGGGGTCGACCCGCCCTATCTCTGCCGCGGCGGCGTCTGTGGCCAGTGCGAGACCAACGTGATCTCCTACGATGGCAAGTTCATCCACAACGACCACTGGCTGAGCGAGGACGACCATCGCTCCGGCTGCAAGATCATGCCGTGCGTGTCGCGCTTCGAGGGCCGGTCGCTGGTGCTGGAAAGATAGGAGGCGAGCTTGGGCATCACCTTTCGCAAGGAAACCTTCCGCGACGACTTCACCTTCAGGAACAGCCCGGAGCACATCAGGCGGTTCCCGTTCCCGTTCCATGAAGACGCCTACATGTATGCGGTCAACATCGAGCCGCATGTCGTCGGGCCGAAGGGCAGCGTGCTGGAGAACCTGATCGATGTCGACGAGCACTACGTCGCCGAGATGCAGGACCGCGCTTTGGTGCTGGCCGAGGATCCGCTGCGCTGCCAGTCGCTGCCGCATATGACGCTGGCCGGCTGGGATCTGCTCGAACTGCTGATGGAACAGCAAGCCCTTGGCTATCCCGAACATTTCACGCTGACGCAGGACGGCGACCGCTGGCGCTGGATCAACCGGCCGCTCGGCATCGACGACACCTTCACCTTCGGCGACACCTCGACCCTGCCTTACGGTCCGATGGAATACATCACCCGCCAGAGCCAGGGCGATTTCTGCATCCTCGACCAGCGCGACGGCAATCTGTGGATGGATGCCGGCATGGTCACCACCCAGGCCGATTGGTCGCTCGATTTCGACATCGGCATGAATTTTTTCGAGTGGCACGCACCGGTGCCGCTGGCGCATGAGAAGGGCATTTTCACCAGGGCGCTGAAATTCCTCACCAACATCCAGCAGGGTAAGCCGGCGCGGCGCCTCAACTGGACTATGACCATCAATCCGCGCCTCGATACCAGCCCGGAAAATTACCACAAATGGGGTCCGGACCGGACAACCGTGACGCCCGAAAATGTCGGCGACAAGGTGCATCTGCGCGTCGAGCTGCAAAGCTTCTGGCGGCTGCCGCGCTCCAACGGCATCGTCTTCCCGATCCGCTGCTACCTGATCAAGATGGACGAACTCGTGACGCAGCCGAAATGGGCGCGACGCCTGCACCGCGTCATTCGCGATCTGCCCGAGGAACTCGCCACCTACAAGGGGCTCACACGCTATCGGCCAACCTTGGTGGAATGGCTGTCGAAGTTGGATGACGGGAGTGCGACGTCACTGGGGTTTGGACCTGATTGAAATCTGCCTGCTGCTATTCCAACGGGGACCTGATTTTCTTTCTCCGCTTGGATAATGTGACACGATGACCGAAAATCCCGAATATACCTTCCGATACATGCGGAAGGATCATACTGGCCAACTTCACAATGGCATTGTGTTGGTTGAGAGATACCTTGATGCGGCGGTGAGGCAACACGCTTTGATGATGGAAGCGTGGCAGGCAAAGCAGCCTAGGCGGGCCCTAGTGGAACTACACTTTTTTCTAATTTCCGTAGACAGAGTTAAGGATGGCATTGCCTTGGCAGCTAAAGTCCTAGGTAATAAAATGGCTAATCATTTGAGCGCGCTTGACCTAACCTTTTACAAGCAGGCCAGGGATCACTTTGAGCATATCGACGACCGGCTGTACCTATCTCGCAAGAATGCTCCAAAGCCGATTGAGGAAAATGGATTTGTGCGAACGATTCACTTTGGCTTGTCGTCTAAAGACATGACTTTCCGGTGGAGTGATCAAAGAATTGACATCTCGGGTCAGTTTTTAGACGTGTTTGTCGCGTGGGCCAAGGAAGCCTGCGCGATAGCCGATCAATCCCTCGTCGAACTTTAAAGTGTCGACAGAAAATCTCACCCCGCGCTGTTCTGCGGATAGCAGATGATCGACAAATACCGCATTGGCAGTTTCGTCAGCTGCTCCGGTCCGTGCGGCGCGTCGGCGTCGAAGAACAGGCTGTCGCCGGGCTTCATCGGGTAGAGGTTGCTGCCGTGCCGGTAAACCACTTCGCCCTCCAGCATATAGAGGAACTCCATGCCCTCATGCTGGAAAGTCGGGAACACGTCCGAATCTTCGGTCAGGGTGATCAGGTAGGGTTCGACGACGACGCCGCTGGTGTTCGACCCGATATGGCCGAGCAGATTGTACTGATGGCCGGCGCGCGTGCCGCGGCGCTCGACATCCAGCCCTTCGCCGGCTTTGACGAAGACGGCGCTGCGCTCCTCCTCGAAGCGGCGGAAGAAGGCGGTGACCGGAACGCCGAGCGCCCGCGACAGCGCCTGCAGCGTGGTCAGCGACGGCGAGGTGATGCCGTTCTCGATCTTCGACAGCATACCCAGTGAAATGTCGGTGGCGACGGCGAGATCGGCGACGGTGATGCCGAGCTTCTTGCGGAACGCCCGCACCTCGCGGCCGATGGCCACCTCCAGCACCTTCTCGCGTGTGTCGCGGATGGCGTGCGGGTTCTGCGTCAGTGGTGCGCGGATGGTCTTGCCGTCCGCCGAGACCTTTGGCTGGGGCTTCGGCTTGGCGCCGGCAAGCCCGGCCTTGGAACTGTCTTTCGCCATGTCGCCCCCGGACTTCGCGGATTTATTTCACTCAAGGTGAACATGTCAGGTGGCGATACAGCAGCGCGGCTGTGTCGGCAAGCTGTCTTAAGTCCATCGGACGATCCCATGGATTCTGTCCGCGAAGGTTTTTCGCCAGGAATCCTTTGCGGGCAAACGCCGTTCCCGCAGATGTCTGTTGACAGCACCGAAGGGCCAATTAGTGTCACTGTCAGTGAAATTTGTTTCGCTGGGGAAATCAAAAATGAGGAGGCCCTGGAAATGAAAACTCGTGTTGCCGTCATCGGCGCCGGACCGTCCGGCCTG
This sequence comes from Mesorhizobium sp. WSM4308, assembly GCF_002294905.1. NCBI lineage: Bacteria > Pseudomonadati > Pseudomonadota > Alphaproteobacteria > Hyphomicrobiales > Phyllobacteriaceae > Mesorhizobium > Mesorhizobium sp. WSM4308. The sequence continues at coordinate 227,170 of NZ_NSFW01000001.1, read as the reverse complement.
GCACAGCTCAGGGCCTTCAAGTCGGCTGAAGACAAGGGCGCCGACATCCCCGAAATCGTCTGCTTCGAAAAGCAGTCGGACTGGGGTGGCCTGTGGAACTACACCTGGCGCACCGGCCTCGACGAGCATGGCGATCCCGTGCATGGCTCGATGTACCGCTACCTCTGGTCGAACGGCCCGAAGGAATGCCTGGAATTCGCCGACTACACTTTCGAGGAGCATTTCGGCCGGCCGATCGGCTCTTATCCGCCGCGCGCAGTGCTGTGGGATTACATCAAGGGCCGCGTCGAAAAATCGGGCCTGCGCAAATGGGTGCGCTTCAACAGCCCGGTGCGCATGGTGACCTTCTCGGACGAAACCAAGAAATTCACCGTCACCGCGCATGACCGCGCCAACGACGTCACCTATTCCGAAGAGTTCGACAACGTCGTCGTCGCCTCAGGGCATTTCTCGGTGCCCAACGTTCCCTATTTCGAGGGTTTCGCCACCTTCAACGGCCGCATCCTGCACAGCCATGATTTCCGCGACGCCATGGAATTCAAGGGCAAGGATATCCTGATCATTGGCCGCTCCTATTCGGCCGAGGACATCGGCTCGCAATGCTACAAATATGGCGCCAAGTCGATCACCTCCAGCTATCGCTCCAAGCCGATGGGCTTCAGATGGCCGGAGAATTGGAAGGAAGTGCCGCTCCTGCAGAAGGTCGTCGGCAAGACCGCCCACTTCAAGGACGGCACGTCAAAGGATGTCGACGCCATCATCCTGTGCACCGGCTATCTCCATTCCTTCCCTTTCCTCACCGACGACCTCAAGCTCAAGACCGCCAACCGCATGTGGCCGCTGGATCTCTATGAAGGCGTGGTGTGGGAAAAGAATCCGAAGCTGTTCTATATCGGCATGCAGGACCAGTTCTACACCTTCAACATGTTCGACGCGCAGGCCTGGTTCGCCCGCGACGTCATCATGGGCCGCATCAAATTGCCGTCGGCCGAGGCGATGGCAGCGCACGGCGCCAAGTGGCGCGCCCGCGAGGAAACGCTGGAAGACGCCGAGCAGATGATCTGGTTCCAGGGCGACTATACCAAGGAACTGATGGACCAGACCGACTATCCCGGCTTCGACGTCGAGGCGGTCAACAAGACCTTCATGGAGTGGGAACATCACAAGGCGGAAGACATTATGGGCTTCCGCGACCACGCCTACCGCTCGCTGATGACCGGCACCATGGCGCCGTTGCATCATACCCCCTGGCTGCAGGCGCTGGACGATTCGATGGAGAGTTATCTCGAGGTAAAGGGCGTGGCGGCGGAGTAGCCGCGGCGCATCTTCTGCCTATCCCAGCCTTGCCCGAGCCTTCGCCGTCCAGGCGTTGAACAGCCGGTCGGCGACGATGCCGATGAAGGCGATGGCGAGGCCCCCGACGATGCCGCGGCCGGAATCGGCCTTGGACAGCGCGATGAACACCTCCTGGCCGAGATCGCGCGTGCCGACCATGGCGCAGATGATGATCATCGCCAGCGCCATCAGGATGGTCTGGTTGACGCCGAGCATGATCTCCGGCAGCGCCAGCGGCAATTGCACGCGAAAGAAGGTCTGGCGCGGCGTGCAGCCCGACACCTTGGCCGCCTCGATCAGAGCCGGCGGCACCTGTCTTATGCCGTGATCGGTGTAGCGGATCGCCGGCACCACGGCGAAGGCTATCGTTGCAATCATGGCGGTCACGTCGCCAACTCTGAACAGCATCACCACCGGGATGATGAAGCAGAAGGACGGCAGTACCTGCAGCGTGTCGATGATGGGCGTGACGATCTTCTCGAAGCGGTCGCTGCGCGCCGCCATCAGCCCGATCGGGATGCCGATCAGGCAGGCGATGAAGGCCGAGATGCCGCAAAGATAGACCGTCGCCATGGTCTTTTCCCACAGCCCGGTGATCGCGCAGAAAGCGGTCAGCGCTGCGACCAGGGCCGCCAGGCGCAGGCCCGAGAGCTGATAGCCGGCAAGGCCGAGCAGGAACACCGCGCCCAGCCACGGAAAGCCTTCGCAGAAGGCGCGCACCGGGTTGAGCACGTTGAGGATCAGCGCAACGCGAAAGGCTTCGATGGCATCGAAGAAGTTGATCGTCACCCAGTTCACCGCCGCCTTCCACAGCGGCGCGGTGGTGAAGGTGATCGCCTTCGGCACCGCCGCGAAGGCCGGCACGAACAGGCCGAGCAGCGTGGTGACGGCAAGGATGGCGATGGCCAGCGACAGATTGGGATAGCGCCGCCAGAAGCTCGGGCTCACCGCCTGATGAACATAGCCCTTCGCCTGCTTGTGCGCGATGGCCTGGCTCAGCCGGTCGAGCGCGATCGCCAGCGCCACAATGGCGAGACCAGCTTCCATCGCCTCGCCAACCTTCAGCGCGCGCAGCGCCAGAAGCACGTCGTAGCCGAGGCCGCCGGCGCCGATCATCGAGGCGATGATGACCATGTTGAGCGCCAGCATGATCACCTGGTTGACGCCGACCATCAGCGTCGGCCGCGCCGAGGGCAGCAGCACCCGCCACAGTTTCTGCCGCGCCGTGCAGCCGGCCATGTCGCTGAATTCGCCGATCTCCAGCGGCACGCGGGTGAGGCCGAGCATCGTCGCCCGCACCATCGGCGGCGTGGCGAAGATGGCGGTGGCGATCATCGCCGACACCGGACTGTTGCCGAACAGGAGCAGCATCGGGATGAGATAGGCGAAGGTCGGGATCGTCTGCATCAGGTCGAGGGCAGGGGAGACGATAAGCCTCTCCGCCCAAGGCTTGCGCCAGGCCCAGATGCCGGCGAACAGGCCGGTGACGATGCAGAACGGCACGGCGATGGAGATCAGCGCCAGCGTCAGCATGGCGCTGGTCCATTGGCCGAACAGCGCGATGTAGAGGAAACAGCCGCCGACCAGCAGGCTGAGTTTCCGGCCGCCCACGGCATGCCCGGCGAGGAAGGCGACAGCGCAGACGCCAACCCAGGACAGGCGCGGCAGGACATAGGCATCCGTGCCGTGGCCGATCTTGAAGTTCTTGGCCAAGAGATTGAGCGCGAAATCGAGCGGCACCCCGAGGACCGCGGTAATCGAGCGGGTCAACCATGACAGGTTCGACTTGATCCAGCCCATCAGCGCGCTGACCCAGTCGGCGACGGGCACGACGGCGTTGGCCGGATAGTCGACAGCCCAAGGGACGCTGTCCTGCAACAGGAACACCAACAGCACAGCGGCAAGGGCCGCCGCCCAGACCAGCAGCCAGCGCTGAAGCGGCGGCCTCGGCTCGCTGGCGCTTGCCGTCACCGTCATGCGTCGGCTCTCGCGTGCTCGATGCCGGCCAGCAGATCGATGACCGCTTGCGGCGTCACTTCGCCGATCGGCTTGCCGGTGCCGTTGACCACGGCGAACGGCTTGCCGGCTGAAACGATGCTGGCCGAGAAACTGGCGATCTTGGCATCCGGCGAAACCGTGCCACCATGCTCCGAACCATCGCAGGCACGCATCAGGCTGTACGCGGAAATCACCTTGGCGCGGTCGACGTCGCGGGTGAATTCTGCGACATAGTCAGTCGCCGGATTGACCACCAGCTCCTCCGGCGTGCCGATCTGGATGACCTCGCCATCCTTCATGATGGCGATACGGTCGGCCAGCCGGATGGCCTCGTCGAAATCATGGGTGATGAAGACGATGGTCTTGTGCAGCATGGTCTGCAGCCGCATCAGCTCGTCCTGCATTTCGCGGCGGATCAGCGGATCGAGGGCGGAGAACGGCTCGTCGAGGAACCAGATCTCCGGTTTGGTCGCGAGGCTGCGGGCGATGCCGACGCGCTGCTGCTGGCCACCGGACAATTCGCGTGGGTAGAAATGCTCGCGGCCGCGCAAGCCGACCAGATCGATGACTTCGCGCGCGCGCGCCTCGCGCCTTGCCCGGTCCTGCCCCTGGATGCTGAGCGGAAAGGCGATGTTGTCCAGCACATTGAGATGCGGCAGCAGCGCGAAATTCTGGAACACCATGCCCATGCGGTGGCGGCGCAATTCGATGAGCGCCGCATCGGAAATCTTGAGCAGGTCCTTGCCCTCGAATTCAATCTTGCCATGGCTCGGCTCGACCAGTCGCGACATGCAGCGCACCAATGTCGATTTGCCGGAGCCCGACAGCCCCATGATGATGAAGATCTCGCCCTGGCGGATTTCGAGATCGACCGCGCGCACGGCTCCGACCAGTCCGGCAGCAGTGACATCGGCCATGCTGGCCCTGCCGTCGCGCTCGCGGATGAAGCTGGCTGCGTTCACTCCGAACAGCTTCCACACATTGCGGCAGGCAAGCTTTACCGGGCGATCGTTGGTGCCTGGTTGTGTCGATCCCTGTTCAGTCGTCATCCAATCATCCTTCTGGAACATCAAGACCTGAGACCCGGCCGATCAACGGCCAGGCCCCATTTTTCCAGTCGGAACGATCACTGCGCCCAGGCTTTCCAGTCTGCCTCATGCGCGGCGATCCAGGCGGCGGCGACATCTTCCGGCGTCTTGCCGCCGAGATCGATATCGCCGCTCATCTTGTTGAGCTCGTCGGTGTCGATCGTGAAGGCCTTGGCCACCTTATAGGCGACCGGCCATTTGTCCTTCATGCCGGACCAGGAGTATTTCCAGATCTCGCCGTGCGGCTTGCCGCAATCATATTTGGCGTCGGGGTTCACGCCCCACTTCGGATCATTATAGCATTCGGGCGTGTATTCCGGGAATTGCACCCACTCGCCCTTGTACTTGGCCGGCGCCCAGTGCGGCGAATAGATCCACAGCATGATCGGCGCCTTGCGCTGATAGGCGGAATCGAGTTCGGCGAACATTGCCGCATCGGTGCCGGCATGGATGACGGTGAAGGGCAGTTTCAGCGCCGCGACGCGCTCGTCGTCAAAGCCTTCCCAAGTCACCGGGCCGCCGAGATAGCGCCCCTTTGGAGCGGTCTCCGCTGTCGAGAATGACGCCGCGCATGCGGCGTCGAGCAAGGCATGCCAGTCCGGCAGTGTCGGGCATTTCTCCTTCATATATTCGGGAAACCACCACTCTTCCTTGGCCTTCGGGCCGAGCTTGCCGAGGCGCTCCGTCTGGCCGGTCGCATCGGAGGCCTTCATCGCCTCGCCGGCAGTCGTGTCCCAGAATTCCAGACCGACATCGAGGTCGCCATTGGTGAGGCCGGTGGTCAGGCTGGAGAGATAGTCGGCGGTCGGGTATTCAACGGTATAGCCGAGCTTTTCCAGGATGCCGCCGAGGATCTTGGCGTTGAGATTGACGCTGGTCCAGTCGAACAGCGCGATCTTTATCGGGTCATTGGATTCCGGTGCGGCGGCCCGGGCGGAAGGTGTGAGCAGGCTTAACGTTGCGAGCGCGACGGCGCCAATCGATAGTTTTGAAACTCGACTGCGAAATGACATGCTTGATCTCCTTCAAGCTGTGACGGTTATCGGTCGTTCCCTTCTTGCGGCTTTTCTTGATTGTGTTGGAAAGGCGGTTCGCTGCGCAAGGCCGTCGGCGCCAAAATTGTCGCCCTGGCTTTGGCCAGCGCAGGCAAGATGGTGCTCAATTCTCGTGACGATGGAATATGCCGTCCGCGTCATGGCTGCCGACAGACCGCTGGTGGAGCGATCATCCGCGGATCAATTGCCAGTCTTGCGGCGCCCTGCAAGGTGCAAGCCATCAAGGTCCCATGATCTCGGCTGTCGGCATGGCAAGCCCCATCTCGCCAAGCCCTTTCATAGGATGAAATTATATATACCAACGTTCATCTTGCGCAACGACTAACGCTTCGCAGATGCACAAATTCAGACCGCAGGCGAAGTTCGGCGAGATGCGGCCCTACCAGCAGACGTAGCCGCCATCGACGATCAGGTCGAGGCCGGTGACGAAGCTCGACGCGCGGCTGGCCAGGAACACCGTCGGCCCGACCATTTCCTCAGGCGCTGCCATGCGTCCCATCGGCGTGTCGCGTTTGAAGATCTTGATCTCCTCCGCCACTTCCGGCCGCTTGTTCATCGGTGTCAAAGTATAGCCTGGGCTGACGACATTGACGCGCAAGCCCCGGTCCGCCCACTCCATTGCAAGGCTCTTCGACATGTGGATGACGGCGGCTTTCGACGAATTGTAGTGCGCCTGCGTCAATCCCCGATTGACGATGGTGCCGGACATCGAGGCGATGTTGATGATCGAGCCTTTGCGGCGCGCCAGCATCTTGCGGGCTTCGGCCTGGCAGGACAGGAAAACGCCGGCGACGTTGACCTCGTGCACCTTCTGCCACTTATCGAGCGACAAGGTCTCGGCCGGTTCCGAACCGGCGATGCCGGCATTGTTGACGGCAACGGTCAATGCACCGAGTTCGACCTCGACGCGATCGATTGCCGCCGCCAGATCGCTCTCCGAAGTGACCGTGCCGGTCAGCACCAAAGCCTTGCGCCCGAGTGCCGTGATTTGGTGCGCGGTTTCTTCCAGCCCGCCTTTCGATGCATGACCGAAACACGCGACGTTGGCTCCTGCCTCGGCCAATCCAATTGCGATTGCCTGGCCAATGCCGCTGCCGGCACCGGTAACCAGCGCGACATCGCCGTCCAGCTTGAAAAGATCCATCGATAGCCCTCCCGTTTCAGGGAAGGTATGCGCTGCGCCATGTTTCGATCAAGCGCTCAATGCGCAAGCCGGCAGGGGCAGCGATGCCTAGAAATAGCCGTCCGACGCAGCGGTGGCTTCCTTCGGGATCTCGACGCCGTCGACCAGGATCTTGTCGACCAGTTCGTGGTGGAAGCAGACCAGTCCCTTGATGCGCTCGGCCTCATGCACCGGCTCGGGATAGTACCAGACGAGATTCTCGTGCCGCTTCTTGGGCGTCGTCACGTGATAGTAGTTGGAGATGCCCTTGTAGGGGCAGCGCGAAATGTAGCGACTGGGCGCGAACATATCGAGCCGCGTGTCCGAGATCGGCAGATAGTGGCGCACCGGATGGCCGGTTTCGAACAGGAACACGCCGCGGTGTGAATCGGCGACCTGTTCGCCGTCTAGGATGACCTGCACCCGTCGCGAGGAGGGCAGGCAGTCGACCCGGCGGAACGGATCGCGGGCGTGGACGAAGATCTCTTCGTCTTCCTCATACCAGTGCGTCATCTTGGGCCAATAGAAGGACATGTGGTCCGAAAGCAGCGGCGATCCCTTGACCGGATCCAGATAACGCCAGGCGGCATCCTCGACCAGCGTGATGCCGGTGTTCAGCGAATAATGCGTGGCGACGCCCTTGAACGGGCTCTCTGTCGTCGTCCTGCTCGGCAGCAGGAACTCCTCGCGCACGTCACTCATCGGAAAGTAGTAAACCGGCAGATGATCGGATTCGTAGAGCACAAGCGCCTTGGTCGTATCGGCGACGATCATCGATCCCACCTGCACACGCAGCCGCTTCTGCATCGGCATGGTGAAGGCGACATAGCCCGGCTCGAACTCATACTGCACGATATTGTCGAGCAAGGGGAAATGCGGTCCGCGACCGCGCAAATGAGGCTTGCGAATGGTAGTCTCCCGTTTCTTGTCTTTTGTCATCGAGCGTTGGCGCACAGCGAGATGAACCTGCATTGAGCCATGGTGCCGCTGAGGGTTTCCGGACGGCGGGTTTTCCGTGCATCGAGCCGCTCGAACAATGGCCCCCCATCGCTCTTCGCAGCCTTGCCAGCGGATAGCCTCGCCGCCCGAAAGCGGAATTGTCCAATCCAGTCTCTATCCCAGCGACACGCGATCGAGCAGCAGGCCGGCGGCGATCGGCGGCAGGCCGCTGACATTCTTGCGCACCGGCACCAGCAGATCCGGGAAATAGCTGAAAATGACCGGCGTCTCGTCGAGCAGCAGCTTCTGGATGTCGGAGGCCGCCGCGCGCTGTGCGCCGATATCGAGTGCCTTGAGGTAGGAGGCGACCATGCCGTCATAGGCAGTGTTTTTGAAATGCGCCGCGTTCCACGGGCCATCGCTGACCAGCGGGCTCTTGAGGAAGACGTTCGGCACACTGCGATGGGCGTAGTCGGTGATCCCCAACGGGCTGTCCAGCCAGTCCGACTGGCCGAACACCGCCTTGCCGTAATATTTGTCCTGGTCCTCGATGTTGAGCGCGATGCGGGCACCGATCTCCTTGGCGAAATTCTGGAACAGCTGCGCGTAGCCTGGAATGTCGGAATAGCGCAGCGTCGTCAGCGTGATGTCGAAGCCGCTGGCGAGACCGGCCGCCTCCATGAGTTGCTTGGCCTTGGCGATGTCCTGGACGCGCTGCGGCACGGACTTGTCGGTGGCGGGGAAGGCCGGCGCGAACGGGCTGTCATTGCCGGTGGCCGCCATGCCGCGGCACAGGCCATCGACAAGCTTGGAGCGGTCGATGCTGAGCGCCAGCGCCTGGCGCACGCGCTTGTCGGTGAAGGGACCGGTGTCGCAGCGCATGTGCAGTTGGCGATGCGCGGTCGAGGCGACACGCAGCACCGTGATGTCGGGGCTGTTCAGCACCACCTGGCTGACGTCGAGCGGCACGGCGTCGAGGACGTCGACCTCGCCGGCCTGCAGCGCCAGGATGCGCGGCTGCACGTCGCCGTAGAATTTGAACTCGAGCCGGTCAGGCAGCGCCTTGTCGCCCCAATAGTCGGGGTTGCGCACGAAGGTCGCGCCGACCTTCGGCGTATAGCTCTCCAGCCGGAACGGCCCGGTGCCCTCAAAGGTCTTTTCGTAATCGCCCTTGTAGCTCACCGGCAGGATGACGGCGTTGTAATTGTCGATCGACACCGAATAGGGAAAGCTGCCGTTCGGCGCGTCGAGATGGAAGGCGACGGTGTGGTCGTCAACTTTCTGCGTGCCGCCCTTCGACAGCAGGCCCTTGAATACCGAAAGCGCGTTCGAGGCGCCGTTGGGATCGGCGAGGCGGTCGAAGGTCGCCACCACGTCGTCGGCTTTGAAGTCCTCGCCATTGTGGAATTTCACGCCCTTGCGCAGCTTGAAGGTCCACACACTGCCGTCCGCGTTCGGCGACCAGCTTTCCGCCAGCACCGGCTTCAAGGTGAGATCCGGCTGCGTGATGCAAAGGAATTCGGCGGTCTGGAAAACCAGCTGGTAGCTGCCGCTGTCATAGTAGGTGACCGGGTCGATGGCGCCGCCCGGTGTCGCCACGCCCGCGCGCACCGTGCCGCCCGGCTTGCCCTCGGCGCGGACTTGTTGCGTGCCGAGGCCGGCGGCCGCGAGAAGGCTGCCCAGGAACGGCAGGGAAAGGCCGAGCACGCTGCCGTGGCGCAGGAAATCGCGGCGGTCGAGCCTACCGGCCAGCAAGTCGTCGACAGCGGAATTTTCGATTGCCGTCAGGTTCTTGCGAGCGGCGTCGATCGTCATGAAATGCCTTGGCATGGCTGCATTCCTCGCTTGCTCTTCGGGGTCGGCCATTTAGGTCATTCTTGACCGCGACCGGAAAGCGATATTTTTTGATAGGGTCCATCGAAATTCTCGATGCAAGGTGTAAGCCATGGATACCGAGAACCTGCGCAGTTTCCTGGAGGTCGCCGAACATGGCAGCTTCACCGTCGCCGCCAGCCGGCTCAACCTTGCGCAGTCCACTGTCAGCGCGCGGATCAGGGGGTTGGAGGAACAGTTGGGGCGCCGGCTTTTCGTGCGCGACCGCGACGGCGTCACGCTGACGCCGGCCGGCCGGCAGTTCCTGCCGCACGCCTCTTCCATCACCCGCACCTGGGAGCAATCGAGGCAGGACATCGCCGTTCCCGACGGCTATGACAGCCTGCTGCGGCTGACCGCTCCCGCCTATCTGTGGGAGCGCATCACCTCGCCATGGGTCGAGTGGATGCGGGCCAGGCGGCCGAACGTGGCGCTGCGGCTCGAAGGCAGTTTTCCGGATCTGGCCATCGACCAGCTGGCGGAAGGCCTGCTCGACATCTGCATCCTCTATCTGCCGCGCCCGCATCCCGGCATCGTTTATGAGACGCTGGCCGTGGATCAGGTCGTGCTCGTCCAGCATGCGGCGCAGACCAAGCCGTGGACTGAAAACTACATACTGATGGACTGGGGGCTCGAATTCCGCATCGAACACGACCGCGCCTTTGCCGGCATGGTCAAGCCGGCGATTTCCGCCGGCCTGGTCTTCATCGGCCTGCAGCATGTGCTGTCGCGTCAAGCGGCGGCCTATCTGCCGCTCAGCGCCGTCAGCGGCCATATCGAGCGCGGCGAGATGCGGCGTATCGACAACACACCGGTGTTTCAGCGGCCGATCTATCTCGCCTATCCATCGAATCCCGTCTCGTCGGATGTTCTGGATGTCGCGCTGACGGGCTTGCGCTCGCTGGCCAGGGACTGGACCAGCGAACAGGGTTTTTCGGAAGGCGACCGTTCCCTGGGCATGGCCGGCCTGAGCTAACCGGCCGGCGATGCCTTGCTATGCCGGTTCAGTCACGGCTGCCTTCTGCAGCCTGGCAAGTTCCGGGTTGGGGATGTGGCAGCGGATCGAGTGGCCGGGCTGTGCCTCGGCCAGCGGCGGCTCCTGCTGCTCGCAGATCGGACCGATCTTGCGCGGGCAGCGCGTGTGGAAGACGCAACCCGACGGCGGGTTGGTGGCGCTCGGGATCTCGCCGTCGAGCCGGATGCGCGCCGTCTCGGTCTGGTCGAGCTTGGGCACCGCCGACAGCAGCGCCTCGGTATAGGGATGATGCGGCCCGGAGAAGACTTCCTCCGATGGGCCGATCTCCATGATGCGGCCGAGATAGAGCACGGCGATCTTGTCGGAGAGGTAACGCACCACGCCAAGGTCGTGCGAAATGAAGATGTAGCTGACGTCTTCCTTGGATTGCAGGTCGGCGAGCAGGTTGAGGATCGCCGCCTGGACGGAGACGTCGAGCGCGGAGGTCGGCTCGTCGCAGACGACGATACGCGGATCACCGGCGAAGGCGCGCGCAATGGCGACGCGCTGCTTGAGGCCGCCTGACAGCTGGCGCGGCTTGACGGCGAGATGCCGGTCGGTGAGGCGCACCGAGCGGACGAGGTCGTCGAGGCGCGCCTCCTGTGCCTTGCCGGAGAGGCCGGCCAGCCGCTTCAAGGCGCGGCCGAGAATGTGGCGGATCGAATGCGAGCGGTTGAGCGCGGAGTCCGGGTTCTGGAAGACGATCTGCATCGCCTTGACCTGGTCGTCGCCACGGTTCTCCAGCTTCGGCGCCAGCGCCTTGCCCTCGAGTTCGATGGTGCCGCCGTCATCGGGCGGCACAAGCCCGAGCAGCAGCCTGGCGAAGGTGGTCTTGCCGCTGCCGGATTCGCCGACCAGCCCCAGCGTCTCGCCGGGCCTGAGATCGAGCGAGACATCCTTGACGGCGCGCAAGGGATGGCCGTGGCTGGCATAGGTCTTGTTCAGCCCGGCGACGCGCAGCACCGGTGCGGTTGTCGGCTTGGGCGCTGTCGCAACATCGCTCGGTGTGGCGCGCGGCAGGGCTTGCGCCTTGTCGTGGTGAAAGCAGCGCGACAGCCGCTTGCCGCGTTCGTCACTCAGATCATAGAGCGGCGGCAATTCGGTGCGGCAGCGATTGTCGGCGAGCGCACAGCGGTCGGCAAAGGCACAGCCCTTGATGTCGGCGCCTATGCCGGGCAGGAAGCCCGGAATGGTATCGAGCCGGCCCTGGTCCTTGCGCTGGCCGCCGCGTGGCAGGCAGCGCAGGAGCGCAACCGTATAGGGATGGCGCGGATCGTTGAAGACGACATCCGTCGGCCCTTCCTCGACCAGCATGCCGGCATAGAGCACGCCGACGCGGTTGCACATGTTGGAGACGACGGCGAGGTTGTGGCTGATGAACAGGATCGAGGCCGACAGCTCTTGCCTGAGCTGCGCGATGAGGTCGAGCACCTCGGCCTCGACCGTCGCGTCGAGGCCGGTGGTCGGTTCGTCGAGGATCAGCATCGAGGGATCGTTGGCCAGCGCCATGGCGATCGCCACCCGCTGCTGCATGCCGCCGGAGAGCTGGTGCGGATAGCGCTGCATGACGCTTGGCGGATCGGAGATGCGCACGCGGTTGAGCATGGCGATGGCGCGGTCAGTCGCTGCCTGTCCCGTGATCCCGCCAAGCTCGAAGATCTCGGTCAGTTGCCGGCCGATGCGGATCGACGGGTTCAGCGCCTTGCCGGGATCCTGATAGACCATCGAGACGCTTTCGGCGCGGGCGCGCCGCAAGGCCTCGGCATCGAGCTTCATGACGTCCTGACCGTCGAGCGAGATCGCGCCGCCCGATATCGAGCCGTTTCTTGGCAAATAGCGCACGACGGTGAGCGCCACGGTGGATTTGCCGCAGCCGGACTCGCCGACCAGCCCATAGGCCTCGCCTTGCCTGATGTTGAGGCTGAGATTGCGCAGCACGGCGCGGTTGCGCCCGGCCACCCGGTAGGCGACCGACAGATCGTGCAGCTCGAGGGCGTTTTCAGCCTTTGAGGAGTTAGTCATTGAGCGCTCCATGAACGCCGTCGGCCACAAGGTTGACACCGATCACCAGCGAGGCGATGGCGAGTGCGTCGAACAGCACCGTCCACCAGAAGCCGCCGCCGATCATGCCGTAATTGCTGGAGATCGACAGCCCCCAGTCGGGCGAGGGCGGCTGGATGCCAAAACCCATGAAGGAGAGCGTGGCGACCGCGAAAATGGCGTAGCCCAGCCGCACGGTGGTCTCGACCAGGATCGGCGGGATGACATTGGGCAGGATCTCGACGAACATCGTGTGGAAGGCGCTCTCGTGCCTCAACTGCGCGGCGGCGATATAATCGAGTTCGCGCTCGGCCAGCACCGCCGAGCGCACGGTGCGCGCAATGATCGGCGCGAAGCTCAAGCCGATGACGACGATGACGGTGGCCTTGGACGTGCCGAGCGCGACGATGGCGAGCAGCGCGACAATGACCACGGGGATGGCCATGAAGGCTTCCAGGATGCGGCTGACGACATCGTCGACGATGCCGCGGAAATAGCCGGTGAGCAGGCCGAGTGCCGTGCCGGCGATCGTCGCCAGCAAGGTCGCCAGCGGGGCGACGGTGAGGATGTCGCGCGAGCCGACGATGACGCGCGAGAAGACGTCGCGGCCGATCTGGTCGGTGCCGAACCAGTGTTCGGACGACGGCGGCGCCAGCGCGTTGATGATGTCGTCGGCAAGCGGGTCGTAGGGCGCGAAGTGCTCGCCGAACAGCGCGCAGGCGACCCAGAACAGCACGATGGCAAGACCGACAAGGAAGGTCCGTGAGCGCATGAGCGAGAAGAAGACTTCCGCCATGGGGCTGCGCCGGCGCGTGTCGTCTTGCGGGGAAGAGGTGGTCTGGACGGCGCTCATTGGTCTGACCCCAGCCGGATGCGTGGATTGAGCACGGAATAGAGGAAGTCGGCGATCAATGTCGCCACCGCATAGACGATGCCGATGGTGAGGATGCCGGATTCCAGCATCGGGAAATCCTTGCCGCGCGCGGCGGTGAAGATCAGCGAGCCGATGCCCTGGTAGCGGAACAGCGTCTCGATCACCACCAGGCCGCCGATGAGATAGCCGGTCTGGGTGGCGATGACGGTGATGGTCGGCAGCAGAGCATTGCGCAGCACATGCCGCCAGATCACCGTGCGCCAGGGCAGGCCCTTGAGCACGGCCGTCCGCGTATAGTCGGAATCGAGCGCCTCGATCATGCCGGAGCGCGCCATGCGCGCGATATAGCCGAACAGCACCAGGAACAGCGGCAGCGACGGCAGGATCAGATAGTGGAGCTGGGTGAAGAAGCCGGCGTTCTTCGGCCATGCCGCCGAGATCGGCAGCCAGCGCAGCCACACGCCGAAGATCAGGATCAGGATGATGCCGGTTACGAACTCCGGCAGCACCGTCACCGACAGACCGCCCAGGCTGATGATGCGGTCGAGCGGGCGGTTGAGGTTGAGTGCCGCCACCACCCCGCCCAGAATGCCGATCGGCACCACCAGGACGAAGGCGACCGCGGCCAGCTTCATCGAATTGCCCAAGGCATCGATGACGAACGGCGCCACCGGCGAGCGGAAGATGTAGGACGTGCCCATGTCGCCCCGGATAAAATTCCAGATCCAGGTCGCATATTGGGTGAGCAGCGGCCGATCGACGCCCAGCGTATGATTGAGCGCATCGACCGCGCGCTGGTCGGCAAACGGCCCCAGGATCGCGCGCCCGACATTGCCGGGCAGCACCTGGCCGCCCAGGAACACCATGATGCTGAGCAGGAACAATGTAACCAGCGACAGCGACACACGCCGTGCAAAGAAGGAGAGAATGGCTAAGACTCCCTGTGGAGCCAGCCCCCGCGCGGGAGCTGGCTGTTAGAGGATTGGCTTTCCCTTTTTCGTTTTAGGCCTTCGATGCCTTTTCGAGGAACAGCTGCGACATGGCGGTCGGCTGCACGCCGGCCACGCCTTTCGCCGTTGCCGTCAGGTAGTCGTAGAAATAGCCGAAGATGACGGGCGTTTCCTCGAGCAGCAGCTTCTGGATCTTGCCCGCCGTCGCCTTTTGCGCCTCGAGATCGAGCGCCGCGATATAGCTGGTCGCCAGCGTGTCATAGTCCTTGTTCTTGAAGTGCGCGGCGTTCCAGGTGCCGTCGCTCTTCAGCGGTGCGGCAAGGTACACGTTCGGCACGCCGCGGTGACCATAGTCGGTGATGCCCATCACCGAATCCAGCCAGTTCGATTTGCCGAATACGGCGTCGCCGTAATACGCGCCCTGGTCCAGGATGTTGAGCTCCAGCTCGATGCCGATTTCCTTGACCCAGTTCTGGATCAGCTGGGCGTATTCGGGAATTTCCAGGTAGCGCTCGGTGGTCAGCGTCACCTTGAAACCCTTGCCGGCGCCGGCCGCTTCCATCAGCTGCTTGGCCTGCGCGATATCCTGCTTGCGCTGCGGTATGCTCGTATCGGTCGAAGGGTAGACGGCCGCGAACGGGCTGTCATTGCCGAGCGCCGAGCGCCCCTTCATCAGGCCTGCGGCCAGCTTGTCGCGGTCGAGGCAGAGCGCGATGGCACGGCGCACGCGCGCGTCCTTCAGCGGGCCGTCGTCGCAGCGCATATGCAGTTGCTGGTGGGCCGACGACTTCAGGCTGATGATGTCGACGCTCGGATCATTGAGCAGGGCGACGCCGGCCAGCACCGGCATCTGGTTGATGATGTCGATTTGTCCGCCCTGCAGCGCCAGGATCTGCGGCTGCATGTCGGCGAAGAAGGTGAATTCGGTCCGCTCCGGCAGCGCCTTTTCGCCCCAATAGTCCTCGTTGCGGACGAAGGACGCACCGACCTTGGCCGTGTATTTCTCGACCTTGAACGGGCCCGTGCCGTCGAAGCTTTTCTCGTAGTCGCCCTTGTAGCTCGCCGGGATGATGACGGCGTTGTAGTTGTCCGACGACACCATGTAGGGAAAGTTGCCGTTCGGCGCGTCGAGATGGAATTCCACCGTGTAGTCGTCGACCTTCTTGGTGGCGCCCTTCTGCAGGATGCCGGTGAACACCGACAGGGCGTTGGACGAGTTTGCCGGGTCGGCGAGGCGGTCGATGCTGGCCACGACGTCGTCGGCCTTCATCTCGCCGCCGGAGTGGAATTTGACGCCCTTGCGCAGCTTGAAGGTCCACACCGTGCCGTTGTCGTTCGGCTTCCAGCTTTCGGCCAGCGCCGGCTTGAGCATCAGGTCGGGGCCGTCGACGCACAGGAATTCGGCAACCTGCTGCAGGATCAGCAGGCCGCCGGCATCGGCGATGGTGACCGGGTCGATGGTTGCCGCCGGCACGCTGCTGCCGACACGGATGGTCGCGCCAGGCGCGCCCTGCGCGCGGGCGAGCGACGGCATGCCACTGAAGCCGGCAGCGGTGGTGATGCCGCCCAGAAGCGGCAGCGACAGGCCGAGCAGGCTGCCGTGGCGAATGAAGTCGCGGCGGCTGACACGGCCGTCGACGAGACCGTCGATGAGATGGTTTTCGAGCGGCGAGCGATTGCGTCGGATCAGGTCGAGAATGCGGTGGTTCTTGCTCATGGGTTTAACCCTTTCCCCTTGTTTCTTATGGCTGAAGAAAGCACTTCCGGTTGACGAAATTCCGTGGAGTTCTCCTTGCCCCGGCCGTCAACGAAGTCGGTCGACCGGGACTGTAGCATGCGGCTTTATCCGGTCCATCCGATCGTTGCGGCGAAGCGGTCAGATTTTCTTGAGGATGTTTCCACCCATCCGGTCCTGCCGTCGCGACCCAATCGCGGCGGCGGCTTGTTTCTTGACGACGTCTCCTTTCCCTTCTCGTTCTCCTAGTTCAGCGGCAGGCGGCGATATGTGCCGGGCTTCGCCGGGTCGTGATATTTGTTGCACGGGCCGTTATCGGCGAAATCGCGATGGCAGGCCGCGAGGTTTTTCCGCGACAAGGTGATGCCGAGACCGGGACCTTCCGGGACGTGCACGACATTGTTCCTCGGCGAAAATGGCCCTTCCTCGGTGATGTCCATGGGCTGCATGCGAAACAGCGACTGGTTGGGCTCCCGGATCCAGCCGAGCGCCGCGCACAGGTGCAGGTAGGCGGCGCTGCCGATGCCGCTGTCGCCGCTGTAGCACCAGAAATCGACGCCGGCATGCTCGCAGGCGCCGACGAAACGCAGCAGGCGGCCGATGCCGCCATGCGCCGTCGGATTGCCGACGAAGGCATCCGGAACCTTGAGGTCCATGGCACGCGCAATGTCGATGTTGTGGGTGGAGAACGGGATCGAGCAATGTTGCCGCAGCTGCCGCATCTCCTCGAGCGTCGCCACCGGATCCTCCCAGTTGCGCACGCCGAGCTCTTCGAGCGGCCGCGCCAGCCGCCGCGCCGTCGCCAGCGAATAGGCCTGGTTGGAATCGATGCGGATCATCGCCTCGTCGCCGAGCTTTGCGCGGATCAGCTCGACCATTCTCAGCGAGACTTTCGGGTCTTCGGTCGAGAACTTGCCTTCGAAGAAGGTCGTACCATGCGTCTCGTGCAGTTCGACGCAATAATCGGCGACTTCTTCCGGCGTCGTCTCGCCTTTCACATCGGGCCCGTCGCCGCGCAGCGAGAAATAGTCGGTGAACGGGATGTCCTTGCGCACGGCGCCGCCGAGCAGCTGGTAGAGCGGCTGGTTCCACGCCTTGCCGCGCAGGTCCCACAGTGCCATCTCGATCGCGCCGAAACCCATGATGCGGGTGCGGTCGTTGATCGACTGCACACCGGTCCAGTAGGGCAGGCAGACATGCTCGGCGCCGGCGATGTCGAAGGCATCGCGGCCAACCAGGCGCTCGGCCAGAACATCATTGATGATTGCGGCCGCCGCCGGCGTCGGCGCCTCGCCGAGGCCGACCAGCCCATCCTCGGTCTCGACCTCGACAATGGTCTGCGAAAAACCGTCGAGCTCGCCGAACACCCAGCCATAGGGTGCTTCGAGACGAAGATTGATCGGTGTGGCCGTGATGCCTCGGATCTTCATCTCAGCCGACCTCGAAGAAAGGCTTGCCGAGCAGGCTCGGATCCACATCGATGCCGAGGCCGGGGCCGTCCGGAATGCCCATGTGGCTGCCGGTGACCGGCGGGGCGTTGAAGGCCGTGCGCACCGTCACCCATTCATGGAAGGCAATGGCATGCAGCCGGCGCTCCTCAGGCGTCGACAGCGACAGATGCGCCATCGCTGCCGTGTCGATCTCGGCGCCGCCTGTGTCCTCGACAGTGATCATGAAGCCGAGGTCGACGGCAACGTCGCGGATCTGGCGCGTCTTCGTCACGCCACCCAGCCGCGAGATCTTCAGCGTCAGCCCGTCGGCCGCGCCCAGGCGATGAATCTCCAGCATCTCCTCCAGCGAGGTGACGGATTCGTCGAGCACCATCGGCTTGTCGAGCATGCGGCGCACCGACATGTTCTCCTCGAGCGTCGTGCAGGGCTGCTCGAACGTGTAGTCGATGCCACGCGTGGCATCGGCGAACTGCCGGGCCTGGTAGGGTGTCCAGCCGGCATTGGCGTCGCAGAAAATCACCGTACCTTTCGGCACCGCCGAGGCGACTGTCGTCACTCGCTCGATGTCGTCGTGCACGTTGCCGCCAACCTTGACCTGCAGACGGCGACAGCCCTCGGCGATGATCCTCTTTGCCAGTGCCGCCATCTGATCGAGCGTGCCGTGGGTGACGACCCGGTAGGTCTCCGCCATATCGCTCTCCTTGCCACCGAGCAGCGTCACCAGCGGCACATCGGCGGCGCGCGCGGCGAGATCCCAGCACGCCATGTCGAGCGCCGATTTGATATAGGGATGGCCCTTGAACACCGTGTCCATCAGCCGGCCGATCCTGGCCAGCCCGCGCGGGTCGTGGCCGATGAGATGCGGCGCGATTTCCGGCACGCCCGCGCGTGTTCCCGCCGGAAACGCGGCCGAGTAGAAATTGCCGAGCGGCGCCATCTCGCCCCAGCCGGTCAGGCCGCTGTCGGCGGTGACGGCGACGATCACCGCGTCGAAGGCGTCGGCCTGGCGCCCCTTGGACATGCGGTAGGGGCCGTCCACGAAGGGCTGCACGACACGGTAGGCTTTGATGGATTTGATCTGCACTCTGTCTGTCCGCTGGCTGCGATGTCTGGGAATTGGTCAGGCGCCCTTCGACAGGCGCTGTTCGAGGCTGCGCGCATAAGAGAGCAACTGCTCGAAGTCGAGATTGATATGTTCTCGTGCGTGACGCTGGGCAGCGCGCATATCGGCGCCCTTCATCAGGTGCACGTAGGTTTCATGGACGTCTTCGGCCGGCACCGGCTCGTTGCGCGCATGCTGGTGCAGCGCGAAATACATTTGCAGCCGGCTGGTCAGCCGCTGCCAGGTTTCCAGAAGCACCGAATTGTCGGCCCACTCATAGATCAGGCCATGCAGTTGCAGCGCCGTTTCGATCTGCCTTGTGGTGTCGAGGTTGCGTGTCGCCTGTTTTACCGCTTCGTGGCGCCGGTCAAGTTCGTCGAAGAAACGCTGGTCGCGCTGTGGCCATGTCCGTTCGATGGCGAACTCGTCGAGCACCTGGTTGAGCGAATAGGCATCGTCGATGTCCTTGGCGGTGACGTCGATGACGAAGGTGCCGGCATAGGGGATGCTGGTCAGGATGCCTTCCTGCACCAGCTCGCGCATCGCCTCGCGCAATGGCGCGCGGCTGACCCGCATCTGTTCGGAGATTCTGAGCTCGTTGAGCTTCTGGCCGGGTTGCAGTTGCCCGGTCAGGATGGCGCGCCGCAGCAGCGCGACGATTTCGGCGCGACGCGTCGTATCTGCAATCGGGCTGAAATCCGTCTTCACCATCCGGCCCACTCCAGCGAGTACAGCGGCAAGACAATCAGATTGTCGACAATCTAACAAGAGCTATTTATGCATTCACGCTGCCAAGGCCGACCGCGCCGACGTGGCCGCTCTTGTCGGCCTGCTTGTAAATGCGGCGCCCACGACCCGTGGGAAGGTCGCGGGCGCCGCGCGGAAACCGGGCCTGCGGGGGAGTCAGGTAGCCGGTTTCTGTGGCAGTGGCGAGATCGGCATTCCGGGTCCGATCTTCTGCAGATTGCCTGTGATCACCTGGTCGCCTTCCGAGACGCCGCTCAAGATCGCTACAAGGTCACCGCTGGTCGGGCCGAGCGAGACCAGCCGCTGGTCGACCGTGTTGCCCTTGCCGACGACGTAGAGATATTTGCCGAGCTGGCTCGAGCCCAGCGCCGTCTGCGGCACCATCAGCGCGTCCGGCTGTTGCCTGATGTGCAGCCGCACGCGGACGTACTGGCCAGGCATGAGCGTGAACTTCGCATTGCCGATGGTGGCGCGCGCGGTGATGGTGCCGGTCGAGTGGTCGACCGTGTTGTCGACGAAGGTGAGTTCGCCCTTCTGGCTGGTCTCGGTCTGACCCGGCAGCAGGACTTCGACATCGACCGGGCCGGCCGCGCGGGCCTGCTCGATCTCGGCCAGATCCGTCTCGCTCGGATTGAAGGTGACATAGATCGGGTCGAGCTGCACCAGCGTGTTCAGCACCGTGCCGGCGACGCTGACCAGCGTTCCGACCGAAGCCTGGTTGCGGCCCAGGCGTCCGGTGAACGGCGCATGGATCTCGGCGTAGCTCAGATTGAGCTCCGCCGTGCGCACGGCCGCTTGGTTAAGCGCCAGCGACGCCTGCGCTTCGCGCAAGGTGCTGGTGCGCTGGTCGAAGCTGTCCTTGTCCAGATAACCGCTCTTGGCGAGCTCGGTGCCGCGGCCGAGATTGGACCGCGCATAGTCGAGGGTCGCCGTATCGCGCTGGACCTGGGCTTTCGCCTGGTCGAGCGCGGCCTGGAAGTCGTCGGGCGAGACCCTGTAGAGAAGGTCGCCTTGCCGCACATCCGCGCCGTCCTGCGCCGTCTGTTCCTGCAAATAGCCCGGCACGCGCGCCTGCAGCGTGATGCTGCGGATAGGCTCGATGCGGGCGGCATAGTCGAGATAGATCGGGATCGTCTTCTTGACCACGCTCGCCACCGGCACCGGCATGACGAATGCCGCCGGAGCGGGCGTTGCCGCACCGGCCGTGCCGGTGCTCAGCCTGAGATTGCCCATATCGAGCAGGTGGACGCTGGCCACGGAGATCGCGCCCACCGCGACGGCCGCTCCCAAAGCGATTTTCCATTTACGCATAATATTTCTCCAATCTTATTCGGCCGCTTCCGCCAGGGGAGGGAAGGCGGGTTCGGCAGTTGGTTCAGTATGCCTGGAGGCGGGTTCGCCGCTTTCGCGGCGCTCCCGCAACTGTTCGATGACCGCGTAGAAGACCGGCACGAACACCAGCGACAGGATGGTCGCAGCGACCATGCCGCCAAACACCGTGGTGCCGATCGACTGGCGGCTTGCGGCACCGGCGCCGGTGGCGAACATTAGCGGCAGCACGCCGAGGATGAAGGCGAAGGCCGTCATCAGGATCGGCCGCAGCCTGAGCCGGGCGGCTTCCATCGCCGCCTCTACGATGCTGAGGCCCTCCTCGCGTCGCCGCCTGGCGAACTCGACGATCAGGATCGCGTTCTTGGCCGCCAGGCCGATCAGCATGACGAAGCCGATCTGCGAGTAGACGTCGATCTGCATGCCGCGCACCGATAGCGCCGCGAAGGCACCGAACAAGGCCAATGGCACCGCCAGCAGCACCATGAACGGCATCGCCCAGCTCTCATATTGCGCCGCCAGGATCAGGAAGACGAAGACGATGGCGAGGCCGAAGACGACGGACGCGATGGATCCTGCCTTGAGCTCCTGGAAGGTGATGCCGGTCCATTCGAAACCGAAATCCCTGGGGAGCGCGGTGGCGGCCGCCCGTTCCATGGCAGCGACAGCCTGGCCCGAGGAGAAGCCCGGCGCGGCACCGCCATTGATCGAGGCCGAGGCGTTGTTGTTGTAGTGCGGCACGGTTTCCGGCCCGACGAACGGCACCAGCTTGCCCAGCGTGCTGAGCGGCACCATGCCGCCCGAGGCGTTGCGTACATAGAGCCGCGAAATGTCGGCGGCGCCCGCACGTGCATCCTTGTCGGCCTGGATGGTCACCCGGAAGGTGCGGCCGAACAGGTTGAAGTCATTCACGTAGAGCGAGCCGAGATAGATCTGCAGCGTGTTGAAGACATCGGGCAGGTTGAGGCCGAGAAGCTTGGCCTTGCTACGGTCGAGGTCGTAGTTGAACTGCGGCGTCGAGGTCGAGAATGGCGAGAACAACTGCTGCGGATTGATTTCCGGCTGCTTGCGCGCCTCGGCGATCACGGCTTGCGTCGCGTCATTGAGGGCCGTGCTGCCGCGACCGGTGAGATCCTCGACGACGAATTCGAAGCCGCCCGTGGTGCCGATGCCCGGGATCGAAGGCGGATCGAAGGAGAGCGCGAAAGCTTCCGGAATCTGCATCAGCTTGCCGCGCACGTCGGCGACGAGCTTCGATGCGCTCTGGTCGGGGCCACGCTCTTCCCATGGCTTGAGGATGGCGAACTCGACAGCCGAGTTCGACTGCGCCGCACTGGTCAGGAAGTTCAGGCCGCTGATCGAGCCGACAATGTCGACGCCGGGCGTTGCCTGCAGGATGTCACGCGCCTTCTGGGCCACCGCGTCGGTGCGCTCGAGCGAGGCACCGTCGGGCAACTGGATGACGACGAAGAAATAGCCCTGGTCCTCGACCGGAAGGAAGGTCGACGGCAGTTTCTGCCAGACGAAATAGGTGGCGACCAACCCGGCGGCGAACAGGCCGAGCATGATCCAGCGTAGGCGGATCAGAAAGCGCACACCGTGGGCGTAGGCATGCGACAGCCTGTCGAAGCCGGTGTTGAACCAGCGGAACAGGAAGAACTGCGGCCCATGGCGATGACGCAGGAAAGCGGCACTGAGCGCAGGGCTCAGCGTCAGCGAATTGAAGGCCGAGATGCCGACCGAAATCGCCACCGTCAGCGCGAACTGGTTGTACAGCCGCCCCGACACGCCCGGAATGAAGGCAACCGGCACGAAGACGGCCATCAGCACCGCGGTGGTGGCGATGATCGGACCGGTGACTTCGGCCATGGCGGCCTTGGTCGCCGCCAATGGTTTCAGCCCGGCCTCGAGTTGTCGTTCGACATTCTCGACCACCACGATGGCGTCGTCGACGACAAGGCCGATCGCCAGCACCATGCCGAGCAAGGAGAGCATGTTGAGCGAGAAGCCCAGCATCTCCATGACGACCAGCGTCGCCACCAGCGACACCGGAATGGCGATGGTCGGGATGATGGTCGTGCGCCAGCTCTGCAGGAAGATGAACACCACGGCGACGACCAGCACCAGCGCTTCGCCGAGCGTGATCAGCACGTCATGCATCGACGCCGAGACGAAGCGCGTCGTGTCGTAGTGCATGGCATAGGACACGCCCTTCGGGAAACGCGCCGACAGTTCCTGCATCTTGTCCTTGACGCGCTGCTGAAGGTCGAGCGCGTTGGAACCGGGCATCTGGTAGACGGCGAGGACCACGGTCGGGTCCTTGCCGAAGAAGGCCGAGGACGAATATTGCAGCGCGCCGAGCTCGATGCGCGCGACGTCGCGCAGCCGCACCAGCGAGCCGGAGTCGGTGTTGGCGCGCACGACGATGTCGCCGAATTCCTTCGGGTCGCTCAGGCGCCCGACGGCGTTGACCTGCATCTCGAAGGCGGTGCCGGCGGGCGCCGGCGACTGGCCGATCTTGCCGGCCGCCACCTGGACGTTCTGCTCGGCGATGGCATTCTGCACGTCGACGGCGGTAATGCCGAGATTGGCAAGCTTGTCCGGATCGAGCCAGACGCGCATCGAATAGCGCCGCTCGCCGAAGATCTGCACGTCGCCGACGCCTTGCAGCCGCTTCAGCGGATCGACGACCTGCAGATAGGCGAGGTTCGACAGCGCCACCGGATCGACCGACTTGTCGGGCGAGGTGAGGTTGACGATGAGCACGAAGTTCGGGTTCTGCTTCTTGATCGTCACGCCGCCCTGATTGACGATCGCCGGCAGCGAGGAGGCCGCCTGCGAGACGCGGTTCTGGACGTCGACGGCAGCGGTGCTCAGGGAGTAGCCGACATCGAAGGTGATGGTGATGGTCGAGGAGCCGTCATTGGAGCTCGTCGACGACATGTAGGTCATGCCCTGCACGCCGTTGATCTGCTGCTCCAGCGGCGTCGTCACCGTGTCGGCCACGACTTGCGCGCTGGCGCCCGGATAATGGGCGCTGACCACGACCTGGGGCGGCGTGATGTCTGGAAACTGCGAGACCGGCAGCAGGAAATAACAAATCGTCCCGGCGAGCACCATGATGATGGCGATCGCCGACGCGAAGATCGGACGGTGAATGAAGAAATTTACCACGACACACATGCCTCGCCGGCTGCTCTTGCCCGCCCGAAGGCGCTGGCAACTCTGGATAACTGGCCGTGCCCGTCACGGGAGGCTTCCCGTGAACGCAGCAACGGCACTTCGCGACGCTGCCCATCGGCAAGCGAGCGAAGCATCTTCTCGAGGGCGCGGGGGTCGACCCCATCTGCCTTCATGACCAGCCGGATCATCGGATCCCGGACGGCCTCATCTATGGTAAGATCGCGGCGCTGTGGCATTGGCCGGCTCCTTGTCTGTCGATTCGCAGCCCATGCTCGCGAACCGTTTTCCATTTCCTCACCGGCCGGAGCCGCATGATTGGCAGTTTCTCGTCCGTCTCATCTGGCAGGACCAGTTCACGGCCTTGTTATTGACGACGGACGACGTAGGTGTTACCAGTAAGTAACATTCTGGAAGTTACAGACCGGTAACACCCTAGTCAAGAGGTGGCCGAGGGTTTTTTGGAAACGAAAGGAGATCATGATGACAGACGGCGTCGTGGAGCGCTCTCGTCCCAGGGATCGGATTCTGGAGACGGCACGCGACATGTTCCACAAGCATGGCATCAAGGGCGTCGGCGTCGACGCCATCACCGAAGCTGCCGGCACGAACAAGATGACGCTCTATCGTCACTTTGAATCCAAGGACGAACTGATCGTCGAGTGCCTGCGCGCCAATGCGGCCAAGGCCGGCGCGATGTGGGATGCTTTCGAGGCCGAGTTCCCCGGCGACAAGCTCGCGCAGCTGCATGCCTGGGTTCGCAAGGCGGCTGCCATGCTCAATGCCGACGGCCGCGGCTGCGACATGGCCAATGCCGCCGCTGAGCTGACTGAGCCGGACCATCCGGCGAGACTGGTGATCAAGGAGCTCAAGGAAGCCCAGCGCGAACGCCTGGTGGCGCTCTGCCGGGGTGCGGGCATCGGTCAGGCCGAACTGCTTGCCGATACGCTGTCGCTGCTGTTCGAGGGCGCCCGTGTCAGCGTGCAGACCGTGGGCGCCGAAGGCCCGAGCACGCAGTTTGTGCGCATGGCCGAAGGGTTGATCGTTTCCTTCCGGGGCACCGCCGCCGGTTGAAATCCGCCGCGGCTGTTGGCGATTTGCCGGTCGTATGACCGAGGCGATGCTCGGCGCCCTTTGGCGCGGGCGGCACAGGAATTTCCGATGCTGAATGAAAAAAGCCCGCTGCCGGGAGGAGGTGGCAGCGGGCTCGATTTTCGAATGTGGCGCGGGAGGAGGTGCACCCCATTCAGCGTCGGCATCGCATCTGGGAGGAGTAGATGGCCGACGACCAGAAGCTACGAGTTGCCCAATGATTCGGCAACAATGAATTGTGCATAGCAGCTGTGCAGATTTGCCGTGTCAATTATCAGACAAATCCAGGAAGCCGGGCTTTGCCAGGCGGTCTCGTCTCACTGCACCGGCACGTTTTCCCTGAAAATCAGGCGCGGCTCGATGAATTTCCGGGTGAGATAGGGCGCCGATGAGGCGATGGAGCCGAGCAGGCGGATGACCGACTGTTCGGCGATCAGCCTGGCGTTCTGGTCGATGACGACGTCGGCGACGTCGTCGACGAGGTAGCCGCGCGTCTCCTTTGTAAGGTCGTGGCAGATGAACACCGGCTTGCGGTTGGGCCTGGCTTCCCGGATGGCTCTGGCAACGCCGGAGCGTCCGGCCCCGACGCAATAGATGCCGAGCAGTTCCGGTTCGTTGTGCAGCGCCTTCATGGTCTCGGCGTAGCTGGCATCCGGTTCGTCGTTGATCTCGACGGCGCTGGTCACGGCGAGGTTGGGAAACTCCTCGCCAAGGACGGAGCGAAAGCCCATTTCGCGCTCCTCATGACCGCGGTAGGAGCGTGAACCGACGACCATCGCCAGATGGCCTTCGCGGCCGCCGAGGAAGCGACCCATCAGAAGTGCCGCCGTTCGGCCCGCAACCCGGTTGTCGATGCCGACATAGGCCGAGCGGGGAGCGGCCGGAATATCGGACACCAGCGTCACCAGGCGGATGCCGGCTTCGACGATGTCGCGCAGGATGTTGCGGGTTCGCGGATGGTCGACGGCGATGACACCGACGCCATTGGCCTTCAGCGACAGATTTTCCACGGCGCTCTGCAGCGCGTTCGGCGAGATGCCGGCGAGTTTGTGGATCCGGCACGAAGCGACCAGCGGCAGGCGCGATGCATAGTCCTCGATGTGCCTTGCCAGATCCTGCATGAATGCGTTGCTGCCGATCGGCAGGAAGAACTCGAGGTTTGCCGGTCTGGAGGGAAGCGTCACCTGATCGGCGACCGGCAGATAGCCGAGCTGCTTGGCGGCTTCCATCACGCGTTGCCGGTTGGCGGCGCTGGCGCCAGGCCGGTTGTTGAGCACCCTGTCGACCGTCGCGGTCGACAGTCCGCAATTCCTGGCGATGTCGGAGACGGTGGCCTTCATGCCGCAACCCTACGCGCCGATGCGATGACGCGCCAGATAAGTGATTTCCCAGCCGATGCGATCCGACGGACGGGTGATTGACACCCATCGCCGCCATGCGCATTGAGCCGCTTCGGCAAGACGGATCCGCCCGTCCTCAGTGCGACGGCCTGCCGTCGGCGACGGCGTCGCGGATTTCCTTGTCCGACATGCCGGTGATGATCCGTTCGACCTCCGTCACGGTTGTCTTCTTCGGGTCGATGTCGTCGGCGACCACCTTGCCCCGGCGCATGACGACGATGCGGTCGACCACCTGGAAGACGTGATGGATGTTGTGCGCGATGAAAATGCAGGAATGGCCGGAATCGCGGGCGCTGCGCACGAAGCTAAGCACCCCTTGTGTTTCGGCGACGCCGAGATTGTTGGTCGGCTCGTCGAGGATGATGAGGTCGCTGTCGAAATGCATGGCGCGCGCGATCGCCACCGCCTGGCGCTCGCCGCCGGAGAGCGAGCCGATCGGCGTCGTCGGTGGAATGTTCTTCGAAATGCCGACCTGTTTGAGCAGGTCGCGGGCGACGTTGTTCATCGCCTCCTGGTCCATGCGGTTGAGGAAACGCGGCGGCTTGATCGGCTCGCGCCCGAGGAACAGATTGCGGGCGATCGACAGTTGCGTGACCAGCGCGGAATCCTGGTAGATCGTTTCGATGCCCTGCGCGATGGCATCGCTGGTGCTGCGCAAGGTGACCTTCTTGCCGCGGATGAAGATGTCGCCGCTGGTCAGCGGCACCGCGCCCGACAAGACCTTGATCAGCGTCGACTTGCCGGCGCCATTGTCGCCGAGCAGGCCGACGATCTCCCGCTCGTTGACATGGAAATTAGCGTCCACAAGCGCCTGCACGCGGCCGTAGGACTTGCGGATGTTCTGCATGCGGATCAATGGCTCGGCCATGGTTCAAGTCCCTGCCTGGTGCCGGCGTTCCAGCCATGAGTGGAGCGCCATCATGCCAAGGATGATCGCGCCGATGAAGATATTGTAGGCAAGACCGGGCACGCCGATCAGCACGATGCCGTTGCGCATCACGCGCAGGATTAGGATGCCGAGCACGGTGCCGATGATGGTCCCGCGTCCGCCGGTCAGCGCCGTGCCGCCGATCACCACCATGGCGATGACTTCGAGTTCGTAGCCGGTGCCGCTGTTGGGATTGGCGGCCGACGTGCGCAGCGAGGAGATGACGCCGGCCAGCGAGGCCATGAGCGACGACAGCACGAACAGGCCGATCTTGACGCGGTTGACATTGACGCCGCGGGCACGCGCCGCGTTGGGATTGCCGCCCGCCGCCTGGATCCAGTTGCCGGTCCGGCTTTGCGTCAGCACATAGCCGAGCGCGATCGCCGCGGCGATGAACCAGAACAGCGACATGTAGATGCGGAACGGCCCGATGAAGAAGTCGCCGACCAGCGCTTCCGCCAGCCAGCTGCCCTCGGCGCTCCAGGTGCGCTGCGGAAAACCGTCGGTGATGAAAAGCGCACTGCCGCGCACCACCAGCAGCATGCCGAGCGTCACCAGGAAGGACGGGATCTTGAGCTGCGTGACGAACCAGCCATTGACCAGACCGATCAAGGCGGCAACCACCAGCGCGACGACGAAGCCCATCTCCAGCGAGGTGACGCCGCCGTTGAACAGCGTCCACATCAGCACTGGCGAGAAGCCGAACAGGGATCCGACGGACAGGTCGAATTCGCCTGATGTCATCAGCAAGGTCATCGCCAGCGCGATCAGGCCGAGCTCGACCGTGAAGGCCAGGGTGTTGGAGATGTTCTGCGGCGACAGGAAGTCGTGGTTGAAGCCCCAGAAAACGCCGATCTCGACGATGAGCAGCACGAAGGGACCGAATTCGGGCCGCGCAATCAGGCGTTGGACAAGCGAATGATTTTCCACTGGGAACCCGCGACATGGTTGGAAGGGCCGCGATCTCCACCGCCTCGGATGGATGGTCGCGGCGCAAGCAGATATCTGGCGCCGCGTGCCAGATGGGTGCGGCGCCAGGGATCGCGGTTTATTTGCCGGACAGGATCTTGTCGTAGATGCCGGCGGTGTCCTTCTCGTAAAGCGCGCCGGTGATGACGTTGAAGCCCGGGGGAATGCCTGACGCCGCCATGTTGGCGAGCGACAGCGCGACATAGCTGGTCGCCTGCGGGTCCTGCCACTGGCCGGCATTGACGTAGCCGTTCAGAACCTCCTGGGTAGTGTCGAGCGAGTTGCCCCAGCCGACAACAGGGATTTCACCCGGCTTGACGCCGACCTGGTCGAACACCCGCTTGATCGAGCCGGTGACGAGGTCGCCCAGCCCGATAACGGCCTTAACCTTGCCCTTGTGGGCGGTGAGGTAGTCGACCATGCGATTGATCACCTCGGCCTGGTCGAGCGTCGCTTCGGTCACTTCATAGGTGATGCCGAGCGGTCCGAAGACGCTCTTGATGCCTTCCTCTTCCTGGACGCCATAGGTGGCGCCGGGGACCTCGACCGGCATCCAGACGAAGTCGCCCTTCTTCACCAGGCCCTTGTCGACCAGATACTGCGCCCAATGCTTTCCGAAGGTGACGTTGTCGCCGCCGACATAGGCATTGAAGTTGGCTTTTGGATCGGGCGTATTGAAGTTGATGATCGGGACGTTGGCGGCGCGGGCTTCCTTGACGATCTCGACGAGGCTGCCCGGATCGGGGCTGGTGGTGACGATGCCGTCGGCCTTGGCCGAGAGGGCGGCGCGAACCGCTTCCTGCTGGGAGGCAACATCGCCATTGTGGAACGAGGTGTTGACGGTGTTACCGGTGTCCTTGGCCCATTGCTTGGCCCCGGCCAGGAAGTAGGTCCAGACCGGGTCGGCGGGGCCGCCATGCGAAATCCAGTAGAAGGTCTTGGCCTGCGCGGCTGCCGGAATGACCGTCAGCGCGACCAAAAGGCCGTAGAGCACAAGTCTCAGTCTTGTCAGCATTTGATTTCCTCCCGGTTGAAGATGATCCGTCCCTGTTCCGGCGTCGGCCGGATTGCGTCTTTTGCCAGCGCCGCTCGGATGCCTCAGAGCATTCCCTTTTTCGACGGATGGCAAGCCTCCATCTGCAGATGTAGTTGGCGCCTGACGCGACGCCATCAACGGTCCCATCAGATTGCATCAGTCGGGGTGATTTTTCAGGAGCGGTCGGATGATTGGCGGCGAGGCTCAGCCGGGCGGATTGTCCGCGCTGTGTCCGGCGCGCCAGCGGCGTCGCAGCCGGTCGATCGCCAAGGCAAGCACGACAGGAGCACCGGTGGTGAAGGCGGCCCAGATGGCATCCACGCCAAGCAAGGTCATGGCGTTTTGGATAGAGTCTAGATCAGATCGGCCTTTGCCAGGTCACGCATGAGATGGCTGGCGCCGTAGGTCCAGTGCGGGCAGTCGGGCGACAGCCGCACCCGGTTGACCAGCGCGCCGAATTTTTCCGATGAGATGGTGACGATGTCGCCGACCTTGTGGGTAAACCCCTTGCCCTTCTCGCCGCGGTCCTTCGACGGCACGAACATGGTGCCGAGATAGAGCGCCAGCCCGTCCGGATACTGGTGGTGCGGACCCATCGCGGCGGCAACGAGCTCTTCGGGCGAACGGCTGATCTCGGCCATCGAGCTTGCGCCCTCCAGCGAAAAGCCATCCTCGCCCTCGACCTTGAGGCGCACGACCGCCTTCTTCACGTCGTCGATCGAGAAGGTGTCGTCGAACAGGCGGATGAAGGGTCCAAGCGAGGCCGAAGCATTGTTGTCCTTGGCCTTGCCGAGCAGCAAAGCGGAACGCCCTTCGACGTCGCGCAAATTGACATCGTTGCCGATGGTGGCGCCGACGATGCTGCCGCTCGAGGCGGCGACCATGGCGATCTCCGGCTCCGGATTGTTCCAGGTCGACACCGGGTGCAGGCCGACATCGGCGCCGAAGCCGACCGACGCCATTGGCTGGCACTTGGTGAAGATCTCAGCATCGGGGCCGATGCCGACTTCCAGATATTGCGACCAGGCGCCGCGCGCGATCAGCTTGGCCTTGATCTCCATGGCTTCCGGCGAACCGGGCTTGAGCTTCGACAAATCGTGGCCGATCAGCCCGGCAATGTCGGCGCGGATGGCGTCGGCCTTTTCCGCCGAGCCGCGCGCCTGTTCCTCGATCACCCGCTCTAGCAGGCTGACGACGAAGGTGACGCCCGACGCCTTGACCGCCTGCAGGTCGACCGGGGAGAGGAGATAGGGTTTGGCCTGATCGCGCCCGGCTGCAAAACTATTGGCCGCGATGTCGTCGAGCGAGCCGATCGGCTTGCCCTTGGCCGAGCGCACATGCCCTGCCGGATCGGCCATCTCGCAGATGTCCCGCACGGTCGGCGCCTCGCTCGACGTAATGTCGAAGACGGTGCCGTCACGCACCGTGACCACCAGGGGATGGGGCACAGCCGGTGATCGAGCGCGGCCGAGAAAGACGCCATCGTCAGGCAGAAACGTCATGTTTGTCATTGCACTCTCGTTATTGCGCAGGATGGTTCGATGTTATGAGGTGCGCATGGCCTCTTCAAGCCGACACGCCCTGAAGCAGCATGTGCCAAGCGACGGACGATCAACGGAAATGGCCTTTGCCACCATGCCACTGCACCGCTTCGCGACTTCCGATCTGGCGCTATAGCTCACCCCAGCGTAACCGCAAATGCGCGCTTGTCGATCCGCCTTTTTCCAGCGTCGTCAGGCCGCTGCCGTGATGGGCGTCCACCACATGTGAAACGGGTTCGAAGCAGAAGAAATCAGCGTCTCGTGCCGGTGAATAGAGGACGAAGACATTCAGCGAGGGCGATGCCTCGACCGTGAGGGCGATGGCGTCGTCCGGCTGGATGATCGAGGCGTGCCCGTTCCAGCCTTCGAAGGCATTGTTGACCCAGGCGTCGGGAAGCGGCGCGGCTTGCGAAAAGTCCCAGTCCGGCCGGGAGGCCAGCGGCACCACCCCCGTCGGCAGGTGTCGTTCGTCTTCCAACCAGACACTGTGCGCCGATGCTTGCAGCAGAGTGCGCGGGCGGCGCGGAAACCAGGGGTGGAAGCCCAGCCCGTAGGGCAGGCGGATGGCGGCTCGGTTTTCGACAGCCAGCACGGCGGACAGCGCGCCTTCCTCCAATGCATAGCGGACGCTTGCATGGTAGCGGTAGGGTCCGATCGCCCCATCCTCCAGAGCCAGCTCGATTTCAGTGCCGGTTCGCCTCGTCAACCGCCACGGTCTTTGAAATGCGTCGCCGTGGAGTGGGAACCGCTCGCCTTCGACATTGGGCTCTATCGCATGGAAGCGCCCGTCAAACTCGAAGCCTCCACCGGAAATGCGGTTTGACCAGGGAATCAGCAGTTGAGACCCGAACTTCAGCAGACCTCTCGATGGCTCAAGCAGAGGCGTAGGTGCTCGGCCGGGGCGGAGAGCGTCGTAGCGCAGGATGGCGGCGCCCTCGCGGGGACGCACCACAAGGCTTGCACGCCCGTCGGCAAGTTCGATCTCATCGCCATTTGTCATTGAAGGGCCGCTATGGCTACCATCCGCCATCGATGTTGATGTTCTGACCGCTGATCATGTCCGAGGCCGGGGAGACGAGGAACAGCACGAGATCGGCGATATGCTGCGGCTCGATGCGTCGCTTCAGGCATTGGTTGGTAAGGATCCAGTCGTTGTATTCCTCGAGCCGTTCTCCGAAGACGCGCTCCTCTGCCTCGGAAACGACGGCCCCTGGCGACACCGCGTTCACGGTGATGCCGTGTGGTCCCAATTCCCGCGCCAGCGACTTGGTGAGTCCCAGCATGGCTCCCTTCGAGGCCACATAGGGCACGTAGCCGTCCCAGCGGCCGTTCAGCGTCACCGAGCAGAAATTGACGATCCTGCCCTGGCCCTTCCTCTTCATGCCAGGCGCGCAGGCGCGCGCCAGCGCGAAGGCGGCTGACGAATTCACACGGATCTGGTCCTCGTACTCGCCAAGTGAGAATTCCTCGAACGGACGGTTGATGATGAGCGCCGCGTTGTTGATCAGAATATCGATCGTGCCTTCTTCGTCGGCGAGCGCCTTGACCGCTGCCTCGGCTTCGGCCAGCTGGTTCAAGTCGCAACCGACATAGACGATCGTACCTTTGTTTGTCGCCGCCAATTCCGCCGCGATCTTGGGCCCTTCCGCATTCTCCGGTCGGTCAAGCAGAAGCACGCGCGCGCCAGCGCGGGCAAGCGCGGCAGCCTGGGCGCGGCCGAGCGAACCCAGACCACCCGTCAGGAGCACGACTTTACCGGAAAGGTTCGTCATCACCGTTCCCGCTCCTCAAAGCACGTTGTGAACTTCATCGATGGAGGTTTCCTCGATGCGCTTGTCGAGAACGACCTCGCCGCGCGCCATCGCGACCACACGATCACAGCAATCAAAAACGTGATGCATGTTGTGGCTGATGAAAACGCCGGTCACCCCTTGCGCCTTCAATCCACGCACAAAGCCGATGACCTTGCTGGTCTCCTTGACCGAAAGGTGATTGGTCGGCTCGTCGAGGATCATCACCTTCGACTTGAAATGCATGGCCCGCGCGATGGCGACGCCCTGCCGCTGGCCGCCTGACAATTCACCGACCAGTGCGTCGGGCGAGCGCAAATGCAGGTCGACATTGGCGATCGCCTTGATGCTCTCGCTGGCCATCTGCTTTTGATCCAGGATGCCGACGCCGAATACGGAAAACAGCGTCGGTTCGCGGCCGATAAACAGGTTCCTGGCGATCGACATGGTGGGGACCATCGAATTGTACTGGTAGATGGTCTCGATACCGAGGTTCATCGCGTCGCGCGGCCTGGCGATTCGCACTGGTCTGCCTTCGACCAGGATCTCGCCCTCGTCGGCGGTGTGGACGCCTGACAGAATGTTGATGAGCGTCGATTTGCCGGCACCGTTGTCGCCGACCAGCCCAAGTGCCTCGCCTCGCTTCAGGTCGAGGCTCACGCCCTTCAACGCATGGACGCCGGAATACCATTTGTGAAGATTGCGGACGGAGATGATTGCGTCTTCCATGGCTCAGCCCTCCATCTTGATCGCCTTGGCGCGCTTGCGCATCCAGGCGTTGGCGACGACGGCGAAAATGGTCAGGAAGCCGATCGCGAATTTGAACCAGTTCGCGTCGACATTGGAGAGCACCAGCCCGTTGTCGATGATGCGGATGAGGATTGTGCCGATGATGCCGCCAGCGACCGTACCGATGCCGCCTGCGAGCGACGCGCCGCCGATGACCGCCGAGGCCACCGCCTGGAGCTCCAGGCCTTCGCCGATGGAAGGCAAGGGAGAGCCCAGCCTCAGCACTTGCAACATGCCGGCGAAGCCCGACAGCATCGAGCAAAGCACGAAGCATGCGAGTTTTACTCTCGCGGTCGGGATGCCCATGGAGGCGGCAGCCGGGTGGAAGCCGCCGGTGGCCTTTATCCAATTGCCGAAATTGGTTCTGGAAAGCATCAGTGACGTCAGCAGGGCAATTCCCGCAAACCACAGGAACGACATGCGGAACATGTTGCCGGGTCCGACGAACGAAGTGAACAGCCAGTTCGGAAGATCGGCGGGAAGCAAGGGTGGAAACCCGCCCGAGACGACGATCGTCAGCGACCGGGCGATGAAAAGCATGCCGAGCGTGGTGATGAAGCTCGGGATCTCGAACCAGATCGTCACATAGCCGTTGATAAATCCGATCACCGCGCAAACGACAAGCCCGGCCAGCAAGGCAAGCGGGAAAGGCACCCCTTCGACCATGAGGACCGCCATGCACATCGGCATCAGGGCAAACACCGATCCAACCGAAAGGTCGAACTCGCCGCTGATCATCAAGATGGTGACGCCGATGGCGACGAGGCCCGTTTCCGGCAGAATGCCGAGCATGCCGCGAAGGTTATCCTGGTTGAGGAACACGCCATTCGAGCGGATCTCGAAAATCACCACCAGAAGCACCAGCAGGATCAGTCCCGCCAGTTCCGGCTTTTCCAGATAGGTCTTGAAGAGGCGTTTCAAGGCAGGCTCCAGGAATTCGAGGCAAGGGACCACCCGGCGGTGCGAACACCGCCGGGTGAACACATGGCGCGCGTGGGCTTAACGCAGGCCTTGCGATGAAAGTGTCATGATCGCGTCGGCCTGATTCGGGCGCACGATGCCTTGACCCGTATCGATGTCGGAGGGCGCCAGACCTACCTTCTTGTTCAGGTAGGCTTCCATGACCGGCATGAAGCCCTGCATGTAGGGCTGTTGGTCCACCAAAGCCTGTACGTAGCCCTTCTGCATCTGCTGCAGGACTTCCGGCACCAGATCGAACCCGCCAAGGAGGACCTTGCCCGGCGCGACGCCGCGATCCTGCAGCGACCGCGCTACGCCCGCGCACCAGAAGCCGGTGTCGAAATAGGCTGTGGTGTCGGGATGCGCATTGAGATAGGCGCCGACACGATCGGACGTGATCGCGAGGTCCGTTCCGCTGTCGATCCGCTCCCATGAGACCTGGCGGTCGGGGTGGGCCGCCTTGTACTCTTCCAGGAACTGCATCACGCCTGCGCCGCGGCTTTCGGACCAGTTCTGGCCGGGTGCGGAAATGCCGACCAGAACCTTGATTGCCCCCTCTTTCGGGAAGCTCTCGGAAATCGCCTTGCCGAGCGAATAGCCCGCCGGCTTGAAACCCTGCCCTATGAAGGCCTGCCGCGCATTGCCCTTGGCGCCCTCGGTGTCATCCACATTGACGGCAATCACCAACACACCGGCATCTCGCGCTTCCTTGATGACGTCGTCGAACGCCTTGTTGTCGACAATCGAGGTCAGCAGGGCATCCGGCTTTGCCGCAAGCGCGGCGCGCATGTTGGCGAGTTGCTGCTCGACCGAGCCTTCGGTCTGGGTGAAAATCATGTTGCACTTGGCCTCGACCTTGCCGCAGGCATCGTCAAAGCCCTTTTTCACCGCCTGCCAGAAGATGTTCGAGGCCGACGAATGGTGCGTGAAGACGATGTTGAGCCCGTCGGCGCTGGCGACGGAAGGCCCGGCGAACAGTGTCGTCGCGAGCAAAAGCGTTGCAGTCAGTCGTTTCATTACTAATCCTCCCGTTGGTGTTCTTCAGATGTCCGCCTTGTCGGAGACGCGGCGATGGACGGTGTAGGCCCGACCGAGGTCGGGATTGAGTTCCAGCCCGAGGCCGGGGCCAGGCGGCACGGTGATCATGCCGTCCTTGACTTCCGGTAGCGCGGTCACGAGGTCGCGATACCAGGTCCTGTAAAATGCCCGCACACTCTCCTGTACGAGTGCGTTGGGCGCGTTGAGGGACAAATGCGTGGACGCCGCCAGAACCACCGGCCCGGTGCAGTCGTGCGGCGCGACCGGCAAATGCCAGGCCTCAGCCATCGCCGCGATCTTGCGTGCTTCGGAAAGCCCGCCGCACCAGGAAATGTCCAGCATGACGATGCCTGCGGCGCCGGTCTCCAGAAGGTCGCGGAATGCCCAGCGACTGCCCAAGGTTTCCGACGCCGAGATCGGTGCCGGGCTCGCGGCCTCATAGCGCTTGAGATCGGCGAGGCTGTCCATGCGGATGGGATCCTCATGCCAGTACGTGCCGTAAGGCCCGAGCGCCTTGGCAATCTTGATCGCGGGCAAGAGCTGCCACATGGAGTGGAACTCGACCATGATGTCGATCTTGTCACCGACAGCTTTGCGGATCTTCTCGAAGGGTTGCAGCGCGGCTTTCAGGTCGCCGGCGTTGATGTCTTGCCCTCGGCTTTTCTCGGCCGCATGGTCGAAAGGCCAGATCTTCATGGCCGTGATGCCGTCCTCGAGCAGCTCCGCTGCCAATTCGTCGGCGCGGTGGAGAAACCCGTTCAGGTCGTCGTAGCCTTGCCTTGTGCCGAGACCATAATTCGCGGTGGTCTGCCCCTTGCCGTCCTTGATGTATTCGGTGCCGGCGCAGGTGTTGTAGGTACGGATGGACTGCCGCGAAAAGCCTCCCAGGAGTTGCGCGATCGGCTGGTTCATGGCCTTGCCGAAAATATCCCAGAGCGCGATGTCGAAGGCGGAATTGCCGCGGACTTCGACCCCGCTTGAGCGGAAACCAAGATAGCCGACCAGGTCCGCGGAAAGCAGATCGATCTGCAGTGGATCGCGGCCGATCACGCGCGGCGCGACATATTCATGGACATATTCCTCGACCGTGCGGGCCAAGAAAAAGGTTTCGCCAAGGCCGGTGATGCCCTCGTCGGTATGCACCTCGATCCAGAGCAGATTGGGCCGCTCTTCGATACGAATGGTCTCAAGCGAGCGGATTTTCATGCGATCCCCGCGTCGATCAATGCCTTGACGCTTTTGTCGAAATGCGCGGCCATATGTTCGGCGGCGAGTTGCGGGTTCCCCGCGATGATCGCCCGAGCAATATCCGCGTGCCCCTCGATCATCTTGATCTGCTCTTCCTCGGTTGCACGCGTACGCCAGCCGATCACCCAGGTGCGTCGCGTGACGCCGCTGAAGGCGTTGATGATCAACGAAAACACCGGGTTGTGAGAGGCCCGCGCGATCGCTTCATGGAATGCGATGTCGTGTTCCATGACGATCTCCGGCGCACGGTAATTCTCGCGCATCAGCTGCGCGCATTTCTGAACGTCAGCCGCCTCCGCGTCGGTCCGCCGGAGCGCGGCCAGCGCCACCGTGCGCATTTCGATGGTGCGGCGCACATCATAGACCTGCTGGATGCTGATCTGTTCGGTCGTGACGCCGTGCTCGATCACCATCGACATCGCGCCAATGTCGAGCTTGGCAACGCTGGCGCGCCGCCCGGCGCTCATGTCGATCAGGCGCATCGCCGACAGCGACCGAAACGCCTCCCGCACCACCGTGCGCGAGACATTGAGCTTGCGGGTCATGTCGGCTTCACTGGGCAAGAGGTCGCCAGGGCCAAGGCCTTCAACGCGGATGTGTTGGGTGATGGCCTGAATGGCGGCGCTCACCAGCCCGGGATTTGTCTCGTCAGGCCCTATGCTGCGATCGCTTACCATTTGCCCAAAACCTGTATGACATGTTTTCTTGAAATGTGTATATCTTTGGGAAATCTTGTCTGTCAATAGCGGTTGACTACGCGACAGTTGGAGGGGAAGGGCAGTGGATAGCGGAGAAAAACGGCCAGGCTTGGCGTTCGATGCCCAGGATATCGTCGGTGAGAGCCTGCTCTGGGACGAGAACAGGAAGACACTGATCTGGGTGGATATAGTCGGGCGACGCATCCACCAGCTCGATCCGGTTACTCGCGATCATCAGAGTTGGCAGACACCGGACCTCGCAACCTCGATTGGCCTGCGCGGGGACGGTGGCGCGATCGTCGGGCTGCGAAAGGA
Source organism: Mesorhizobium sp. WSM4308 (assembly GCF_002294905.1). Classification (NCBI taxonomy): domain Bacteria; kingdom Pseudomonadati; phylum Pseudomonadota; class Alphaproteobacteria; order Hyphomicrobiales; family Phyllobacteriaceae; genus Mesorhizobium; species Mesorhizobium sp. WSM4308. The sequence goes on along the minus strand of NZ_NSFW01000001.1, from coordinate 189,494 downwards.
TGTGGCTCTGTGGGATTTCGGAGAAGCCTTCAGGACGATCGCGACGATCGAACCGGACAGCCCTGACACACGGTTGAATGAGGGCGTGGTCGCCCCGGACGGCTCGTTCTGGGTCGGCACCATGGAAAACAACATCGACGACGATGATCTTGCGCGCGATATTTCGCGAGATGCGGGGCGGATCTATCGCGTCGACACAGCCGGCATTGTCGAGGCGCTCAGTGCCGATCGCTTCGGCATCACCAACACGATGATCTGGACAGCGGATAATGCCTTCATCACGGCGGACACGACGAAGAACCAGGTCTTTCGTTATCGCTGGGACAGGGTGCGGTCGCGAATAACCGATAGGCGTCCTTTCTTCTCGGACTTTCCACGCGGTCTGCCGGACGGGTCGTGCATGGATGCGGAAGGCTATGTCTGGAACTGTCGCGTTGCGGGGGGCGGGTGCCTGGTTCGCATTTCACCTGACGGGGTCCTGGACAAGGTGGTGGACCTGCCGTGCAGCTGGCCCACGAGCTGCACCTTCGGCGGCGAGAATTTCGATACCCTCTTCGTCACTTCGGCGCGGTTTACCATGAGCGAGAGACATTTGCAGGCAAACCCGCAGGAGGGCGGGCTGTTCGCGGTGCGCGCAGGCGTTCGAGGCACACCGGCCAAACGGTTCGGATGAGATTAGCTGACGAACGCGGCCGAGAACGGCAGGCTTACCAGGTCGGCTACGGCTTTTTGACCATACCGGGCAAAGCCCCAAGCGTTCCGGCAGTCGCTGGAGCGTTGATGACGACCAATTCAGGAAAGCCGGATTCTGCTTGACAGTTTCACGAATATGAAAAATTGTTAGCCAATTTCAAATTTGGTGGGCAGGTCGATGTCGGCCTTAGTTGCAGCACAAGCGCCAGCGGCCCGGTCTTCATCGGGCTTCCGGCTCGCCATGCTTTTGCCAGGGGCGCTGGTCACTTTCCTGCTGATCCTGTTCGCGCTTGGCCTAGTGCTGTTCCTCGCCTTCCGCGGCAATGACGGCTCGCTCCTCGGCGTCGGGCTGACCATCGAGAACTTCGTCACCGTGGCCACCGATCCGCTCTACTGGACGGTGACGCTGCGCTCGCTGGTCATCGCCGGCCTGGTGACGCTGGCAACCGTCGCCACCGCCTATCCCGTCGCCTATTATCTTGCCTTCCATGCCGGGCGCCGGCGCGGCCTGCTCTTGTTCCTGGTGACGCTGCCATTCTGGACCAGCTATCTCCTGCGCGTCTTCGCCTGGAAGATCGTGCTCGCCTATAACGGCGTCCTGAACTCGGCGCTGATCGAAAGCGGCATCTGGTCGGAGCCGACACTGGCCTTTCTCAACACGCCGGCCGCTGTGGTCGTCACGCTGGCTCACGCCTATGCGCCCTTCGCCATCCTGCCGATCTATGTGGCGCTCGACACCATCCCGAAATCGCTGCTCGAGGCTGCCTCCGACCTCGGCGCGCGGCCGTTTACCGCGTTCCGCCGCGTCGTGCTGCCGAACTCCATGCCGGGCGTGCTGGCGGCCGCGCTCGTCGTCTTCGTGCCGACGGTCGGCGACTATGTCACGCCGGCCATGGTCGGCGGCCCGGCCAGCACCATGATCGGCACGCTGATCCAGTCGCAGTTCGGCAAGGCCAATGATTGGCCGTTCGGCGCCGCCCTTTCGGTCTGTGTCATGCTGGTCATCCTCGTCGTGGTGCTGGTCGCGCGCGGCGCCGACCGCAGATTTGGCAGCCGCACATGAAAGCCGAACGCGCCGGCACGAAACGGGATGGCCGCTGGCTCGGCCTCTACGTGCTTGCCTATCTGGTGTTTCTCTATCTGCCGGTCCTGCTGATTCCGCTGTTTTCCTTCAACGATTCCATCCAGGCGGCATTTCCGCTGCAGGGTTTTACGTCGCAATGGTATGCGACGCTCTACGGCAATCCGGCGCTGTCCGGCGCGCTCCTGAACAGCCTCGTCATCGGCGCCATCGCCGCTTCCGGCGCCACGCTGTGCGGCATCACCGTGTCCTATATGGACCTCTATGGCCGCTCGCCGCTTGCCGCCACCATAAGCGCCATAGCCCGGCTGCCGATCCTCATCCCTGGCGTCATCGTCGGCATATCGTTGCTGATCCTGATCAACCTCATCGGCCTTGGGCCGTCGCGAGTCGCCATCGTGCTCGGCCACATACTCGTGGCTTTGCCGACGACCGTGGTCGTCATGCGCAGCCGTTTCGCCGCCATCCCCAGGACGGTTCGTGAGGCGGCGCTCGACCTCGGCGCCTCCGACTGGACGACGTTCCGGCGCGTCATGCTGCCGCTCAGCCTGCCCGCCGTGCTGTCGGCCTTCATGCTGGCCTTCCTGATCTCCTTCGACGAGTTCATCGTCGTCTTCTTCCTTGCCGGAACCGAGCCGACCCTGCCGCTCTATATCTGGAGCCAACTGCGCTTTCCCCGCTCGCTGCCGACCGTCATGGCGCTGGGGACGGTGATCCTGGCCACATCCTTCATCATCGCCGGCACTGCCGAGATCCTGCGCCATCGCGGGCTCGGTGCCGCGCGCCGCGATCCAGCCTGACCATAACAATGAGAGGAGAACGAAAATGACATTCCACCTGACATCGATAACCGGATACAAGGCGCGCGCCGGCCTCGCCGCGCTGGCGCTAGCACTGTCTTCGACCGTAGCGCCGGCCGCCGAAAAGCTGCAATATTTCACCTGGTCGGGTTACGAACTGCCTGATTTCAACAAGAGCTTCCTCGCCGCCCATCCCGATGGCGTCGAGGCCTCGATCTTCGGCGACGACGACGATGCCTTCACCAAGGTCAAGGCCGGCTTCCGGCCCGACATCGCGCATCCCTGCTACGACAAGGTGGCGCGCTGGAACAAGGAAGGCCTGCTGCAGCCGATCGACACCAAGCGCATCAAGAACTGGGATTCGATCTTCCCGGTGTTCAAGAACCTGCCCGACCTGCAGGCCGGCGACGGCAAGGTGTGGATGGTGCCGTGGGACTGGGGCAACACCTCCATCCTCTACCGCACCGATCTGGTGAAGAACCCCGAGGCAAGCTGGAACCTGCTGTGGGACAAGCAATATGCCGGACGCATGGCGACGATCGACGCCGTGCATGACACGCCGATCGTCGCCGCGCTTCTGGCCGGCGTCAATCCGTTCGACATGACGCCCGCTGAGATGGACAAGGTCGCGGCAAAGCTGCGCGAACAACGCCCGCTGCTGTCGAGCTACACCACGGACATGACGTCGGTCGAGCAGGCGCTGGCCAGCGGCCAGCTTGTCGCCGCCATGACCTGGAACGCGTCGGCCACCTCGCTGAAGAAGCAGGGCGTGCCGGTCGAGTTCATGAAGCCGAAGGAAGGCATGCTGACCTGGGCCTGCGGCTTTGTGATGTTGAAGGACGCCAAGAATGTCGATCTCGCCTATGATTTCATCAACAGCCGGCTCGATGCCGATTCGGGCAAATATCTCATTCAGTCCTATGGCTATGGCAGTTCTCTGAGCACCGCCTTCGCCGGCGTGGCGAAGGAGGAACTGGAGAAACTGCAGCTGCCGTCCGATCCCGAGGTGATGCTGAAGAACACCATCTTCACCGGGCCGATGAAGCAGAATGACGATATGGCCAAGATGTTCGAGAAGGTGAAGGCTGGCGGGTGAGCACTCTTGCCTTCTCCCCTTGCGGGAGAAGGTGGCCGCGAAGCGGCCGGATGAGGGGTGTTCCGGGGAACGCCAGCGTCTCACTCCGCTGGAACACCCCTCATCCGTCTCGGCGCTGCGCGCCGATCCACCTTCTCCCACAAGGGGAGAAGGGAAAGACAACGAGGACGAATGCATGGACATGCTGGACGACGCCGCCGAAAAACCCAGGGACGATGCCGATGTTCGCGTCGGGCGCCGTGTGCGGGCGCTGCGGCTGGAGCGGCGCCTGTCACTGGCCGAACTGGCGGCCAGGGCAGGCGTGTCGATCGGCGCGCTGAGCCAGATCGAGCGCGGCATGTCCTCGCTGCGCGTCAAGGTGATCTGGCCGCTCGCCGCCGCCCTCGACATCGAGCCTTCGGCGCTGATCGCCGATGGCGACGAGGCCGTCAACGATCTCTATTGCGTGCGCGCCGACAAGCGGCGCTCCATTCCCGTCAAGTCGGAAGGCATTGCCAAGGCGCTGCTGTCGCCGCCCGGTGCGACGCTGACCGGCATGCTGGTGACGGTGGAGGCCGGTGGCGGCACGGCGGAAGCCTATGCCCATGCCGGTCATGAATTCGGCTACGTGCTTTCGGGCGAGGCCGAACTGGTGGTGGACTCGACAAAATACGGGCTGAAGACCGGCGACAGCTTTGCCTTCAAGAGCACGCTGTTGCATGCCTTCCGCAATCCCGGCGCCGAGCAATGCCAGATCCTGTGGGTCAACACCACGAAGCCTTCCGAGGTTCGCGATGGCGCCTGATCCACTCGTCCGGTTGCAGGCGGTCTCCAAGGTTTTCCCGGGCGGCATCGTTGGGCTCGATACCGTCGATCTCGACATTATCAGCGGCGAGTTCATCACGCTGCTCGGGCCGTCAGGCTGTGGCAAGACCACCAGCCTGCGCGTCATCGCCGGCTTCGAAAGCCCGTCGAGCGGCAAGGTCTTGCTTGACGGCCGCGACATCACGGCGCTTCGGCCTTTCGACCGGCCGGTCAATACGGTGTTCCAGGATTACGCGCTGTTTCCGCATATGGATGTCGCCGACAATGTCGGCTTCGGCCTGTCATTGCGCAGATTGTCGGGAATCGAGCAGGCAAAGCGGGTCGGCGAAGCGCTGGACATGGTCGGTCTCGCCGACAAGCTTCGCGCCCGTGTTTCCGAATTGTCGGGCGGCCAGCGCCAGCGCGTGGCACTTGCTCGCGCCATCGTCTGCGAGCCGCGCGTGCTCTTGCTCGACGAGCCGCTGTCGGCGCTGGACGCGCATCTGCGCGAACAGATGCAGGTCGAACTGAAGCGGCTGCAGTCGCGGCTCGGCACGACCTTCGTCATGGTCACCCATGACCAGACCGAGGCTCTGTCGATCTCCGATCGCATCGTCGTCATGAACAAGGGCCGCATCGAGCAGATCGCGCCGCCGGCGACGCTCTATGACCGGCCTGCGACGAAGTTCGTGGCGAGCTTCATCGGCACCATGAACCTGCTGCAGTCGCGCTTTGTCGGCCGCGACGGCGATCGTTTGCGCTTCACTGCCGGCGCTCTGCCGCTGGAGGCTACCTCCGAAACCGGCCAGGCACCCGGCGAAGGTGAGATGCGCACCATCGGCGTGCGTCCGGAGGACTTGCTGGCCGCCACCGAGGCGACCGAAGGAACCGCGCCGGCGCGGGTGAACAGCATCGTCTTCCACGGCCGTACCTTGCGGCTGCATGCTGAACTTGGGCAGGGGTTCCCGGTGGTGATCGATGCGCCGCGCCAGGCCGAGGGGTTTCAATTCAGCATTGGCGATGTGGCGCATGTCAGCCTGCGCCGTGGCGCCAACTGCCCCATGCTGCCGGGCTAGCCTCTTCCGCCTTCGCATGGTCGCCCGCAACCGCGGGTCTGATCGACATGTGAACAAACGACCATGGAATTAAGTAGGAATTGACTAATCTAGGAAGACATTCCTAAATTAGTTGATGCCGGAATTGAGCACCCGACCGCGCCGAAATGTACAAACCCTATGCCTCGCGCACGAAGTGGGGCAACTCATTCGTGTCCGATGCCGGCACTGCAACATCACCCGGCACTATCTGCCCGGCGATCTCGCGAAGCTTGTCGGTGACATTCCCTTTTGGGATGTCGAACGGCATATGCGGTGCGAGCGCTGCAAGCTTCGCGAGCTTGATGCCGACATAATTTTGCCGAGCGCTGCTGAGCGCTTGAAAATTCGCGTGAGACGCCTTGTCGAAATCCGCATGGTTCGCCGTGTGATATGGCGAGACGAGGAATGAGGAACGCGGCTATCCCTTCAGCCTAGAACAGAGACCCTTGGGCCGGTGCCTGCTGCGGAAACTTGATTTGTGTGGCTGGCTTCTCAACGATGACCAACGCGTTGTCTGGCGCTGTTCGCTGCAAATGCCGTGCTTCTGCCCAGGGTGCCGTCAGCCAGGCCTCGGTCTCCTCCGACGTGGTCAGGATTACTGGCATGGCCTTCTCATGGATCGGCGCGATGAGGGCGTTAGGCTTGGTTGTCATGAAGGCAAATAACTCGAAGTCGCCCGGTCCGTCCTTGACCTTTCGAACACCCTGCCAACGGGTCCAGAAGCCGGCGAAGAAGAACAGCGGCCGGCATTCGTCACGGGCAAACCAGTAATTGCGCTGGATGCCTGTTTCTGGGTCCTTGTCGCTCGGTGTCGGGCTGGGTTCGGCAAAACTGGTGACCGGTACGACGCATCTATGCTCGACCCCGACAAACTGTTGCCAGTGCGAATATTGTGGATTGCGAACGTTGGTCGTGCCGTAGTCGGCCTTACCCTTCATGCGCTCTGGTGGCGTCGGCAACCCCCAAAGCAGTTTCGCCAGCTCACGCTTCCCGTCTGCCGTGTTGCGGACGACCGGGCCGGGCTGATTGGGGTAGATGTCAACGGAAGGTTCAAGGTTGCCGCTGATATCGCGCAGCGCGCGCGTCCATTGGCGGACCGCCTCTTGCGTCGTGGTTATGTTGTAGAGGTTGCACATGCATCCAGCATTGCGGAATTGGCTTGCGTCCGCAACCGAGGCCGCTGCCCGCGCTCCTGCAATTCATCGTCACAGAGCCGCGCTATATCGATCGTCCTGACACACTTTGTCAGCTGTCATGTGGGCACAGGTGGCAGACGGGCAGGCTCTTCCCTAATTGCAGTGCGTCTGAACAGGAGGAACACACATGACCATCACGGACATTGCCAAGGATTTCACCGAACTCCTCAAGCAGGGTGATAACGCCGGTGCTGCTGAAAAATACAATGCCGACGACATCGCCAGCTACGAAGCCATGGAGGGCCCGATGGCCGTCAGCCATGGCAAGGAGGCCCTCAGGCAGAAAAGCCAATGGTGGCAGGAAAACCATGAAGTGCATGGCGGCTCGGTCGAAGGGCCCTATGTCAACGGCGACCAGTTCGCGGTGCGCTTCAAGTTTGACGTCACGCCCAAGGCCACCGGCGAGCGTGTCGCCATGGACGAGGTTGGCCTCTACACAGTCAAGAACGGCAAGATCACCGAAGAGCGCTTCTACTACTGAGGCTGGAAGCTCCGACTTCGGAGTCGGCTCTTCGCTACAGGATCGAGAAACAAGCATGGCGGCCGGGACGGTGTCCTGGCCTCCATGCGAGAGGTTCAAATCGTCTTCACATACTCGGCAAGCTGATCGGTCACAGTGCCCCAGCCATCGAAGAAACCCATCTCATCATGGTTGTTGCCCGAATATTCCGCAGTTACGGGCCTGGGTGCTGGCAAAGCGGGAAGGGCGGTTTTAGGCTGTGGGACGGATTCGACTGTCAGCTTGAGGGACGCGCTTTGACGATTACGATCTACGGCATCACCACCTGCGACACGGTCAAGAAGGCGCGCGTCTGGCTGGAGAGCCATGACGTGGCCTATCGCTTCCACGATTTTCGTACGGAGGGGCTGGACGCGAAGCGGCTCGATGGCTGGGTCGGCAAGGTCGGCTGGGAAAAGCTGCTCAACAAGGGCAGCACCACATTCCGAGAACTGGCGGACAAGGACAAGCAAGGCATCGATGAAAAGAAGGCCAAGGCGCTGATGCTGGCCACGCCGACGATGGTCAAGCGGCCGGTGCTGGAAATCGGCGATCGGGTTCTGGTTGGGTTCAAGCCGGATGTTTATGAGCAGGCGGTGAAGTAGGTAGCGAAGCCGTTGAAGCTGCCGATCTCCCCCCTTGTGGGGGAGATGTCCGGCAGGACAGAGGGGGGCGCTGTCCCGCCGGCCCCAGAAAGTTATGGCCGCCTCAGCCTCTCCCGCGCAAATACTCCGCCAGCGCCACCGCGTTGTTGTGCGCCTCGTCATGGGCGCCGTAGAGCAGCGTTACCTTGCCGTGGCGGAGCAGGTCGCGCAGTTGCGCAACCGCCTCACCATTCCCATCCAACTCGACGCGATAGCGTTTCTGGAACTCCGCCCAGCGTGCGGGCTCATGCCCGAACCACTTCCGCAACTCGTCGCTCGGCGCGATCTCCTTCAGCCACAGCGCCAGCGCGGCATGCTCCTTGCTGACGCCGCGCGGCCAGATGCGATCGACCAGCACCCGCTGCCCGTCATCGGCAGCGGCCGGCTCGTAGATCCGCTTGACCATCAGGCCGAACGCCATTCGACCTCCCTACGCCGAACCCCTCAGGCCCACTCGCCCTTGCGCATCACCGGCACGCGGCTGCCGTCCTTGTGGACGCCGTCAATGTCGATCTTGTCCGAGCCGATCATCCAGTCGATGTGAATGAAACTCTTGTTGCCGCCGCGCGCGGCGATCTCGTCCTGGCTGAGCGAGGCACCGTCGACAAAGCACTTGGAATAGCACTGGCCGAGCGCGATGTGGCAGGCGGCGTTTTCGTCGAAAAGCGTGTTGAAGAACAACAGGCCGCTGGCCGAGATCGGCGAGGAATGCGGCACCAGCGCCACCTCGCCGAGACGCCGGGCGCCCTCGTCGGTGTCGAGCACCTTCTTCAGCACATCCTCGCCCTTCGACGCCTTGGCCTCGACGATCCTGCCTTCCTCGAAACGCACCGAAATCTCGTCGATCAACGTTCCCTGGTAGGACAGCGGCTTGGTCGAGGAGACATGGCCCTCGACGCGCCTGGCATGCGGCGTGGTGAAGACCTCCTCGGTCGGGATGTTGGGATTGCAGGTGATGCCGTTCTTGGCGGTCGAGGCGCCGCCCATCCATTCATGGCCGTCCGCCAGCCCGACCGTCAGGTCGGTGCCTGGTCCGGTGAAGTGCAGCGCATGGAAATTATGGCCGTTCAGCCATTCGGTTCGGCCGCGCAGCGCGGCGTTGTGCGCCTTCCAATTGCCGATCGGGTCTTCCACATCGACCCGCGACGCCGCGAAGATCGCGTCGGCGAGCTTCGCCACCGCGACATCGTCGGCGTCATCGGGAAACACCTGCTTGGCCCAGGCGAGGTCCGGATAGGCGACGATGTTCCAGTTGATGTCGAAGCCGGTGATCTTTTCCAGCGCCGGCTGGTAGGCCATGGAATTGGCCTTGTTGGCGCGCGCCACTTTTGCCGGGTCCTGCGCCGACAGGAGCGACGGATCCTCGCCGCGCACGGCAAGCCTGGCGGCATTGTTGGAAAAAGCCTTCGCCATGCCTTCATAGAGCCAGCCGGCGGCGCGATCGAAGCTGGCGTCGGCGCCGAAGCGATAGCGCGCCAGCGTCATCTCGTCATCGTTGAAGATCGGTGTCACCAGACCGGCACCGGCCTTGTAGGCATGCTCGACGATGCGCCTGGTCAGCGGCAATGCCGCGATCGACGAGGTCAGTACGAGATCCTGGCCGGGCTGCAATTGCAGGCCGACCTTGATGGCGACTTCCGCCAGCCTGTCGAGCTTCACCGTGTCGATCGTTGCGGAAACGCCGCGCGAATGTGTAGTCATGATCCTGCCTGCCGTGATGTGAGGTCCGATACCTTACATAGACCGGCGCCACCCGCCTTTCCACCGCGATTGCGCTGGGCCAGTTCAGGCCATGGCCCCCAAAAGCGGGCACCGGTTTTCGAAAAAAGATCATGGTCGGCCAAAAGCGACAGAGCCTCATCCCGATTCCATCGGGATGGGACAGGCTTTATGCCGCGCTTTCGAGTGATCCGAACTGCGCCATCGTCGCCTCGATCTCTTCCTTGATCCAAGCCTTGAAATCCCGGACCTTGCGGCTCTCCGTCTTGGCCGACGCGGTCACCAGCCAATAGCCGAGTCCGCTCTGGGCGCGGATGCTGAACGGCGCCACCAGCCGCCCGTCGGCCAGCGCATCCGCCGTCAGCAACTGCCAGCCCAGCATCACGCCATGGCCGGCGATCGCCGATTCCAGGCACAGCATCGGGTCCGTGAAGCGCGCGCCTTTCTGGAAGGTGACGGGCGCAACACCGGCCGCCGCGAACCAACTCTCCCAGTTGATCATCGCCCGCTCGTCGGTGATGGCGCAGGTCTGCGCAAGGTCCTCGATCGATTTCAGTTTTCGGGCGATGTCGGGCGCGCAGACCGGGAACACTTCCTGCGCCAGGAGCAGTTCAGCCCGCCCGCCGGACCATTTGCCGTCGCCAAGCCGGATGGCGATGTCGACGTCGGAATGGTCGAGATTGGCCAGCCGCACCGAAGCGTCGATGCGCAACAGCACGTTGGGATGGCGGTCGAAGTGGCGCGACAGTCTGGGCAGCAGCCATTTCGAAGCGAAGGCTGGCGCTGCCGAGACGACCAATGTGCATTGGCTCGCTTCGTCGGCCAGCGCCACGGCCTGGGCAAGCTCGCGAAATCCAGCCCCGAGGCGGGTCGCGAAGACGGCGCCGAACTCGGTCAGCACCAGACCGCTCGCCGTGCGCTCGAACAGCGCCTGGCCGAGCTGCTTTTCGGTGCGGCTTATCTGCTGGCTGACGGCGCTGACGGAAACGTTGAGCTCACCGGCGGCCGCCGCTAGCGAGCCGAGACGGGCAACGGTTTCGACGGCACGAAGGCCGTTGAGATGAACGCGGTTAAGCATGGCCATTTGAGATTTTCTAAACTGGTCCGGCTGAAATCTCAATTGAAAGACGCGAGGGAACGGCAGACTTTGTCGATGGGAGCCAGATTTGAGGAGGCTCAAATGTTAAGGCTGTTGTCGTCACTGAAGGTTCTGTTTGCTGCGGGCACGCCGTCCGGGTCGCGCGCGCAAAGCGACACGCAGACCTGGCTGACCGATCCGCTGTCGCATCCTGTGCTGAACACCATGTCGGAGCGTGAATTGGGCGACGTGCCGTTCAGGCTGACGGCGCGGCGAACGGTGCACGAGACCGCTTCATTGCACGCCGGTTTGGGTGGGCGCTGCTGAGCCGACGACGCGCCTTCGGCTTGACTGGAAGTCGAACCCGTCGCGCCTCTGCGCGCGCACTGGCCCAACGGATGGCGGATTGTTTCAACGATCCCTGCATTTATTGTGCGCTGCAATGAGATCGGCCACCTCAACAGCACTGCGCTTCACCCTCGCCGGCATGATCGCGATGGCGGTGGCCATGGGCATCGGCCGCTTCGTCTACACGCCGATCCTGCCCGGCATGATGGAGGAGCTGCATCTGTCGCCGGCCAACGCCGGGTGGATCGCGTCCGCCAACTATCTCGGCTACCTCGTCGGCGCGTTTGTGGCGGCGGGCGGCTGGGCGCATGGGCGCGAGCGTGTGCTGATGCTGGGCGGTCTTGGCGCCAGCACCATCCTTGCCGCGTTGATGGGGCTGACCGACGCCATGGCCGCCTTTCTCCTCATCCGCTTTCTGGCCGGTCTGGCCAGCGCCTTCGTCATGGTCTTCATGGCCAGCATCGTTTTCAGCCATATCAATGCCGCCGGTCGCGGCGACCTGCAGGCCTGGCATTTTGGCGGCGTCGGCCTCGGCATCGCGATCTCCGCGGTGATGATGGCGGGGCTGGTGACCGAGCATGCCGGCTGGGCCGCGGGCTGGTTGTGGTCGGCGGCAATTTCGGCTTGTGGCTTCGTGGTCGTGGCGCTGCTGGCGAACGAAGGCCCGCTCACAAACGGCCAAGCCGTCCGTGAACCGGCGCTGCCGAAAGACCGGTCGCTGATGAAAATCATCATCGCCTACGGCCTGTTTGGCTTTGGCTATGTGGTGACGGCGACGTTCCTGGTCGCCATCGTCCGCCAGGGCGGCGGCGGCCGGGTCTTCGAGGCCATGGTCTGGCTGGTCGCCGGTCTTGCCGGTTTTCCCTCGGCCTGGCTGTGGCAGAAGATAGCCGGGCGGGTCGGGCTGAACGCCGCCTATGCGCTGGCATGTCTCATAGAAGTGATCGGCGTCACCGCCAGCGTGGCGCTTGGCGGATATTTAGGACCACTGCTTGGCGGTTTGCTGCTCGGCGGCACCTTCATCGCCATCACCGCGCTTGGCCTGCAGGCCGCGCGGCAGCAGGCGCCGCAGGCGCCCCGGCGCATCTTTGCCTTGATGACGGCGTCGTTCGGCCTTGGCCAGATCATCGGCCCGATCGCCGCCGGCCTGTTGGCGCAGATGTCAGGCGATTTCTTCCTCGCTTCGATCGTCGCCGCGGCCATGCTGGTGGTCTCCGGCGCCATCACATGGTCGGCCGTGCCAAAATCGCCATGATTTGTGGTCTTGCTCTGCGCCGGGCATCGGGGCAGGCATTTTCTTTCCCCCTAATGTGTGACCTTATGCCCGCCGAAGTCAGCTGATTTGCCCCCCAAGCAAGGAATTCGCCACAGTGTTCGTATCCTTCTTCCCGCAGCCGAAGCTCTTTTTCTCTTCGGCCGCCATTTGGAGCCTTGCGGCAATCCTGTTCTGGTTTTTCGGCGGTGAGCAATTGGGCGCCGTTTTCGGCCTGCCAGCCGCCGCCGCCGATGCGCCGCCCATCATCGGCATCGCTGTTCTCGTGTCGAAGCCGTTCCTCTGGTTCTACATCTATTTCGTGGCCTGCGTGGCCATCTTCTACGCATTCTGGAGTTGGTATTCGCCGCATCCGTGGCAGCGCTGGTCGATCCTGATGACGGCGGTCATCCTGTTCTTCATCTATTTCAATGTGCAGGTAAGTGTCGCCGTCAACGCCTGGTACGGGCCTTTCTTCGACTATGTGCAGGGGCTGATGTCAGGGACCGGAAAATCGACCAACGGTGAATTTTATACCGGGCTGGCCGACTTTTCCTGGCTCGCGCTGGTCGGCATGAATGTGCAGGTGGTCAATGCCTTTATCGTCAGCCATTGGATATTCCGCTGGCGCACGGCGATGAACAACTACTTCATCGAGAACTGGACCAGGCTGCGCCATATTGAGGGTGCTTCGCAGCGCATCCAGGAAGACACGATGCGGTTTTCGCAGATCATGGAAGATCTCGGCTCCAGCTTCGTCCAGTCGATCATGACCTTGATCGCTTTCCTGCCAGTGATGATCCAGCTGCAGGCCCATATCAGCGAATTGCCGATCGTCGGCGCGATCCCGCAGCCCCTGGTGGTCGCGGCGCTGGCCTGGTGTCTGTTCGGAACGATCTCCGTGATGATTGCCGGCCTGAAACTTCCGGGGTTGCAGTTCCGCAACCAGCGCGTCGAAGCCGCTTACCGTAAGGAACTGGTATACGGTGAGGATCATGCCGACCGTGCACAGCCTGCCACCACCGCCGAACTGTTCGCCAATGTCCGGCACAATTATTTCAGGCTCTATTTCCACTACATCTATTTCAACGTCGTCCGGTACACCTACCTGCAGGCCGACAACATCTTCTCGCTGCTGATCCTGGGTCCGTCGCTGGTCGCGCACAAGATAACGTTCGGCGCGCTGAACCAGATCTCGAACGCCTTCGGCAAGGTGACGGGTTCGCTGCAATTCCTGCTCACCTCGTGGTCGACCATTGTCGAGCTGCAATCGGTCCACAAGCGCCTGCGCGCTTTCGAGGCGACGCTGCTGGGCGAGCCTTTGCCCGATATCGATCGGCGCTATCTGGCAAGGCAGGGCGCCGAGGATCCGGCCTAGAAATCTGAGGGTTTGGAAATCGAACCGGGTTGGCGGCTCAGCCGCCAACCGAGGCCTGCTTCTGGCCGGCAGACTGCCGCGAAACGTAGTCGCGAAAGCTGATGCATTCGACATCGGCCTTGACGCAGACCTCGCCGGCAAAGCGCTCCAGGGCGTTCCAGTAGGCGCCGTCATTCATCAGCGTGAAGTGGAAGCCGAGTTCCAGCGGAATGCGCTTGCCCTGATACTGCGCGTCGAAGGCGGCGCGAAAGGCCTGATAGGTCCGGTTAGCGAACTCGTCCGCCATGCTCGGCCGCTCGAAACCGCCGGAATGCCTGACATAGAGATTGTAATCCATGGCGATTACCGGCCTGGATTTCGGTCCTTCCGGGATCTGCGGCAGTGAAAAGCGGGTGATGCCGCCGACGGTCGGCGGCTGGGCAGGACCTTGCGAGACGCCGCTGGCGTCGAACTCGTAGCCGGCGGCGGGCAAGGCCTCGTAAAGCGCCTTGCTGGCCGACAGATACGGCGCGCGGAAACCGATCACGGCATGCCGTGCGAAGTCGCGCCAGCCAGCGGGCTCAGGCGCGATGCCGTTGATTGCATAGGCATTCTCTAAAATGTGTTCGAACGAGGCGAATTCTTTCAGCCAGTCGGCCTTGCTCCAGTCCTTGCCGTCGAAATGGCCGCAGGCATGGCTGGCGATATCGTGGCCTTCATGCGTGGCAAGGCCGATCTGCTCGAGCCGCTCGGCCACTTCCTGCTTGGAAGCGGCAAAGCCGATGTTGGATTTGCCGGCCGTTTTGCCTGGTGCGGTGTATTCCTGGCGTGTCTCCTGCGACAGCAGGAAGACGCAGGAGAGAAAATAGGTGAAATGCGCGCCGGTGCGCTGCGCCAGCGCCCGGCTGCGCTTCCACTGCGAGATGTCGCGGGCGCTGTCGAAGGAGATGATCACCATCTGCTTCGGTTTTGCCGGCATTGGCGGCGCGGGCGGATCGGCCAGGGCCACGCCGGCGGTGGCGAGGGAGACAAGCGAAAACGCGGCAACGCGGGACAAACAAGGCATCGGCAAACTTACAGGCTCCGGGCGGTCAGCAAGCCGGCTATCCCCGAAATGTGGCATGGGTGCGATTGGGCTTTCTGCCGGTTTGCCTGGGCAAACATCCGTTTGCCCGGTGGGAATAGGCGATTTTCAGGCCGAACCCCTTCCATGCCGACAAAATTTCGCTAAAACGCGGGCTCATGAACCGCCCCGGCCCGGGGCAGGAATGGTTTTGATTGATGTCCGACGACAGTTTTATCCGTGAAGTCAACGACGAGATGCGTCGCGAGCAGGCGCAGAAGCTGTGGGACCGTTTCGGCCCGGCCTTGCTCGTCATCGCCATCCTCGTGGTGCTCGGCACCGCCGCCTTCGTCGGCTATCGCTATTGGGACGAGACGCGCGCCAACCGCTCCGGCGATGCCTTCTCGCAGGCCTTGAAACTGGCCAATGACGGCAAGAACGACGAGGCGCTGGCCGCGCTCGACCAGCTGGAAAAGGATGGCTACGGCGCCTATCCGCTGCTTGCCCGCATGCGTGCCGCCACCGTCAAGGCGAGCAAGGGCGACGCTGCTGGCGCCGTCAAGGATTTCGACGATGTCGCCGCCGACACCGCCATCCCCCAGGGCATTCGCGACATGGCGCGGCTCAGGGCAGCGCTGCTGCTCGTCGACCACGGCTCCTTCGCCGACGTGTCCAGCCGCGTCGAGGCGCTGACATCGGACACCAACACGCTGCGCCACACGGCGCGCGAGGCGCTCGGCCTTGCCGCCTGGAAGGAAGGCAAGACCCAGGACGCGTTGAAACTGTTCGACCAGATCGCCGCCGATGACGGCGCCCCGCGCAACATCCGCGAGCGGGCAACGCTGATGTCCGAGCTGATCCGCGGCTCGGGCAATGCCTCGTAAATGCATGTCGCCCAAAAGTGCGCAGCGGTTTTGGGACAACGACATGCATGATTGTAGGACCGTATGACCTTCAAAGTCGCCATCATCGGCAGACCTAACGTCGGCAAATCGACCCTTTTCAATCGGCTGGTGGGAAGGAAGCTCGCGCTTGTCGACGACACGCCGGGCGTCACCCGCGACCGTCGCGTCCATGCCGCCAAGCTTTACGATCTGCATTTCGACGTCATCGACACCGCCGGTTTCGAGGACGCCGGCGCATCGACCTTGCCCGGTCGCATGCGCGCGCAGACCGAGATCGCCATCCACGAAGCCGACCTGATCTTCTTCACCATCGACGCCAAGTCCGGCCTGCTGCCGGATGATAGGACCTTCGCCGAGATCGTGCGCAAGTCCGGCAAGCCGGTCGTACTGGTCGCCAACAAGGCCGAGGCCAAGGGCGCGCAGGGCGGCATGCTGGAAGCCTGGGAGCTTGGACTTGGCGAGCCGATCCCGGTTTCCGCCGAACATGGCCAGGGCATGCCCGATCTGCGCGATGCGGTGATCGCGGCACTCGGCGAGGGGCGCGCTTTCGGTGAGGACGAAGAGGGCGAAGACGACGAGATCGCCGCCACCGAGGTGCTGATCGGCGAGGATATTGCCGACCCCGACGCCGAGGATGTGCACGCTTACGACGAAACCAAGCCGATGCGCATCGCCGTCGTCGGCCGCCCGAACGCCGGCAAGTCGACGCTGATCAATGCGCTGATCGGCGAGGAGCGGCTGCTGACCGGACCAGAAGCCGGCATCACCCGCGATTCGATCTCGGTCGACTGGGATTGGCACGGCCGCCGGCTGAAGCTGTTCGACACGGCCGGCATGCGCCGCAAGGCGAGGATCCACGAAAAGCTGGAAGTGATGTCGGTGCAGGACGGCTTGCGCGCCATCCGCTTCGCCGAGATCGTCATCATCGTACTCGATGCCACCATTCCCTTCGAGAAGCAGGATCTGCAGATCGCCGACCTGATCATCCGCGAGGGAAGGGCGCCGGTAATCGCCTTCAACAAATGGGACCTCATCGATCATCCGCAGGAACTGCTGGCGGAACTGCGCGAGAAGACCGAGCGGCTGCTGCCGCAGGTGCGCGGCATCCAGGCGGTGCCGGTCTCGGCCGAAACCGGGCGCGGCCTCGACAAGCTGATGGATGCGGTTCTCAGAACCCACAAGGTCTGGAACAGCCGCGTCTCGACCGGCAAGCTCAACCGCTGGCTCGAAGCCATACTGGCGCATCATCCGCCGCCCGCCGTTGCCGGGCGCCGGCTCAAGGTCAAGTACGTCACCCAGGCCAAGACCCGGCCGCCGGGCTTCGTGGTCCAGTGCTCGCGTCCGGATGCGATGCCGCAATCCTATGTGCGCTATCTCTCCAACAGCCTGCGCGAAGCCTTCGACATGCCGGGCGTGCCGATCCGCATTGCGCTGCGCACCTCCGACAATCCGTTCGCCGGCCGGGCCAAGAAGCGCGGCTGAGCCTCAGTGCTCGTCCGATCAGGCGACCGCACGCAGGCCGGTAGTCCCCGCATTGCCCGGCAAGGCCTGCCGCGCCGCCTCCAGCAATATGGCGGCGAGGCGGGCCGCCACCGGCTCGGGTTCGGCATCCCGGCGGTGCAGAAAGAGCGCCATCTTGGGCAGTGCCGGCAGACCGGCAATCTCCGGCGTCATCGCGCTGACGCTGGCCGGCAGGCCGACATCGGTGCGGATCGTCAGCCCCAGGCCAGCCGCCACGGCCGCCCAGATGCCGCCGAGGCTCGGGCTGGAGAAGGCCATGCGCCAGGGCAGCCCGGCGCGATCGAGCGTCTCGGTCGCAACCGTGCGCAACAGGCATGGCGCCTCGAGCGCCACCAGCGGCAGCGGTTCGCCGTCGCGCAGGCTGGTCTCGATGCGCCTTGCCGGGCCGATCCAGCGCATGGGAACATCGGCGACATGCTCGCTGTAGGGCAGCGTCTGGCCGCTATGCCAGGCGAGCGCGATGTCGAGGCTGCCTGACATCACCCTTTCGGCAAGCTCGTGGCTGCGCGCGATCCTGGCCTCGATCTTGACCTTGGGGTGGGCACGGGCGAAGCGACCGAGCACATCCGGTAGCACCGCTTCGCCAAAATCCTCCTGCAGGCCGAGCCGCACCCAGCCTTCCAGTTCGACATCATGGATCGCCGCCGCCGCCTCGTCATTCAGCTCGAGCAGCCGGCGCGCATAGCCGAGCATGGTCTCGCCGGCCTCCGTCAAGGCCAGCCCACGCCCCGATTTGCGGAAGATCGGCGTCGCTGCCTGCTCCTCCAGTTTCTTCAATTGCGCGCTGACCGCCGAGGTCGACCGGCCAAGCCGGTCGGCGGCCTTGGCAAAGCTGCCCAGCTCCATGCCGGTGACGAAACTGCGGAGAACGTCGAGGTCGAAGGTCACGCGTCGCATGGAAACGTCCTGTTTTTCAGGATCAATAATCAAAAACTTCCTGATTTTAAGGATGAACTTATGGCGCTAGGGAAATGCCGTCAAGATCCACGCGACTGGACCACCACGGGAATGAAACCATGTCCTCCATTGTCGACTGCACCGACCAAGACACGCAAAAACCCCTGGGAGGCAGTGCTGCCGGCCCTGCCGGAAGGGTATTCAGCCCTGGCCACCGCTGGAAGGTCCTGGGCATCGGTGTCGCCGCGAACGCCAGCTTCTCGGCCACCTTCTCCGGCATACCGGCAACGGCGGTCGTGCTTCGTCAGGGCTATCACCTGAGCAATGCCGAACTTGGCCTGGCACTCGGCCTTCTCGGCCTGGGGGTTGCGCTGAGCGAATTGCCCTGGGGCTTGCTCACCGATCGCTGGGGCGACCGCCGCGTGCTGCTGATCGGGCTTGGCGCGACGGCGGCCTGGCTCCTTGCCATGGCCATGCTCGTCGTGCCGACAAGGTCAGGCGTTCCCGATGTCATGCTCCTGTCGGCAAGCCTGCTCCTCACCGGCCTGCTCGGCGGCAGCGTCAATGGCTCGAGCGGCCGAGCCATTATGGGCTGGTTCCGGGAAAGCGAGCGCGGTTTCGCCATGAGCATAAGGCAGACGGCGGTGCCACTTGGCGGCGGCCTAGGCGCGCTTGTCCTGCCTTCGCTCGCCTTAGCTTTCGGCTTTGCCGCGGTGTTCGCGCTGCTGGCCGGCGTCTCCGCTCTCTCGGCGCTGTTTGCCTGGCGCTGGCTGCATGAGCCGCCGACGGCGGGGCACGTCGTCGCGTCGGCTGTGGCCGGACCGGCGCCGCTACGCAACATCGAGGTCTGGCGCATCGCCACCGCCATCGGCCTGCTCTGCTTCCCGCAGGTGGCCGTGCTCACCTTCGCATCGGTCTTCCTGCACGACTTCGTCGGGCTGGGGACGGCGGCGATCAGCGCGAGCCTCGCCGCCGTGCAGATCGGCGCCATGGTCATGCGCGTCTGGAGCGGCCGCTTCACCGACCGCCATGGCAACCGCCGCCAGCTTCTGCGCGCATGCAGTGCGCTCAGCGGCTTGGCCTTCTCTGTGCTTTGGCTGATGGTCATGGCCAGCCCCACATTGCCGGGCGGCCAGTCCTTGCTGATTGCCGTCCTTCCCTTGGTGCTGATTGTCGCGGGTATCTCGGTTTCCGCCTGGCACGGCGTCGCCTATACCGAACTTGCCACGCTGGCCGGCGCCGGCCATGTCGGAACCGCGCTCAGCTTGGCCAACACCTTCGTCTTCGTCGGCTTCTTCCTGGTGCCGGTGGCCATCCCCGGACTGCTGCACCTCTGGTCATGGTCAGGCGTATGGTTGTCGGCCGCCATCTGCGCGCTGGTCGCCTGGCCCGTCTTCCTGCGGCCGGCCTGAACGTCCCGGCCGCAAAACCGCCCGACTTCCAAACCACGACCTTGAGCCGACTGAGAAAACCCGATCGATCCCGTTAACGTCCCATCAAGGTTAATGCATCATTTTGCTCTCCAGTGGGGTCAGTAGCGTTCCTGGAGAGAGTTCCGTGCATCGACGCGTCTTGAAGCGGCTTGCTGCCGCCGCCGGTGAGAAGAAACGCAATTTTGTGTCTCCTTTCATCATCGGCCTCGGCATCTGGATCGGCTTCCCGACCGTCGCCGCCTACCAGGACATGACGAGCCTCGTTTCCGGCCTCGAATCGCCGACCGCGCGCTGGAATTCATATGTCGAGAGATCCGTCGCCGGTTCGACCCATGCCGCCGAGATGCCCTTCGTCGATTCCGACGTCACCGGCTCGATCTCCGGATCGGGTATCCACCTGGCTGGCGTCGGCAACGTTTCGTTTCGCGGCAAGGGCGGCAAGGTCAGCGGCTCGCCCGACGAGGACCGCGTGGTGCGGGCCGACAAGAAGGATCGCATCGTCCAGGTGTCGCCCGTTGCGCCGCCGAAGAACTTCAACGCCGGTTCGATCTTCCAGCGGACCTCCTCCTTGATGCGGCCGAGCATGGACGGCGGCCTGAAAATGGCCTTTGCCAAGCCGCAGATCAAAGGCAAGGAAATCCAGATCGCCGCGGAATTCCATGCGCGTGAGGACAAGAAGCCGGATCCCGGCGTGCCGGCCATGCTTGCCGCCCTGGTCAACAACGAACATCCCGATGTTCTGGCGACGGCCTATGCGCAATCCGAGCCAGACTATGCCAAGGCCTCGCCCTTCGAAGCCCTGCTGCAGGATGAACAGCCCAACAGCGGCCGCTTCATTCCGCCGATGGCCAAGGGCGACCATTGGTGGATCCAGAACCCGCTGCCGGCCAGCGTCTTCTCCAAGCCTGAGCAAAAGTGCCTGGCCAACGGCATCTATTTCGAGGCGCGCAGCGAATCCGTTCGCGGCCAGGCCGCCGTTGCCCAGGTCATCCTCAACCGCGTGCGCAATCCGGCCTATCCCAATTCGATCTGCGGCGTCGTCTATCAGAACGACAGCTGGTTCAACCGCTGCCAGTTCTCCTTCGCCTGCGACGGCAGGAGGAAGCGCATCGACAGCCCGGCCGCCTACAAGACCGCGCAGGATATCGCCATGGCCGTCACCGCCGGCAAGATATTCATTCCCGAGGTCGGATCGTCGACGCATTACTATGCCCAATATGTCCATCCGGGCTGGGCGCGCACCATGCAGAAGATGACGAAGATCGGCCTGCACATCTTCTACCGCACCTATGGCGGCGGCTGGAGTTGAGAGCTCGCCGGCCGATGGTCTTTTCCATCGGCCGCAGGCTCGACCAGGCAGCCATTGCCGGGAGGATTCGCGCAGCGCATCCCCATCATCGCGGCGGGCACGATGTCGCACCTCGCTAATTAATTGATTTTATTGCTTAAAATACATGGCAATGATCTTCCGCCCGTGGCTTGACGGGCGCAAACCCTCTAACTATGTTGCCGGCGACTTTAGAAGCGGACGGACGGTGACGGTCTGACCGGGCAGGGGGGTTGCGATGGCCGATAAAAGCAGGCCAGACGGAACCGGAGAAACCGGCCGCGGCAAGCAGCATGAACCTGACATCCGCGACGACGATCTTGAGCGACGTCGGCGTGAACTTGAAGCATCGCTTGCGACAAGGCTGCCGAACCGGCTTGAGGGGAAAGACGACGCGAAAGCGGGCAGTGCGGCCGGATATGGCCAGGCGGTCAAACTCTCCAGTGAATTTATCGCTGGCGTGGTGGTGGGCGCCGGCATCGGCTGGATCATCGACCGTATGGCGGGGACATCGCCGTGGGGTCTGATCGTTTTCCTGCTGCTTGGTTTTGGCGCCGGCGTGCTCAATGTCATGCGTTCGGCAGGCGTTGTGGCAGAATTCGGACAGGGCGACAAATCACGCTCTGGCCGGGACGACAGCAAATGACCGCCTTTCAGGCGGCATTCGGAAATAGCCGCCCTCACGCGGCAATGGTAATTTGGCCGTACGCGGCATTGACGGGGTTAGAACGTGGCAGCTGACAAGGTCGATCCGATCCACCAGTTCCATATCATCAAGCTGGTTCCGATTAACATCGGCGGCTACGACCTGTCCTTTACGAATTCGGCACTGTTCATGGTCGCGACCGTGGTCGTCGCAGCCGCGTTCCTGTTCCTCACGACATCGAGCCGCAGCCTGGTTCCCGGCCGGCTGCAGTCGATCTCCGAGATGGCCTATGAATTCGTCGGCAACATGTTGCGCGATGCCGCCGGCACGCAGGGCATGAAGTTCTTCCCCTTCGTGTTCTCGCTGTTCATGTTCGTGCTGGTCGCAAATCTGCTGGGCCTGTTTCCTTATTTCTTCACCGTCACCAGCCACATCATCGTCACCTTCGGCCTCGCCGCCTTGGTGATCGGAACCGTGGTGGTCTACGGCTTCATGAAGCACGGCCTCGGCTTTCTGAAACTGTTCGTGCCGCATGGCGTGCCGGTGTTCCTGCTGCCGCTGGTGGTACTGATCGAAGTCATCTCCTTCGTCTCGCGCCCGGTCAGCCTCTCGGTTCGTCTGTTTGCCAACATGCTTGCCGGTCACATCACCCTGAAGGTGTTTTCAGGCTTCGTCGTCAGCCTCTCCGCGCTCGGCGCGGTCGGCGTCGCGGGCTCGGTCCTGCCGCTGGCCATGGCGGTGGCGCTGACGGCGCTTGAATTGCTGGTCGCCTTCCTGCAGGCCTACGTCTTCGCGGTGTTGACCTGCATGTATCTCAACGACGCCCTGCATCCCGGGCATTGAGGAAGAGTTTCCGGCCCAAGGACATTGGCGCCGGATGGAAACGCAACGGAATTTCAGATCCAAAGGAGTTGAACAAATGGACGCAGAAGCAGCAAAGTACATCGGCGCCGGCATCGCTTGCCTGGGCATGGGTGGCGCGGGCATTGGCCTGGGCAACATCTTCGGCAGCTACCTGTCGGGCGCGCTGCGCAACCCGTCGGCTGCTGATGGCCAGTTCGGCCGCCTGATCTTCGGCTTCGCCGTGACCGAAGCTCTGGGCATCTTCTCGCTTCTCATCGCGCTGCTGGCCCTGTTCGGCTGAGCCAGGCTTTGGGAAGATTGGACAGGCCGGCCGCGCAAGAGGCGGGCCTGATATCTGGGGATAGTCCATGTTCGTGACATCTGCCTTCGCGCAAGAGTCCGCGCCATCAGCCGATACCAGCCATGCCGCGACCGGAGCCGATACGAACTCCGGTACCAGCGTGCCTGCCGAAGCGCATGGCGCATTTCCGCCCTTCGATCCTGCGACCTTCCCGTCGCAGCTTCTATGGCTGGCAATCACTTTTGGGCTGTTCTACCTCTTCCTGAAGCAGGTCGTGGTGCCGCGCGTCGGCGGCATCATCGATGTCCGTAACGATCGCATCAGCCAGGACCTCGATCAGGCATCGAAGTTGAAGGGCGAGGCCGACGCCGCCGTTGCTGCCTACGAGCAGGAACTGGCCGAAGCCAAGAAGAACGCCAACTCGATCGGCCAGCAGGCCGCGGATGCGGCCAAGGCGGAAGCCGAGACCGCGCGCAAGAAGATCGAGGCCGCGCTCGACGAGAAGCTTGGCGAGGCCGAGGCGCGCATTTCATCCATCAAGGCCAACGCCATGAAGGAAGTCGGCAGCATCGCCGAGGACACTGCCTCGGCGATCGTCGAGGCCCTGGTCGGCGGCAAGGCCAGCAAGGCCGAGATCGCGGCCGCGGTCAAATCCGTGGCCCGGTGAGGAGCGCATCATGGACGCTACATCTCTCGCGACGCTTTGGGCCACGATTGCCCTGATCATCTTCCTGGGCGTCGCCATCTACATCAAGGTGCCCGGTCTTATCGCCAAGGCGCTCGACGCCCGCGCTGCCAGGATCAGCAGCGAACTCGACGAGGCACGCAAGCTGCGCGACGAGGCCCAGCAACTGCTCGGCCAGTACAAGAAGAAGCGCAAGGAAGCCGAGCAGGAGGCAGCCGACATTGTCGCGGCCGCCAAGCGCGAAGCCGAAATGCTCGCCACCGAAGCGCACAAGAAGACCGAAGACTATGTCGCCCGGCGCACGGCACTTGCCGAGCAGAAGATCGGTCAGGCCGAGCGTGACGCGGTCGCCGAGGTGCGCGCAAGCGCCGTCGACATCGCCGTCGAAGCCGCCCGCGCGCTGCTCGCCGCCAAGGTCGACGTCAAGGCCGGAGCCGACCTGTTCAAGGCTTCGCTCGCGGATGTGAAGGCCAAGCTGAACTGAGCTGACATTTCGATATCAAAAGGCCGCCCGGGCAACCTGGCGGCCTTTTTTGTTTCAGCGCCGAGGCCAACGCTGCCGATCTCCCCCCTTGTGGGGGAGATGCCCGGCAGGGCAGAGGGGGGCGCCAAAGAATGCCGGCCTTGGTTGCCTCTGGCCAACTTTGAATCCGCCTTAGGCTGGAGATGTTCAGGAAGCCGAGTAGGATCGATCGATATCCCGGCTGGACAGCGCCCCCCTCTGTCCTGCCGGACATCTCCCCCACAAGGGGGGAGATCAGCTATGTCGCTGTCGGCTCAATCCAGCCCGGCAAGGCTCTCTTCCTCAACCACCTCAGCCCCGCCCAGCCTGAACGGCGCGAACGAAACGCGGTGCAGCCGTGCCACCGGGCCATGCATCTCGATCGCCGTGCGGTGCCGGGCCGTGGCGTAGCCCATATGGACCTCGAAGCCGTAGCGGTCGTGGTGGCTGCCGCAGCCGCACATCATGCGGTCGCGCATCACCTTGGCGACGATGGAGGCAGCGGCGATCGACTGCGAGCGCTGGTCGCCCCTGATCAGCGCGCGTCCATCGCATGGCAGTCCGGGCGGCACGTCGCGGCCGTCTGCAAGCGCGAGCTTCGGGCGAACCGACAGCCCGACCAAAGCGCGGCGCATCGCCTCGAGGCTGGCCTTGAGGATGTTGCTGCCGTCGATGCCCTCGGCGCTGATCGACGCCATCGAAACCGCCTGCGCGGAGCCGAGAATGCGCAGGAACAGCGCCTCGCGCTGCAAATGGCTGAGACGTTTGGAATCGTCTAGGCCTTCGGGGATGTTGGCGGGATCGAGCACCACCGCTGCCGCGACCACCGGTCCGGCCAAAGGACCGCGGCCAGCCTCGTCCATCCCGGCGACCGGCCACAACCCGTCGGCCATCGCCTTCGTTTCGAAGGAGAAATCGGGTTTCTCGACGATTTCGAAGAGAAGCGGAGAATCGGAACGCGCGCGAGCCATGTTGCGGCGAGGTTCGCATCGGCTCCGATTCTCCGCAAGTCCCTCCGGGTCGGGTGGGGCGCCGGACCGGGAGGGCACCGTCTGCAGGCCGGGGCAGGCCGGACGGGATTTTGTGCGCCGTGGCAGCTCAAACCGCCGCCGCGAATTGCAGTCTCACAGCAGCATCAACTGCTCCTGGTCCTTTCCGGCGGCGATGAACTGGTCGGTGCGCAACGTGCGCCGTTCGGCATTGAGGCCGAGCCGCTTGGCGGTGATCTCGAATCGCCGGCCGATCTGCCAGGCGTAGGGTCCGGCGCCCTTCATGCGCTTGCCCCATTCCGAATCGTAATCCTTGCCGTCACGCATCGACCGGATCAGCGACATCACGTGGCGATAGCGGTCGGGATAGTGGCGCAGCAGCCAATCCTTGAAGATTGGGCTGACCTCCAGCGGCAGGCGCAGCACGACATAACCCGCCTCGCGCGCACCGGCGGCGTAGGCCGAATCGAGGATCCGCTCCATCTCCTGGTCGGTGAGGCCGGGGATGATCGGCGCCACCATGACCGAAGCCGGAATGCCGGCGTCAGAGAGTTGCCGGATCGCTTCGAGCCGCTTGGTCGGCGTCGACGCGCGGGGCTCCATCGTCCTGGCCAGCATGCGGTCCATGGTCGTCACCGACAGCGCCACCTTGGCCAGTCCGCGTTCGGCCATGCGCGACAATATGTCGATGTCGCGCGTCACCAGGGCGGATTTGGTGACGATGCCGACCGGATGGCCGCGCGCTTCCAGCACTTCGAGGATCTCGCGCATGATCCGGTACTGTTTCTCGATCGGCTGGTAGGGATCGGTGTTGGTGCCGATGGCGATGGTGCGCGGCTGGTAGCCGTCCTTGGATAGTTCCTTGTCGAGCAGCCGCGCCGCATCCGGCTTGGCGAACAGCTTGGATTCGAAATCCAGTCCCGGCGACAGGCCCATGAAGGCGTGCGTCGGCCGCGCGAAACAATAGACACAGCCATGTTCGCAGCCGCGATAGGGGTTGATCGACCGGTCGAAGGAGATGTCGGGCGATTCGTTGCGGGTGATGATGGTGCGCGGCTTTTCCACCTGCACTTCGGTCTTGAACGGCGGCAGTTCCTCCAGCGAACTCCAGCCATCGTCGAAGACATGCCGGCTGACCGGTTCGAAGCGGCCGGACGGATTGATGCCCGCCGACCGTCCGCGATTGCGGTCCGGACGGATGCGCATGCCACTCTGCTCGATCATCGCATTGGCCATTTCGGCTCGTCCTGCCCCGAAGGCTGCAATGTCGGCACGCACGATCGGTTCCATCTTGGCCCGCTCCCAGGGACTGTCCATGTTGTGTCGAATCGCTCTGTTCATGAAATTATTCCTATTTTGCCAACGAGAACAAAGCAAGAACTTTTTATGCTGCGCCGCAAAAACTGGCGCTGTGCGCGGCTTTCCGCTATTCGGCTAAATATGCTCAGTGTTCTCATCGAAACCCGCAATGACGAGGAGGCTCTCGCCCGCACGCTTGGCTCGCTGATTGGCGGCGCGGTCGAGGGCGTGGTGCGCGAAGTTGTCGTCTGCGACACCGGCTCCAACGACCAGACGCATCATGTCGCCGACCATGCCGGCTGCCACTATGTGGCAAGCGGCGGTATCGCCGCCGGGATAAGGCAGGCCAAGGGTGATTGGCTGTTGCTGCTGGAGCCGGGCGCGCGGTTGGTGGAGGGCTGGACCGACGCGGTCGTCGCCCACACGGCGAGGCAAACCATGGCGGCGCGGTTTTCGCGCGCGCGGGGCAGCCGCACGCCTTTCCTGGCCAGGGTCTTTTCGGGAAACCGTGCGCTCGCCGACGGGCTGGTGATCAGCAAGCGCCAGGCCGCATCGCTGTCAAAGAGTGCCAGCAGCGCCGAGGCGCTGGCGCGGGGCCTTGCGACGAAGAAGCTCGAGGCTGAGATCTGGGTGGCGCCGCCGAAGCAGCAACACCGCGCGCCGAAGTGATTTTTTGCACCTGCTCTGCTCATTGTGCATTGCACAAAATCTGACGCCCGGTTAGCCTTTCCCGAGGTGGGTGAATTGGGTTTGGGTCATGCGAGTGGTGGGCACCGATGCGGCATCGGTGTCACCCTCAAAGAAGAGGACCCGATGACGCTTTCAACCCCTGACAATTCCGGTGCTGACAGTCTCGAGGCCATTGCGCGCAACGGCAGCCTGCTGCGGCGTATTGCCGTGCGCATTCCGACCTATCTCACGGACCTGCGCGAAAACCCGGCCTGGTTGCCGATGTTCATGCTGGCGCGCACCATGCCCGGGCGTCGGATGCATTGGTTGGGCGCAAAACGCGCCCGTCCTGCCGACAATGTCGGCGATACGATGTTTTCCGGTGTCGAGCGGGCGGCGGCGGTCGATGCGCTGCGTTCCGACGGGCTGTTTTCAGGCCTCGTCCTGCCGCCGGAGATCCATGAAGAGATCGCGGATTTCGCGGGGCGCAAGCCTTGCTTCGGCAATTTCGACCGCCGTCTCGAATTCATGCCGGGCGACCATGCGCAGGCCGAGAAACGCCTGGGCCGCTCTCTGCTCAGCGGACACTATTTCGAGCGCATCCTCGACTGCCCGGCGGCACTCGCTATACAGCGCGATCCGCTGCTTCTCGACATTGCAGCGCACTATCTCGGCGCTCAGGCGAAACTGATCACGACGCGCGTCTGGTGGAGCTTTCCGACCGGCAAGGCCTCGGACGCCGACAAGAACCTTGCCTCGCTCGGCAAGTATCATTTCGACCTCGACGACTGGCGCATGCTGAAGTTCTTCTTCTACCTCAAGCCGGTCGATGCCGACACCGGTCCGCATGTCTATGTCAGGGGCAGCCACAGGCGCCGCGCCATCAAGCATCAGTTGACCCTGCTGGTCGGCCATCCCGCCCAGGAGGTGCTGGACGTCTATGGCGAGCACAGCCCGGTGACGCTGACCGGCGAAGCCGGCCTCGGCTTCGTCGAGGATCCGTTCGGCTTTCACATGGGCACCGTGCCGACGCGCACGCCGCGGCTGATGATGGAAGTCGGCTTCGGCGTCTCACGCCCCTCGCGCCGGCGCTTTCATGGCGAACCGGTTATTCGGTAAAGGCGAACCGGATCTCCACCTGCATCCACCGCACCTGTCGCCGGGCAATGCGGCTTTCCCTGCTCTCGGCATCATAGTCCACGGCGACTGGTTCGCGGCTGAACTTCAACCGGTCGTCCAGGGCATTGACGATGGCGATCGCCCTTGAATCACCGTCATCGGTGGTGATCGCCGCGACGTAGACACCGCAGTCCCGGCAGATCAAATAGTCGGCTGTACGCAGGCCGAACCGATATCTGTGCAATTGGGCTTCGTCCTTGATCAAGACGGTCAGCCTGCCGTCCGGATCGGCGACGGCGCGCGAGCCATGTTTGGTGCAGAAAGAACATTGGCAGGCGCGGACCTCGATTTGCGAGGGGTCGATATTGGTTGAAAATCGAAGTCGTATGTTGCCGCAATGGCACCCGCCGGCATGCTCGTTCATCGTATCTTCCTGGGTCGTGATCGGCCTTCCACGAGAAGGTACTTTCTCCGGCATCCGGTTTGGAATGGCTTTTGGAAGGCACTGACGCCGTTCTGCCTTCCAAGCGCGGCGTGAAACCCGGGCTTTGCCCTCAGCTCTTACGGAGCCGACTTCCCGCGCCGCAGATGTTCGTCCAGGCGCGGCATGATCTCGACGAAGTTGCAGGGCATGTGGCGGTAGTCGAGCTGCCCCTTGAGGATGCCATCCCAGGCATCCTTGCAGGCGCCGGGCGAGCCCGGCAGCACGAAGACGAAGGTGGCGTTGACGACGCCGCCGGTCGCCCGGCTCTGGATCGTCGAGGTGCCGATCTTGTCGTAGGAAATGCGGTGGAACACTTCCGAAAAGCCGTCCATCCGCTTTTCGAAGATTGGCTCCAGCGCCTCCGGTGTCACGTCGCGCCCGGTAAAGCCGGTGCCGCCGGTGGTGATGACGACATCGATGGCCTTGTCCCGCGACCATGCCAGCACCCTGTCGCGGATCTTGTCGCGGTCGTCGGTGACGATGTCGCGAGCGGCCAGGATGTGACCGGCCTCGGTGATGCGGTCGGCCAGCGTCTGTCCGGATTTGTCGTCTGCAAGGCCGCGCGTGTCCGAAACCGTCAGCACCGCGATACGCACCGGAATGAAGGAACGGCTCTCGTTGATACCAGCCATGTCACTCAGCCTCCGATGGCATGCTGCGCGTCGCCGCGACGAACCAGTCGGGCTGGCGGCCGCGGATCTCGGCAGCCGCGCGCTTGGCGACATTGCCGGTCTCGAACAGGCCGAAACATGTCGCGCCCGATCCCGACATGCGTGAAAACCCCGACCCGGCCTTGTTGAGCCATGACAGGGCCCTGCCTATGGCGGGCTGCAGTGCAAGGGCTGCCGGCTCCAGATCGTTGCGGGTAATCTCCAGCCAGTTGCGCAGGCTGTGAAAATCGATGCTGCGCGGCAGCGGCGGCAGGGGCTCGTTGTCGCGGCGAGACAGGGTCGCGAAGACATCCGCCGTCGACACCGGCGTGCCTGGATTGACCAGCACCAGTCCCAGCGCCGAAAAGTCCGGTACCATCGACAGCTCGTCACCGATGCCGCGCGCCACCAGTGGCTTTGCCGCCAGGCACATCGGTACGTCGGCGCCAAGCGAAAGGCCGATCCGCGCCAAGCCGGCGTCGTCCAGATCCAAGGCCCATGCCTGCGCCAGTCCGCGCAACACGGCCGCCGCATCGCTCGACCCGCCGCCGACGCCGGAGGCAACCGGCAGGTTCTTTTCGAGTTTTATGGAGATGGGCGGGGTCCGTGAGGGGCCAGCCTCCCGTCGCAAGGCATCGCGCGCCTTTAGCACAAGATTGCTGGCGTCGAGCGGAACCGCCGGCGCATAACGGCCCGACACGGTGAAATCATCGTTATCGGCGAGCGCGATCTCGACCCGGTCGCCAAAGCGTGTGAACACCGCCAGACTGTCGATCAGATGGTAGCCGTCAGCACGCCTGCCGGTGACGTGCAGCGCCAGATTGATCTTGGCATGCGCGTGCCAGATGCACGAACCGATCTCGGTGTCCACGGCGTCAGTCGTATAGGGGATGATGCTCAGTCCTTGGCCAGCCGGTATTCGCCGGTCTTCGGGTCCTTGACCAGCGTTCCCATCGCGCCATTGGCCGCCTGCTTTTCGGTGCGCCGCACCTTGGCCGTCACGCGCTCGGCTTCCCGGATGAAAGTGCGGTAGCCAAAATAGGCGGCGGCGCCAACGACGGCGAAGAAGATGATCTGCGGCATGTCACAACTCCTACCACGCTGGGCCGGCGAAGGCGGCCGGTCGGGTCGGTTGATGCATGTCGCCCAAAACTGTGTCCGGTTTTGGAAAAACGGCATGCATGGACTTCAAGCCTTCATGCTAGACGGTTTTGCGCGGTTTTCAAAGCCCGAAGCGGGCCCACAATGCGCGCTCTTCCGCCGCATCGATGACGCCGCTGGCGGCGGCGGCGGCAATATCGGGCGCTGAAAAGCCCTTGCTTGAGCCGAACAGGCCGAAACGACCGAGGAAACCGCGCGGCGCGGTGATCAGCCTGAGCTGGGTCTTCGCGCCAAACCGGGTCTTCAGCACCGTGCGCATGTCGCCGAGTGCATCGACGAGGCCGAGCTCCACGCCTTTCTTGCCGGTCCAGAACAGGCCGGTGAACAGATCCGGATCGTCCTTCAGCTTCGTGCCGCGCCGCTCCTTGACCAGATCGATGAAGGTTTCGTGCACCTCGAGCTGCAGCGCCTTCAGCCGTTCCACGTCTTCCTTTTTCTCGGGCTTGAACGGATCGAGCACCGCCTTGTTCTGGCCTGCGGTGTGGACGCGGCGCTCGACGCCGATCTTCTTCATCAGTTCGGGAAAGCCGAACGAGGCCGAGACCACACCGATGGAGCCGACGATGGAGGAGGGATCGGCAAAAATCTCGTCGCCGGCGACCGCGATCATGTAGCCGCCCGAGGCCGCGACATCTTCGACGAAGACCAGCACCTTCTTGTTCTTTTCAACCGCCAGGTCGCGGATGCGCCTGAAGATCAGGCGCGACTGCACCGGCGAGCCGCCAGGCGAATTGATCGAGATGGCAACCGCCGGCGCATCGAAGGAAAATGCCTTCTCGATAAGGCCGGCTGTCGAGGCCAGCGACAGATTCTGCCGGAACTGGCCGCCGGCCATGATCGTGCCGTGCAGCCGGATGACTGGAATGGTGACGACGGTGGAGCGCCAGGATTTCGGCAGCAGGCGGTTGAAAAAGCGTTTCACGAGGGCGCGGTCTCCGGTCGATAGGTTGCAGGCATGTAGGGATTTCCCGGCCAACGGCAATGCGGCGGCGAGGAATAGCTCAATCTCCAAACAGCGAGGCGAGACCGTTGGCAATCATTTCGCTGCGCTCGTCGGGGCCATTGCCCGATTGCGCGTGAAGCATCAAAGGCGGACGGATGGCAAGTTTTCCGCGCGCGCCGAGCGCTGCCCGCACAATGATACGGATCGCCGCTGCGTCGGGGCGAGGGTGCACGGCGAGCAGCTCGGCATCGCCGAAGCGACCTGACATCGCGTCGAGAATGGCGCCGAGCTGTTCGGGCCGCGCGATGACCGCAAGCCCGCCGCGCGGCCTGACCACCGCTGCCGCGCTGCGGATCCAGCTTTCGAACAGCCCGTCCTCCGTGACATGGGCTTCCTTTCGCAGCCGGTCAGGCGTGGCGCGGTCCCTGGCTGCGTTGAAGGGCGGGTTCATGATGACATAGTCGAAGTCGTTGTCGGCCAGACCTGCCGCCACCCGGGCCTGGCCTGAAACCGTGACGTCGGCGACGAGCACGGATGCGCGATCGCTGAGATGCGCATTGCCGGGGTGAGCAAGGGTAGCCGATGCGAAGGCGGCCATTTCCGGTGCGCGTTCGACCAGAACGGCCCGGGCAGCCGGGCAGCGCGACAGCACCGCCAGGCCGGCAGCGCCGGCGCCGGCGCCGAAATCGGCGAGACGTCCGCCAAAGACGGACGGCACGGACGCCGCCAGCATCATCGCATCCATGCCGGCGCGGTGGCCGCCATGCTTGGGCTGGACGAGCCAGAACCGGCCGCGATGGAAGGCATCGACCGTATGGGCCGGCGTGTCCGGGCCAAGGGTGTCAAGGGCAGGGGCGGCTGGCGCGGCCGACATTATTTTGTGCGGATCTCGTTGGCGATGCCGGCATCCCTGAGGATGCGACGAGCGGCATCGGCTTGGTCGGCGTCGACCATGACGCGCTTCTGCAAAAGCCCGATCGACCCTTCGAGAATGCTCATATTCTGATCGGCGACAAAGCAGGCGATACCGGCGTCGCGCATCAGCGATTCGACGAAGGAGATGATCACGGCATCGTTGGTGCGGACAAGCTCTATCATCCTATGAAACTCGCAGTTTGCGCCATTGATGTAAACGGGCAGGGGATTCGGCGGCAGAGCCTTGGCTCCATCCAGGATCGTTAACAGGCTGTCACCGCCGCCGCGCCAATTCGCCACTTGCCGTGGCCGTGTCCGCCGCCCTAGAGTCCGTATCGGGACTAAGGGTGCCGTCGCACGCGTTGTAACAAGACGGGAGTTATTGTCGTGGGTGTCGTTCTCAACATCGAAAACGGGAAGCGGGAGCCCGCCTCCATCAAGGATCTGATCGATCTGACGGCGGCCGACATGGGACGCGTCAACGAATTGATCCTGTCCAAGGCCGGCTCCGACGTCGAGATGATTCCGGAGGTCGCCAACCATCTGATCTCGTCGGGCGGCAAGCGGCTCAGGCCGATGCTGACGCTCGCCGCCGCGCAGATGTTCGGCTATGCCGGCGAAGGCCATGTCAAGCTAGCCACCTCAGTCGAGTTCATGCATACCGCGACTTTGCTGCACGACGACGTCGTCGACGAGAGCGGCATGCGCCGTGGCAAGAAGACCGCCCGCATGATCTGGGGCAACCAGGCAAGCGTGCTGGTCGGCGATTTCCTGCTTGGCCAGGCCTTCCGCATGATGGTCGATGTCGGCTCGCTCGAAGCGCTCGACATCCTGTCGAGCGCCGCCTCGATCATCGCCGAGGGCGAGGTCATGCAACTCGCAGCCGCCAAGAACCTTGAAACCACCGAGGACGAGCACTTCGCCGTCATCAAGGCCAAGACAGCCGCACTGTTTTCGGCTGCCGCCGAAGTTGGACCGGTCATCGCCCAGGCGACCCGCAATGATCGCGCGGCACTACGCTCCTACGGCATGAATCTCGGGCTTGCCTTCCAACTCATCGACGATGCGCTGGATTATGGCGGCACCAGCAAGGACCTGGGCAAGAATGTCGGCGACGATTTCCGCGAGGGCAAGGTGACCTTGCCGGTCATCCTGGCCTACCGGCGCGGCACCAAGGCCGAGCGCACCTTCTGGAAGCGCGCCATCGAGGACAATGTCGTCGACGACGCGGGCCTGGAAAAGGCGATCGGCCTGATGACCCGTCACGGCGCCATCGCCGACACGATCGGCCGCGCCCGCCATTTCGGCGAGATCGCCCGCGACGCGCTGGCACCGCTGGAAGAAACGCCACAGAAATCGGCGCTGATCGACGTCATCGATTTCTGCATCAGCCGGGTGAACTGAGAAGGCCGTCTTTTCTCCGAATTTCCCGTCGCTTTGTACTGGGGAGAATGATGGCGAACACGGCCTCGTCGTCTCGACAAGCGGCCTTACGGCAAATTATCTATAAAACATGGCAAAGGGCACGGACGACACCATCGCGGTGCGCATCAGCAAGGCGCTGGCGGACCGCATCATCTCGGGCGCGATCGAGCCTGGAGCGCGGCTGCGCCAGGATCATGTCGCCGAGGAATTCAACACAAGTCATGTTCCGGTGCGCGAGGCCTTCCGCCGTCTGGAGGCGCAAGGCCTGGCCGTCAGCGAACCGCGCCGTGGCGTGCGCGTCGCGGCTTTTGATCTCGGCGAGGTCAAGGAGGTCGCCGAAATGCGGGCCGCGCTCGAAGTGCTGGCGCTGCGCCACGCCGCGCCGCATCTGACGTCGGCCATTCTCGATCTTGCCGAGGAGGCGACCAAGGCCGGCGACAAATCCCGCGACGTCCGATCCTGGGAGGAAGCCAACCGCGCCTTCCACCGGCTGATCCTGGCGCCATGCGGCATGCCGCGCCTGCTCGCCACCATCGACGATCTGCATGCCGCCAGCGCCCGTTTCCTGTTTGCGGCATGGCGCTCGGAGTGGGAGGCGCGCACCGACCAGGACCATAGGGCGATCCTGACCGCCTTGCGGCAGGGGAACACCGAATCGGCCGCGGCGACGCTGGGGCGGCATGTCCAATGGATCGGCCGCAAGCCGGTCAGGACGGCGTCCGGCGCGACGCGCGAAGCCTTCGCGATCGTGGGTTGATGCCCCTCACCCAAAAGCGGCCCTCAATTTGGGGCGCCATCCATAAAGCAATGACCTGAAGCGCATCGCGACGCAGTTCAGACGCTCTTTGTCGTGGGAAGGCTTGCTATGTTGCGAGAAATGTGGATTCGATAATAGATCGAAAACAGAAATTATCTATAATTTCAAATCGACCGAAGGGACCCTCATGACAGACATCGCATTCACGTCCAGCAAGCCGTCCTTCAGCCCGCTCCGGCTTCAAGACCGCTCGCTCGCCTGGCAAGTCGGAGCCGTGGTGCTCGGCACGCTGTTCCTGGCGCTGTCCTCCTACATCGAAGTGCCGATGGTACCGGTTCCCGTGACCATGCAGACCTTCGCGGTGACGCTGATCGGCGCGCTCTATGGCTGGCGGCTTGGCGCGGTCACCATTGCGGCATGGCTGGTCGAGGGTGCTGCCGGCTTTCCGGTGCTGGCCGGGGGCGCTGCCGGCGTCGCGCATTTCGTCGGGCCGACCGGTGGCTATCTCTTCGCTTTCCCGATCACCGGCGCGCTTGTCGGCTGGCTGGCCGAACGCGGCTGGAACGGCAACAGGGTGGTGCTTGCCTTCGCCGCCATGCTGCTCGGCAATCTTGCCTGCCTGGTGCTCGGCACGGCATGGCTCGCCGTCATGATCGGCACTGAGAAGGCCATTACCTTCGGCTTCCTGCCGTTCATTGTCGGCGGCTTGCTGAAGTCGGCGCTTGGTGCCGCGACACTCATGGCGCTCCCCCGTGGCAAGGCGAAGCCGGCCAATCCGTGACGATCAGGCTGCGCGCCCATCATCTCCTTTGCCTGCTCACCTATGTGGGCAAGGGATACAGCCCCGCCTTCACCGTCAATTATGACGCGATCGCGGAGCGCCTGAGCCGGGGCGAGGACATCCTCCTTGTTTCCGGCCCGGATGATGTCTGCGCGCCTTTGCTCGAAGGGCCGGACCCGCATTGCCGCAACGAGAGCGTCATCGAGCGGGACCGGCTTGCCGCACGCGATGTCGGGGATCTTCTGGCCCGACCAATCGAGCCCGGCGTCCGCCTCGATCTCGACGCGGCAATCCTGGCGCGGCTGCGACAGGCGTTCTCGATTGGTGGCGTGCGCAAGGCTTGCGGCGGTTGCGAATGGAACGAGCTGTGCGGCGCGATTGCGGCCGGCGGCTTTCCCGAGACGAAAGTGCAGCGATCCGTCGTGCAGCGCTGACCTTGACGCCGGCTTTTCCACGGCCGAAAATCTCCTCCAGCCATGGTTTGTTAATCGGCTGACCCGATTGTGAATTTCAGGCGGATTGAAGCGCGACCCCAAAAAGGCCATGCTTTGCCCGGAAAGATCGAGTCTACGTCGATCCCGCTGAAGCGGAGATGGCGCCTGGCTGAAAGGGATACGATGCAGCAAGGACGTGCGCGCTGGCTGACAAGGCTGGCAATTGTGACGGGCATGGCGATTTCGGCTTTGCCGGCCTATGCCAAGCAATCCACCGAACCGGTCAAGATCTCGTCGTTCTCGGGCGCCTATCTGGCAGCGCGGATCGCCGAAGGCGACAACGACCTCGACAGCGCCATCGCCTACTACAAGCAGGCCCTGGCCTTCGATCCGAGCGACACCGGCCTGCAGCAGAGCCTGATGCTGTCGCTGATCGCGCAAGGTCGCTTCGACGAATCCCTGGTCTATGCCGACAAGCTCAAGGAAGTGCCCGATGTCGAGCGCTTCTCGCGCCTGGCGCTGGCCGTTGATTCGTTCCACAAGAAGGATTTCACCAAGGCCCAGTACTGGCTGAAGCTGTCACTGGAGTCCGACCTTGACCGGCTGATTTCCGGCGTGATGTCCGGCTGGGCCGAACAGGGTGCTGGCCAAGCCGGCGACGCGATGGCTTCGATCGACAAGCTTCAGGGCCCGGACTGGTTCGGCCTTTTCAAATCCTTCCACCGCGCCCTGGTCGCCGATGCCTCCAACATGCCCGAAAAGGCCGAGGCGATCTACGCCGCGACGATGCAGGATACCGCCGCCGGCGGAGCCGCGCCCGAAACCTGGATGCGCAACGCGCAGGCCTATGCCTCGTTTCTGGCCCGCAAGGGCGACAAGGCCAAGGCGATCTCGGTGCTCGACCAGGCCGAGGCGTTTTCGCCGGGTAAGCTCGAAATCGTCGCCTTGCGCGACAGGATCAGCAAGGGCGACAAGATCGCGCCCTTCGTGTCCGGTCCGTCCGACGGTGCTTCCGAAATCCTGCTCGACCTCGCCACCGCGCTCAACCGGGGCGGCGGCGAGCCGTTCGTTCGCCTTTACCTGCAATATGCGCTCGCCCTGCGGCCCGACAGCGACGCGGCTCTCGTGCAACTCGCCGCCGTCGCCGAGCAGCTGAAGGACGGCGAGGGCGCCATCGCGCTCTATCGGCGGATTCCCGATTCTTCGCCGCTGAAGGAGCTTTCTGACCTGCAGCTTGGCCTCAACCTTGCCGATCTCGACCGCCATGACGAGGCGATCACCCATCTGAAGGCCTTCGTCGAGGCTCATCCCAACGACATGCGCGCCTATCTGGCGCTTGGCGGGGTCTATTCCTCCAAGGACGATTTCCGCTCGGCCGCCAGCCTCTACGACAAGGCCGTCGAGGCGCTGAAGACGCCGACCGCTGCCAACTGGAACATCTTCTACCAGCGTGGCATCGCCTACGAGCGGCTGAAGGAATGGCCTAAGGCCGAACCGAATTTCCGCAAGGCGCTGGAACTGCAGCCGGACCAGCCGCAGGTGCTGAACTATCTCGGCTATTCCTGGGTCGACATGAACACCAACCTCAAGGAAGGCCTGGCGATGATCCAGAAGGCCGTCGACCTCAGGCCGAGCGACGGTTACATCGTGGATTCGCTGGGCTGGGCCTATTTCCGCCTCGGCCGCTTCGATGACGCGGTGCGCGAGATGGAACGCGCCGTATCGCTGAAGCCCGAAGATCCGGTTCTCAACGACCATCTCGGCGACGCCTACTGGCGCGTCGGCCGCAAGCTGGAAGCCACCTTCCAGTGGAATCAGGCGCGTGACCTGAAGCCCGATCCCGACGTGCTGGCCACCTTGCAGCAGAAGCTGATGAAGGGCCTGCCGCCGATCGAATCCAACACGGCGCAGGAAACGCCCAAGGTCAAGCCCGAGCCGGTGCCTGTCCCGAAGGGGTGAGATCGGCTACTTTTGAATGCGAACGGGGCTTCTTTGGGAGCCCCGTTTTCGTTTGGAGGCGCGCAGCCCTCAAAACAGCTTCCGGTAGACGACGAAACCGGAGCGTTCGCCGACCTTGTCATAGAGTCTCATCGCGGTCTGATTGGTTTCGTGCGTCAGCCAATACACCCGTCCGGAGCCGGCGGCCTGCGCGCGCTCATAGACGCCTTCGATCAGCGCCCGGGCGATGCCTTTGCCACGCGAAGCCTGCGTGGTGAAAAGATCCTGCAGATAGCAGTTCGGTGCGATCGCCGTCGTGCTGCGGTGGAACAGATAGTGCACGAGGCCGAGGAGCTGTCCCTGGCTTTCAGCCACCAGCGCATGGACCGGTTCATAGGCGTCGAAGAAGCGCGACCACGTCATCGCGGTGATCTCGCTTGCCAGCGCCGTCTCGCCGGCGCGGCCATAAAATGCGTTGTAGCCGTCCCAGAGAGGCAGCCATTGCTCGTAATCCTGTCGCGTGACCGGGCGGACGATGATGGAGCTGGGCATGGCTGGACCTGTGGTCGTTGATTTGGGCTGTAGGGACGAAACAGACCGCAGGCTCCCGAGCCCGGCAATGGGCCAGTCCCCGGCAAAGTCTTCAACACCGCCCGGCATACTCACGGCGGCTCGCATCCGGCGCGCCCCTTGCTTGACGCTTCGCCGCCGTGTCTCTAGGACGGGCCGGCAAGAGCACGATCCCGAAAAGTGGATACCGGTTTTCGGAAAAGATCATGCTCGAGGACAGGCTCCAGCCTTTGATGTCGAGGCCACCCGTGACGATTGAAATCCCTGCCCATATGCACCCCAGCCGCTCGTTCCAGGGGCTGATCCTGACCTTGCACAATTACTGGGCGGCTTATGGTTGCGTCATCCTGCAGCCCTACGACATGGAGGTCGGCGCCGGCACGTTTCATCCGGCAACGACACTGCGCGCGCTCGGGCCGAAGCGCTGGAACGCCGCCTATGTCCAGCCCTCGCGCCGCCCCAAGGATGGCCGCTATGGCGAGAACCCGAACCGGCTGCAGCATTATTACCAGTACCAGGTGATCCTGAAGCCGAATCCGCCGAACCTGCAGGAGCTCTATCTCGGCTCGCTGGCGGCGATCGGCGTCGATCCGCTGCTGCATGACATCCGCTTCGTCGAGGACGACTGGGAAAGCCCGACGCTCGGCGCCTGGGGGCTTGGCTGGGAATGCTGGTGCGACGGCATGGAAGTCTCGCAGTTCACCTATTTCCAGCAGGTCTGCGGCATCGAATGCGCGCCGGTGGCGGGCGAACTGACCTACGGGCTGGAGCGGCTCGCCATGTATGTGCAGGGCGTCGACAATGTCTACGACCTCAACTTCAACGGCCGCGAAGGCGCCGACAAGGTGACCTATGGCGATGTCTTCCTGCAGGCCGAGCAGGAATATTCGCGCCACAATTTCGAATACGCCAACACGGCGATGCTGCTCAGGCATTTCGAAGACGCCGAGGCCGAGTGCAAGGCGCTGCTCGAGGCCGGCGCGCCGGCGTCGAATGACAATCTGCCGATGCACAAGATGGTCTTTCCGGCCTACGACCAGTGCATCAAGGCCAGCCATGTCTTCAACCTGCTCGACGCGCGCGGCGTGATCTCGGTTACCGAGCGGCAGAGCTACATCCTGCGCGTGCGCAATCTGGCGAAGGCCTGCGGCGAGGCGTTTTTGAAGACACAGGCGGGTGGATTGGCGGCCTGAGCAATTCCAGGAAAAGCGCGTAGCTTTTTCCCGGGGGAGTTGCGCCAAACAAAGCTCTGCTTCAGGCAGACCTCATCGTCTCGAGGGTAGCGTTGATCGGTGACAGGATCTGGCCGCTCGAGCCAGCCATTGTCCGCAATGCCTGCCGAACACCCGGCATCGAGAAAGCGCCATGGACCTGCGCGGTGAAGCAGGCGCTGAGCGCGAGGATCTGCAGAAGTCTGGATGCCGTTTTCATGGTCGTTCAGCCAATAGTTCCCTGCCTGAGCGTGGGTCGCTTCAGCGCTGCGTTCGGTTCATGGAAATCTTTGATCCAAGGACGGACTGGGGCGCCGCGTCCCGACAGGGCAGCCAAAATTTCTGGAAAGGGTGACAGCGGCCAGCCGAGTTGCTATGCCCCGCCCGGACCACTCTCCCGCATGAGCTGACCCCAATGCCTGACCTGCTTCTAGAACTTCGCTCCGAGGAAATCCCTGCCCAGCCGCGCGACCGCAGCGCCGGAGGCGCGAGGACGCGCAAACAGGAAACTGGCATGCGGGTGGAGACACTCTGATGCCGGATCTTTTGCTGGAACTTCGCTCCGAGGAAATTCCCGCCCGCATGCAGCGCAAGGCGGCGGGTGATCTCAAGAAGATGCTGACCGACGGTCTGGTCGAAGCCGGTCTGACCTATGAGGCGGCGCGCGAATACTGGACGCCGCGGCGCCTGACGCTCGACATCAGGGGCCTGACGGCGCGCTCGAAGGATATCCGCGAAGAGATCAAGGGACCATCGACGACGGCACCCGAGCAGGCGGTCCAGGGGTTCCTGCGCAAGGCAGGGCTGTCCTCGGTCGCCGAGGCGCATGTCCATTCCGACCCGAAGAAGGGCGACTTCTACGTCGCCCACATTTCGAAGCCGGGCAGGGCGGCCGAAGAGATCATCGCGGAACTGGTGCCGGGCATTATCCGCAATTTCCCCTGGCCGAAATCGATGCGCTGGGGACCGGCCTCGGCCAAGCCAGGCTCGCTGCGCTGGGTGCGGCCGCTGCAATCGATCCTGTGCACCTTCGGCCCGGAAACCGAGGAGCCTGTCGTGGTCGATTTCGAGATCGACGGCATCCGCTCCGGCAACGTCACATATGGCCACCGTTTCCTCGCCCCGGGCGAAATCACCGTGCGCCGCTTCGAGGATTATGTGAGCAAGCTGGAAGCGGCAAAGGTCGTGCTCGACGCCGACCGGCGCAAGGAGATCATCCTTGCCGACGCCCGCAACCTCGCTTTCGCCAACGGGCTCGACCTGGTCGAGGACGAAGGGCTGCTGGAGGAAGTGTCCGGTCTCGTCGAATGGCCTGTCGTGCTGATGGGCGAGTTCGAGCAGGATTTCCTCGCCATTCCGGCCGAAGTGATCCGGCTGACCATCCGCGCCAACCAGAAGTGCTTCGTCACGCGACCGCAAGGTGAAGGCGAGGCGCTGTCCAGCCGCTTCATTCTCACCGCCAACATCGAGGCCAGGGACGGCGGCAAGGAGATCGCCCACGGCAACGGCAAGGTGGTGCGCGCCCGCCTCTCCGATGCGCTTTATTTCTGGACCACGGACCAGGGCGATCTGCCGGACCTCGGACAACTCGAAGCCTCGGCGAAAAAGTTTGGCCTCGATCTGAAAAGGCCGCTCGACCAACGCATGGCCCGCCTCGACCATCTCGGCGTCACCTTCCACGCCAAGCTCGGCACCCAGGGCGAGCGGGTGGAGCGGATTGCCCAGCTGGCTGAAGACCTGGCACCGACCGTCAGTGCTGACCCGGCGCTCGCCGCACGCGCGGCGGTTCTCGCCAAGGCCGATCTCACCACTGAAGTCGTCGGCGAGTTCCCCGAATTGCAGGGCGCCATGGGCCGCAAATATGCGTTGCTCCAGGGCGAGCACCCATCCGTTGCAGCAGCCATCGAGGAACATTACAAGCCGCAGGGCCCGTCCGACTATGTGCCGAGCGACCCGGTGTCGGTCGCCGTCGCGCTTGCCGACAAGCTCGATACGCTGGTCGGCTTCTGGGCGATTGACGAAAAGCCGACGGGGTCGAAGGACCCCTACGCGCTGCGAAGGGCCGCGCTGGGCGTGGTGAGGATTGTCCTCGAAAACAAGATCAAGCTCGCCTTCAGTACCGCGATTGCCGCGACGGTCGCGGCCGCACTTGATGCCTATGAGAGCATGGGCGAAAGCGCTGAGAGCCGGGGCGCCGTGGCAATGCTGGATGCCCGGATTAAAGACTACAGGGGCGAGAGCCGACTGTTGCCGGAAGCGGGACTTATTGCCGACCTGGTGAGGAACGGCCTCGACAAGGCCATATCCGAAACATTCGAGGCCACCGATCCGGAGAGCGAATTCTTCGATGGGCAGCGTATGATGGAAATGCAGGCCTCCTTGGCTCCGTTTACCGCCGACCTCCTCGCCTTCTTCCACGACCGCCTCAAGGTCTACCTCCGCGACCAGGGCGCCCGCCACGATCTGATCGACGCCGTCATCACCCCGCAGTCCGACGATCTCCTGCAGATCGTTCGTCGTGTCGAGGCACTCGGCACCTTCCTCGACACCGAGGACGGCAAGAACCTGCTCGCCGGCACCAAGCGCGCGGCCAACATCCTGGCCGCCGAGGAGAAGAAGAAAACAGCTGTTGCCGAAACCGTTGAGCCGGCCTTGTTCAAGGAAAATGCCGAAAAATTGCTGTTTGTGGCGGTGAATCAGGCCGAGAAGCAAGCCGGCGAAGCGATTCAAAACGGAGACTTTTCCGCCGCCATGCTGGCGCTTAGCG
Source organism: Mesorhizobium sp. WSM4308 (assembly GCF_002294905.1). Taxonomy (NCBI): domain Bacteria; kingdom Pseudomonadati; phylum Pseudomonadota; class Alphaproteobacteria; order Hyphomicrobiales; family Phyllobacteriaceae; genus Mesorhizobium; species Mesorhizobium sp. WSM4308. The sequence goes on along the minus strand of NZ_NSFW01000001.1, from coordinate 147,616 downwards.
CGTTACGCGAACCGGTTGATTCATTCTTTGAAGGTGTTCTCGTGAATGATGAAGACCTGGCGGTGCGAGCCAACCGTCTGGCGCTGCTCACGCGCATCCGCGCGGCCACCGGTCAGGTCGCGGATTTCTCGAAAATCGCCGGCTGAACGCTCAGGAAAAATATCTGCGAGCCGGCCGTTCGAGCCGGCTTACAGTCATATGACGATGATCTCTGCGTGGCAAAAGGGACATGTTCCCCAACCCAACGGAGGCTTCCATGAATTCCGATCACGACATCGAAGTGACTGAAGAAACCTCGGCCGCCGCCGAGGCGCTTGAATCCGCTTCCGAAACCGCCCTCGATCATGCCGCTGCCACGGCGGTCGAAGCCGCCGATCACTCTGATGACGAGGATGGCGACGTAGAAGAAGGCGACGACGCCGAAGACGAAGAAGAATCCGAAGGCGGCGAGTCCGAAGAAGACGAGGACGACAAGGAAGAAGCGGCCTGAGATTTCAATCCGGCTCTGTCGAGAAGCGGGCGGCACATCGGCGCCGCCCTTTGTCATCTTCCCGGACGCTTGTCAGTTCTCCAGGATGCGGACGCGCACGCTGTCCTCGTAGACGTCGACCTGGATCAGCGGTTCTCCATTGACGATGGCGCGCTTGGTCGACGAACTCATCGCGCCGGGACGCTCCAGCATGCGCTGCAGGTCCGCGCGCTGGTCGTTGGTCCTGAACCAGGCATCACCCTCATCGTCGCTGTCGCGGCGATGGAATTTGTGCCAGTTGGCGCGGTCCTGCCGCACCATCTGCGCGGCGTTGTCCAGCGCATAGCCGTCGCTCGCCTGATGGTCCCGATCGGAAATACGCGCGACATAGGATCCCAGCATGTCATCGGCTTGCGCTGCACTGGCGCCCAGCAGCGATGCCAGCAGAAGTCCGGCCACGGTAACGATCTTGCATAGTCTCATGATCAACCCCCTTTGAAATAAAACCCGGCTGCCAGAGCCGCCCCTTTCCCTGAATCGCTCGACCAAATTCAGGCGGCGGCTTCGAGCGGCAAGATATGCCGGCACGAACTCGCGCGGCAATGGTGCGCAAGGCCCCATCAAGCTGTCAACGAGCTGGCCCAGTCCAGCAGTTTGCCGGCCGGCTACTTGACCTTGCCGACCTTGGAAGCGGGCGCCGATGCGGCTGCCGGTGCGGCCGGCTTCTTCTGCGTGCCCGACGCCGGAGCCGCCGAGGCGGTCGCCTGGGCCGGGGCAGGAGCCGCGGCGGTGGTGGCGGCCGGTGCCTTGGTTTGTGTCGGTGTCGAGAAATCGCCGCCGACGATGCCGCCGCGAATGATCATCGGGCTTGGCATGAAGCCGTGCTGTGCCTCGGGCGGGTTGGGGATCGCCGCCACCTTCTCATAGGTGACGTCGGGCTCGCCGAGTGCGACGACGGACACCACATCGCTTGCCTTGATATCGGCCGCCTTCAGGGTCAGGATGGAGGGCGTCGCGGCCGGCGGGCCGGGAAAGACCAGGGACGAGGCCTGAACTCCGCTGGCCATCGTGGCCAGAGTTATTCCCAGCAGTACGCGCACAGACACTGATATAGCTCCCCTTTGCCCCGAAGCTGTTCAATAGCAGGCCAGAATTGATGCCGGCTTTCGCACAAACATAGCATTTTAGGGATTGATAAATCGCCAAGACCCTCTCTTGCCCAACAGCCGCCATCGTACTACGCAGCCGGCATCTGCGAGGTGACGAGAGTGGCTGAGATACTTGCCGTCGGCGAGGCGCTGGAGCGGGCGCTGGCTTTGCTTCAGGGCGGCGACGTCGTCGCCATTCCGACGGAAACCGTCTACGGGCTTGCCGGCGATGCCACCAACGGCATCGGCGTGGCGCGCATCTTCGAGGCCAAGGGGCGGCCGCGCTTCAATCCGCTGATCGCCCATGTCGCCGACATGGCCATGGCCGAGCGCATCGCCGTGTTCGATCCGCTGTCGAAGAAACTCGCACAGGCCTTCTGGCCGGGTCCGCTGACGCTGGTGCTGTCGCAGCGGCCCGGCAACGGCATCCATCCACTGGTCACAGCCGGGCTCGACACGATCGCCTTGCGCATGCCGAGGGGCTTTGGCGGCGACCTCATCGCAAAGCTCGGCCGGCCGCTGGCCGCGCCCAGCGCCAATTCCTCCGGCAAGATCAGCGCGACGACGGCGCAAGCGGTGGCGGCCGATCTCGGCGCCCGCATCAAGCTGGTGGTCGATGGCGGCGCGACGCCGGTCGGACTGGAATCGACCATCGTCAAGGCCGAAGGGGCAGGAGTGCGCCTGCTCCGGCCTGGCGGCATCGCCGCCGGGGAGATCGAGGCGGCCATCGGCATGGAACTGTTGCGCGGCGGTGCAGTCGGCGTCGAGGCGCCAGGCATGCTTGCCTCGCACTATGCGCCGGGTGCTGAGATGCGGCTCAATGCCGGAATGGTCGTCGAGGGCGAGGCGCTGCTTGCCTTCGGCGATCAGCGAGCCGAAGGCTGGCGCAATGCTGCCGCGTTCCTCAACCTGTCCGCGTCTGGTGACCTGCGTGAAGCGGCGAGCAATCTTTTCGCCTATATGCAGGAACTCGATCGCAGCGGCGCGCGCACCATCGCGGTGGAGACGATTCCGTTCGACGGGCTCGGAGAGGCCATCAATGACCGGCTCGCTCGCGCGGCCGCCCCTCGTGACAATGCACAGCCCACAACATAGTTTTGCCGCATGACCGAAATCGCAAAGACACTCGATCCCGCCCTCATCGACCGCTTTGCGGCGATCGTGGGTGACAAATACGCGCTGCGCGACGAGCAGGACATTGCGCCTTATCTCGTCGAGCGGCGCGGGCTCTGGCATGGCGCGACGTCGCTGGTGCTGCGGCCGGGTGGCGTCGACGAGGTCAGCCGCATCATGCGGCTGGCGACCGAGACGGCAACGCCGATCGTGCCGCAAAGCGGCAACACCGGGCTGGTCGGCGCCCAGGTGCCGGACAAATCCGGTCGCGAGATCATCCTGTCCTTGTCGCGGCTGAACCGCATCCGCGAGATCGACGTCCTGTCCAACACGGTGACGGCGGAGGCCGGCGTCATCCTGCAGACGCTGCAGGAGGCGGCCGATGCCGCCGACCGGCTGTTTCCGCTGTCGCTCGCCGCGCAAGGCTCCTGCCAGATCGGCGGCAATCTTTCTTCCAATGCCGGTGGCACCGGCGTGCTGGCCTACGGCAATGCCCGCGAACTCTGTCTCGGTGTCGAAGTGGTACTGCCGACGGGCGAGGTCTTCGACGATCTGCGCAAGCTGAAGAAGGACAACACCGGCTACGATTTGAAGGATTTGTTCGTGGGTGCCGAAGGCACGCTCGGCGTCATCACCGCCGCCGTGCTGAAACTGTTCCCGAAGCCGAAGGGGCGTGAGGTCGCATTCGTCGGCCTGTCGTCTGCCGAAGCGGCGCTGTCGCTGTTCAGCCTGGCGATGGACCGCGCCGGCGCTTCGCTCACCGCCTTCGAATTGATCGGCAAGAGACCCTACGATTTCACGCTCAGGCATGGTCAAGGTGTCGTGCGGCCGCTGGCCGACGACTGGCCCTGGTATGTCTTGATGCAGGTTTCCTCCGGCCGCTCGGAAGCCGATGGCCGGGCGCTGATCGAGGAGGTGCTGGCGGATGGCCTCGAGCAAGGCATCGTTGGCGATGCGGTGGTCGCGGCCAGCCTTGCCCAGGGCGACGCTTTCTGGAATTTCCGCGAGACGCTGCCCGAATGCCAGAAGCCGGAGGGCGCCTCGATCAAGCACGATATTTCGGTGCCGATCGCATCGATCCCGCGCTTCATCGCAGAGGCCGCCGGCGCGGTGGCGTCGGTCAGTGCCGGCGCCCGCGTGGTCTGCTTCGGCCATATGGGCGACGGCAACCTCCACTATAACATCTCGCGGCCCGTCGATGGCGACGATGAGGCGTTTCTCGCCCTCTACCATCCCATGAACAAGGCCGTGCACGATGTCGTGCGCGCCTTCCACGGTTCGATCTCGGCCGAGCACGGCATCGGCCAGTTGAAGCGCGACGAACTGATCGCCACGGCACCGCCGATGGCCATCGATCTGATGCGCCGGGTGAAAGCCGCCTTCGATCCGGCCGGCATCATGAATCCCGGTAAGGTTATCTGATCCTTTCAACATCTAGTGGCCGGTGGCATTCCGATAACCATCCCTGAGATCAGCAAAATTTAACCGACTTTCTTAAGCGCGGCGGTAAGGAGCCCGCGCTACTGTTTCCCCATAACGAGGCCGGGAAAACTGGCCCGGAGAGAACCGGACACCGGCTCTCAGGAGACAGACAGGAAGGCACTCTATGAACACCGGACTGAAGCCAGTCTGGGCGGGACGCAACATGCGCCTCGACCCATTCCGACTGCCCCAGATGGTCAGCTACGCCACCCGCGACGATTATGGCGACGTGACGTTCACCATCGACCACCGTGGCGCCGTGATCCGCCGCATGCTCGAGATGAGCGGCGTGCCGGCGATCATCGCCCTGCCGGCCAATGCGTTCCGCGGCGTCGCCGCCCGCGCAATGGAGGATCCGGAAGGCAACGTCACGGTGACCCTGGAACTCCTGCACAATGATCCGATGCTGTCGGTGCCCCTGCTGGTCGCCGACGATCTCGACGATGTCGCCGCCGACTGGCGCGCCTGGGCCGATGCCTACCGCCTGCCGATGCTGTTGATCGAATCGGACGGCGTCGCCCGCACCCTGGAGGAATCGCTCGGCGCCGCCATCAAGACGCTGCCGCCGCAGGATCGCCGCAAGGGTCGCGTTTCCAACACGCGCCGCCCTCGCTTCCTTGCCCGCCGCAGAGCCGGCAACCTCGGTCTCAGGCTGGTCATCGGCGGCCAGGAGATCATTTCACGCGACTAAACCAGCGGCTTCAGCGCCACCCACAATGCGCCGCCGATCAGGCCGAGGAAGATCAGCCAGCCGACCTGGTTGTTCGACCGGAACAGCCGCAGGCATTGGTCCGGATCGTTGATGTCCAGAACCGCGATCTGCCGCGCCATATGGGCGCCGGCGGCGATCAGTCCGGCGAGCGCCACCACGGGCGCCTGCGCCGAGGCGAAGGCGATGGCGAAGCAGACCAGTGTGCCGCCGTAAAGTCCGGCCAGCCACGATTTGGTGTTGTCGCCGAACAGCCGCGCCGTCGAGCGCACGCCGACAATGGCGTCGTCTTCCTTGTCCTGGTGCGCATAGATCGTGTCGTAGCCGATCACCCACAGGATCGAGCCGATATAGAGCATGATGGCGGGGCCATCGAGATCGCCGAACTCGACCGCCCATCCCATCAGCGCGCCCCAGGAAAAGGCAAGGCCGAGAAACAATTGCGGCCAGTTGGTTATCCGCTTCATGAATGGATAGATGGCGACGATCACCAGCGAGCAGATGCCGAGCAGAATAGCGAAGCTGTTGAACTGCAGGAGCACGACAAGGCCGACCAGGGCCTGCAGGACAAGAAACAGCCAGGCCCGACGGCGCGTGGTCTGGCCCGATGGCAGCGGACGCGAGCGGGTGCGTTCGACCTGGTTGTCGATGTTCTCGTCGACGATGTCGTTATAGGTGCAGCCGGCGCCGCGCATGGCGATGGCGCCGACCAGGAACAGCACGAGATACAACGGCGCCGGCAGCAGTGAGAGCAGCGGGTCGCCGGGGCGCGGATAGGCGCTTGCCGCGAGCGCCGCCGACCACCAGCATGGCCACAAAAGCAATTGCCAGCCGATCGGCCTGTCCCATCGCGCGAGCTGCGCATAGGGCCAAACCGCGCGCGGCAGCACACGATAGACCCAATGGCCGTTCGGCGCATCGGCAACACGGCCCTGGGCCGCTTTCGACTGGATAGGTTCCATGTCCATGGAGTGGCAGCAGCCGCGGAAACCGTCAAGCGGCAAGCGGATAAGCAGCGACCGTCAGCCTGTCAGGAGGTGAAGATGTCGCGCGTGGAAAACCAGTCTTTCGCCGTCTCGACGAATGCCAGTGCCGCATGCGACACGCGTTGATGCGTGTCATAGGTGAGGATGATGCGTTGCATCGGCAGCGGATCCGACAGCGGCTTGCAGATCAGGGGCAGTCCATCATAGCTGCGGTCGCCATGCGGGCGGGTGTAGCTGACGGCGACGCCAAAACCGTTCGCCACCATGCTGCGCTGGAGTTCGAACGAGCTTGTCGCCCTGTCGGCCACCGGCGAGAGGCCACGGCCACGGAACAGGTCGAGAATATGCTGCCAGCTGTGCGGCTGGTCCGTCGTGATCAGTGGATAGGCCGCCAGATCCGCCAGGCTGACCTCGGAATAGCCCACCAGCGCATGACCTGCCGGCAGCAATGCGTGCGGCCGCAGCTCGTGCAGCAGGATGCGGGCGAAATGCGCGGGCAGGCCAAGATCGTAGCTGAGGCCGAGATCGATGGCGGCATCCGCCAGACGCCGCCCGAGCGTTTCGAACGTTTCGTCGCGAACGATCACCGTGACGTCTGGATGGCGTTCGGAAAAGGCGCGGATCAGACCTGACGCGAAATAGGGCGCCAGATCCTCGAAACATCCAAGCACCAACTCGCCGCCGATGGCGGAATTGCCCGAACCCAGGCTCATCAGTTCGTCGGTCTCGGCAAGAACCTGTTTTGCCTTGGCCACGACGACGCGGCCGAAGGAAGTCAGCGAAACGCCCCTGCCGCGCTGGCGCACGAACAGCTTCTGGCCAAAATCCTTCTCGACCGCGTCGATCGCCACCGAAATCGAGGGCTGGGAAATGTTCAGTGCTCTGGCCGCGCCGGTGACGCTGCCGAGGCGGGCGACAGCGACCAGATAACGCAATTGGGTGAGGCTGAGGCCCATAGTCCTGTTCTATGTGTCAGATGAGAAGTTATTATTTTACTGAATGAATCCGGGTTGCAATAGTCGTCCCGATCCTGAAAGGAGGACACCATGGCTTCCCAGACTGCTGCCCGCTCCATCGACACCGGCCTGATCGATGCGGAGACGATTGCCGACTACCAGCGTGACGGCGCGGTCTGCATCCGCGGCGCTTTCAAAGGCTGGGTCGACACGATTGCCGCCGGCATCGAGCGCAACATGCAGAACCGCAGCGCCACCGCGTCCGACATCGCCAATGGCCGAGGCAGTTTCTTCGACGATTACTGCAACTGGGAGCGCATTCCCGAATTCGTCGAGGTGGTGCGGAAATCGCCGGCCGCCGAACTGGCGGCGGCGGTGATGCAGTCGCGCACCGCGCAGTTCTTCCACGATCACGTTCTGGTCAAGGAACCCGGCACGCAGAAGCCGACACCCTGGCACCAGGACATCCCCTATTATTTCGTCGATGGCCGGCAGACGGTGAGCTTCTGGATCCCCATCGACCCGGTGAAGGAGGCGACGCTGCGCCTGATCGCCGGCTCGCACAAATGGGACAAGATGATCCTGCCGGTGCGCTGGCTCGACGACAGCAATTTCTATGCCGGCGAGGGCGACTACCTGCCGGTGCCCGATCCCGACAACGACCCGTCGATGAAGGTGCTCGAATGGGAGATGGAGCCAGGCGACGCCATTCTGTTCGACTTCCGCACCGCGCATGGCGCGCGAGGCAATTTGACTGCGGCGCGGCGCCGGGCGCTGTCGCTGCGCTGGGTCGGCGACGATGCCCACTATGTCGAGCGGCCGGGCCGTACCTCGCCGCCCTATTACGGCCATGGCATGCAGCCCGGCCAGAAATTGCGCGAGGACTGGTTCCCGGTGCTCTTTCCCGGCTGAAGCGGGCCAGAATAGGGGCGCCGGAATTCGCCGCCCATATTCGGCTGGGATAACGTTCCCGTGCGCAATTCGGATCAAAACACCCTGATGCCTTGACCCGTCGCCCGGAGAGCAATAGCGGGTGCTCTCCAGGGTTTGCATCGAGAGGTGGCCATGAACGTTCTTCTTCTGGGCTCCGGCGGCCGCGAACACGCGCTTGCCTGGAAGATTGCCGCCTCGCCGCTGCTGACCAAGCTCTACGCGGCCCCCGGCAATCCGGGCATCGGTGCTGAGGCTGAACTGGTGAAACTTGACATCACCGACCACGCCGCCGTGACCGCCTTCTGCCGGGAGAAGAAAATCGACCTCGTCGTCGTCGGACCGGAAGGGCCGCTTGTCGCCGGTATCGCTGACGATTTGCGCGCCGAAAACATCCGCGTCTTCGGGCCTTCGAAGGCCGCCGCGCGGTTGGAAGGCTCTAAGGGTTTCACCAAGGACCTCTGCGCCCGATACGATATCCCCACCGCCGCCTATGGCCGTTTCAACGATCTGGCCTCGGCCAAGGCCTATGTCGAAAAGACCGGTGCGCCGATCGTCATCAAGGCCGATGGGCTCGCCGCCGGCAAGGGTGTCACCGTCGCCATGACGCTGGACGAGGCACGGGCGGCGCTCGATGCCTGTTTCGAGGGCTCCTTCGGCGTTGCCGGAGCGGAGGTGGTGATAGAGGAATTCATGACCGGCGAGGAGGCGAGCTTCTTCTGCCTCTGCGACGGAACCACGGCACTTCCTTTCGGCACGGCACAGGACCACAAGCGTGTCGGCGACGGCGATGTCGGCCCCAACACCGGCGGCATGGGCGCCTATTCGCCGGCGCCGGTGATGACGCCTGAGATGGTCGAACGCACCATGCGCGAGATCATCGAGCCGACCATGCGCGGCATGGCCGAGCTTGGCGCGCCCTTCGCCGGCATTCTCTTTGCCGGGCTGATGATCACCGACAAGGGACCGAAGCTGATCGAATACAACACCCGCTTCGGCGATCCCGAGTGTCAGGTGCTGATGATGCGGCTGAAGGACGACCTGCTGGTGCTGCTCAATGCCGCCGTCGACGGTCAGCTGGCGCACACGTCCATACGCTGGCGCGATGAGACGGCACTCACCGTGGTGATGGCGGCGCGGGGTTATCCCGGCACGCCGGAAAAGGGGTCGGTCATCCGCGGCGTCGAGCAGGCGGCGGGCGAAGGAGTCCAGATCTTCCACGCCGGCACCGCCATCAATGGCGGCGCGCTGGTCGCCAATGGCGGCCGCGTCCTCAATGTCACCGCGACCGGCGCCACGGTCGGCGAGGCGCAGGCGCGGGCCTATGCCGCGCTCGGCCGGATCGACTGGCCGGACGGATTCTGCCGCCGCGACATCGGCTGGCAGGCCGTGGCGCGCGAGCGGGCGAGCTGAGATTTCGGAGCGGCGGCCTACGGCCGGCCGCGATCGATTTCGGTCGAACCGGTGCTGACCGGGTCGGCCGCGGCAAGGGCGGCGTCCAACTGCTCGGCTGGGCGTTGCCCGGTCCGCTTCCAGGCGACATATTGAACGATGCCGAAGCCCTGCCTTTGCGGCACCGTCTTCACCACCGGCATGCGGAACCCGTCGCGGAATTTGGACCAGCGCGAACCGAGCACCGCGACCATTTCCTCGAAGGTCGGCGGCGTTGCCACATCCGCATAGATGAGGGTGGTCTTGCCGGCGAGCGCTGCTTGGCGCGAGAGCGGCACCGGCACGCTGGCAAGGTAGTCGGATGGCACGTCGATGAGCCCGCCAAAGGGCCATTGCTGGCGCAGCGTGGCGGCATCCGCCGGCACGACGTTGACGTCGATATTATCGGGCGTGCCGGCCACCCTGTAGGGGCAGCGGAAGCGACCGCAATTGGCTTGCGCGGAAAATTGCCAGAGCGCGTAGCCTTGCCAGTTGCCCATCGGGAAATGCACGTCGATATCAGGCTTGTAGCGTGCGTACCAAAGCGGCAACCGCGACAAGAGCCGGTATTTGTAGCGGTTGTCGGCGATGTACTGCGCGGTCTTGCCGTTGGTGTAGAGCACCGGGAAGCGGCCGATGCGCCGATGCACCTGGCGCACGAACTCCTCGGCATCGTCGAGCGACATCCATTGCGAGGGATCGATGCCCTCGATGTCGAGCGCCATGAGATCGTCCGGCGCGGGATCGGCGAAATCGAGGAAATTATTGGCCTGCTCGACCGGGTTGCCAGGTCGGGCGAGGTGATAGGCGCCCCATTTCATGCCGAGTGCCTTGGCGACGACCCGTCGCGTCTGAAACAGTTCGCGCGTCACCGCATGGCGCTTCCACAGCGCCTTGCACAGCTTCACGTCGGCGTCGCTGCCGAAACAGAAATAGGGCGGCGGCATGCCGTCGGAGGCCTTGTTGATGAAGGCGACGATGCGCTTGTCGGTGGCGAGCTGCGCCCAGTCGATCGAATTGTACTCGTAGGCGTCGACGACCAGCGCGCGGTCGGCGTTCTTCCACGGCTCGGAGAAATCCGAGGCCTTTGCCGCCGATATCAGCGCCATCATCGCCGCAAGAGCGATCGCTGAGCGGCGAAGAAGGTGCGCCGGCGTTTTCAAACAGGGGATCCCCGTTGATCAAACACCGATGGTGAACCGCTATGGTTAAGGAATGCTTCTCGAAGCAGGGCCGTGGGGAGCTAGCGCCGGTTGAACGGTTGAAATTCAAACGGGTCGGGCGCGGGCTCTTGCCGCAGCGTGCCTTCGGCGGCGCGCTTGCGGTGGTGGGCAAGAGAACATTGCGGCGAGCACAATATGCCGCGATCCGACCAGTAGGCGGCGCCATGCTCCAACTGGCCGCCATGATGCCAGAACCCCGTTGCGCGATAGGGCAAGCCACATTCGATGCAGCGATAGGCGTCGGGTCTGGCGAGCATGGGCTTGTTCCGGTCGGCTGCTTCTGGTCTGTCGCCGGTCGGCTTGATGCGGCGCCTATTGAATTTAATACGGGCCGGCGCGATTGCAAAATCCGCGTGACAAAGTTTGACGTTTACGTAAAAAGAAATGGGGAGACCGCCCAAAGGCGGATGGTTTTGCGGCCGCGCCGGCTCTAGGGTTGGCGAGGCTGGTGCATCAGGAGGATCGAGCGGCATGTATCGGGCACCGGTCGAGGATATCGCGTTCACGCTGAAGCATGTTGCCGGCATGAAATCCGCCCTCGACGCCGGTAGGTTCGGCGATCTCGGCGAGGACCTGGTCGACGCCGTCCTTGGCGAGGCCGGCCGTTTCGCCACAGAGGAGGTGGCACCGCTCTACAAGATCGGAGACGAGCAGGGTGCGGTGCTCAAGGATGCCGCCGTCACCATGCCGCCCGGCTGGAAGGAGCTTTATCGCCGCTGGATCGATGGCGGCTGGAACGCGCTGTCGGGGCCTGAAGACCATGGCGGCCAGGCGCTGCCCACCATGCTGGGCGTCGCGGCGCTCGAAATGTGGAACTCCGCCGCCATGGCCTTCGGCATCGGCCCGACGCTGACCATGGGCGCGGTCGAAGCGCTCGACAAGCACGCTTCCGAAGCGCTCAAGGCGACGTATCTCGCCAAGCTCGTGTCGGGCGAATGGATGGGCACGATGAACCTGACCGAGCCGCAGGCCGGCTCCGATCTCGCCGCCTTGCGCTCCCGCGCCGAGCCCGCCGGCGACGGCACCTACCGCATCTTCGGCCAGAAGATCTTCATCACCTATGGCGAGCACGATTTCACCGACAACATCATCCATCTGGTGCTGGCACGGTTGCCGGACGCGCCCGCCGGCACGCGCGGCATCTCGCTGTTCCTGGTGCCGAAATTTTTCGTCAACGACGATGGCTCGCTCGGCGCCCGCAACGACGTCTTCTGTTCCGGCCTCGAGCACAAGCTCGGCATCCATGCTTCGCCGACCTGCACCATGATTTATGGCGACGGTTTCCAGGGCGCCAGACCCGGCGCCGTCGGCTGGCTGATCGGCGAGGAGAACAAGGGTCTCGCCTGCATGTTCACCATGATGAACAATGCCCGCCTGGCCGTCGGCATGCAGGGTGTCGCGGTCGCGGAAGCCGCCACCCAGAAGGCGATCGCCTACGCCAATGAGCGCCGCCAGGGCAAGGCGGCGGATTATGCCGGCGCCGGCATGGCGCCGATCGTCCATCACCCCGACGTGCAACGCAATCTCCTGACCATGAAGGCGCTGACGCAGACGGCGCGGGCGATCAGCTATTCCTGCGCCCACGCCATCGACATGGCGCGGGTCTCCGATGGCGATCAGGCGTCACACTGGCGCGACCGCGCCAATCTTTTGACACCGCTTGCCAAGGCGTTTTCGACCGATGTCGGCGTCGAAGTTGCTTCGCTCGGCGTGCAGGTGCATGGCGGCATCGGCTTCATCGAGGAAACCGGTGCTGCAGCCTTCTACCGCGACGCCCGCATCGCGCCGATCTACGAGGGTACCAACGGCATCCAGGCGATCGATCTGGTCACCCGCAAGCTGCCGCTCGGCGGCGGCGAACACGTGCATGGCTTCATCGGCGAACTGGCCGCCGTCGCCAATGCCGTGCGTACTTCCAACCTGCAGGGTTTCGGCCGAACAGCCGATGCGCTCGACGCAGCCCTTGGCGACCTGACGCAAGCGACGCGCTTCCTGCAGAAACTGTCGGCCGACGGCCGGTCAGACGAGGCGCTGGCGGGAGCGACGCCGTATCTCAGGTTGATCTCGCTTGCCGCTGGCGGCGCCTATCTGGCGCGCGGCGCGCTTGCCGATCAGGACCGCATCGCCCTGTGCCGCTTCTTCGCCGAAAACCTGCTCGGCGAGGCACACGCCTTGAAGGAACGCGTCATCGACGGCGCGGAGAGCCTCGCTGCCGCCGGCAAGGCGCTGATATCAGCTTGAATTCTCATAGCGCTCCATCAGGGAAGAAGACCGTGACAGACCATATCCTCGTCGAGCGCCAGGGCGCCATCCAGATCATCCGCATGAACCGTCCGGACAAGAAGAACGCGCTGACGCGTGCCATGTACGCAAAGATGTCGGCGACGCTTGCCGAAGGCGATGCCGATCCGGCGATCCGCGTCCATGTCTTCCTCGGCGTGCCCGGTGCCTTCTCCTCCGGCAACGATCTTGCCGATTTCATGGTTGTCGCCACCGGCGGTGACGGCGGCACGGAAGTCTGGGATTTCCTGATGGCGCTGGCCAGGGTCGAAAAACCCATCGTCTCCGGGGTCGACGGCATCGCGGTCGGCATCGGTACGACGATCAACCTGCATTGCGACCTGACCTTCGCCACGCCGCGCACCGTGTTCAGGACGCCTTTCGTCGATCTTGGCCTGGTGCCCGAGGCCGGCTCCAGTCTGCTGGCGCCGCGCATCCTGGGTCAACAAGGCGCCTTCGCGCTGCTCGGCCTTGGCGAAGGTTTTTCCGCCGAGCGCGCGAAGGCCTCCGGCCTGATCTACGACGTGGTCGAGGAGGGCGCGCTGGAGGCCTCGGTGCTGGCGGCCGCCGGCCAGATCGCCGCCAAGCCACCGCAGGCGCTGAAGATCGCGCGCGACCTCATGCGTGGCTCGCGCGACGATCTCGTCGCCCGCATCGGCGAGGAAAGCCAGCATTTTCGCGAGCGGCTGAAGTCGGACGAGGCCCGCGCCGCGCTCACCGCGTTCATGACCAGGAAGAAGAGCTGAGGCCTTGCCCTCTCAGGGATAAAGCCGCGTCTTGTCCCAATCGCCTTTGGCATTGCGGGTAAAGACCACCCGGTCATGCAGCCGGAACGGACGGTCGTGCCAGAACTCGATCGTCTTCGGCACGATGCGGAAACCCGACCAGTGCTTCGGGCGTGGAATCTCGCCGATGGCGTAGCGCGCCGTGTATTCGGCGACAGCTTTCTCCAGCGCGAAGCGGCTTTCCAGCGGCCGTGACTGCTTCGACGCCCAGGCGCCGATGCGGCTGCCGCGTGGGCGCGTCGCGTAATAGGCGTCGGCCTCGGCATCGCTGACGATCTCCACCGGGCCGCGAATGCGCACCTGCCGGCGCAGCGATTTCCAATGGAAACACATCGCCGCCTTCATGCTGCCTAGAATCTCCTGGCCCTTCGCGCTCTCGAAATTCGTGTAGAAAACAAAGCCGCCTTCATCGAACCCCTTTAGCAGCACCATCCGCACATCCGGCATGCCTTCGGAATCGACGGTCGCCAGCGCCACGCCGTTGGCATCGTTGATTTCGTTCTTGGTGGCGTCGTCCAGCCATGCGGCAAAGAGGCGAAATGGCTCGGCCGCTTCGGTAAAGTCACTGGTTGTTAACTCTGTGTCGCTCATAGTTTTTCTCAAATTGTCACGAAATCAGGGAGGTTGCCGATTGTCGCGTATCGCGCAAGCTTTTGACAGCAGGCAATGGGGCGTTATCGCTTCGGCCAGCGCGAAAGCGGCGATCGTGGCGGCGGCCTTGCCGCTTGCCGCCTGCGGCGCGGGTGGCTTCAGCCTGGAAAAGGCCGAAGTCGACCGCTCGATCCTGACCAGCAGCACGCAGGCTTCACCGGCGCCTGCCGATTCGGATCGCGACTCCGACCAGACGACGATCGGCAATGCGGTGTCCTCCGCCGACATCGAACAGCTCGGCGGCCAGGCCGTGCCGTGGGCCAATGCCGGCACCGGCTCGCGCGGCTCCATCACCGAACTGGCGGAATTGAAGGACAGGGGCCAGACCTGCCGCCGCTTCAAGGCCTCGCGCGAAAGCTTTGACGGCGTTGCCATGTTCGAAGGCGAACTCTGCCTGGCCAGTGCCGGCGGCTGGCGCATGCAGGGCTTCAAGGCGCTCTGATTTCCGCTTTCAATATGGCCATCAGCTACTGGAATTTCTTCCTATCCGAGCGCATATAGGAGGCAAGTATGGACTCAACTCATTTCCAGGGCAGGAAGCATGCGCGACCCGTATGAGGTCCTGGGCGTTGCAAAGAACGCATCGGCCAAGGACATAAAATCGGCGTACCGGAAACTCGCCAAGAAACATCATCCGGACCAGAATCCGAATGATCCCAAGGCGAAGGACCGTTTTGCCGCGGCCAATCAGGCCTATGAGATCGTCGGCGACGAGAAGAATCGTGCTGCTTTCGATCGCGGCGAGATCGACGCCGACGGCAAGCCGCGCTTCCAGGGCTTTGAGGGCGCCGCCGGTGGCGGCGATCCCTTTGCCGGGTTTCGCCGCCAGCAAGGCGCCGGCGGTTCGCGATTCGAATTCCGTTCGGGGCGCCCGGGCGGGGATCCGTTCGACGGCAACAGCGATATTTTCAGCCAGATCTTCGGCGACGCCTTTTCCGGCGCGCGCGGTGCCGGCATGGGCGACCGCCGCCAGCCCGCGACGGCGGCTGATTTGAACGTCACGCTCGACGTCACCATCGAGGAAGCGGCGACCGCCGAAAAGGTGACGGCGATGTTCCCGGATGGCCGCAAGGTGGCGGTCAAACTGCCGGCCTTTGTCGAGGATGGCCAGACCATCCGGCTGAAGGGACAGGGCGAGCAGGGGCCGGGCCAGCCCGGCGACGCGCTGGTCAAGATCCATATCCGCCGGCATCCGCGCTACCGCATCGAGGGCCGCGACCTGCATGCCGATCTGCCGGTGTCGCTGGCGGATGCGGTGCTGGGCGCCAAGGTGCCGGTCGAGACGCCGACAGGCAGGCTGGCGGTCAACGTTCCCGCCTGGTCGAGCTCGGACAAGGTCCTGCGGCTCAAGGGCAGGGGCCTGCCGGAAAAGGCCGGCGGCCATGGCGACCTCTACGCGCATGTCCGCATCATGCTGCCGGAAGGCGGCGACGGCGCGCTCGAAGCGTTGCTGCGTGGTCAAAAAGGCTGATCCATCGTTCTTGTCCCCCGAACTGTCCGGTTTGAGCGCTTGAAGGGGCTGTGTGCCTGTGCGATAGGCACTCCACAAAGAACAAACCTTGCGGAGAGCGCTCACATGGCGGGTGGACAGGGCCTGATGGCCGGCAAGCGCGGCCTTATTCTTGGCGTCGCGAACAACAGGTCGATTGCCTACGGCATCGCCAAGGCATGCGTCGACCATGGCGCAGAGATCGCGCTGACCTATCAGGGCGAGGCGTTCAAGAAGCGCGTCGAGCCGTTGGCGGCGGAACTGGGCGCCTTTGTCGCCGGCCATTGCGACGTCACCGATCCGGCTAGCCTCGATGAGGTTTTCGCCAATGTCGCCAGGCATTGGGGCAAAATCGACTTCCTCGTCCATGCCATCGCCTTCTCCGACAAGGATGAGCTGACCGGCCGCTATGTCGAGACCACGCGCGACAACTTCCTGCGCACCATGGACATTTCGGTGTTTTCCTTCACCACCATCGCCAAGCGCGCCGAGGCGCTGATGACCGAGGGCGGTTCACTGCTCACGCTAACCTACTACGGCGCCGAGAAGGTGATGCCGCACTACAACGTCATGGGTGTCGCCAAGGCCGCGCTCGAAGCCAGCGTGCGTTACCTCGCCGTCGATCTCGGCGGCAAGAAGATCCGCGTCAACGCGATCTCGGCCGGCCCGATCAAGACACTGGCCGCCTCGGGCATCGGCGATTTCCGGTACATACTGAAGTGGAACGAATACAATTCGCCGCTGAAGCAGACGGTCACGCAGGAGGAGGTCGGCGATTCCGGCGTCTATTTCCTGTCCGACCTGTCGCGTGGCGTCACCGGTGAGGTGCACCATGTCGATTCCGGCTATCACGTGGTCGGCATGAAGGCGGTCGACGCGCCTGATATTTCGACGGTCAAGGATTAATTCCGTCCCCTATCCTCAGTCCAGGCCCTGGCCCGACCTTCGGAAGACTTGATGTACCCGCTGGTTTATATCGTGCGCCACGGCGAGACCGCGTGGAACGCCGAGGCCCGGCTTCAGGGCCAGGCCGACACCGATCTCAATGAGCTCGGCCGCCAACAGGCAACCGGAAACGGGAATCGGCTGGCCGGCCTCGTCAACAAGCCGGAGGATTTCGATTTCATCGCCAGCCCGATGAAGCGGACGCGCGAAACGATGGAGCGCATCCGCGTCGCGATGAAGCTCGATCCGCTCGTCTATCGAACCGATCCCGATCTCGTTGAAGTCAATTTCGGCGATTGGCAGGGGTTCACGTTTGCCGAACTCGAGACACGCTATCCTCGTGCGAAGAGGACTCGCGCTTTGGATAAATGGAACTTCCGGCCGCCCGGCGAAGGTGCCGAGAGCTACCAGATACTGCTCGAACGGGTGAAGCCCCGGTTCGACGAGATTGACCGCAAGACGGTCTGCGTGACGCATGGCGGCGTCATGCGCACCCTGTTCCGTTTCGTGCTCGATATGGCGGAGGACGAGGCCGCGAACCTGGAAATACCGCACGATCGCGTGCTCAAACTTGAAGGCCGGAGCCTGGAGTGGGTTTAAGCCGCCTGACCTAGTTCGTGTCGCTGTCCGGCAACTGCATATCGGTCACGACATTCTCGCCATTGGTCACGTCGTAAGCGATGACGATGTCCATGCCCGGCTTCAGCGAGTCGAGATCGGTTTCGGCGTTCAGCTTGTAGGATTTGCCGTCATCCAGCGTCAGGGTCAGCGCGTCCTTGTCGATCTTCTTGATCAGGCCTTCGGTCTGTCCGGCGAAGGCGGCGGTGGAATAGAGCAGGGCGGCGGCAACAGCGCCAATCAGGGTACGCATGATCGTCCTCTTTGGTCATTGCGCCGGCACTGCGGCGGCGGGTCCTCAACGGCGGATGGAAGAAAGCAGAAACCAGCCGAATGTGTCAAAACTTAAACGGCAGGGATGACAGTTTGACCACCGCAAGAAACGCCAATAGAAGGCAGGCTTCAACCGGCTCCGCTGCCGGCAGGGCACTTTATCAATGTCTCATAACACGTTCGGCCACCTTTTCCGCGTCACCACCTGGGGCGAAAGCCATGGCGCAGCACTTGGCTGCGTGGTCGACGGCTGCCCGCCCGGCATCCGCTTCACGCGTGATGAAATCCAGGCCGAACTCGACAAGCGCCGGCCGGGCCAGTCGCGCTTCGTCACCCAGCGCCGCGAACCCGACGAGGTGAAGGTGCTGTCTGGTTTCGTCCTCGACGAGGACGGCCAGACGATGATCACCACCGGCACGCCGGTCTCCATGTTGATCGAGAATGTCGACCAGCGTTCCAAGGACTATGGCGAGATCGCCCGCCAATACCGGCCGGGCCATGCCGACTACACCTATGACGTCAAATACGGCATACGCGACCATCGCGGCGGCGGCCGCTCCTCGGCCCGCGAGACCGCGGCCAGGGTCGCCGCCGGCGCGCTCGCCCGCAAGGTGGTGCCCGGCATGGTGGTGCGCGGCGCCCTGGTTTCGATGGGTGAAAAATCGATCGACCGCGCCAACTGGAACTGGAATTTCATCGGCGACGCGCAGAATCCGTTCTTCACACCCGATCCCGCTTCGGTTCCCGTCTTCACGCAGTATCTCGACGGTATCCGCAAGGCCGGATCCTCGGTCGGCGCCGTGATCGAGATCGTCGCCGACGGCGTGCCGCCAGGGCTTGGCGCGCCGATCTATGCCAAGCTCGACCAGGACATTGCGTCGGGCCTGATGTCGATCAACGCCGTCAAGGGCGTCGAGATTGGCAACGGCTTCGAGGCCGCCCAGATCACCGGCGAGCAGAATGCCGACGAGATGCGCATCGGCAATGACGGCAAGCCGGTGTTCCTGTCCAACAATGCCGGCGGCATCCTTGGCGGCATCTCGACCGGCCAGGCGATCGTGGCCCGTTTCGCCGTCAAGCCGACCTCATCGATCCTGACGCCGCGAAAGTCGATCGACAAGGACGGCAACGACGTCGAGGTGATGACCAAGGGCCGGCACGACCCCTGCGTCGGCATCCGCGCCGTGCCGATCGGCGAGGCAATGGTTGCCTGCGCCATTGCCGATCACTATCTGCGGCACAGGGGACAGACGGGGAAGGGAATAGGCAGTAGGGAATAGGCATTTGGCCGCCCGACACAGCCTTTTCATTTCCCTACTGCCTATTCACTAATCCCTGCGAGCGAAGCGAGCACCCCATGCCTTACGATCAGAAGAAGATTGTCGAAGCCATTCGCGCTTTCGAACGCGGCGAGATCGTCGTCGTCATGGACGATGACGGGCGCGAGAACGAGGGCGACCTGATCGTCGCCGCCGTTCACTGCACGCCGGAAAAGATGGCCTTCATCGTGCGCAACACCTCGGGCATCGTCTGCACGCCGATGCCGCGCGAGGAAGCCAAGCGGCTCAACCTGCAGCCGATGGTCGCCGACAATGATTCCGCCCACACCACCGCCTTCACCGTCAGCGTCGATTTCAAGCATGGCACGACGACGGGCATTTCGGCTGACGACCGAACGCTGACCGTGCGCAACCTCGCCAACGGCAATGTCGGCGCCTCCGATTTCGTCCGCCCCGGCCACATCTTCCCGCTGATCGCCCGCGAAGGCGGCGTGCTGATGCGTTCGGGCCATACCGAAGCGGCGGTCGATCTCTGCAAGCTCGCCGGCCTGCCGCCGATCGGCGTCATTTCCGAACTGGTCAACGACGACGGCACCGTCAAGCGCGGTCCGCAGGTGCAGGCTTTCGCCGAAGAGCATGGCCTGAAGCAGGTGTCGGTCGCCGACCTCATCGCTTACCGCCAACGCAAGGAAACGCTGGTCGAGCGCGTCGCTTGCTCCGATATCGACACGCTTGGCGGCAAGGCGCAGGTCTTCACCTACACGCTGCCCTGGGACACGATGCATCACGTCGCAGTCGTGTTCGGCGATATACGCGATGGCGAGGAAGTGCCGGTGCGTCTGCATTCCGAGGATGTGGTGACCGACGTCTTCGGCACCAGCCATCGCCTGGACGGCATCATGAAGGCGATGGGCGAGCGCAAACGCGGCGTCATCGTCTATCTCAGAGAGGGCTCCGTCGGCGTCGCGCACCAGGAGCGCAAGCGCCCGCTGAGCGGTGACCGCGAGGATCACGAAGAGGCCCGCCGCCGTGAGAATGAATGGCGCGAAATCGGCCTCGGCGCACAGATCCTGAAGGATCTCGGCATTTCCTCGATCAACCTGATCGCCTCGCGCGAGCGTCATTATGTCGGCCTCGAAGGGTTTGGCATCCACATCGCCAAGACCGAGATCCTCTAAGATATGTTCGAGATTCAGGTCAGGCCGGCCTGACCTGAATCTCGACATATGCTGGCTGTCACTCGGCCGGAACGGCGGCTGCTTCGCATCCGTCCAACTCGCATTTATGCGTGGCCAGGATGCGCTGGCCGAGCAGCACGGTGGCGAGCGCAATCGTGCCCGATGCCACCGAGACCCAGAACCCGTTCTGGGCGCCGAACGCATCCACCACGGCGCCGGCGGCGAAGGAGCCAAGCGCCATGCCGATGCCGATCCCGGTGGTCACCCAGGTGATGCCTTCGGTCAGCATCGCTTCGGGGACATGCCGCTCAATCAGGCCAAAGGCCGTGATGAAGGTCGGCGAGATCGCCACGCCGCTGATGAAGACGGTCAGCGCCAGAAGCGGCACGCTGTTGGCGGTGAGCGGCAGCAAGGTGCCGAGCGCGACCAGGGCGACCGCGATGGCGAGCTGGCGTTGCAGTGGTGCCTTCAGGTTGAGCGCGCCGACAATGATGCCGAGCACGAACGACCCCAGCGCGTAGACGCCGATGACGAGGCTGGCGGCGCCGGGCTGGCCGAGCTCCTTGGTGATGGCCACCGTGCTCACTTCCGTCGTCGCGAAGGTCGCGCCGACGAAGATCAGGGCAAAGGTGATGACCTGTACCGGCCGCAGGCGGATCGCCGAGCCGCTCGAGCCATGGTCCACCGGGCGCACCTGTGGCTCGGTCGATCGCTGCAGGATGAACGCGGTCGAGCCCAAGGCGAGGAACAGAGTGCTCGCCAGCATGCCCGCTTCCGGAAACAGGGCGGCGCTGAGGCCGACCGACAGCGATGCGCCGGCGATATAGACCAGTTCATCCGCCGCCGATTCGAAGGCGAAGGCGGTGTTCATCTCGGGCCGACCCCGGAAAAGCTCGGTCCAGCGCGCGCGCACCATGGCCGGCATGCTGGGCATGGCCGCCGCCAGCAGCGCCGACACGAACAGCGTCCAGACCGGCCAGTCCTGATTGGCGGCCGCGACCAGCGTGATGAAGGCGACCACGGAGATGACTGTCGTGGGCACGACGATCCGCGTCTGGCCAAGGCGGTCGACCAGTCTTGATATTTGCGGCGCCAGGAATGCGTTGGCCAGCGCGAATGTCGCCGAGACAGCACCCGCCAGCCAGTATTCGCCACGCGTCTGCGACAGCATCGCCACGATGCCGATCGGCGCCATGGCGATCGGCAGGCGCGCCATGAAGCCGGCGGCCGCAAAGCCCCTCGCTCCAGGGGCGCGGAAGATTTCCGAATAGGGGTTTTGCATGGGGTTCCTCGACAAAGGGCGGTTCGACAATTACATACGAAGCGTATGATCATTAGATAGAGCATACGCGACGTATGTCAATTGGCATACGGAACGTATGGGAATAGGACCAGACGGAAATGCACAGACCCCGCAAGGAAATGATCGCCGAGACGCGCGCCAAGCTGATCGCCGCGGCCCGCCAGGCCTTTGGCACGATCGGATATGCCGAAGCGTCGATGGATGATTTCACGGCATCGGCCGGGCTGACGCGCGGCGCCCTCTACCACCATTTCGGCGACAAAAAGGGACTGCTGGAGGCGGTTATCGCCGAAATCGACGGCGAGATGGCTGCTCGGGTCAATGAGGTCGCGTCGAGAGCGCCGACCCGCTGGCAGCATTTCGTCGACGAGTGCACGACCTATATCGAAATGGCGCTGGAGCCGGAAATCCAGCGCATTATGTTCCGCGACGGTCCGGCCGTACTGGGCGATCCCGCGCAATGGTCGAATGCCAATGCCTGCGTCGGTTCAATGACCGATCATCTGACCGCGCTGCAGGGGGAAGGGGTGGTCGTCCCGGGCGTCGACCCCGAGACCGCCGCGCGGCTGATCAACGGGGCGAGCAGCCAGGCGGCGCAGCGGATCGCCAATTCGAACGACCCCGAAGCGACGTCGAAGATCGTGGTTGCGGCGTTCAAGCAATTGCTCGAAGGACTGCTCAGAAAACCAGCGTCGAAACAGAGCTAAATCCCCGTTGCGCACCGCTGTCCACCGCTCATGATTGACAATCCTCGGGGTGAGCGCATCCTTCCCAGCCATCTCTGAGGGGAGATTCGGGCATGTGGGATTTCGATATCGGCAGGTCGGTGTCCATCATGATGCGGACCTGGCCTTTCATTGTCTTTCGCATGATCGTCTATTTCGGCATCACGCTTGCCTATATCGTGGCGACCGGCACGGGAGCGTCGGTCGGCTATGGCGTCGGCCATATCTCCACGGATCCCGACGGGCCGATGTCCTTTGCCCTGTGGGGCGGCGTGGTCGGCTTCGGCGTGGTTTCGATCGCCGTCTATTGGATCCGCGAATATATCCTCTACGTCGTCAAGGCCGGCCATATCGCCGTGATGGTCCATCTGATCGACGGCCGGGATGTCCCCGACGGCCAGAACCAGATCGCCTATGCCAGGCAGGTCGTGACCGAGCGTTTCGCCGAGGCCAACATCCTTTTCGTCGTCGACCAGCTGGTCAAGGGCGCCATCCGCGCCATCACCGGCCTGCTCGGCGGCATCGCTGCTTTCCTGCCCATTCCGGGCCTGAGCGGTCTGGTCTCCTTCATCAACACGGTGATCCGCCTGTCGCTCACCTATGTCGACGAGATCATCCTCGGCTACAACATCCGCATCAACTCGTCCTCACCCTTCGAGACGGCGCGGCAAGGCGTCGTGCTCTACGCCCAGAACGGCAAGACCATGGTCAAGAACGCCGTCTGGCTGGCGGTCATCATGTGGGGCGTGTCTTTCGTCATCTTCCTGCTGATGCTGGCTCCGGCCAGCGCCGTTCTCTTCATCATGCCCGGACAACTCGCCGGCTGGGCCTTCGTGCTTGCCATCGTCTTTGCCTGGGCCTTCAAGGCGGCCTTCATCGAGCCCTTCGCCATCGCTTGCCTGATGCAGGTCTATTTCAAGACCATCGCCGGCCAGGTGCCCGATCCGGCCTGGGATATCAGGCTGGCCGAGGCGTCGTCGAAGTTCAGGGAGCTGAAGGACAAGGCGCTGGCCTCCTTTGGTGGCTCGCGCTGGGGCACGGCCGGCGCGACGAACTGATCGGCTGGGCAGGTCGTCGCCGGCGCGACATCGGAGGCGTTGAGGCGGGCCACGGTCGATTTCAGTGGCGCCTCGCCTTGCCCGCAAAAAGTCTCGCTCATGATCAGGTCGGGCAGCGGCAGCCGCCGGCCCCAGCCATGCGTTTCCAGGTCTGGTTTGGATGCGAACTCGGAAACACGGCCGACGCAGAGATAGGCGACGGGCGTCACATGCTCGGGAATGGCCAGCAGGCTCTTCAACGCTTGCGGCTCGATGATGCTGACCCAGCCGACGCCGACGCCTTCGGCACGCGCGGCCAGCCAGAAATTCTGCACCGCGCAGACCGTGCTGTAGAGATCCATTTCCGGATTGTGCCAGCGGCCCAGTGGCGAGCCTTGCGAGCGCCGACGGTCACAGGTGATGCAGATGTTGAGGGCGCTTTCGCAGATACCTTCGAGCTTCAGCTTGCGGTAGAGCGCCTGTCGTTCCTCCTCGATTTCAGGCAGTTCCTGTTCGCGCGCGGCCAGGAACAGGTCGCGCACCTCTGCCCGTCGCGCGGCGTCGCGGATGACGATGAAATTCCATGGCTGCATAAAGCCGACCGATGGCGCGTGATGGGCGGCAAGCAGAAGCCGCGCCAACACCTCGTCGTCGAGCGCGTCGGGCAG
This sequence comes from Mesorhizobium sp. WSM4308, assembly GCF_002294905.1. NCBI lineage: Bacteria > Pseudomonadati > Pseudomonadota > Alphaproteobacteria > Hyphomicrobiales > Phyllobacteriaceae > Mesorhizobium > Mesorhizobium sp. WSM4308. The sequence continues at coordinate 123,937 of NZ_NSFW01000001.1, read as the reverse complement.
GAAATGGCTGCGCACGTCGCGCCGCGTGAACATGGCGCGATAGACCGCGTCGCGCGCCGTCTGGTCAAATCCGTCGCCCACAGGAGCGGTCATGTGTTCCGGCATCGCTCGTCCCCTTGCGATTGCAATAGTTCCACACCGTCAGAGCGCACTTTGTGCATCCAACTGGACGCAGTTTGCTCTGATGCCAGCCGCCTGACCATGCGGATGACGATGCCTGCCAGGCCGGTCTTCTGGCTCGGGATCAACCCGCGTCCGGTGCCTTCCCGTCATCGACAGTGGCAGTTACCGGCGCGGTCCCCCTCACAGCGTTGGGCACGCCACGGAATTCAACCGTGTTCCCGATTCTCCCGCTTGCGGCGAGCACCAGGCAGTGGCGCGACCTTACGCCGAAGCCTCGGCCGCGCCAATCCCCGCGGCGGCGCCAATGGACGCAGGCGCGATTTTCCCCAGCGATCGAGAGGCAATGCATGGCCATCGCGGCACCGGGGCACTAGATAGGGAGCATGACAACCCGTCTCTACACCCATCCGATCTTCCTCGAACACATCACGCCGCCCGGGCATCCCGAACGGCCGGACCGCTTGCGCGCCATCGAGCGCGTGCTCGACGACGAGGCTTTTGCCGCGCTCGATCGTGTCAAGGCGCCGGAGGGCGACGAGGCCACCATCCTCTACGCGCACCCCGCCGATTTCGTCGCCCGTGTGCGTGCCGCCATTCCCGAGGAGGGTATTGCCCGCATCGATGCCGACACCACCGCCAGCCCGAAGAGCTGGCAGGCGGTGATCGCCGCGATCGGCGCGGCCAACGCCGCCGTCGACGACGTCTTTGCAGGCCGCGCCGACAACGTCTTCGTCGCCGCAAGGCCGCCCGGCCACCATGCAGAGAAGACCACCGCGATGGGCTTCTGCTTCTTCAACACGGCGGCGATCGCCGCTCGCTATGCGCAGAAGAAGCATGGCGCCGAGCGTGTCGCCGTCGTCGACTGGGATGTGCATCACGGCAACGGCACGCAGGATATTTTCTGGGACGATCCCTCGGTTCTCTATTGCTCGACGCACCAGATGCCGCTTTATCCCGGCACTGGCGCGAAGACCGAGACCGGGGCCGGCAACATCGTCAACGCGCCCTTGGCGCCGCAGACCGGCAGCGAGGTGTTTCGCGATGCCTTCCTGTCGCGGGTGCTGCCGTCGCTCGACAATTTCGCGCCTGACCTGATCATCATCTCGGCCGGTTTCGACGCGCATCACCGCGATCCGCTGGCCGAGATCAACCTGACCGAGGACGATTTCGACTGGGCGACCGGCCAGCTGATGCAGCGCGCCGCGCGCCACAGCGGCAACCGGCTCGTCAGCCTGCTCGAGGGCGGCTACGATCTGCAAGGACTGGCATTTTCGGTCGCCGCCCATGTCGGGCGACTGATGAAAGGATGAATGATGGCTGGTGAAACCAACGAAGACATCAAGGCGATGAGCTTCGAGCAGGCGCTCGACGCGCTGGAGAAGATCGTCGATGATCTGGAGCGTGGCGACGTGCCGCTCGACCAGTCGATCAAGATCTACGAGCGCGGCGAGGCGCTGAAGGCGCATTGCGACCGGCTGCTGAAGGCCGCCGAGGACAAGGTCGAGAAGATCAGGCTGTCGCGCGACGGCAAGCCGGTCGGAACAGAACCGCTCGACGCGGACTGAGGCACGGAGCAGCCTTTCCGGTTTTTGGACACGATCATGGTTGAGAATTAAGCTCGTCCCGATTGAAACGGCTCCAGGACAAAAGGAGATACGGAAGCGATGTGCAGAAACATCAAGACCCTGTTCAATTTTGACCCGCCCGCAACCAATGACGAAGTGCGCGACGCAGCCCTTCAGTTCGTCCGCAAGCTGAGCGGAACGACACGACCGTCGAAACAGAACCAGCATGCGTTCGATCATGCGGTCGAAGCCATCGCGGCATCGGCGCGTGAACTCCTCGATTCGCTTGAAACCAACCAGCATCCGCGCAATCGCGAAGAGGTGGCGGCCAAACTGCGGGCAAAGGCGGCGATCCGCTTTGCCTGATGCCGCCAAGTGGCCCTCGACCGCTGACAAGGAGAGTCCATGAGCTTCTTTCCCGGGAAAGACCCTGAAGCCGGCGACGCCTTTGCCAGCGACCAGATCGAGTTGATGGTCATCCCGAACGCCAAGGACATTGGCGGCTTCGAGGTGCGTCGCGCGCTGCCGACCGCCAGGCGGCGGCTGGTCGGGCCGTTCATTTTCTTCGATCGCATGGGTCCGGCGATCCTGCGGGCAGGCCAGGCTCTCGATGTCCGTCCTCACCCGCATATCGGCCTGTCGACGGTGACGTATCTGTTCGACGGCAAGATCAGGCATCGGGATTCGCTGGGCACCGAAATGGTGATCCAGCCCGGCGACGTGAATTTGATGACCGCCGGCCGCGGCATCGTGCATTCCGAGCGCACGCCGGAGGAATTGCGCGGCGCGCCGATGTCGATCTCAGGCCTGCAGACATGGCTCGCCTTGCCCGATGGCAAGGAGGAGGTGGCCCCGGTGTTCGAGAACACCGCTGCCTTGCGGCTGCCCGAGATCGATGCCGAAGGCGTCCGCGGCCGCATCGTCATCGGCGATTTCCAGGGGCAGCGCTCCCCGGTTAGGGCCGATTCCGAGACACTTTACGCCGACCTTAGGCTGGCGCCGGGCGCCAGCATAAAGATTCCGGCCGACGCGGAAGAGCGCGCCATCTACACGCTGGAAGGTGAGGTCGCGATTTCGGGCGACGTCTTTCCGGCAGAGCGGCTCCTGGTGTTCCGGCCCGGTGACGAGATCATCATATCGTCGCAAACCGGTGCGCATTTCATGCTTTTCGGCGGCGCCTCGCTTGGCTCGCAGCGCTACATCTGGTGGAATTTCGTCTCCTCGTCGAAGGAGCGCATCGAACAGGCCAAGCAGGAATGGAAGACGGGACGCTTCGATATCGTTCCTGGAGATGAGAAAGAGTTCATCCCGCTGCCGGAAAGCTGAGGAAATCGGCGAGGGGACCTGATAGATCCGCGTCACCGACACGCATTTACTTTCGCCGGCCGGCGGCTTATCCCGCCGTTGAACAGAAAGCCTGAGCTCCCGTGAACGCAACGCCGCATACGCCGCTTCTCGACAAGGTCCGCATCCCGGCGGATCTGCGCGCGCTTGACGAGAGCGAGCTGCCGCAACTGGCATCCGAGCTTCGCCTCGAACTGGTCGACGCCGTGTCGCGCACCGGCGGCCATCTCGGCGCCGGCCTCGGCGTGGTCGAACTGACGGTGGCGCTGCATTATGTCTTCAACACCCCGGACGATCGCCTGATCTGGGATGTCGGCCACCAGGCCTATCCGCACAAGATCCTGACCGGCCGCCGCGACCGCATCCGCACGCTGCGCCAGGAAGGCGGCCTGTCCGGCTTCACCCGCCGCGCAGAGAGCGAATACGATCCCTTCGGCGCCGCGCATTCCTCGACATCGATATCGGCCGGCCTCGGCATGGCAGCCGCCCGCGACCTCTCCGGCGGCCGCAACAACGTCATCGCCGTCATCGGCGACGGCGCCATGTCGGCCGGCATGGCCTATGAGGCGATGAACAATGCCGGCGCGCTCGATGCCCGGCTCATCGTCATCCTCAACGACAATGACATGTCGATCGCGCCGCCCACCGGCGCCATGAGCGCCTATCTGGCGCGTCTCGCCTCGGGCAAGGCTTATGCCGGCCTTCGCGACTTCGGCAAGAAGCTGACATCCTATCTCGGCAAGCGCGCCGATCGTGCGATCACGAGGGCTGTCGAGCATGCGCGCGGATACGTCACCGGCGGCACGCTGTTCGAGGAGCTCGGCTTCTACCATATCGGCCCGATCGACGGCCACAATCTCGAACATCTGATCCCGGTGCTCAAAAACGTCCGCGACAATGGCGAAGGCCCGGTGCTGATCCATATCGTCACCCAGAAGGGCAAGGGCTACGCGCCGGCGGAGGCCGCCGCCGACAAGTACCACGGCGTCAACAAGTTCGACGTCATCACCGGCGCGCAGGCCAAGGCGCCGGCCAACGCACCGGCCTACACCAAGGTGTTCGCCGAAAGCCTGATTGGGGAAGCCCGCGAGGACGACCGCATCGTCGCCGTCACCGCCGCCATGCCGAGCGGCACGGGGCTTGATCTGTTCGGCGAAGTGTTCCCGTCACGGACCTTCGATGTCGGCATTGCCGAACAGCATGCGGTGACCTTTGCCGCCGGTCTCGCGACCGAAGGCTACAAGCCGTTCGCGGCGATCTATTCGACCTTCCTGCAGCGCGCCTACGACCAGGTCGTCCATGACGTCGCCATCCAGAAGCTGCCGGTGCGTTTCCCGATCGACCGCGCCGGCTTCGTTGGCGCCGATGGCGCCACCCATTGCGGCGCGTTCGACACCACCTTCCTGGCAAGCCTGCCGGGCTTTGTCGTGATGGCGGCCGCCGACGAGGCGGAGCTGCGCCACATGGTGCGCACCGCCGCGAGTTACGATGATGGCCCGATCGCCTTCCGCTATCCGCGCGGCAACGGCGTCGGCGTCGACATGCCGGAGCGCGGCTCGGTGCTCGAACTCGGCAAGGGCCGCATCGTCAGGGAAGGCACAAAGGTGGCGCTGCTGTCGTTCGGGACGCGCCTCCAGGATTGCCTGATCGCTGCCGAGGAACTCGGTGCGGCCGGGCTTTCAACCACAGTTGCCGATGCCCGCTTCGCCAAGCCGCTCGACGAGGATCTGATCCGCCGGCTCGCCCGCTCGCACGAGGTTCTGGTCACGGTGGAGGAGGGCGCCATCGGCGGCTTTGCCAGCCATGTGCTGCAGTTCCTTGCCCATGAAGGACTGCTGGAAGGCGGCCTGAAGGTGCGCCCGCTGGTGCTGCCCGACATTTTCACCGACCACGCCAAGCCGGAGAAGATGTATGCCGATGCCGGTCTCGATGCGGCCGGCATCGTGCGCACAGTATTTGTCGCCCTCGGCCATACAGCCCGCGCCCAGCGCGCCTGAATCAAAGTCTCAGCGGCTTCAATCAGTTTGCCGGCTTGACGTCTTAACGCATTGTTAACGCTGCCGTTTGGCATTCTGCTTACCGTGTCCCTTGGCCGTTTTTCAACGGCGCCCTGCTAGATCGGTGATCAGGCAGGGAGACAAACAACAATGAGAACGCTTCTGTGCGGCGTGGCGCTTTCAGCGGTCATCGTCGCGCCGGCCGTCGCCGAAACGCGCTATGATCGCAGCCTTGAAAAGGCGGCGATGGGCATCATCGCCGGCAAGATGGGCGATATCCGCGGCGGCTTTTCCTACAAGCAGGTGCCGCAACTGGTCGTCCTGCCGGATCCTGTTCCGCCGCCCGCCACCGCCACCGAGCATCCTGCCGTGCAAGCCTCAGGGGATCGCGACGAGGGTTTGTCCCCGGCCATCGAGCGCCAGGTTCCGCGCACCATCTTCTAGAACCACATATCGCGCACGCAACGGCCGTCGCGGGGCAGGTCGTCATATGTGTCGAGGCCATCGAAATGGTCGATCGGCAGATCGGCGACCGCCTCGGGTGGCGCCAGCCTTACATTGACGGCGATGCGCGTTTGGCCAGACGCCTCTGCGCGCAAACCACGCCAGGCGAGCACGCAGGCGCAGGTCGGGCAGAACAGGATTTCGAGCGACGGGCTGTCCTTTCCGGCGCGCGTGTAGCTGCCCATCGGTCCCGCAACGCGGATGCGTTCGTCGACATAGTCATAAGCCCAGAGCACGCCATAGCGACGGCAAAGCGTGCAGCTGCAGGCGGTGATCGGCCCGGGATCGCCCTCCAGGGTCCAGTGGGCTGCACCACAGTGGCAGGTTCCTGTTAGCATCCGTGCCCTCGCATTCGGATAAACGGCGCCCCTCCTCAACATTGTGCCGGGTTGATGCGATACCCGCAAGCGGTGCGGCGGCTTGGTGCGTTCGCTCGCTTTTCGACGATGTTCCTGATCCCGCCCCAATGTCCTTGCCTTCGCTGCCGGCTTTCGCCATGAAGGCCGATGAACTCGCCTCCCCCAGCCAGCACCCGCCAGCGGCTCGACGACTTGCTCGTCCAGCGCGGGCTGTTTGCCAGCCGCTCGCGTGCCCGCGACGCGGTCGAGCGTGGCACGGTGATGGTTGACGGCGTCCTTGCCCGCAAACCCGGCCAGAACGTTTCGCCGCAATGCCTTGTTGCCATCGATGATCCGGCGCAAGGCTATGTCTCGCGCGCGGCGCTGAAGCTCCTCGGCGGGCTCGATCACTTCAGCCTCGATCCGGCCGGCCGCGAGGCCCTCGACATCGGCGCCTCGACCGGCGGCTTCACCCAGGTGCTGCTGGAGCGTGGTGCCTCCCACGTCACCGCCATCGACGTCGGGCACGGCCAGATGCATCCCGATGTCGGCAAGGACCCGCGCGTGACGGTCATCGAGGGACTGAATGCCCGTGACCTCACCGCCGCGGATCTTGCCGGCCGCATTCCGGATTTCATCGTCTCCGACGTCAGCTTCATCTCGCTGAGATTGGCGCTGCCGCCGGCGCTCGCCGTCGCGAAGCCTAGTGCTGCCGCGCTCTTTCTGGTCAAGCCGCAATTCGAGGCGGGTCGCGAGGCGATCGGCAAGGGCGGCCTGTTGAAAGACCCCTTCGATGCCGCCCGTGTCGCCGGCCTGTTGCAGGATTGGCTGGACGCCGTTCCGGGCTGGCGTTCGCTCGGCCTGCATCTGTCGCCGATCGAAGGCGGCGACGGCAATCGCGAATTCCTGCTTGGTGGGATCAAGGATCGATGAGCGCGCGCTTCACCATAAAAAAGCTTGGCGCCCAGGGCGACGGCATTGCCGAAACCGAAAGCGGCGACCTGTTCATCCCCTTCACGCTGCCCGGCGAGACCGTCACCGCCGCGCGCGAACGGGATCGTGCCGCGCTGATGGCGGTGCTGGAGGCCTCGCCGCTGCGCATCGAACCCGCCTGCCGCCATTTCACCGAATGCGGCGGCTGTGCCCTCCAGCATTTCGAGGCCGAAGCCTATCGCCAGTGGAAACGCGACAAGGTGGTGCACGCCCTGAAGGGCATCGATTGCAGCATCGACGAATTGGTCGCCTGTGCGCCGCACACGCGCCGCCGTGTCGTGCTCGCCGCCCGGCGCGCCGAGACGGGCATGCTGCTCGGCTTCAACCGTCACCTCTCGCCGGAAATCATTGCCATATCGGAATGCCCGATCTCGCTGCCCGAGATCGTCGCAGCACTCGACCGGTTGAGGGCGCTCGCCGACTTGATATGCGCGACCACCAAATCGTTCCGGATGGCGGTCACCGTGACGGGTTCGGGCCTCGACGTCGCTGTGCATGAGTCCGGCAAGCTTGGCGAGCACCAGCGCCGCATCGCTTCCAACTTTGTCCTGGCGCAAGGCTTTGCCAGGCTGTCCATCGATGACGAGATCATCATCGAACCGAGGAAGCCCGTGGTCATGTTCGGCAGCGTCGCTGTCGCCGTGCCGCCCGGCGCCTTCCTGCAGGCGACCGAGGCCGCCGAGCAGGCCATGGCCGAGATCGTCGGCTCACATCTGAAGCGCGCCAAGAAGGTCGTCGATCTTTTCGCCGGTTGCGGCAGCTTTGCCTTGCGGTTGGCCGCGAAGTCGGAAGTTCATGCGGTGGAGGGCGATGCGGCGGCCCTTTCGGCGCTCGACCGGGGGGCACGATTCGCGACCGGCCTGAAGCGGGTGACGGCCGAGCGCCGCGACCTGTTCCGCCGGCCGCTGACGTTCAAGGAGTTGAACGCCTTCGACGGCCTTGTCTTCGATCCGCCGCGTGCCGGCGCCGAGGACCAGTCGAAGCAGATCGCCCGCTCGGATGTTCCCTACGTTGCCGCGGTGTCCTGCAATCCCGTGACGCTGGCTCGCGACCTGCGCATCCTCATCGACGGCGGCTACACCCTGAAAAGCGTGACGCCGATCGACCAGTTCCTGTGGTCGTCCCATGTCGAGGCTGTCGCCCTGCTGGAAAAGCCCAGGAAAAGGCGCGGCTGACGTCGGCCCGTGATCACGTTTCGTTGAGACCAGCCACTTCAGCCGCTCCCGGCCCAAAGCGGACGGATTGACGCCGCAAAGCCGCCTTCTTGTACCAGCCTAGTCTGGCTGGGGCGGAAGCATAGGCACACTCACCTGACGGATGATCGTAATGCGGACGGTCTCGAAACTTCTCGCTTTCTTCCTTGCCCTCTCCATTTTCGCGTTCGGGTCGACGGCAGCGGCGCTGGCGCAAAGCCAAAAGCGCCTTGCCTTCGTCATCGGCAACGCCGCCTATCCGGCGGGCGCGCTGACGACGCCGGCCAACGATGCCGGCCTGATTGCCCAGACTTTGCAAGCGGCGGGGTTCGACGTGGTCGGCGCGCGCGACGTCGACCAGGAATCGCTGCGCGGCGCCTATCGCGATTTCCTCGCCAAGGTGACGGCAGCCGGTCCCGACGCGGTGGTGTTTGTCTATCTGGCCGGCCAGGGCCTGCAGTTCGAGGGCGAGAACTACTTCGCGCCCGTCGATGCTCAGATCGCCAATGCCGCTGATGTGCCGATGGCCGCGGTGCGGATCTCCGACCTCACCAAGCCGCTTGCAGCGCTGCCGAACAAAGTCAACATCGTCGTGCTCGACGCGGCGCGGCCAAACTCCTTCGCCAAGTCGAACCAGCCGCTGGCCGGCGGCCTTGCACTGGTCGATCCCGACCCGAACATGCTGATCGCCTTCAACGCCGCCCCGGGCACGATCGCGCCGGAAGGCGAAGGGCCTTACGGCGCCTATGCGCAGGCGCTTGCCGAGATGATCAGGGATGGCGGCCTGCAGCTCGGTGATGTCTTCGACCGCGCGCGGCTGCGCGTGAACGAGGTGACGCAGGGTGCGGAATTGCCCTGGAACGCCTCCAAGATCACGGAGCCTTTCGTCTTCTTCGACCGCGGGCCGGATGCCCCGCCGCAGCAGATGTCGTTAGCCGAGGTGGGCGCCATGCGGACCAAGGAAATCCGCGACTTCGATGCGCATGATGCCTATATCGCGGCTCTCGATCGCGACACGATGCGCGGCTACGAGGATTTTCTGGTCGCCTATCCCCACGATCCGATGGCCAGGCGGGTGCGCGCGATCCTGGCGGCGCGGCGCGAGGCGATCACCTGGCGCCAGACCTGGCTGAGGGACACGCCCGAAGCCTATTGGTCCTATCTCGATCGCTATCCGCACGGTCCGCACGCCTGGGACGCAAGGCGCAGGCTTGAGCATTTCGATGCCGCGCTCGAACCGCCGCAGGGTTTTGCCGTCTACGCCTACGACGTGCCGCCGCCACCGCCCGATGAGATCGTCTATGTCGACCGGCCCGTGCTCTACTTCGACGACCCGGAATTCGATTTCGCGCCACCGCCACGCGTGGCGGTCATCTTCCTGCCGCCGCGGCCGCGCGACTTCATTGAACTGGCACCACCGCCGCCGCCGGTCGGAATCTTCCTTCTGCCGACGCCTGTTTTCGTGCCGGTGCCCGCCTGGGTGAACCCGCCGCGTGACATCTCCCCGCCGCCGAACGACGTCATCTTCAACAACATCCACAACACCACCATCATCAACAACACGACGATCAACGAGAACAACAACCAGGGTGGTGGCCTCACCACCGGCCAGAAACTGACTGCTGGCGCTGTGGGCCTGGGTGCGGCGGCGCTGGCAACGAAGGTGGCGTTGCCGGCTTTCCTGCAGAAAAAGGAAACCGTGCTGTCCAAGCAGAACCCGGGCGGCCTCCCGCTGAAGCCGCGGCAGGGTGGCCAGCAGCCGGGCGGTGTCACGCCGCTGTCGAAGACATTGCCCGCCAACAAGCTGACGGGTCATGCCTTGCCCGGCGCCGACGGCAAGACGCTGCCGCTCGTCAATGGCAAGCCGGTGCTGAATGGACAGAACCTGCCCAACAAGCCGAATCTGCCTAAGCAGAACCCGGGCGGCATCCCGCTGAAGCCGGGGCAGGGCGGCCAGCAGCCGGGCGGTGTCACGCCGCTGTCGAAGACATTGCCTGCCAAGAAGCTGACGGGTCATGCCTTGCCCAGCGCCGACGGCAAGATGCTGCCACTCGTCAATGGCAAGCCGGTGCTCAATGGACAGAACCTGCCCAAGAACAAGTCCGGCAAGCTCCTGAACAAGCAGGCCACGGCCGGTGGAAGCGCCGTGACCGGCAACCCGGTGGCGAATGGGCAAAACGGCGCCAACGGCCAGGGCAACGGGCAAGGCCAGAACGGTACCGGCAAGAATGCCAAGTTGCGCAAGATTCCGGGCGCCAACGGCACGTCTGCGGCGAATGGGATGAACAGCCCATCGGCGTTCAATGGCCAGAATTCAGGCCAGAACCCACCCAACGGCAAGTTCAAGAAGCTTCACAATCAAGGCGGCGGCCAGCTGAACGGCCAGGCCAATGGGCAAGGCAATGGTGGGGCCCAGGTCAATGGCAATGGGCCGAAATTCCACAGTTTGCCTGCCAACGGAAACAGTGGTGGCAGTGTCCAGCAGAAATTCAAGGTCAACAACGGCAACACGCAGCTGAAGGTGCAGGCTCAGCCTAAGGCGCAGAGACCGGAGTTCCACGCCCAGCCTAAGCAGCAAATGCAGCAGCAGCGGCCGGCACAGCCAAGGCCGCCCCAGCCGCCGGCCGGCAAGCAGCCGTCTTGCGGGCACCCCAATGAGCCCGCTTGCAAGAAATAGCACATGTCGGCCGGAGGTGGTTCGGCTTGGGTCGGGACATGCATGAGACAAAGGCTTGAAACGCGTCGCTGGTCGCGGCGTCTGCCATCACGCCGGAGAAGACCGCGATCTCCAAGCAATGTTCCGCACTCGCGCACGCCAAGAAGCTGCACGGCAAGACGCGCGAGCCCGGACGGTCGCGGAATCCACCATCCCGAGCGCTGAAAACGCGTCGACAGTCCGTGGCGCTTGGACCGCTGCGGTGAAAGGTTGCTCAGTCTACGAGCTTGGCAACGTTCGTGAGGGTCTGCGGCGTGCCGCCTCGCCGGTTGATCGACACCCAGATATTCGGGTTCTGCTGCGACTGGCGTTTCACGAAGTAGTAGCCGGTCACGTTCCAGGGCCTGATTTCGTCGATCAGATTGTCGAGGACCAGATCGCCCTTGTCGGTTTTCACCGTCAGGATGGTGTGGCCTTCATTGTCGAGGTCGTGCACCACGGTCATCAGCAGCGCCTGCCGGGGAAATCCCGCCTCCATGAGAAGCTTGCGCTTGTAGAGCGCGTAGATCTTGCAGTCGCCCTTGCCGTCCACCGGATAGTCCCAGTGGTCCATCATCGTGCCCCAGTGATCGAAATTGCTGACCGGTTTGATGGAACTGTTCGCCTTCTGATTTATCCGCTTGAGGATGCGCAGGGTCTGCGCGGTCAGCTTGACGTTCGTGGCCGGCAGTGCGGGCACCTTGCACTCTTTTGGTCGGCGATGGCAGAAATCGACCCACCCGTAGGGGACGCTGGTGGGGCCGCCAACCGCGGCGGAGAGTGAGGCGCCCGAGGATGATTGCGTCTTCCCGAACAATGTCGACTGCTTGGGCACGGTGGATTGCGCTGACGCCGAACCGACATTCAGCGACGTTGCGCCAAACAGCGAAACACAGCCAAGCAGGAAGGAGGAAGTCAGGACGTCGAGGGAACGCAGCACTGGCAACACCACCGCACGAGAGCACCGATCAAAAGTAGTGTGGCGATCGTGCGCGATCAATTAAACATTTAAGAAGGTGTTAACATGTTCGTGTTCGCGGCCCGCAACGCAGCGCGGCGCCACTCCGCCATGCATCGCGCTATGCTTCTTGCACGTCCCCGAGCCCCGCTGCCTGCGCGGCCCTGATCAATTTGCGGTCGAAGGTCGCAAATCCCGTGCAATGCGCGGACTTGCGGAGGTGCAGCGCATCTGCGAAATCCACACCGGTCTCGACCAGATCGAGCGCGGAAGAGACAATTGCCGCGTCTTCGATTTCAACCGTGGGAAGGCCGCCGAACGCCCGCAAAGCTCCGACGATAGCGGCCTGATCATAGCCGTAAGCGCTTCGCAGCACCCATTCGGCTTCCAGCATGACCGTCACGGCGACAAATACGGGTCGGTCATCGATCACGCGGCGGGCGCGCGGGGATTGCTCGGGATGGTCGTTCGTCAGGTACCGAACGACGACATTGGTATCAATCGCGAGCATGCCGCCGCCGTGCTTCGGCGAGAACGCCCGCATCCATGTCTTCAAGCGTCCTCGGCCTGCCGTTATGAGGCAGCAAACCAAAGACGTCTTGAGGCCGGGTAGCGGCGAAGGCAGGTGCCGACTTCAAGAGAACGCCTTCAGGCGTGTCTTCGACCACCAGCCGAGTGCCGGCGCCCCACTCCTTGCGTTTGCGGATGGCGCTCGGCAGGATCACTTGCCCCTTGGTTGAGACGGTGGTGGTGAGCTTTTCGGAGCCGGCCATTGTCGCTTGCCTCAATGTAAGACAAACGTAAGATAGTCGGAGGTGACGCTGATTTCAAGGCTATAAGGTCCCCATCAAACCCTGGTGCCGCCCACCGTCATCTGGTTCATCCTCAGATGCGGCTGGCCGACGCCAACCGGCACGCCCTGTCCGGCCTTGCCGCACATGCCGATGCCATTGTCGAGCTTCATGTCGTTGCCGACCATCGAGACGCGGTGCATGGCGTCCGGCCCATTGCCGATCAGCATCGCGCCCTTGATCGGCTGCGTCACCTTGCCGTTCTCGATCATGTAGGCCTCGGTGCAGCCGAACACGAATTTGCCCGACGTGATGTCGACCTGGCCGCCGCCGAAGGAAACGGCGTAGATGCCGTTCTTGACCGAGGCGATGATCTCGTCCGGCTCCATGTCGCCCGACGTCATGTAGGTGTTGGTCATGCGCGGCATCGGCTGGTGCGCATAGCCTTCGCGCCGGCCGTTGCCGGTGGCCTTCATGCCCATCAGCCGGGCGTTCTGCCGGTCCTGCATGTAGCCGACCAGTTTGCCGTCCTCGATCAGCACATTGCGGGCCGTAGGCGTGCCCTCATCGTCGACGGTGAGCGAGCCGCGCCGCTCCGGGATGGTGCCCTCGTCGACGACGGTGACGCCCTTGGCAGCGACCTGCTGGCCCAGCAGCCCGGCGAAGGCCGACGTCTTCTTGCGGTTGAAATCGCCTTCCAGCCCGTGCCCGACGGCCTCGTGCAGCATGACGCCCGGCCAGCCACTGGACAGCACGATGTCGAAGGTGCCGGCCGGGGCGGGGATGGCCTCGAGATTGACCAGCGCCTGCCTCAGCGCTTCCTTGGCGGCATGCCTCCAACTGTCCTCGATCAGGAAGTCGTCGAATGCCTTGCGTCCGCCCATGCCGTAGGAGCCGCTTTCCTGGCGGTCGCCGTCGCCGACCACGACCGAGACGTTGATACGGACCAGCGGCCTGATATCGCGCACCACCTGGCCGTCGGCGCGCACGATCTCGACATGCTGCCAGGATGCGGCGAGCGAGGCCGTCACCTGGCGCACGCGTGGGTCCTCGGCGCGCAGCCAGGCGTCGATTTCCTGCAGCAGCTTTGCCTTGGCCTCGAAGGAGGGCAAGGGGATCGGGTTCTCGTCGCCGTAGAGATGGCGGTTGGTGCGGGCGGGCGCGGCGGCAAGCGTACCGGAGTAACCACCCTTGACCGTCGAGACGGCAGCGGCCGCGCGCAGCAGCGAGGCTTCGGAGAGGTCGCTCGAATGTGCGTAGCCGCTTGCTTCACCCGCGACCGCACGCAGGCCAAAACCCTGGTCGGTGTTGAAATTGGCGGTCTTCAGCCGGCCATTGTCGAACATCAGCGCCTCGCTCTCGCTGTATTCAAGAAACAGTTCGCCGTCATCGGCGCCCTTGATGGTGTCGGCGACGATCTGCTTGATGCGATCGTCGGAAATATCGAATTGGCCGATCAGGCTGTTCATGGCGCGTCCGTCCGTGGGAAGATTGCTTTCCCCCGATGTAGGCGCGAAGCCGCGCCCGCACAATCGGCAATGAGGATCAGGGTCGACGAATGGCAACGGCCGGCCCATGCGGCATTCACGAAAGCTGAGTCAGAACCCGGTTCCGCGCAAAGCAAGGGATCAGGGGAGGGCGGCGAAGCCGTCGGCAAAACCCTTGAGGTCGACAGGGATGCCGATGCCTTCTTCAGGCGTCTGGAAGACGATGAACGTCGCCGACGTACCGGTCTTCAACGTGTCGAGCAGCGGCTTTTCGAGGATGACCTCGGCATAGCAGCCGTCCTGGAAGCAGCGCACGAAATAGGCGCGGCCGATGTCCTTGCCGTCGACATTGAGGCCGAGCCCGTTCGGCAAAAGCACGCCGAGCGGCGCCAGCACGCGCAGGATCTCGGCCTTGTTGTCGGCGGTGCGCAGCACGACCACCGACAGCCCCATCTCCGGACGGTCCTCGGCGACGACATTCTGCATCATCACGCATTGTTCGGAGGTGGCGCCGGCAGGCGTGTCGCAGATGATCGACCATGCGCCATGCGTCGAGCGCACCGTGCCGCTCGGCTGGGCGGCATTGGTCTGACCGGCGACGAACAGGCTGGCCGCGGACAGGGCGGCAAGAAACATGGCCTTGACCAAGATGCTCGAAAGCCCCGGTCTCGTATGCCCCAGTCTCGAAAGCCAAGAGTTCATGACGGCTCCATTGCGAATCACGGCACTTTAAGCCGCGCCAATGCCAAGTAAAGGACGAGACCGCTGCGGAACTGTCCCGAAACAGGCAATCCAGCGCTTTTCCCTGCCAAATTCGCCTGAATTACGACGCATCGCGCACCTTGCCAACATGAGCCGGGCAACCGGCCGAACATACGCGATTCGCCGCCTTCGCCGCTGCCCCGGAAGAGCCGTCTCGGCTTGCGCGCAAAAATGCCGCACAGTTTCCTCCGCTCCTTTCTTGCGGAGGGAAAAAGAGTATGGTTTGAACCAGCTTGAGACTGTCGGGATTCCCGTCCCGGCATTGTTCGTTATTCTCGTTGGCGCCGCCGCGAGGGACTGGGAGACGAAGAGGGCGATGAGAAATTTCCTAGCAGACGCCAAGTTTCTAGCCAGTGCTGGGGCTGCCACCGCGCTTTTCGCCGGTACGTCCGCCCATGCCGATCAGCCCGTGGCGTGGGAGACGACCTTCCAGGCGCCGGCGACCGACATGATGCGGCAGATCGAATGGTTCGGAAATTATACGATGTGGTTCATCGTCCCGATCACCATTCTGGTGCTGCTTCTCCTCGCCTACTGCATCGTCAGGTTCCGCGCGAGCGCAAACCCGGTTCCCTCCAAGACCAGCCACAACACGCTGATCGAGGTGATCTGGACCGTCGGCCCGGTCGTGGTCCTGCTCTGCCTCGCCATTCCCTCGTTCCAGCTCCTGACCGCGCAGTACACTCCGCCGGAAGAAGCCAAGCTCACCGTCAAGGCGACCGGCAACCAGTGGAACTGGGATTACGAATACCAGACCGACAACACGCTCTCCTTCAATTCGGCCATCCTCCAGGATGGCGATCGCGTCAAGGCCGGCAAGGAGGATCGCAAGGTCTACCCGCGCCTGCTCGCCGTCGACAATGAGCTGGTGGTGCCGGTCAACACGATGACGCGCGTTCTCGTCACCGCGACTGACGTGATCCACTCCTTCGCCATGCCGTCCTTCGGCATCAAGATCGACGCCATTCCGGGGCGCACCAACGAGACCTGGTTCAAGGCGGAGAAGGAAGGTCTTTATTACGGCCAGTGCTCGCAGCTTTGCGGCAAGGACCACGCCTTCATGCCGATCGCCATCCGCGTCGTCTCCGACGCGCAGTTCAAGACCTGGCTGGCTGCGGCCAAGACCGATCTGCCCGGCGCCAACAAGACGCTGATGGCCGAGGTCGATGGCCAGAACAAGGTAGCGGCCGCCGGCAATTGATGCCGCGGGTTAGCAAGATTTAGGGAACGGAGCGGAACATGGCAGACGCTGCAGCTCACGACAGCCACGACCACAAGCCTTATCATGGCTGGGTGCGCTGGGTCTATTCGACCAACCACAAGGACATCGGCACGCTCTACCTGATCTTCGCGATCATGGCCGGCATCATCGGCGGCGCGCTATCGGTCGCCATCCGCATGGAGCTGCAGGAGCCTGGCATCCAGATCTTCAGCGGTCTGGCCCAGATGGTCTACGGCATGAACGGCGACGCCGCGATCGACGGCGGCAAGAGCATGTACAATGCCTTTGCCACCGCGCATGCGCTGATCATGATCTTCTTCATGGTCATGCCGGCGCTGATCGGCGGCTTCGCCAACTGGATGGTGCCGATCATGATCGGCGCGCCCGACATGGCGTTCCCGCGCATGAACAACATCTCCTTCTGGCTGCTGCCGCCGGCCTTCATCCTGCTGCTCACCTCGATGTTCGTGCCGAGCGCGCCGGGCGCCTTCGGCGTCGGCGGCGGCTGGACGCTCTATCCGCCGTTGTCGACCTCGGGTCAGCCCGGACCGGCCATGGATCTGGCGATCCTGTCGATCCACATCGCCGGTGCCTCGTCGATCCTCGGCGCCATCAACTTCATCACAACCATCTTCAACATGCGCGCTCCGGGCATGACGCTGCACAAGATGCCGCTGTTCGCCTGGTCGGTACTGGTCACCGCCTTCCTGCTGCTGTTGTCCCTGCCGGTCCTGGCCGGCGGCATCACCATGCTGCTCACCGACCGCAATTTCGGCACCACCTTCTTTGCGCCCGATGGCGGCGGCGATCCGCTGCTGTTCCAGCACCTGTTCTGGTTCTTCGGTCACCCGGAAGTGTACATCCTGATCCTGCCGGGCTTCGGCATCATCAGCCACATCGTCTCGACTTTCTCGAAGAAGCCGGTGTTCGGTTATCTCGGCATGGCCTACGCCATGGTCGCGATCGGCGCCGTCGGCTTCATCGTCTGGGCGCACCACATGTATACGACCGGCCTGTCGCTGGACACGCAGCGCTATTTCGTCTTCGCCACCATGGTCATCGCGGTGCCGACGGGCGTTAAGATCTTCTCCTGGATCGCCACGATGTGGGGCGGGTCGATCTCGTTCAAGACGCCGATGCTGTGGGCGCTGGGCTTCATCTTCCTGTTCACCATCGGTGGCGTCACCGGCGTTCAGCTGGCCAATGCCGGCCTCGACCGCTCGCTGCACGACACCTATTTCGTCATCGCCCACTTCCACTACGTGCTGTCGCTGGGCGCGGTGTTCGCCATTTTCGCCGGCTGGTACTACTGGTTCCCCAAGATGACCGGCTACATGTATTCGCCCGTCATCGCCAACACCCACTTCTGGGTCACCTTCGTCGGCGTCAACCTGATCTTCTTCCCGCAGCATTTCCTTGGCCTGGCCGGCATGCCGCGCCGCACCATCGACTATCCGGACGCGTTTGCCGGCTGGAACTATGTCTCGTCGATCGGCTCCTACATCTCGGCCGTCGGTGTGGTGATCTTCCTCTACTGCGTGTTCGAAGCCTTCCAGAAGAAGCGGATCGCCGGTGCCAACCCATGGGGCGAGGGCGCCACCACGCTGGAATGGCAGCTGCCTTCGCCGCCGCCGTTCCACCAGTGGGAGCAGTTGCCGAAGATCAAGTAAGGCGGCTCCCGCCCGAATACGAAACCGCCGGCACGCCGGCGGTTTCGGCCAACGGAATGATGGACTGAGTACGCATGGCCCTAGTCGACGAAACCAGCATTGACGAAGCGGGCTTCCGCATGTCGGAAGCGACGGCGGGCGATTTCTTCGCCCTGCTGAAGCCGCGCGTCATGTCGCTGGTGGTGTTCACCGCCTTTGTCGGACTGGTCGCCGCCCCGGTGACCATCAACCCGCTGCTGGCGGTGATCGCCATCCTGTCCATCGCCATTGGCGCCGGCGCCTCGGGCGCGCTCAACATGTGGTACGACGCCGACATCGACGCGGTGATGACCAGGACCGCAAGCCGTCCGGTGCCGTCCGGCCGCATCCAGCCGCACGAGGCGCTCAGCTTCGGCCTGGTGCTGTCGGTGCTGTCGGTGATGACGCTCGGCGTGCTGGTCAACTGGCTGTCTGCGACGCTGCTGGCCTTCACCATCTTCTTCTATGCCGTCGTCTATACGATGTGGCTGAAGCGCTGGACGCCGCAGAACATCGTCATCGGCGGCGCGGCCGGCGCCATTCCGCCGGTCATCGGCTGGGCGGCGGTGACCGGATCGGTCAGCGTGGAGAGCATCGTCCTGTTCCTGATCATCTTCCTTTGGACGCCGCCGCATTTCTGGGCGCTCGCGCTGTTCAAGTCCGGGGATTATGAGCGTGCCGGCGTCCCGATGATGCCCAATGTCGCCGGCCACGCTTCGACCCGCCGTCAGATCTTCGCCTATGCGCTGGTGCTGGCCCCGGTCGGCGTGGCGCCGTGGCTGCTCGGCTATACGACGCCTTTCTATGGCATAGCCGCCATCCTGCTTGGTATTGGCTTCGTCTGGTACGCCTGGAAAGTGCTCGGCATGACCGATGGCGACCGCATCATGAAGCCGGCCAAGGCGCTGTTTGCCTATTCGCTCCTTTATCTCTTCGCCATCTTCGCTGCCTATCTGGCCGACAGCGTTGTCGAACGCGCGCTTGCCATGGGTGGGGCATGATCATGGTCGAGGAAAAGCTCGAGACGGTCACCTTGACCGAGCGTCAGAGGAAGGCCCAGCGCAGCCGGTCCATCGCCATAGGCGTGGCGCTGGCGGTGCTGGTCGTCATTTTCTACATCGCCACGATCGTCAAGTTCGGCCACAATCTGGGCACGATGTGATGAGCGTCGAGACGTCCAAAAAGCCGGCCGGCAAGAACAGCAACCGCATCGTCGCGGCTGTCTGCCTTGCCTTCTTCACCGGCATGATCGGCATGGCCTATGCCGCCGTGCCGCTCTACAAGATGTTCTGCCAGGCGACCGGCTATGGCGGCACGACGCAACGTGTCGAGAAGCAATATGCCGGCCGTGTGCTCGATCGTGAGATCACCGTGCGCTTCGATGCCAACATTGCCGGCGTGCCGTGGGAATTCCAGCCGGTCCAGCGCTCGATGACGATGAAGATCGGCGAGACCGTGCAGGCGCATTATCAGGCGACCAACAAGTTCGATCGCGCCGTAACCGGCCGCGCCACCTTCAACGTGCAGCCGGAACTGGCGGGCCCGTATTTCAACAAGGTCGAGTGTTTCTGCTTCACCGATACGTCGCTGAAGCCGGGCGAGACGCTGGACATGCCGGTCCTGTTCTACGTGGACCCCGATATCGTGAATGTGCCGGAACTGAAGGACGTGAAGACGATCACGCTGTCCTATACGATGTTCCCGGTCGAGAAGAACAAGCCGGTTGCCTCTTCGGAGCCGGTCCAAGGCACCAGCAAGACAATTTCAGATACCGAAGCAAATCTCGGGGGTTGATATGGCAGACGCGCACGCAAAACCACAGCATGACTATCATCTCGTCAACCCGAGCCCATGGCCTTTCCTGGGCTCGATCGGGGCGCTCGTCATGGCCTTCGGCGGCGTCTGCCTCATGGAGTATTTGAAGGGTGGCTCCTTCCCGATCTTCGGCCACAACATCGCCAATCCGTGGCTGTTCTTCATCGGCCTGGTGATCGTGCTCTACACCATGTTCGCCTGGTGGTCGGACACGATCAAGGAAGCGCATGAGGGTCATCACACGCGCGTCGTGTCGCTGCATCTGCGCTACGGCATGATCATGTTCATCGCCTCGGAGGTGATGTTCTTCGTTGCCTGGTTCTGGGCCTATTTCGATGCCAGCCTTTTTGCAGGCGAGGTGCAGAACTATGCGCGCCACACATTTACCGGTGGTGTCTGGCCGCCGAAGGGCATGGAGGTTCTCGATCCCTTCCACCTGCCGCTCTACAACACCATCATCCTGCTCCTGTCGGGCACCACGGTCACCTGGGCGCACCATTCGCTCATCCATGGCGATCGCAAGGGCCTTGTCAACGGCCTGGTGCTGACCGTCGGCCTCGGCATGCTGTTCACCATGGTGCAGGCCTATGAGTACATACACGCTCCGTTCGGCTTCAAGGATTCCATCTACGGCGCTACCTTCTTCATGGCGACCGGCTTCCACGGCTTCCATGTCATCATCGGCACCATCTTCCTGCTGGTTTGCCTGATCCGCGCGATGAAGGGCGATTTCACCCCCAAGCAGCATTTCGGCTTCGAGGCGGCAGCCTGGTACTGGCACTTCGTCGACGTGGTCTGGCTGTTCCTGTTCTCGGCGATCTATGTCTGGGGATCGGCTGGTGCGGTGATCGAAGGCCACTGATCCGGCCTTTGCGATTGGATTTCAGGGAGGGCGGCCGCGGCGACGTGGCCGCCTTCTTCTTTTCGGCGCAATGATTGCCGAATGGTTTAGGCTGGTGGGGCTGGCTGCTTCAATTGGTCGACTGGACTGATGGCTGCATTGCCGTTACGGACTCCGACATGGACGAAATCTGGGCATTGGTGGCCGATGGGACACCGATAGAGATCGAGCGGTAGCGATGAGTGAAGACAAGGCGATCTGGCCTCCGATCGAACCGATTTCGGCCGGCTTGCACGGTCGCTGCCCGCGCTGCGGCGAAGGGCGCCTGTTTTCCGGCTTCCTCACCGTCGGCAAACGCTGCGTCAATTGCGGCCTCGATTATTCCTTCGCCGATGCGGGCGATGGACCGGCGGTCTTCGTCATCCTGATCATCGGGTTCATCATCGTCGGCCTTGCGCTCTGGGTCGAGGTGACGCTGAGCCCGCCGCTGTGGCTGCATCTGCTGGTCTGGATCCCGCTGGCCCTGGTGCTGTGCCTGACGGCGCTGCGACTGATCAAGGGTGTGCTGCTCACTCTCCAATATGCCAACAAGGCGGCCGAAGGCAGGCTGGACCGCGGCGAATGAGCGAAGCAACCATCAAAGGTGCCGGCCGTTCGCGGCCACGATCGGCATTGCTGCTCGGCCTTGGTCTGGTGCTGCTTTTGATCTTGCTGGCGCTCGGCACATGGCAAGTCCAGCGCCTGCACTGGAAGGAAGGTCTCCTGCAGACCATCGACCAGCGCACGCATTCGGCGCCGCTGCCGCTGGCCGAAGTCGAGAAGGAATTCACCTCGACCGGCGACGTCGACTACACGCCGGTCACGGTCTCCGGCACGTTCCTGCATTCGGGCGAACGGCATTTCTACGCGACCTGGGAAGGTGACGCCGGCTTCAATGTCTACACGCCGCTTGCCCTCGACGATGGCCGCTTCGTGCTGATCAATCGTGGTTTCATACCCTATGATCTGAAAGACCCGGCCAAGCGTGCCGAGGGGCAGATCCCAGGCAAGGTGACTATCACCGGGCTTGCCCGCAATCCGCTGCCGGCAAAGCCGTCGATGATGCTTCCCGACAATGACGTGGCGAAGAACATCTTCTATTGGAAGGACCGCGATGCCATGGCGGCGAGCGCCGGCCTGCCGGCCGGGTTCACGCTGGTGCCGATCTTCATCGATGCCGACAAGACGCCGAATCCCGGCGGTCTGCCGATCGGCGGCGTCACCATCATCGATCTGCCGAACAGCCATCTGCAATATGCCGTCACCTGGTATGGGCTTGCCGTGGCACTCGCCGCAGTGCTCATCCTGCGGCTTCGCCGTCCCGCGAAAGAAGAATGACCGCGCGCGATGCCCCCTTTCTACCGACGCCCCCTTTCTACCGACGCCCTTGACAGGGCAGGGCTAGGCACCTCATTTCGGCGATGACGAACCGGCCAGGATTTAATGCATAAGACAACCAACAAGCCTCCGCTGACGATCCGGCTCTGCCAGCCGCGCGGTTTCTGCGCCGGCGTTGACCGTGCCATCCAGATCGTTGTGCTGGCGCTGAAGAAATACGGCGCACCGGTCTATGTCCGCCACGAGATCGTGCACAACCGTTACGTTGTCGAAGGGCTGCAGAGCCTTGGCGCCGTCTTCATCGAAGAACTCTCCGAGATCCCGGCCGAACACCGGCAGTCGCCGGTCGTCTTCTCGGCGCATGGTGTGCCGAAATCGGTGCCGGCGGACGCGCAGGCGCGCAATCTGTTCTATCTCGACGCTACCTGCCCGCTGGTCTCCAAGGTCCACAAACAGGCGATGCGCCATCAGCGGCTTGGCCGCCATGTGCTGTTGATCGGTCACGCCGGGCACCCCGAGGTGATCGGCACGATGGGGCAATTGCCGGAGGGCGCTGTCACGCTGGTCGAGACCGAGGCCGATGCCGCCAGGCTCGTGCCCGCCGATCCGAAGGCGCTTGGCTTCGTCACCCAGACCACGCTGTCGGTCGAGGACACCGCCGGCATCATCCGTGCGTTGCGGGAGCGCTTTCCCGATCTACAGGCGCCGGCGGCGGAATCGATCTGCTACGCCACCACCAACCGCCAGGAGGCGGTCAAGGACACCGCCCCGGGCGCTGATCTCTATCTGATCGTCGGCGCTCCCAATTCCTCCAATTCGCGGCGCCTTGTCGAAGTGGCCGAGCGTGCCGGCGCCACAATGTCGCTTCTCGTGCAGCGCGCCGCCGAAATTCCGTGGAATGACATCGGCACCATTTCAACGCTTGGCCTGTCGGCCGGGGCATCGGCGCCGGAGATCATCGTCGACGAGATCGTCGACGCGTTCCGCCAGCGTTTCGATGTCACCATCGACCTGGCCATCACGGCCACCGAAACAGAGGATTTTCCGGTCATGCGGGTACTGCGCGATGTCGAACTGACGCCGGCCGACATGGCCTTCGTCAATGGGGCCGCGTAAGGCAGATGGCGGTCTATACCGACGTTGCGGAGGGCGAACTCGGCGCTTTCCTTAAGCAGTATCCGGTCGGCGATCTGCTGTCCTACAAGGGCATCGCCGAAGGCACTGAAAACTCCAACTTCCTGCTGCACACCTCCAGCGGCTCCTACATACTGACGCTCTATGAGAAGCGGGTCGACAAGGCGGATCTGCCGTTTTTCCTCGGGCTTATGGGCCATCTCGCCCACAAGGGCGTGTCCTGCCCGCTGCCGGTGACCGCGCATGACGGCAGCGTCATCGGCACGCTGGCCGGCCGGCCGGCGGTCATCATCACCTTTCTCGAAGGCCTCTCACTGCGGCGGCCGACGGCGACGCACTGCGCCGAGGTCGGCAAGGCGCTGGCCGCCTTGCACCTGGCCGGTGCCGATTTTCCGATGACCCGCCCGAATGCGCTCGCCATCGACGGTTGGCGCAAGCTGTGGAACGCGGCCCGCGACCGGGCCGACGAGGTCGAGCCAGGCCTGGCGGCCGAGGTCGACGCCGACTTCGCCGACTTCGCGCGCAACTGGCCCAAAGGCCTTCCGGCAGGCATCATCCATGCCGATCTTTTTCCGGACAACGTCTTCTTCCTGGGCGAAAAACTGTCCGGCCTGATCGACTTCTATTTCGCCTGTGACGACCTCTACGCCTACGACGTCGCCACCTGCCTCAACGCCTGGTGTTTCGAGAAGGATTTCTCCTTCAATCTCACCAAGGGCAAGGCACTGCTCGCCGGCTATCAGAGCGTGCGACCGCTGAGCGAAGAGGAAAAGGCGGCACTGCCCATGCTGGCTCGCGGTTCGGCGCTGCGTTTCATGCTGACCCGGCTCTACGACTGGCTGACCGTTCCCGATGGCGGCCTGGTCATGAAACGCGACCCGACCGAATATATCAGGCGGATGCGGTTCCATCGGGCGATCAAATCTGCTTCGGAATATGGATTGGCCTGATATGGGTGTCATGAGCAAACAGGTTGAAATCTTCACCGACGGCGCCTGTTCGGGCAATCCCGGCCCTGGTGGCTGGGGTGCCATCCTGCGCTTCAACGGCACCACCAAGGAGCTTTCCGGTGGCGAGGCCGAAACGACTAA
Source organism: Mesorhizobium sp. WSM4308 (assembly GCF_002294905.1). Classification (NCBI taxonomy): domain Bacteria; kingdom Pseudomonadati; phylum Pseudomonadota; class Alphaproteobacteria; order Hyphomicrobiales; family Phyllobacteriaceae; genus Mesorhizobium; species Mesorhizobium sp. WSM4308. The sequence goes on along the minus strand of NZ_NSFW01000001.1, from coordinate 100,019 downwards.
CAACCGCATGGAGTTGTTGGCGGCCATATCGGCGCTGAATGCGCTGAAGGAACCCTGCACGGTCGAGCTTCACACCGACAGCAAATATGTCATGGACGGCATTTCCAAATGGATCCATGGCTGGAAGAAGAACGGCTGGAAGACCGCCGACAAGAAGCCGGTCAAGAACGGTGAGCTGTGGCAGGCGCTGGATGAAGCGAACCGACGCCACAAGGTCACCTGGAACTGGGTGAAGGGCCATGCCGGCCACACCGAGAACGAGCGCGCCGACGAGCTCGCGCGGGAAGGCATGGCGCCGTTCAAGAGGGGCTCCTTCAAGCCGGCGGTATCAGCGCCGAAGCCGGATGCCCAGCCGAAGCAGCCGATGGCCGCGAGGGCGCGTCGGTCGACCCAGAGCTATTGAGTTCCGGCAGCCGGTCCACTTTCAGGCAGGAACCTCGATCGTGCCGATCCTCTACTATGTCACGCATCCCCAGGTTCAGATTGATGCCGCCATTCCCGTGCCGGAATGGGGGCTGTCCGACGTCGGGCGGGCGAGAGCCGTTGCCATGCTCGATCAGCCATGGGTCGGTGCAGTCCGGCGCATCGTGTCGTCGGGCGAACGCAAGGCAATAGAAACGGCCGAAATCCTGGCAAGCCATCGCCGCCTTGCGGTCGAGGTCAGGGAGCGGACGCATGAGAATGACCGGTCCGCGACCGGCTTCCTGCCGCCGCCGGAGTTCGAAGCGGTCGCCGACCAGTTCTTCGCCCACCCGCGCGAAAGCATTCGCGGGTGGGAGCGGGCCATCGATGCTCAGAACCGTATCGTGAGCGAGGTCGCGGTCGTGCTCGACGGCAATGACGCCGATGACATTGCGTTTGTGGGCCATGGAGGCGTTGGAACGCTCCTGCTGCTGTCTCTTAGCGGGCGGGAGATCAGCCGCGAGGCGGACCAACCGGCCGGCGGCGGCAACTATTTTGCCTACGATATCGGCGCCCGCCGCGTCATCCATGGATGGCGGCCGATCGACAGGCTGGAACAGCCCTAGACTCTCAGCGTATCAGCAGCGCCGTTCCCCAAAGTCCGAGCGCGAAGACCGTGTGCGCCACCAGGTTCAGCGCCCGGATCCGCATCGGATTGGGCCGCCTCGAGGCTGCCCATCCGGCACCCACGCCGGGCGCCAGCAGGAACCAGCCGGCGCCGACGGTGACGATCCCAAGGATAAAGGCCGGCAGGAAGGTCGGCGCGGCAAGCCAGTCCGTTCCAGCCAGCACTACCAGGATGATGGCGTAGACGATGCCGACGAAATAGTGAAACGCCCAGCCCAGCGCCACTTCGTGCGCGTAGGCTGCCGCGTCGCCGATATCATCGTGAAAGACCTTGTCGGTGAGATGCCAGACCCAGCGACCGACCGGTCCCCAGTTCGGCCGTGGCTGGCCAAACGCCTTGTGGAGCAGGATGGCCCAGAGATCCATCAGCACCGTGGCGCCGATGCCGATCACGACGGCGCGCCAGAAGACGTCAAACATCCTTGGGATCCCCCCGAAAGCCGGCAGTTCTGGGGTGCAAGCGGTCCTCGGGCGAGGTCAGCCTTGCGGCCCGCCCGACGCGACCGTTGAAGCCTAGAGCTGTCCGAGAATATGAGCCGCGCCCGACTCGTCGACGCCGGGCTTGGTCTCGACATTGATCGCGGTGACCTTGCCGTCGTCGACGATCATCGAAAACCGCTTCGAGCGCAGGCCCATGCCGGCGGCGGAAAGGTCGTTGTCGAGGCCGACCGCCTTGGCGAAATCGCCGCTGCCGTCGGCGAGGAACAGGATCTTGCCCTCACCGCCAGTGAAGCGCGCCCAGGCGCCCATGACATGGACGTCGTTGACCGACACGACGGCGATGGTGTCGACGCCGCGGGCCAGGATGGCGTCATGGTTTTCGAGATAGCCGGGCAGATGGTTGTTGCTGCAGGTCGGCGTGAAGGCGCCGGGAACACCGAACAGGACCACTTTCTTGCCCGGAAAAATCTCGGCTGAGGTGATCGTCTTGGCGCCGTCATCGGTCATCGTCTTGAACGTTACCTCGGGCAGCTTGTCGCCGACGGAAATGGTCATGAGTTCCTCGCTTGGAGAATGGGAAGGATGCATGCTTGCGTAGCGAACTCGGCGGCGTCCTGCAACCGTTCGGGCAAGCTGGATCAAGGGAAAGGCAGCAGCCCTTCGACGGCACCGGCCGAGCTCGTCAGCGTGTAGTGAAGTCCGCCATCCGTTGGCGTTGCCGAGGGGCGGTCGAGGATCGGCACGGTGAAGATCAGCTTGCCGTCCTTTTCGCTGCGGGAAGGAGCGCCGAACATGTAATCCTGCTCGCCGGCGACGAAGAAATCCGCCGCGTCGGGGTCACCGGGAAAACTCGCCTCGACAACCAGCGTCTCATGATCGCCCGGCAGGACATTGATGCCGAAATCCGATCTCGCGGGCGCCGGCAACGCCGCGAAACTGGCCTTCACCAGCGCTGCATCGTCCGCATTGTCGGGGTCGGAACCAGGGTCGACCGTCAGCCGCGTCTGCACCGGTATGCAGATCGTTTCGCAAATGCCGAGGAAGACGTCGGCGTCGATGACGGCCGAATCCTTCGCTGCCGACAATTTGAACACCACCGGCAGCGAAACCGGATAGTTGTAGCCTGCCCATTTGCCATAACCATCGTCGTGGCGTTGCGGTGCCGGAAACGAGAGTGTGGCATCGGCAATATTGGTGCTGGCCGAAACATTGAGCTGCGGCGGCACGCCGGCGTCGCCCGGATCACGCCAATAGGTCTTCCAGCCCGGCTTGAGCGCGATGTCGAGAACGCCCTGGATGCGGCCGGCCTCGTCGGGTTTGCCTGATGTCACCAGCCGCACCTTGCCGCCCTCGCTGTTGTACCAGGCGGACGAGGAGGCGGTGGCGGGGAGAACGCTCGCCGAACCGATGGCGGTGCCGAGCAGCAGGATTTTCAAGCTTTGCATGGCGGTGATTTGATCGTCCGTTCGTGGCGGTGCAATGATTTCGTGGCCCTGCCGCCATCATATTTGCGTGACCCATGGTGGCAAGCCGTGGCGGCCTGGCACCATGGGCTTTGGTCGAATCCGGCGCGGCGCATCTTTTCGGCGCCCGGGAAACACGGTACCCTCCTGCCATGGATTTGTTGCGCCACAAAAAGACGGCTGCTGGACGCGGCTTTCTCGACGATCAGTTCCTGATTGCCATGCCTGGCATGAAGGACGACCGTTTCACGCGCTCGGTCATCTACATCTGCGCGCACAGCGACGAAGGCGCGATGGGCCTGATCATCAACCAGACACAGCAGATGCTGTTTCCGGATCTGTTGGTGCAGCTCGGCATCATGAACGAGCAGGAGGCGATCCGCCTGCCGGCGCAGGCGCGCGATTTCGTCGTGCGCAATGGCGGACCTGTCGATCGCAGCCGGGGGTTCGTCCTGCATTCTGGCGACTACCGCGTGGAATCGTCGCTGACCGTTTCCGACGACATCTGCCTGACCGCGACGGTCGATATATTGCGCGCCATATCCTCGGGCCGCGGCCCGCGTCACGCGCTGATGGCGCTCGGCTATTCCGGATGGGGCGCCGGCCAACTGGAAACCGAGATCGCCGAGAATGGCTGGCTGACCTGTCCGGCCAGTCCCGAACTTCTCTTCGACGCCGACATCGAGCGCAAATACGATCGCATCCTCGCCTCGATCGGCATCGACCTCGCCCATCTCAGCCTGGCCGCCGGACACGCCTGAGCGCTTTTGCTGCCCGGGTCCTGTGGCTAGAAGCGGCGTAGCAGGACCAATGCATCGTAAACGCAGCAGTGCCATACGACGGCGCGCGGGAACTGTTCAGCCTGGAAGCGCGTAGACAGGCGAACCGGGTGTCCAGCTTGTCTATCCCCTATGCCGGCTCATAGCCGTATGCTTCGCCTTTACGCACGACGAGCCCGATACCTGGCCAACCAAGATGCGCTCCGGCAATCCACGTTCCAGCCTCGGCCGCGTCGTGGAAAACCTTCTGGCGTGTTGCACGTGCGGTCGATTGATCGTCGTCATAACCCCAACTCAATGCCGGATTGCCAAATTGCAAGACCGGCACATGAACGATGTCCCCGAAGAACAGGAAGCTGTCCTCGTTCGTGTCGAACGCGTAGCCCGTGTGACCGGGAGCATGGCCTGGCAGCGCAACTGCTCTCAACCGCTCAACCACCTGGTCGCCATCCCGCACAGGCTTCAGCAAGGATCGGAACCGCGCAAGACGTGTCTCGGCGAGAAAGCTTTTCATAGCTTCCTCGGCAATTGCGATCGCCTTCAAATTCGGGAAGAGCATCCGGTTGTCGCGGGTCAAAAGCCCGTACACATGATCCTGATGGGCATGGGTGAGCGCCAAGACCGTGATCGAGGCGGGATCGATGCCGGATTCGGTCAACGTCTGCTCGAGACGTCCTGTTGTTGGGGCCCAGCCTCCTCCGCCGCTGTCGATCAGAATGCCGTCAACGCCGGGACCTGCGAGGGCAAAGCAATTGACAGAGAGGCGTAGCGTCCCTGCCTGCGCGACTTGCGGTACCGGCTTGTTCTGCGAATCCCGCAGAAGGTCCGGCGGCATCTCAATATAGCCGTCCGAGAGCGACCAGACGCGCCAGGCGCCAGCCGTGCAGGCGAGGACGTTGTCGCCGCGGAATGTCACGATCATAAGGTACCTCAATCCACCATTTCAGATCGAACCTAGGACAGAGCGGCTTATGAGGATAGGGCAGTTGCGTGACAAGGCCTCATGAGGGATATTCATAAATCATGAGAAATGAACTGAACGAACTCGCTACGTTCGCGATGGTCGCCCGGGAACGAAGCTTCACAAGAGCCGCGGCAAAATTAGGCGTATCTCAATCTGCGCTGAGCCACACTATCCGCGGGCTTGAACAGCGGCTCGAGTTACGGCTTCTCGCTCGAACAACGAAGAGTGTCGCGCCAACCGCTGCAGGGGCCGCGCTTTTGAAAGATCTGTCTCCGGCGCTTGAGCAAATCGCTGCTGCCCTTGACGGGGCGCGAAGCCTCCGAAGCCGCCCCGCAGGCCGCCTTCGAATTATGATGTCACGCTCGGCTGCGGTAATGGTGTTGCTGCCGCGGTTCGCGGCATTCGCTGAGGCATACCCCGACATCGTTCTCGATGTGGTCACCGAAACAGGCCCTGTGGACCTCGTTGCCGACGAGTTCGATGCCGGAATCCAGCTTGGCGAATACATTCAGAAGGACATGATCGCGGTGCGCGTCACGCCGGAGTTGCGGCTGGCTGTGGTGGGGTCGCCTGACTATTTCTCGTCGCGAAGCATTCCGCAAAAGCCTAAGGATCTCAATGATCATCGATGCATAGCCCTGCGTCTTCCGGGCGGTCCACATCGGTGGGAGTTCGAGCGTGCACGAAAGTCAGTCACGATCAGCGTCAGCGGCCCGCTGATAATCGACGACACTCACTTGGTGATTCAGGCAGCGCTCGCTGGCGTTGGTCTCGGTCTCGCCTATGAAGAGCAGGTCGCGGAGCATATCGCAGAGGGGCGGCTTATCCGTGTCCTGGAGGAATGGACGCCACCAATTCCCGGCTTTTTCCTGTATTATCCCAGTCGTCAGCTCCAGCCGGCGGCGTTGTCCGCATTGGTCGACGCGTTGCGGCTCTCGCAGCAACAGTCGGTGCGCGACGGTCGAACCTCTCCATAACTTGCCTGAAAGCGGCCGGTCGTCACGAAGCGATGGACCTCTAAGCTTGAGTCAGCGGATACTGTTCCTTCAACGTCTTCAGCACCTGGTCGCCCGGCATCGGCGCGCCGAACATGAAGCTCTGCACATATTCGCAGCCCATCTGGCGCAGTTCCAGCGCATCGCGTTCGTCCGAGATGCCCTCCGCGACCACCGACAGGCCGAGCTCATGCGCCATGTTGACCATGGATTTGAGCAGCACGGCGCGCTTCGGCGTGCTGTCGTCGACAAAGCTCTTGTCGATCTTGATCGTGTCGAACGGGAACCGTGTCAGATAGGCGAGCGATGAATACCCCGTGCCGAAATCGTCCAGCGACAGGCCGATGCCGAGCTGTTTCAGCTTGGTCAGCACATGGGCGGTCTGCTCGGGATTGTCCATCACCAGCGACTCGGTGAGCTCGAGCCGGAAGCAACGCGGCTTCAGATTGGCCCGTGCGATGACCGAGCGGACATCGCTGACAAGGTCGCGGCGGATCAGCTGGCGGCTGGACAAATTGACCGAGACCGACAGTGGTGCGTCGCCGATCTGCTTCTGCCATCCGGCGAGGTCTTCCGCCGCCTGCTGCATGGCGAACAGGCCGAGCTGCACGATCAGCCCGCAGCTTTCGGCGACCGGAATGAAATCCGCCGGCGGGATCATGCCGCGGCGCGGATGGTCCCAGCGCAGCAAGGCCTCGAAGCCGGCGACGCTGCCGTCCTCCAGCCGCACGATCGGCTGGTAAGCCAGCGTGAATTCGCGCCGCTCGATGGCGCGCCGCAGGTCGGATTCGAACTGCAGCCGGTCGGTGCCGACGGTACGGAAGGCCGGGCGGAACGGCTCGATCCTGTCGCCACCAAAACGCTTGGCCTGGTGCATGGCAAGCTCGGCGTCCTTGACCATGTCCTCGGCCGAAGTCTGCGCCGAGGTCCATGTGATCAGGCCGATCGAGGCGGTCAGCACGATCTCGCGCTTGGCGAAGGTGATCGGGTTGTTGATCGCATGCTTGATGGCGTCCGCCACGCCGGCAATGCGGGCAGGGTCCTGTTCGGACAAAAGCATCAGCGCGAACTGGTCGCCGGCAAAGCGCGACAGCGAATCCTTCGGCTTCAACAGCCGGTGCAGGCGGCGCGCTATGGTGAGCAGGATGGTGTCGCCCGCCGAGATGCCGAGCCCGTCATTAACCTGCTTGAAGCGGTCGATGTCGATGACGAAGACGGTCGGACGCACCTTCTCTTCGGTGCGGGCGATCGAGATGATCGCTTCCAGCCGGTTCATGAACAGTTCGCGGTTCGGCAGGCCGGTCAGATTGTCGTGCACGGCGTCGTGCAGCAGCCGCTCCTCTGACTTCTTCTGCTCGGTGACGTCGACCATGGTGCCGACGCAGCGGATGACCTCGCCGTCCGATCCGATGACCGGGCGTGCCCGCAAGGCGAACCAGTGATAATGCCCGTCGGCGCCGCGCAGGCGGAAATTCTGCGCCACCCGGCCGCGTCGGTGCTCGAGCACCACATCGAGCGTCGTGCGGAACGTGTCGCGGTCGTCGGCATGCAGCACCGGCAGCCAGTTGCGCGCCGCACCACCAAGGCTGTTGGGCGCCAGGCCGAGCTGGATGCTCACGTCGGGTTTGGTGACGACGCGGTCGCGCAGCACGTCCCAGTCCCAAACCGTGTCGCCCGACCCGGCAACGGCCAGCGCCTGGCGTTCGAGGTCGGAGAACAGCCCCTGATGCAGTGCACCGCCGGCAAAGGCGTGCTGCATGACGGTGAAGCCGATCAGCAGGATGATCAGGATCAGGCCGCCGCCGAGCGCCGGCTGGGCGATGTCGTTGTCGAGCATGCCGGTGATCGCCATCCACGACCCGCATAGCCACAACAGCACCATGACCCAACTGGGCACCAGCATGATGGCGCGGTCATAACCACGAATGCCGAGGAAGATGATCAGGCCGAGCCCGGTCAACGCGGTGGCGGCAAAGGAGATGCGGGCGATGCCGGCGGCGACCGCCGGATCGACGATGGCCACGCCTGCAATCAGCACCAGCCCGAGGATCCAGACCAGCGCGCCGTAGCTGAAATGGCCGTGCCAGCGGTTGAGGTTGAGATAGGCGAACAGGAAGACCACGAAGGTCGCCGCAAGCGCCACCTCCGTTCCCGCCCGCCACATCTGCTCGTTGCCGGGCGAGATCTCGATGACCTTGTTGAGGAATCCGAAATCGACGCAGATATAGGCAAGCACCGCCCAGGCGAGGGCCGCGGTCGCCGGGAACATCGAGGTTCCCTTGACCACGAACAGGATGGTCAGGAACAGTGCCAGAAGGCCTGCAATGCCGATGACGATGCCGCGAAACAGCGTGTAGGAGTTGACCGAGTCCTTGTAGGCCTCGGGCTCCCACAGATAGACCTGCGGCAGCTTGGGCGAGGCGAGTTCGGCGATGAAGGTGATCACCGTTCCCGGGTTCAGCGTCACCCGGAACACATCGGCGTCGGGGCTGGTCTGGCGGTCGAGCGCGAAGCCCTCGCTGGGCGTGATCGCCGCAATGCGGGTGGCGCCGAGATCGGGCCAGAAGATGCCGGAATTGACCAGCCGGAAATGCGGCGCCACGATCAGCCTGTCGAGCTGCTGGTCCGTGGTGTTTGCCAGCGCGAACACCGCCCAGTCGCCGGTCGAGCGCGCGTCATTGGCCTCGACCTCGATGCGCCGCACGATGCCGTCAGGCCCGGGCGCGGTCGATACCTGGAAGTTCTCACCCTGGTTGCGGTAGATCTCGAAGGCGCGCGACAGGTCGAGCGCGACGTCGTCGCGGGCAATCTTGATCGGTTCGACGGCAAGGGCCGACGAAGCCGCGCACAGCGTCAGGATTGCCGCGAGGACAAAGGCGAACAGCGGCCCGTTTCGCAGGAAATTCGTCAAAAATCAGTCCTTCGTTCCTGCGTCCAGCGGATCGTCCGCGATCCGGGCGTAGAGGTAATGGTCCTGCCAGATGCCGTTGATCCTGAGATAGGATCTTAACAGTCCTTCGCGCCGGAATCCGGCTTTTTCAAGCACGCGGATCGACCGGATGTTGTCGGGAATACAGGCCGCCTCGATCCGGTGCAACCTCAGCGTATCGAAGGCGAAGCGGGCCACGACCTTGACCGCGTCGGTCATCAGGCCACGCCCGCCGAAGCGCTCGCCGATCCAGTAGCCGACATGGCCGCTTTGCGAGACACCGTGGCGTATGTTGCCGAGCGTGATGCCGCCGGCCAGCTTGCCGCTCGACTTCTCGAAGATGAAGAAGGCGATCGCGGTTCCCTGCGCATAGTCTTCGCGATAGCGGCTGATGCGCAGCCGCCATGCCGTGCGGTCGAGCTCGTCAGGGGTCCAGCGCGGCTCCCACGGCTCCAGGAAGGCCCGGCTTTCGCCGCGCAATGTCGACCATTCCCGATAGTCGTTGGTGTATGGCACGCGCAGCGTGACGAGATTGCCCTTCAGCGCCGGCAGATCACGGCGAAAGAAAGCGAGCGCGAACACGGCGCTTTGGGGACTTAGACGGCGAGTCTGCGGGCCGTGGTCTGCGTGCCCGGAAGCGAATCGAGGATCGCCTCATATGGTGCCAGCGTACCCACGGGCCCGACAGCGGTAAGCGTCGGCTTGGTCGAGAACATCCGCGACGACAGGTCGGTCAGCCGCTCCACCGTCAGCGCCGACAGGCGCTCCATCAATTCCTCCTTGGCGATCGGCCTGCCGAACAAAAGCAGTTGCCTCGCGATCTGCGAGGCGCGGCTGGCCGGGCTTTCGGCGGACATGATCAGCCCGGCGCGATACTGGGCGCGAGCGCGGTCGAGTTCTTCCTGCAGGATGTTCTCGCCCGCCTTCTGCAACTCGTCGATGATGACAGGCACGAGTTCGGCGATGTCGCTCTGGCCGGTCGCGGCATGGACGCCGAAGACGCCGGTGTCGGAAAAGCCCCAGTGGAAGGCATAGACCGAATAACACAGGCCGCGTTTCTCGCGGACTTCCTGGAACAGGCGCGACGACATGCCGCCGCCGAGGATCATCGACAGCACCTGCGAAGCGTAGAAGTCGCGCACATGGTAGGCGCGGCCTTCGAAGCCCAGCACGATCTGTGCATCCATCAGGTCGCGGTCCTCGCGAAAATCGCCGCCGACATATTGTGCATATTGCGGGATGGTGCTGTCGGCCTTGCTGCGGAAGCCGCCAAGCTGCTTCTCCACCTCGCGCACGAAATTGTCGTGCTTGATGTCGCCGGCGGCCACGATCACCATCCGCTCGGCGCCATATTGGCGTTCGATGAAATCGTGCAACTGCTTGGAAGTAAAGGATTTGACGGTTTCCGGCGTGCCCAGGATCGAGCGGCCGATGGTCTGGTGGCGAAAGGCCGTCTCGGTGAAACGGTCGAAGACGATATCGTCTGGCGTATCGTGCGCGGCGCCGATCTCCTGCAGGATGACGTGCTGCTCGCGCTCGAGCTCCTGCGGGTCGAATTCGGACTCCTGCAGGATGTCGGCGAGGATGTCGACGGCCAGCGGCACGTCGTCGGACAGCACCCTGGCGTAGTAGGAGGTGGTCTCGACACTGGTGGCGGCGTTGATCTCACCGCCGACATCCTCGATTTCCGAGGCGATTTCGAAGGCCGTCCGCCGCTTCGTGCCCTTGAACGCCATGTGCTCGAGCAGATGGGCCATGCCATGCTCTTCATCACGCTCATTGCGGGCACCGGACTTGACCCAGGCACCCAAGGCAACCGATTCGATACTTGGAAGGGTTTCGGTGGCGACTGTCAGGCCGTTCGACAGACGGCTTACCTCAACACCCATATGGCTCGTACTCCCTAACGCGCCGCTCGCGCACGGCGGCTGACGTAATCTTCCACCATTTTCAGGTCGGATGGAAGTACCGTGTATTTTTCCTCAAATGTCATCAATCCACCTAGCCATGCGGGCAGGGCCGGCGAGACACCGCTGGCGGCCTCGACGGCGGCCGGAAATTTTGCCGGATGGGCGGTGCCCAGCACCACCATCGGCACGGCGCCCGATGCCTTGCCGGCCGCGACATGCATGGCCGCCGCGGTATGCGGATCCAGAAGATAATTGCTGGCCGCGAGCGTCGAACGGATGGTGGCGGCGACATCGTCCATGGTGGCGCGGCCGGCGTCGAATTCGGACCGCATCCCATTGATTTCGCTGGCTTCTATGGTGAAGGCCCCGGACTGTTTCAGGCCGTCCATGTAGCGTCGCACGGTCGCCGCGTCGCGGTTGGAGGCTTCGAACAGCAGGCGTTCGAAATTCGACGAAACCTGGATGTCCATCGACGGTGAGGTGGTCGCAAAGACACCCTTGGTGCGGTACTCGCCGGTGGCGAAGGTGCGCGCCAATATGTCGTTGTCGTTGGTGGCGATGACCAGCCGTTCGATCGGCAGGCCCATCTTCTTGGCGGCATAGCCGGCGAAGATATCGCCGAAATTGCCCGTCGGCACGGTGAACGACACCGGCCTGTCCGGCGCGCCGAGCGACAGGGCCGAGGAGAAATAGTAGACGATCTGGGCCATGATGCGCGCCCAGTTGATCGAATTGACCCCCGACAGCGCCACCCGGTCGCGGAAAGCGTGGTCGTTGAACATGTCCTTGAGCAGGCCCTGGCAGTCGTCGAAATTGCCTTCGATCGCCAGCGCGTGGACGTTTTTGGCCTTCGACGTCGTCATCTGGCGCTGCTGCACCGGTGAAACGCGGCCATGCGGGAACAGGATGAAGATGTCGGTGCGGCTGCGCCCGGCAAAGGCGTCGATCGCCGCGCCGCCGGTGTCGCCCGACGTGGCGCCGACGATGGTGGCATGCTGGTCGCGTTCGGCAAGCACATGGTCCATCAGCCGGGCGAGCAGCTGCATCGCCACATCCTTGAATGCCAGCGTCGGCCCATGGAAGAGTTCGAGGACAAACGTGTTGGGGCCGGTCTGGACAAGCGGGCAGACCGCCTCGTGGCGGAACGTGGCATAGGCTTCGCGCACCAGGCGCTCGAAAACCGGCGCCGGAATTTCGCCGTCAAGGAACGGCGACAGCACGCGGATCGCGAGATCGGGATAGGCAAGGCCACGCATGGCGCGGATCTCGGAAGCTGAAAACTGCGGCCACTCGCGCGGCACGTAAAGCCCGCCATCGCGCGCCAGCCCCGCCAGCACGGCATCGGAAAATCCAAGCGCGGGTGCTTCCCCGCGCGTACTCACATATTGCATGTCTCAGTCCCGTTGCCGCTTGGCTTTTGCGTTCACCACAAGGTGGTTAATTTCTGTGCCGGCTCCAGTCGCATTTTTGCCGCGCCGTTGATATACGTCACCAGCTTTACGAGAGGGAAGTGCAGTTTCATGGCGTTTCGTACATCACGTGGCCGCTTTTTGGCGGGTCTTGCGCTCACCGGCTTTATGCTCGCCGCCGCCGGCTGCCAATCGGGCGACAATGGCATCCTCAACCTCGGTTTCGGCAAGAAGGACCCGACGGCGCCTCCGCCTCCGCAGGATCCCAAGATTCTGGCCAGCCAGCTGAACGCCTATTGCCCGCGGGTGACGGTGCGCGACGGCACGGCCTTTTTCAACACCTATGCCAACGAGGTCAAGAAGGCCAAGCCGAAGCTCAAGAAGACCGGCGATGCCGCTGCGGATGCCGCGGCCCAGGCTGCGGCTGACGCCGCCGCTGCCACGCCGCCCGATGATTCCGCGAGGATCATTTACCAGGCGTCGATTTCCGACGTGACCCGCGATTGCAGCCGCGCCGACGGACAGCTGACGATGAAGATCGCGGTTGCCGGCAAGATCGTGCCGGGAGCGAAGTTTACGCCCGGCACCATCACCATGCCGATCCGCACCGCGGTGATGCACGGCACCGACGTGCTTTACTCGCAGATTCACCAGTACCAGGTCCAGGTCACCGATCCGTCGGTCGCCACCCAGTTCGTCTTCACCGATTCCAATGTCGTCGTGCCAGCACCGACGGCGCAGGATTATCAGGTCTACGCCGGCTATGACGAAACCGCGCCGAAGGCGACGACGGACAAGCCGAAGAAGACTCGCAGGAAGAAGGCCGCTGCGACGAACTGAGCGGTCATCGATACAGCGTGCGCCCGGCCGGGCGCGCGTCTCAGGCGTCGGCCGACCATTCCGACAGCGCCGCGATCACGCTTTTCAGCTCTGCCCAGCGGCGGATCACCGTTTCGGCGCCGGCCTCGGTCAGCGCGTCGGCATGGCCGGGATAGGTGTGACTGGCGCCGGTGAAGCCGATCACCCGCATGCCGGCTGCCCTGGCGCCGGCGACGCCGTGCACGGAATCCTCGATGACGAAAGTGTTGGCCGGGTTCGCGCCGAGTCTTTCCGCCGCGAACAGGAACACGTCCGGCGCAGGTTTGGTCTTTTTGCTCGGTATTTCCAGTGCCGAGAAGATGCGGCCGGCGAAGAACGGCAGCAGATGCACTTTCTCCAGCATGAATTCTATCCGCTCCGAGCGTGAGTTGGAGCAAATACAGCGTTGCGCAGTGACCGATACGACCGCTTCGCGCACGCCCTCGATGGCACGCACGTCGCTGCGCAGTTTGCGGTCGACGAGTTCTTCGGCGCGGTCGATCAGCGACGCCTGGAACGGAATCTTGGACTTCTCCTCGATCCGCATCAGTATGTCCTTGAACGTCAGGCCCGCATAACTTTCGGCAATCTCCTCGGCCGAGATTTCATATCCGGCGAGCGTTATCAGCTCGGCCTCGACCCGCGCGGCGATGATTTCGGAATCGACGAGCACGCCGTCGCAATCGAAGATGACAAGGTCTGGCTGGGGCATGGTGATCCGGACAAGGAAAGGATGAAGCGGCCGTGAGGGCCTCGGGCGGCGCGGCATACACCAATGGCCCGGCCTTCGCAAACCTGGCAGGCCTATCCGCGAGCCTTCACCGAATATTTACGCTGATCGGTAACCATAACGGGGAGTAAACAGTAACGCGTGCCTTGGGTGTAAAAATGTCTGCCGTGCGTCTTCTCCACGAGTTGTCCCACGCTCCCCAGCAATCCGAATGGCTGGACACGATCCTCAAGGGCGACTGCGTGGCGGCCCTCGACCGGCTGCCGGAAAAGTCGGTCGACGTCATCTTCGCCGATCCCCCCTACAATCTGCAACTCGACGGCGATCTGCACCGGCCCGACCAGTCCAAGGTCGACGCGGTCGACGATCACTGGGACCAGTTCGAGAATTTCGAGGCCTACGATGCCTTCACCCGCGCCTGGCTTTTGGCGGCGCGCCGCGTGCTGAAGCCCAACGGCACGATCTGGGTCATCGGCTCCTATCACAACATCTTCCGGGTCGGCGCCAAGATGCAGGATCTGGGCTTCTGGATCCTCAACGACGTGGTCTGGCGCAAGACCAACCCGATGCCGAATTTCCGTGGCCGCCGTTTCCAGAACGCGCATGAGACGATGATCTGGGCGTCACGCGACCAGAAGGGCAAGGGCTACACCTTCAACTACGAGGCGCTGAAGGCGTCCAACGACGATATCCAGATGCGTTCGGACTGGCTGTTCCCGATCTGCACCGGCGGCGAGCGGCTGAAGAACGACAATGGCGACAAATTGCACCCGACGCAGAAGCCGGAGGCGCTGCTCGCCCGCATCATGATGGCCTCGACCAAGCCGGGCGACATCGTGCTCGACCCTTTCTTCGGCTCCGGCACGACGGGTGCGGTCGCCAAACGCCTCGGTCGCCATTTCGTCGGCATCGAACGCGAGCAGGCCTATATCGATGCCGCCAACGAACGCATCGATGCGGTGCGGCCGCTGGAGGATGCCGATTTGACGGTATTGACCGGCAAGCGCGCCGAGCCGCGCGTTGCCTTCGTCAGCCTCATCGATACCGGGCTGATGACGCCGGGCGCCACGCTTTACGACGCCAAGAAGCGCTGGGCGGCCAAGGTGCGCGCCGACGGCACGGTGGCGATCGGCGACAGCGCCGGCTCGATCCACAAGATCGGCGCCGAAGTGCAAGGCCTGGACGCCTGCAATGGCTGGACCTTCTGGCATTATGAGCGCAGCGGCGGACTGACCCCGATCGACGAACTGCGCCGCATCGCCCGTCTCGGCATGGAGCGGGCAGGGGGCTGACCCCCTGCCGAATTATCGCGTATCGCGTTGAATCAAAATCTCAGCGGATCGCCGCAAGCGATTCAGATCGCGCCTTGATTCCCAAGCGTTCAAGATCTGCTTGAAGTGTCCTGGCATCGGTGAACAGCACGGCTTGCCAGCCCGCGGCCTTGGCGCCGTCGACATTCTTCTGGCTGTCGTCGATGAACAGCGTCGCGGAGGGCTCGAGCCCGAACGCGGCCACGTGATGTTCGTAAATGTCACGATCCGGCTTGATCTTGCCGATCTCGCCGGAGATGGTCACGCCGCGCGGACGATTGAGGAAATCGAAGCGTTCGCGGGCTTCCGCCAAAGTGTCGGAGGCAAAATTGGTCAGCATGGTCACGTCGTGGCCGCTTTCGATCAGGCCAAGCATGATGGCGACGCTGTCGTCATAGGCGTGCGGCACCATGTCGTGCCAGTGGCGGCGGAAATTGCGGATGTTTTCCGTGTGATCGGGATGCTCAGCGATCAAAAGCGCCTCGGCCTCTTCCCAGGTCCGCCCGCGATCCTGCTCGATGTTCCAGTCATGCGTGCAGACATTGTCGAAGAACCACTTTCTCTCTTCGGCATCGGGGATGAGGCGGCTGAACGGAATGTTCGGATCGTAGTGGATCAGCACGCGGCCGATGTCGAACACGATGTGGCGGATCTCGGTCATGAAGCCTCTTTCAATGCGGGCGTTGCTTTTTCGTCGCGCCGGGTATCGCAGCCTCGATTGCCTTTTTCATGACAGTGGGCAGTGCCTCGCCGGAAATCTCGTGGGCGTGCGACCAGAAATGCCCTGCCGGCGCATCACCTTTGATGTGGGCGTGAAAGACTTCGAGCTCGAGCGCGAAATGGGTGAAGACATGCGTGATTTTTCCGGCGCGCAGCCAGTCGCCGGGAAAGGGCGCCGCCGCCTGCGTGGTGGCTCCGTCCACCCGCGCGGTCCAGCCCGTTGTCGGCACCTCGGTCATGCCGCCAAGCAAACCTTTCTCCGGCCGTTTGCGCAGAAGAATGGCACCATCCTCGCGCATGGCGACGAAAGCAGCGCCGCGTCGCTGCGGTTTGTCGGCTTTGGGCAGCCGCACCGGGAAGTTTTCAGGGTCGCCCGAAACGACGGCACTACAGCTCTCGCGCAGCGGGCACAGCATGCAGCGCGGCCGGCGCGGGGTGCAGATCGTGGCGCCGAGATCCATCATCGCCTGGGCGAAATCGCCCGGCCTCGCCGTCGGCACCATGGCCTCGACATGGGCGCGTATCTCGGTCTTGGCTTCGCTGAGCAGCGTGGTGATCGAAAACAGCCTCGATATGACGCGTTCGACATTGCCGTCGACTACGGCGGCGGGGCAGTCGAAAGCGATCGCCATGATCGCCGCCGAGGTGTAGGCGCCGATGCCGGGCAGGTCTCTCAAACCGGCCTCGGTGTCGGGAAACTGGCCGCCACGCGCCGCCACCAGATCGGCGCAGGACTTGAGGTTGCGGGCGCGGGAGTAATAGCCGAGCCCCGCCCAGGCCTTCATGACGTCCTCGGTCGGTGCCGCTGCCAGCGCCTCGACATCGGGCCATTTCTCGACGAAGACGCGGAAATAGGATTTCACCGCCTCGACCGTGGTCTGCTGCAGCATGACTTCGGACAGCCAGATGCGGTAGGGGTCTGGCCGCACGCCGCGTGCATGCTCGCGCGGGCTCACCCGCCACGGCAATTCACGATGATGCACGTCGTACCAGGCAAGCAGGCGCGACGCGGTGTCGTCCGGCATTGGCTTGCGTGTCTGGGCCTTGCGGGTCTGGTCTGCTGGTGCCATTGATCGTGTATTGGCCTGGCCGGTAATCTGCTGGGGTCGTGGCTGGAGAACGTACATGGCAGGGAGAACGCCCTACGGCAATCCCGTCCCGGTGAGCGATCTTGCCACCAAAATCCTCGACCCGGTGCTGCGCAAGCGGGCAGGCATCTCGATTGGTCTCGTTCAGTCCTGGGAAGAGATCGCCGGGCCACGCCTCGCCAGCCGCTCGCGGCCGGAGAAAATTCAATGGCCACGCCGCCTGCATGAGGACGATCCGTTCGAGCCGGCGGTATTGGTCATTGCCTGCGAAGGCATGGCGGCACTTCATCTGCAGCACGAGACCGGCGAGATCATCAACCGGGTCAACGCCTTCCTCGGCTTTACGGCGATAGGCCGCATCAGGATCGTGCAAAAACCGGTGACGACGGACAAGGGACGGCCTAAACCGACCTTCAGGCCGTTGACGGCGGCGGAGCAGACCAGATTGTCCAATACGGTCGAGCTGATCGAGGATGACGGGCTGCGTGCCTCGCTGGAAAGGCTTGGCGCAACCATTTTGGGTGAAAGGAAGTCAAAAACCCCTTGAAGACAGTCATGGATTTGTCGTCAACATCTCGCATTCGTGATCACCTTTGTCAGGTTTCGCGATTGGATTGGGGATGGAGATGCCTTAATTCGCGCCAACTCTCGCCTTTTCGTGCCTTTGCGTTGCAAAATCCAACCCTTGTCAGGTGATTCGTATGAACCGTCCTCCGTTCGGCAAAAGTCTGTCTCGCAGAAACGTCCTGTCTTCGCTGGCCGCCATTCCGGCGGTGGCCCTGCTCGCCGCCTGCAGCGACTCCGGCGAACAGGCCAAGGCGGCGGATGTGAAGCCCGCGGATCCGGCCGCCCCCGCGAAGCCGGCCACGCCGGCTGCCGCTCAGGTTCCCGAGTCCCAGGGCACTGTCGACATGGCGGAACTGCTGAAGCCCGGCGCACTGCCCGACAAGCAGCTTGGCAAGGATGACGCCAAGGTCACCATCGTCGAATACGCCTCGATGACCTGCCCGCATTGCGCGCATTTCGCCGAAACCACCTTCCCGGACCTGAAGACGAAGTACATCGACACCGGCAAGGCGCGCTATATCCTGCGCGAATTCCCGTTCGATCCGAGCGCGGAAGCCGGGTTCATGCTGGCGCGCTGCGCCAAGGATAACTATTTCCCGATGGTGGACGTGCTGTTCAGGCAGCAGGCGAACTGGGTTGGCGTGTCGAACACCAAGGATGCGCTGCTGCAAATCTCGAAGCTCGCCGGTTTTACACAGGAGTCCTTCGAGGCCTGCTTGACGGACCAGAAACTTCTGGACGATGTGAGATCGGTCCAGAAGCGCGGCGCCAATGAATTCAAGGTCGACTCGACACCGACCTTCTTCATCAACGGTAAGACCTACAAAGGGGCGATGTCGATTGAGGAAATGTCGGCCATCATCGACCCTCTGCTCTGACATCAGTTCAGCGCTGAAGCGGCAGTGCTCCGGCGCTGCCCTGCCTTTTGTCTTGCCGCGCGTTCTCTCCGCAAAGCCGCGGAGCACTTTTGCCGAACACGCCTATGAGGCGCGCGAATGAGGTTTTCGCGCCTTCGCCTCCTCGGTTTCAAGTCCTTCGTCGAGCCCGGCGAGTTCGTCATCGAACGCGGCCTGACGGGTATTGTCGGGCCAAACGGCTGCGGCAAGTCGAACCTTGTCGAGGCGCTGCGCTGGGTGATGGGCGAAAGCTCCTACAAGAACATGCGCGCGTCCGGCATGGACGATGTCATCTTTTCCGGTTCAGGCACACGGCCCGCCCGCAACACCGCCGAAGTCACGCTTTTCCTCGACAACAGTGATCGTTCGGCGCCCGCTGCCTTCAACGACGCCGACGAGTTGCAGGTGTCGCGCCGCATCGAGCGCGAGGCGGGCTCGCTCTACCGTATCAACGGCAAGGAAGCGCGCGCCAAGGATGTGCAGCTTCTGTTCGCCGACCAGTCGACCGGCGCGCGCTCGCCCTCGATGGTCGGGCAGGGCCGTATCGGCGAACTGATCCAGGCCAAGCCGCAGGCGCGCCGCGCCCTGCTCGAAGAGGCGGCCGGCATTTCCGGCCTGCACACCCGCCGCCACGAGGCGGAACTTCGGCTGAAGGCGGCCGAACAGAATCTGGAACGCCTGGACGACGTCGTCGGTGAACTGGAAAGCCAGATCGAAAGCCTGAAGCGCCAGGCGCGCCAGGCCTCGCGCTTCAAGAACCTGTCGGCCGATATCCGCAAGGCCGAAGCGACGTTGCTGCATCTGCGCTGGACGCTGGCCAAGACGCAGGAAGGCGAGGCACGTTCTGCGCTGGCTGTTGCCACGGCACTGGTCGGCGACCGCGCCGCCGCGCAGATGAACGCGGCCAAGGAACAGGGCATCAGCGCTCATCGCCTGCCCGATCTGCGCGATGCGGAAGCCGCCGCCGCCGCCGCCTTCCAGCGCCTGTCGATCGCCAGGTCGCAGATCGAGGAGGAGGCCGGCCGCATTCGCAACCGCCAGGCTGAAATCGAGCGCCGCCTGCAGCAGCTCGACGGAGACATCGCCCGCGAAGAGCGGATGGTGCGCGACAATGCCGATGTCCTCGAACGGTTGCGCACCGAGGAAGCCACGCTGAATTCCGAAAACGCTGGTGCGGCCGAGCGCGAGGCCACCACCCGCGCGGTGTTCGAACAGGCGGCGTCGACGCTGGCGCAAAGCGAAGCCAGGCTCGCCACGCTGACCGCCGAACGCGCCGAGGCCGCCGCTTCGCGCCATCAGATCGAGCGCACGCTGCGCGAGACCGCCGAGCGCCGCGACCGCTTCGCCCGCCAGCTCGCCGAGGTCGACCGCGAATTGTCGGATATCCTCTCCAAGGTCGCCGGCCTGCCGGATCCGGCTGAAAAGCGCGCTCTGGTCGAACACGCCGTGGCGCTGCTGGAAGAATCCGAGGCCGCCGTGGCGCAGGCCGAACAATCGGTCATCGATGCCCGCGCCGCCGAAAGTGCTGCCCGCCCGCCGCTTCAGGATGCCAGGGCCGAACTGGCGCGGATCGAGACCGAAGCACGCACGCTGGCCAAGATCCTCAATGCCGCCAGTGGCGATCTCTTCCCTTCGGTGCTGGAGCAGATCAGCGTCGAGCGCGGCTTCGAGACGGCGCTGGGTGCAGCCCTTGGCGAAGACCTTGACGTGCCGCTCGACCGCAGCGCGCCGGCGCATTGGGGCGAAAGCCAGATCCAACCCGGCGACGCGGCCCTACCGGAAGGCATCAAGAGCCTGGCCAGCGTGGTTCGTGCCCCGGCACAGCTTGCCCGCCGCCTGGCGCAGATCGGCATTGTCGAGGCCGCGGACGGCCGCCGGCTGCAGGCGCTGCTTGCGCCTGGCCAGAGGCTGGTCAGCCGCGAAGGCGCGCTGTGGCGCTGGGATGGCCTGACCGCCAGCGCCGATGCGCCGACGGCCGCCGCACAAAGGCTGGCGCAGAAGAACCGGCTTGCCGAACTTGACGCCGAAGCGGTGCAGGCGACGCTTGTCCTGCGCCAGGCCGAGGAAGCGCTGGCACGGGCCGAGCAGGCGCTTCGCCAGGCGAGCGAGGCCGAACGCAACACGCGCCAGGCCGGACGCGATGCCCAGCACCGGCTGGACGCGGCCCGCAATGCGCTGGCCGAGGCCGAAAAGGCCGGTGGCGAGCTGGCGAGCCGGCGCGCGGCGCTGGATGAGGGGCGCGCGCGCATCGTCGACAGCCATGAGGAAACCTCGGCGGCTTTCGTCGAGGCCGAAATGCTGCTGCAGGACGCGCCGGATCTGGGCGACCTGCAATTGCAGCTCGAACAGTCCTCGGCCAATGTCTCCCGCGACCGCGCCACGCTTGCCGATGCGCGGGCCGTCCATGAAGGGCTGCGGCGCGAGGCCGAGGCGCGGACGCGCCGGCTCGATGCCATCGGCGCCGAGCGCAGCAACTGGCTGGTACGCGCCGAAAACGCCTCGACCCAGATCACCTCGCTCGGTGAACGCAAGGCCGAGGCCGAGGCCGAGCGCGAACGGCTGGCCGACGCGCCCGATGAGATCGATGCCAAGCGGCGCGCGCTGCTGTCGCAATTGACCGAGGCCGAGACCTTGCGCAAGGCGGCCGCCGACCGGCTGCAGGAAGCGGAAAACAGGCAGGCCGATCTGGACAAGCTGGCCACATCAGCCATCCAGTCACTGGCCGAGGCGCGCGAGACCCGTGCCCGTGCCGAGGAAAGGCTGACGGCGGCCGACGAGCGCCGGCTGGAGGTCGAGGCGCGTATCCATGAAACGCTGAACACGCCGCCGCATCTGGTCATCCGCCACACCGGCCTGGAAGCCGATGACCCAATACCCGAAATGGCAGAGATTGAGCGCCAGCTCGACCGGCTGAAGATCGAGCGCGAACGGCTCGGCGCCGTCAATCTGCGCGCCGAGGAAGAGCAGAAGGAGCTCTCCGACCGGCTCGAAGCGATCGTTACCGAGCGCGAGGACATCATCGAGGCGATCCGCAAGCTTCGGCAGGCGATCCAGAGCCTCAATCGCGAAGGCCGCGAGCGGCTTCTGGCCGCCTTCGATGTGGTCAACAGCCACTTCCAGCGTCTGTTCTCGCATCTGTTCGGCGGCGGCACGGCGGAATTGCAACTGATCGAATCCGACGATCCGCTCGAGGCAGGCCTCGAAATCCTTGCCCGCCCGCCCGGCAAGAAGCCGCAGACCATGACGCTGCTGTCCGGCGGCGAGCAAGCGCTGACGGCGATGTCGCTGATCTTCGCCGTCTTCCTGACCAACCCGGCGCCGATCTGCGTGCTCGACGAAGTCGACGCGCCGCTGGACGATCACAATGTCGAGCGCTTCTGCAATCTCATGGACGAGATGGCCAAGACCACCGAGACGCGATTCGTCATCATCACCCACAACCCGATCACCATGGCGCGCATGGACCGGCTGTTCGGCGTGACCATGGCCGAGCAGGGCGTCAGCCAGCTCGTTTCGGTCGACCTCCAGGCCGCCGAGGCGATGCGCGAGGCGAGCTGATCCATCCGGGCTGCCGGATCGCCGCTGGCAGGATTCGTCCGGCGACAAAAAAATCTCATCCTGCCCCAACGACAATCTGGAACCGCCGCACACGCGGCGTGCCGGGCCGCCTAGAAATAGGTTCTCGGCGCGACAAGGTTGTTCTGCTGGCGCAGATAGAAACAATAGAAGCCGAATGCGGCAGCAAACCACATGAAGGCCTCGCCCATCGCCAGCCGGTTGTTCGAATTGCTGAGGATGGTGAGGGCAAAGAAGACCAGCGTCGAGATATAGCAGGGCCAGGCGACCGGCGCGATGAGCCTGGCCCGCGCGGCCAGCAGGACCTGCCTGGCCGACCAGATGTAGAGAAAGGCAAAGAAGGCCAGCCCGACCACGCCATAGCGCACGGCTATCTCCAGATAACCGTTGTGGAAGACGTTAAAGATCATCGGATGATAGGTTCTGTTCTGCCATTCGGTGAGCCAGCTGGAACTGGCTCCGAAGATCGGGTGGCGTTTCCAGACCTCGATCGCGTCGTACCACAGCATGAGCCTTTCCCTGGCCGCGAGCGGGACCGTACTGCTTGCGATGGCGCGGTCGAAGGCCGGCAAGACGCCATGGCTCAAAACATCCGAAACCAGCCCCCTGACGAAGATCATGGTGTCGCCGGCCGTGGACCAGAAGATGTCGTGTGCGGCGACAACGCCGGCTGCCACGATTGCCAGCACACCGCCCCCGACCATCAGCTCGCGGCGATGGCCTCTCGCCAGCGTCATGACTGCCAACACGAACAGGGCGAGCGCCAACGCGAGCCAGACCCCCTTTGATCGCAGCGCAATGATGTTGACGAGAGCAAACACAAGGACGGCTGTCGACAGCGCCCAGTGCAGGCTCCTGGTCACTTTGTCCAGGTCGGTTCTTTGGGCCGTGTAAGCCATGAACTGCAGCGTGCACAAGAAGATGAAACCAGCCGACACCGACGCATGGATGGGATTGTTGAAAAGCCACGGCCCCGGTCTGGTGCCGTGAAGCATGTCCGAATAGCCGGTGTCAGCCGCCAGGAAGACAAGGCTGAGGATCATGAACCAGAGGACGAGCCGCGCCGGCCGCCTGACAAACAGCAGGAGGGCGAAGCCGGTCGTCGCATAAAACAGCGGAAACAGATAGATGCCTTCGGCGCTGCCCAACTGGTGGGTGCCTAAATAGACGATCGCCAGTCGGATGAAGGCATAGAGCGACCAACCCATGCACAGACCGCCGACCCAACCGATCAGTGGCTTGCTGTAGGTCCACAAATCCACCCTGAACCAGCGGATGAGCGCGACCAAGGCCAGGGCCAGGCCCGCATAGCGATAGGTGTGGGCTTCGCGCCAGACCGCCGAGACCAAAGCCAGAATGGCGAGTGCCGCAAGCAACAGAAGCAGGGTGTTGCGCGGCGTGTCCTCCCTGGCGTAGTCCACGGTTTCCCGCGGCAAGGGCGGCCGCAGCAGCACGTGGTGCAGGCGGCGCAGCTCGTCGATGGCTCGCAATGCCCCGGCACTTAGGCGACTCGGCCCGCGAAGCCTTGCGGATTTATAGCTGCCCGAAGGACCGGCTATGTCGGAAATCGCGCTGCTCCTGGCAAAGCCAAGCACGTTTTGGCGAACCGAATAGACTTTCAGGCCGGTATCCCAAAATCGTTCGAGTGCGACGTCCCACGGCATTTTCATCCCCGCGAGCGCCGACAACAGCCCCTGTGCCCCCTCCCGTGTCACCAGATAGGCGGCGGCCGAGCCTTGTGGGCCATGCAGCGCTCGACCGATCTCGTCGCCTTGCGTCGTCGCCACGGCACGCATGAAGAAGCTCATGCGATGGTTGGTCAGCTTTATGACGTCGAAATCCGGCACCGCGGCAATGATGGCCTCGATGCGCCGTATGGTGTTTTCGCCGAAGAAGACGTCGTCCTCGACAATCAGGCCATGGGCGCCGCCGCCGGCCAGGAACGTTTCCAGCGCTTGGATATGGCTGCGATAACAGGCATATTCGCCGGGCAGGATGTCGCGCCCGCTCAGCTTGCGCGCCGTTGGAAGATCGATCTCCGTCCAGTCCTCCTTGGCGAGCGCCCGGCCGTCGATGGCGGCAACGCGCTGCAAGGTCAGCCCGGCCGCCTCGGCGCTGGCGCACAATTCGCTCCAGCGACCGGTTTGGCGATCGAGGTTGATGGCGAAGATAGGAAGGTTCATTGAAATTCCACGTTGGACCGCCACCCCTTCGATGACCTTGTATGGAAAGGGGGAGATGTTCAAGGCGATACTGTTCAGGCCATGTGCAACATGGCGGCCCCGATTTGCCGGCCCTCATCTGTCCAGAACGGACCTTGTGCGCTTGGCTGGGGTTCCTGGAAGCTTTTCGAACTTTCTGTGTCGCTCCTCGGCCCGAATTGCGGGCGCTTATGGATAAAGCCGGGTACTAGATTCGGTTTTTGGACAGCTTTGGCGGCATCGACCTCTGGCATGTACATCCGACGGCCGTTTCAGCAGAACGGACGAAACTGAAAGCCGGCTGCATCACCGGAATTGGAAGTCATGCCCCCCATATACAAATGAGGGCGCACACCCATAGTGGCGATCACCCGGTAAGCATAAAAAGTCAAGACATTCGGTACTGCTTGCGCACCCCATAGGATTCGTGAATATGGCTTCTGGGGTTGTGTAGGGGATTACCATGCGTCGCGTGTGCAGTGTGGGCGTTGCTGCTTTGTTGGCGGCGGCATCTTTGCCGGCTATAAGCTCGGCGTCATCGCTTTCCGATTTTATCCAGATCATCCAGAACGGCCAGCAAATGACGCGGCCGATGGGTTTCAGGCCTCCGCAGTCGAATGCATTTTGGCTCGTTGTATCGAGCCGGCCTAGTGAAGGAGAGGCCATCGCCCTTGCACAGTCCTACGCGCCGACACTGGGGCCAACGCTGGTCGTACATAGCAGAAACGGGGTTTTTGCTGTTGTCGCGGGGACACTTTACCAAGACAAGGCGAAGGCGAACCTGGCAGCGCTCAAGGAATTGCATATTATCCCTCAGGATTCATTTCTCTCGCGGGGGGACGGCTTGGACGGGTTAGTCTGGATGTCCTACCAGAGGGGAGCCTCGTTCGATTTCGCGACGCAATCCAACTATTTGAGGGTCGTCCAGAGGCTCCAGGCCGCGATGTCCAAGCTTGGCCTGTACTCTGGCCCCGTTGACGGCCTGATTGGCCCAACGACGGTCAAAGCCTTCAGGGTCTACCTTTCCCGTTTCGATCTGCAGCCGGGTGAGTTGCTGACAGAGTACAGCCTTGCGGAAATCGAACGTAACGCCGGCGACGGCTTCCAAAGCGACCAGGAGCGAAACGCCGCCCGAGCTCTCGGCTACACGGATGCTCAGAGCTTCAGTGACGCGAGGTCTGGCGGCTTCACCTCGGCGAGCGCGTTCGCCCAGGCAAAAAGCATGGGCTTCGCCACACAACGCGACTACGATGACGCCGTCTCGGGCGGCTTCCGCAGCAACGATGAATACCAACAGGCCCAGACAGGCGGATTCTCCGCAGCCGATGAGTATCGAGCGGCAGTCCAGCTTGGCATTCAGACCCGAGCGGAGTTGGTCGCTTATCGCGCGTCGGGTTTTTCCGATCCCGCCGCGTACCGCACTGCCAGGCAGAAGGGCTTTGCCGACAAAGCCTCCTACGACAAGTCGGAGGCCCGAAAGTTGAAGACCGCGAGAGCCACCGCAACGGCGCTGCTGTCGGACGCCGAAACCTTCCTGAAGTTGAACCCCCAGACTTCGAACCTCGTCGAGATCGCCGGCCAGGCCGCTGCGCTGAACGCGCAGGTCCAGACAGATTCCACCGATGCCCTGAACAGTTCTGCGCTTCGGTTGACCACCCTGCTCATGGCCGTACCCGGCTACTCAGATTTTTCGTCATCGCGGGACAAGGAACGTGCCCAGGCAATTGAAAAGCAGAAGGCTGAGATCTTCGCCGAGCTGCAGGCCGACCAGCAGGCCCTCAAGCACTGGATGAGTAGCCATCTGACATCACCCAAGCTTCCCGAGGTCGTCCAGGAAGTGAAGGCGCTCGACGAAGTTTCCAACACCAACGACCTGGACACGCTCGCCGATGCACGAGAGGGCGTGCGGGCAATGATCGCCCGGCAGGCCCTGGCGGAAGAACTGGATACAGGCAACATTGCCGACGGCCGGTCCGGAAATGATACCGGCCAAGGGAGCAACGGCGCGACTTATGCGGTCACCGACCTGAACAAGGCGCTCCTCCGCGGCCCGTTGGAGGACGTGGTGGTGCTGTACAACTCAGGTCCGAGGGCGCCTTCAATGCTGCGCACGATATCCGGCCAGTTCTCCCTGACGAAGAACCAGGCGTGGATCTGCCTGCTCGGCCTACCGAGGACGTCTGCCTTGGACAAGGCACTCCTCGAAGCCATCGATCCGATGGGCGGCAAGGCAATAAACGTCAGTTTGGACTGTGGGGCGAACGACCTCGAAAGCGCCGATCTCTTCCTTGTCCAGCGGAAGGCCTTCCTCGAGGCCCCGCCAACGCTTCAGGCGGCTTACCTCGAGGCGATGGAGGCCAAGACGATCCGCGTGTTCGATTCTATCCGCTTCGAAGACATCAAGGCCCGGATGGAGTCAGACCAGACGCTGGCCTTGAAGATCGCAGAAGAAGTGTCGTCCGGAACGCGTGAGGGACATGGCGGCATCCTGCTGACGAGTTCCTCGGATCGGATCTGCACCGTCATTGACGGCAACGCAACCGTGCACGAGGCGACCATCACCAAGATAGCTGATTACGCAGGCATGTCGGGAAGCACCGTCTCGTATCCATCGATCGACAAGGCCTACGAGGACGTGCGGCACGAACAATGCCGCGTACTCTATGCGTCGGCCGCCGACCTTAAGGCGACCTCCGAAGCGCTCGCGCGCGACGGGGTACAGTTTGCCTTCGCCCCGGTTTGGCTCGATAAGAACGAAGCCGCCAGCATCGCGGCCAGGCTGGATGCAGCCAAGCAGGAAGCTACCAAAACCGCGGAGGCCAAGCGCGTGGCGGCCGATGAGGAAAAGAAGATCGCGGCCCAGCACGAGGCAGACGAAAGAAACGCGAAGGCATCCCGCCAGGCTGATCTGCGCCAGAAAAACGGGCCGGCCGCGACCGCACTGCTCAACCTCTTCTCGGATGGTCTAAAGCGAACCGTCCTAGGTGCCGGGGCTAAGGCCAGCACGTCTTCCGGGATCGACATGGAGACATTGTTTCCTGATTTTGCAAAATGGAATGCCGGCCTTTCGCGAGACAACTGGAAGCCCACGGATGTGACCTCTGAAATCCAGGACTACGGCACCGTCAACTGGAAGGGCCGGAACCTTGACGGTATCGTCGTGAAGGCAACCGTCAAGATGGCGAGTGCAGAGCGCGGACAGTACAAGGACGAGTGCTTCCTATTTGGCGCAGTTATGGACGGCGAATTCCAGATGGTTCGCGACCCCTACGAGACCAGGTGCAACGACACCGACGCATCCGCCCATTGGGCCGTCGGACACGAGCTCAAAAGTCTTTGGGTTGCCAATTAGTTCGACATGCTTTCAGCGTCTACGTCGGTAGTGGTGGGCTTCGTCTCGAGGTTCGTGTGTGACGAGGGCTTGCTTTTGAAGATTGGCTATGGGCGCTATGGCGCAGCGGTTTCCAAAGCAGCTTGAAGCGGGGCGGGGGTTCAAGTCGCGAGAGCGCTACCGCCTTTCCCCCCACTCGGAGAGCATGCGATATTTTCTACGGTGTTGTGCATGATGACCTGTCTCGGTGCTGCAAGGCTAAGCCATCGCGCAAGCTGCGCTTGCCCCTACGCAGACGCTGGACCAAGCGATCCGTTTAGCATCGCTTGACCAAAGACATCGTTGTTGACGCAACTTTCGCTCGGATCACGATGTCGTTGGAAGGTCGACTTGAATGTGTCTACTAACCGACCAGCATCCCCGAAGTCGGCGACCACGGCCGAATTGTGCGGTCGAGCCGGTGTCTGTTTCTTAGCGCCGTCATTAATCGTGCCGACTTGTCCGTCCGTGCGCTTCGCCGCGCTCGACATTGCCCGATCGACCAGCGTGCCGACCCAAGTCATGCAAGACCGCTCTGTCGAGGGCGCGCGTGCAGTCGACTGCATGGACGCAGTGGACGGCTGATACCGCAGCATATGATTTGTCCTGATCACCCGACACCCAGCACGTCTGCCATGGACCTTCGCATTGCCCGATCAATACCTCCGTTCGATAGTCGCGCGGACAACCGCGGCGCAATCTCGTCTGCACGCCGGGCGGCCGTCCATGGAGGCAAGTGCCAACCCACGGGAGACACGGCGGAGGCGGCCGATGCGGCCGTGGGAAAGGCGATCAACAGGAGACAAACATGAGCCTGCAGGAAATTTCACGCCCCGGTCGACCGGCAGCCGACGAGCTTGTTCCGTCGCGCTACGCACTGAAGGTCGGCGAGATTGACGTACTGATTGTCAGCGATGGAATCTTACCAATTCCATCCCAGACCATCGCATACAACGTCGACCCGTCTGTCCGGACAGCCTGGCTGGAGGACGAGTTCCTCTCGCCGGAGACGCTCGAGTGGCCGCTGAACGTGGTCGTGGTGCGCAGCGGCAACCAGACCATACTCGTCGACGCTGGGCTAGGGGCGGATCCGGACTTGCACCTGCCGCGGGCCGGGCAGTTGATCCATCGACTGGAGGCAGCCGGTATCGATCTCGCATCGGTGACCGACGTGGTGCTGACCCACATGCATATGGACCACATTGGCGGCCTGCTCATCAATGGAGTGAAGGAGCGGCTGCGTCCGGATTTGCGGATTCACGTAGCGGCCGCTGAGCTCAAATTCTGGGAGTCGCCCGATTTCTCGCGCGTCTCCATGCCGGAGGGGTTTCCGGATGCGCTTCGGCGGGCGGCCAAGCGGTTCGCGAACGAATACCGCAGCCAGTTGCGTCCGTTCGATCAGGAGTACGAAGTGGCGCCGGGTGTAGTCGTTCGTCGCACTGGCGGCCACACCCCCGGGCACAGCGTGGTCCGCCTGGCGTCCGGAGGCGACCGGCTGACGTTCGCGGGGGATCTCGTGTTCCAGGTCGGATTCGATCATCCCGACTGGCACAATGGCTTCGAACACGACCCCGAGGAGGCGGCGCGCGTGCGCGTTAGTCTTATGCGGGAGCTTGCGGCGAACCGCGAGCCTCTAGTGGCCACTCACCTGCCGTTTCCGTCAGTCTGTCATGTGGCGGTTGACGGCGACGTCTTTCGTTGCGTACCGGCCGTCTGGGACTACTAGCCGCCTGCCGGGTGAGGGCCAAACCACCCTAGATCAGGTCGCCTTCGAGAAGCATCGCCATGGTCATCTGTTCATGCAATGTGTTGAGCGATCTGGATGTCCGCTCCGTCGTCGAGGCGGAGCGGACACGTTCGATCAGTCATGTCTATGGCTGTCTTGGTTGCAGCCCCAAGTGCGGCCGTTGCGCGCGCACTGTCCGCCGCCTCATCGATGAGGCGCTCGGTTGCGCGCGTGCGCAGTCCTGCGACGGCTGTGCGCTGTCCTCGCCATCCTGACTTGGCCGCCGCAGGCTTTCGTTGACAAATAGGTAGACAGGTGCCGCCGCTCTGCAAAGAGCGCGAGGATTCGGCTCGCTGCAGCACAACCGTGCCCGCACGCGGAACCCCGCAATATTCTCTACAGTGTTGAGCATCCGAGCTGTATCCGTGCTGCCAAGAGCAGTGGGGGGCGGGAAAGTTTGACCCGAAGCCGACCCAGGTTTTGCCACGGCGCGCAAGGCAGCATCGCATTGCGCCTCGGTCGAAGAGTTCAATTTTTCCGCTGACGAAAGCCCCACTGCCGTCCTGGCTTCCTGAATGCGGCCCCGTACTGCTCGCTGCCAGCATGCCGGCTTGGCTAGAACGCAACTCACTGTCTCCTTGCTGACTAAAGACCCCAATCCAGGGAAGCATCTATCCTAGACCTTCGCATCGCATGGTCGATGCCTCCGTTCGATAGCCCCGACATGCAGCCCTGATGCATTGTCTGGAACGAAGACAGCTGACGCGACGGGCCCTTGGCCGCCCGATCAGACAGTCCTGAAACACGAACGAGGAGGTTTCGTCATGAAGATCGTGGTTATTGGTGGCACTGGGCTGATCGGCTCGAAGACAGTCGAGAGGCTGCGTAGGAAGGGCCATGAAGTAGTCGCCGCGTCACCAAAAGGCGGCGTCAACACGATCACCGGCGAGGGCCTCGCCGAAACGCTCGCCGGAGCGCAGACCGTCATCGACCTGGCGAATTCGCCGTCCTTTGAAGACAAGGCTGTTCTGGAGTTCTTCGAGACTTCGGGCCGCAACTTGCTCGCAGCCGAGAAGGAAGCGGGTGTGAAGCACCACATCGCCCTTTCGATCGTCGGCGCCGAGCGTTTGCCCGAGAGCGGCTATATGCGCGCGAAGATGGCTCAGGAAAAGCTCATCCGAGGTTCCGGCATCCCCTACACCATCGTCCACTCCACGCAGTTTTTCGAGTTTCTGGGCGGCATCGCCCAGTCAGGAACGGTCGGGGACATCACAACAGTTTCGAGTGCCTATTTTCAGCCAATCGCGTCTGGCGACGTCGCGGAAATCATGACCGATGTCGCGCTCTCGCCGCCGGTCGACGGTGTGATCGAGATCGCAGGCCCGGAACCGATCCGCATGAGCGAGTTGGTCGCGCGGTTTCTGAAAGCGACGAACGATCCGCGCAAAGTAAACGCGGATCCGAACGCGCAATATTTTGGCACGCGGCTGGACGACCGCTCGCTCGTGCCAGGCGACCATCCGCGCCTCGGTACAACGCGTTTCGAAGATTGGTTCAAGAACGCCCCGCTGCAGCGGCATTGATGTGCTGGGCGCGCGTCCTCGATATCGCGTCCTTCGAGCTAAAATTAGCAGCAGTACAACATTCCGGTAAACAAGAAAGAAGACAATCGGATGGCATACCACGTCAAAGAGCAAGCGATGGCAAACGGCCTCACGGGCTTTTACGTCTACAACGACGAAAAGGACGTCGCCGGACCTTGGATCGAAGGTTGGGAGGCTGAGCATTACATCGAAAATCTGAATGAAGGCCGCTACATGGCCAAAGCAGACCGTACGACCGTCATGCACGGCCGCAGGAGTAACGGCAAACTGGTACTGCGCGATCAGAATGAACATCGCCCCAGCGATGTAGGCGACATCGAAGACGATTTGGTTCGCCCGGCGTCCCGTCGCGATGTCGCGTTGCGCGTTTTTGCCGCCACGGTCGCGGCCGGCCCGTCACGAACCGTGCGCGCCCAGGCGCCGGACCACCAAGTCTTTCATCTTCCAAAGCAAATAAGGGAACAACGATAATGGGCGTGATCAACTCAAGTGACGGCACGGAAATCTACTTCAAGGATTGGGGCGCCAAGGATGCCCAGCCGATCGTATTCCACCACGGGTGGCCCTTGAGCGGCGACGATTGGGATGCGCAAATGCTCTATTTTCTTGGCAAGGGTTACCGCGTCATCGCCCATGACCGGCGCGGTCATGGCCGCTCGGCACAGGTGAGCGAAGGTCATGACATGGATCACTACGCCGCCGATGCCGCCGCCGTGATCGAGCATCTCGACTTGCGAAATGCGATCCATATCGGTCACTCCACCGGCGGTGGCGAAGCTACCCACTACGTCGCGCAGCACGGTCAGCGTCAGGGCCGTGTCGCGAAGCTCGTGCTTATCGGCGCCGTGCCGCCAATCGTGGTGAAGACCCGTGCCAATCCAGGTGGCCTGCCAATCGAAGTTTTCGACGGCTTGCGCAAGGCGCTCGCCGGCAATCGGGCGCAGTTCTTTCTCGATTTCGCTAGCGGTCCTTTTTACGGGTTCAACCGGCCGGGCGCGAAGCCAATTCCTGGTGTCATCGAAAACTGGTGGCGGCAGGCGATGATGGGCGGCGCCAAAGCGCAGTATGACGGTATCAAGGCCTTTTCGGAGACCGACTTCACCGAAGATCTCAGGGCCATCGGTGTGCCGACGCTCGTGATGCACGGCGATGACGATCAGATCGTTCCGATCGCAGACTCGGCACTGTTGTCGGCGAAGCTCCTGAAGAGCGGGACACTCAAGGTCTACGAGAAATTCCCACACGGGATGTGCACGACCCATGCCGACACCGTGAATCCCGACCTGCTCGCTTTCATCAGGTCGTAGGCTCGCGCCGCGTCCCCCCAGCGAGAGCCTGATCGCCGGCCGGCCCTCCCATCGGCCGGCGATCCCCCTTCACAAACAGGAGCTAAGACAATGATCAGAACGACCCTTTTCATCGCTGCCGTCGCAGGCATCTCCGTCACCGCCGCCCTGGCTGACGATTCGCACGGTCCCAAGGCCACGCTGGTCTACGACCAGCCTCTGCCCAATGTACCAGGCAAGAGCATCAAGGGCGTGCTCGTCGAATATGGGCCTGGCGGAAGTTCCCAGGCGCATACCCACGCAAAGTCGGCTTTCATCTATGCCACGGTCCTGGAGGGAGTAATCAACACCCAGGTCAACCACGGTCCGGTGAAGACATATCGCGCCGGCGAAAATTTTTCTGAGTTTCCAGGTGATCACCACACCTTCGAGGAGAATGCCAGCAAGACGGAACCCGCGCGCATGCTTGCCGTATTCGTTGTCGATACGAACGACACCAACCTGACCACAGTCGAAAAGTGAGCTCGACATAACAAGGCGATCTTTCGGAGGCCTTTTGATGCAGATCGAACAACTCAACGCGATGACGAAAGCTCGCCTGATGGTGATCGACGGCAATGCGGCGGTGCAAGCCGCCGCCTTGTCACTTTCGAAGCCCGGCATTGGCCTTGTCGTTGTGTGCGACGACAATGGAGCGGCGGCGGGAGTTCTAAGCAAATCCGACCTCATCCGCCACCTCAGCAGCCGGGAATCGCCAGCGCCGCCGGCATCGGCCCTCATGACCAGCCCAATCGTGTCATGCGGTCCGCAGGATGATCTCCACACCGTCTACCAGACCATGGCTTCGCGAAGCCTGCAAAACCTCCCCGTGCTCGACGTCGGCGCAAAGCCTATCGGCGTATTGGACATACGCGATGCGATGAGAGCTCTTTTCCGCGAGGAAGAGGTGGAGGAGCAAATGCTCTTCAACTACGTCACCGGGGTTGGATATCGCTAGCTATCGCCGTGCAGTGTTCAACGCTTAGCGTCCGGGAGATCGGCCGAGCGCGCGTGTTGGCGCAACTGCGCGGTTCGCTATGCGTCGGCGCGCCGAACCGAATGCGCGGCATGCATCTAGACGTGCGCCGCCTAGACCGGCATCAGGAACACATGCCGATTTGGCAGACTGTCTGCCGCGCCAGGAGGAAATCCCCTTCGACAGAACGACATCGCGCTCAACGACGCTTTGACGGGCCTGACGTATCTGTTGCGGGCGCCGCGCCTTCGCCAAAGTAATGGATCGGCTACCAAGCCTTTGGCCGGAACAATTATTCGTAACGAGAAGCATTTTTTCCAGAGACTTCCAATAGTATCAATCTATACAAATAAAATAGCGTCGCTGTCGGTTTTGATTGCAAATCCTGTACGTTGGAACAGATGCTTTTTTCATCGGATTTTTTCAAAATATATTTCGAGCCGTGTCAACCGGACGAGACAGGGATAACGAGTGCAGGGGTTTTTCCGGTTTCTCTCTGCAGCCGACGAAGAGGCAGGCGAGCGTCTTACCTGTCCGGCTTCCTATTTTCCAGCGAGGGGCACTCTGTTCCCCACTGGCTACACAGCTTTGACGGAGGAAAGCAATGCGCAGTCTCATTGGAATGCCGTCGCACCGCGCCTATCTGGCCGCGCCAGCAATCGTCCAGCGGTCGTTGCAGTGTCACGATCCATGCCGCTGGCATGCGCGGCCCGCGAATTCATTTTCGCCATTCTTCAAACCCGATCTCCACTGCATTCGAGGCGAAGGACCGGCATATTCGCGCCGCGCCAACATTGTCGCGAGGCAGGCGTCATGACTCTGAAGGATAGGCGTATCAGACCCTCTTGGGCAGTATCGCCGCTCCAACCCCAACCCTTGTGAAAAGCACCATGAACGCCAGGGACGAATGAGATGTCCGAGATGCCTGCAACCACCAGCTTCCCCAACGCACCCGAGGCGGTGCTTCAGCAGCAGCCGGCGGCCTTCGTCGAGCAACCGGCTCGGCCCTCTGCGGAACAGCCAGGCGGCTTGCCGGTTTCCACGAAGGCTACTCCCGACGACGCCGTCGCGTCTGTGTCCAGGCGCCGTCGCTTCAAGCGGATCGCAATCGCGACAGTGCTTCTGGCCACCGCAACTGCGGCAGGTTATTGGGGCTACGGTTACTGGACCGAGGGCCAGTACCTGGTGTCGACCGACGACGCCTATCTGAAGGCCGACTACACAACTGTGGCGCCGAAGATATCGGGGTACATCGCCGCCGTGCTGGTGCATGATAATCAGGCGGTCGAGGCCGGGCAGATTCTTGCCCGCATTGACGATCGCGACTTCCGTGCCGCGCTTGCCCAGGCGGATGCTGAGGTCAAGGCCGCCGAGGCGGCCGTGCGTAACCTCGACGCACAGATTGCGCTCCAGCATTCGCTGATCGAGCAGGCAAAGGCGACCGTCGCCGCAACGCAGGCCTCGCTGACGTTCGCTAGCGCCGATGCCGACCGCTATACGACGCTGGCAAAAAGCGGCACCGGCACTGCCCAGAAGGCGCAAGCAAGCCGCGCCCAAGCTGACCAGCTCGTCGCCAGCCTGCAGCGCGACGAGGCTTCGGTGGCAGCCGCGCAGGCCAAGATCAACGTGCTCGCCACCGAGCGCGACAGTGCCGTGGCCCAAAAGGACCGTGCCGAGGCAGCCGCGGAGCAGGCCCGGCTTAACCTTTCTTACGCTACGATCACGGCACCGGTTGACGGCACCGTCGGCGCGCGCACGCTTAGGATCGGGCAATATGTGGGATCAGGTACGCAACTGATGGCCGTCGTGCCTATGGATGCCGTCTACATCGTCGCCAACTTCAAGGAGACGCAGCTCGCTCATGTGCGCGACGGTCAGCCGGTGCACGTTACCGTCGACGGCCTCCCGGACGTCCAACTGAAGGGGCACGTCGACAGTCTGTCACCGGCGAGCGGCCTGGAGTTCGCGCTACTGCCGCCCGACAACGCAACAGGTAACTTCACCAAGATCGTACAACGCATCCCGGTGAGAATCGCTGTCGACAATCACGAGTTCGGTGGGCTGCTCAGAGCTGGCATGTCTGTCGAGCCGACGATTGACACCAAGGCGACCGTGCTGGCTGAAAAAAGAGAGTTCGCCCAGACCAATATACTCGCCCGGAACCAAGAGGCTGCCGCTGTCGGCACTCGGTAGAAAAGGTCCGAGTGCTCCGAGCCCGGCCGAGCTTACCAGAAACGCCAACCGACTCCGCGGGCTGACACCCTCTGCACCGTTCGCGTGATGATCGACACGGCCTATCGGACCCATTGATCCATCCGCTCAAGGAGCCGCAACCATGACCGCCGTTGTTTCGTCACCCCCAACCGCGGCCCGCGCCCAAAACGCCGCGGCGACTGCTGGTGCCGCCAGTTCGGCGAAGGTCTGGGTGGCGGTGGTCGGTTCTGCCCTTGGCGCATTCATGGCCGTACTCAACATCCAGATCGTCAATGCTTCGCTTGCGGACATCCAGGGGGCGATTGGGGCCGGCATCGACGACGGCGGCTGGATCTCGACGTCCTACCTCATCGCCGAAATTGTGGTGATCCCGTTGACCGGCTGGCTGTCCCAGGTCTTTTCGCTGCGCACCTATCTGATCACCAATGCGGTGCTGTTCCTCACGTTCTCGGTCACCTGCGCCTTCGCCGCGAACCTCGGTCAAATGATCGTTTTGAGAGCGATCCAGGGTTTTACCGGCGGCGTGCTCATCCCGCTCGCCTTCACCATCGTCATCACACTGCTACCGAAAGCCAAGCAGCCGATCGGCTTGGCGCTGTTCGCACTGTCGGCAACATTCGCGCCGGCGATTGGCCCAACTATCGGCGGCTATCTCACCGAAAACTGGGGCTGGCAGTACATCTTCTACGTCAACCTGGTGCCCGGTGCGGTCATGGTCGGCATGCTGTGGTTCTCGCTCGACCGCCAGCCGATGCAGCTTGGCCTTCT
Source organism: Mesorhizobium sp. WSM4308 (assembly GCF_002294905.1). Classification (NCBI taxonomy): domain Bacteria; kingdom Pseudomonadati; phylum Pseudomonadota; class Alphaproteobacteria; order Hyphomicrobiales; family Phyllobacteriaceae; genus Mesorhizobium; species Mesorhizobium sp. WSM4308. The sequence goes on along the minus strand of NZ_NSFW01000001.1, from coordinate 64,111 downwards.
CGGCAAAGGCGACTGGTCGGGCATCGCCACAATGGCCCTAGGGCTCGCCGCGCTGCAGACGGTGCTGGAGGAAGGCAACAAGGACGACTGGTTCGGCTCGCCCTTTATCGCACGCCTGGCGATCATCGCGGCCGTGTCGTTGGCGGTCTTCGTCTGGATTGAGCTCACTTCGAGCCACCCGCTGTTGAACCTCAGGCTGCTGGTCCGCCGCAACTTCGGGTTCGGCATCCTCGCCAACTTCCTGCTCGGCGTCGCGCTCTACGGTTCGGTCTTCATCGTGCCAGTCTACCTCGCCCGTATTCAGGGGTACAATTCCGAACAGATCGGCATGGTGCTTGCCTGGACCGGCCTGCCTCAGCTCGTGCTGATCCCGCTGGTGCCTAGTCTCATGAAGCGCTTCGACATCCGCCTCGTCATCGCGTTCGGCTTTGCCCTGTTTGCCGCGTCCAACTTCATGAACATCCATATGAGCGGAGCATATGCCAGCGACCAGCTGTTCTGGCCGAACATCGTGCGCGCTATCGGCCAGGCCCTTATATTGGCACCGCTTTCGGCGATCGCCACAGCAGGCATCGAGAATGAGAATGCCGGCTCGGCCTCGGCCCTTTTCAACATGACCCGCAATCTCGGCGGCGCCGTCGGCATCGCACTGCTGCAGACCTTCCTGACCAAACGCGAGCAGTACCATTCGAACGTGCTGGTCCAATCGGTATCGGTGTTTCAGGAGGCAACCCGCGTCCGCATCGCGCGGCTCACGGCTTACTTCCTCTCGCATGGTGTCGACGACCACGCACTCGCCGCACAAAAAGCAGTTCTTGCGATCGCGCTTAGAGTCCGCCAGCAGGCCTACGTCATGGCCTTCAACGACACGTTCTTCCTGCTTGGCGTTAGCTTGACGATCGCGTTGGCGGCGGTCCTGCTGCTGAAGAAGCCCGGCCACATTGCAGCCGGCGGCGCCCACTGAGTTGCCCCAATCGACGAGATTGATGAGCCCGGGGGCCGCTGAGCGGACGGGAAAGTGTCCGTTCAAATCTTGGCTCAAGTCTGCGATTGTCGCGATAAAGGTATAGGAATTCGCGCTCCTATCAGCAGGGAACCCCGAACGCTACCAGAGAGCAATTCGCTGATGTGTGTCCCTAGCGTGCAATGCATGGATTTCCATAGGATGCAGCTTTGGCACGGGGGTACTAGGATGAGGTGTGAATTCGCGAGCCCAGATTTGGTGGTATACCAGCGCTGACGGTCCTTACGCCGTCGATGCCAGGCAGGAGAAGCCGATGATGCGCGTCTGGTCGCACCGTCCCAAATTATTGTATTTGGGACTTTTTTTCGCGGCTTATGTCCTAGGCTGCGGATTTGCTCAGTTGCTCGCAATCGTACCTGGAACAGGTATTTCCATTTGGCCGCCCAGCGGGCTTTTTATTGCTACGCTTGTCCTCACCTCCAGATACAGCTGGCCGTGGTGGGTGATGGTAGGCTGTCTGGCTGAACTGTTCAGCAATTTCGTGTGGTTCCACAGTCCTTTGCCAGCGGCCTTGCTGATCTATAGCGGCAACGCTTTTGAGGCGATGGTCGGGGCTTGGCTCGTGAGCGGGACAAGCAAGCGGCTAGGGGAACTGGAAAGCCTGCGGGATGTTCTCGCATTCGTCGTGCTTGCTGCTGGAATTGCGCCAGTAATAAGCGCGACGGTAGGAAGCGCCACACTTGCCTGGTTTGACATGCAATCACAAACCTTCACGGGGGCTTGGCCTCTATGGTGGATTGGGGACGCCACCGGGGCTCTGATCGTAGCGCCCCTTGCGTTGGTTGTGTTCCAAAACTGGCGAGCCGGGGGGCACCTTTCGGCGGCTCGATGGATGGAAGTTTGCGTTCTAGGGCTAATCTTTCTGGGTGTCGCCGCACTTTCCCTGAGCGGTTACTTGCCCTTCGCGTACATTATGATGCCGCCGCTTCTTTGGGCCGCGGTGCGCTTCGAATTCAAGGGCGCCGCTGTCGCCTTGACTGTCCTTGCCCTGATCACAGCGGTATTCACAGTCTTCGGCGCGGGCGAATTTGCCGGTGATCCGGCCACCTTGAAGCACAACCAGATCATGCTGCAGCTTTTCCTAGGGATCTCGGCATTTTCAGCGCTCATCGTGGCCGCCATATCGCGACAGCACCAGCTGACGCTGCTCACATTACGTGAAAGCGTGGAGGCGCTGCGCGACCGGGAGCGCGAACTCTCGCTGCTCGTGGACATGATCCCGAGTCATGTTTGGCGACTGACGCCCGAAGGCGAGCCGACTTTCTTCAATAAGCGAATGGTCGATTTCCTCGGCCTGAATGTCGCTGACTTGGACAAGCCTGAGATGAGCAGGCTCGAAGCGGTTATGGAGACAGTCCATCCAGACGACACAGCAGCGTTCGGCGGTTCGCTCCGTCGCTGCCTTGACACCGGGGAGAACTTCGCGATGCGATATCGCCTGCGTCGCGCCGACGGCGTCTACCATTGGATGTCGAGCCGCGCGGACCCGCTGCGGGACCAGCAAGGACGCATCGTCCAGTGGTACGGTTTGTGCCATGATATAGACGATCAAGTGCAGGCCGAAGAGGCGCTGCGACGGAGCGAGCGGCAGCTCCAAGAGATGGTCGACGCCGTGCCTATCCGTATCTGGAGTGCGACGCCCTCGGGTGGGCCGGTCTACTTCAATAAGCGATACCAGGACCATTTCCGCTCGGTCATCGCGAACTTCGAAGCTCGCGAGGCGCCCCGCATCGAAGAATTGCTGCAAGAGCTGATCCACCCCGGGGATGCTCCCGAGGTGCAACGTACGTTGCGGAATTGTTTCGACACTGGCGGCGGCTCCGCGATGAGGTTTCGTTGGCGTGAGAAGGATGGCACCTATCGCTGGGCGGAGTGTAGGTTGGAGCCTCGGCGTGATGAAAACGGAGCGGTTGTGCAATGGTACGGAGTTTCTCTCGACATTGACGACGAAGTGCGCGCGCAAGAGGCGTTGCGCGATCGGGAGCGCGAGCTCTCGCAGCTCGTCGACATGGTGCCGGTCCAGATCAGGCGTATGAATCCCGACGGCGAGCCGACCTTCTTCAACAAGCGCTTGCTAGACTTTTTCGGCCTGGACGACGTGGCGGCTTTGGACAAGCCGGGCATGAGCCGGCTAGCTGCAATCATATGGACCCTCGTCCATCCCGATGATGCGGCCAGCCTGCTGGAGACGGCCCGCCACGCCTTCGCCACCGGAGAGCCGTTCTCCGCGAAATATCGTATGCGCCGTGCGGACGGCGTATATCGCTGGGTTGATGGCCGCGGGGAACCGCTGCGAGATCAAAGCGAAGCGATCGTGCAATGGTACGTAGTTTCCATCGACATCGACGATGAGATGCGCGCACAGGAAGCGCTGCGCGAGCGGGAGCGGGAACTCTCGCAACTCGTGGATATGGTTCCGAGCCTGCTCTGGCGGTTGAGTCCGGAGGGGGAACCGACGTTCTTCAACAAGCGCCTGATAAATTATCTCGGCCTGGACACAGCAGATGCTGACAAGCCGGGCATGAGCCGGCTGGCGGCCTTCATGGAAGCTGCGGTCCATCCCGATGATGCAACCAGCCTTAAGGAAGCGCTCAACCATTCTTTCGTCACCGGCGAACGCTTCACCAAGAAGTATCGCCTGCGGCGTGCGGACGGCGTCTTTCGCTGGGTGGAAGGCACCGCGGAGCCGTTGCGGGATGAGAGGGGGCGCATCGCCCAGTGGTACGGGCTCTCGCATGACATCGACGATCAGCTGCGCATTGAGGAGGCGTTACACGAAAGAGAACGCTCTCTCTGGCAGCTCGTTGAAACGCTACCGGCAATGATCGATTGCGCCGCGCCAGATGGCGAGCCAAGATATCGCAGCCAGCAGCTCCGCGAATTCCTCGGCTATCCCCTTGAAGAACTGGACGGAAGTGGAAAGTCCCGGTTGGCCGGTACACTCGATGCGGGTGTTCATCCCGACGACCTAGCGGGTGTCAAAGACAGATATGCCCATTCGTTGTCCACTGGCGAGCCGTACGCGCGCAAGCACCGCCTGAGGCGTTTCGACGGCGAATATCGTTGGGTCGAGACGCGTGCCGCGCCGATGCGCAACGCCGAAGGTGCCATTGTGCAGTGGAACGTGATCTGCCTGGACATCGATAGCGAGGTTCGCGCGCAAGAAGAGTTGCGTTTGGCGCGAGAGAGCCTCGCCCGCGCGAGCCAGGCGGCGAGCCTCGCCGAGCTCTCAGCCTCGATCGCGCATGAGGTCAATCAACCCTTGGCGGCTGTGGTGGCTAACTCGTACGCGTGCCAGCGATGGCTTATGGCGGAACCGCCAAACATCGAGCGGGCGCAGAAAACGGTCGAGCGGATCATCCGCGATGCAAATGCCGCCGCCGACGTTGTTAGCCGCATCCGAGCCTTGTTCAAGTCATCCGCCGAGACGCGGAGTTCCATGGCGCTCAACGGTGTGATAGCCGAAGCGCTGGATCTTATGGCCGAGGAGGCGGCGCGGCATCGTGTCCGCCTCGATACAGATATCGAGCGGGATCTTCCGCTCGTGGCGCTCGATCGTATCCAGATTCAGCAGGTGCTGATTAATCTGATGCGCAACGCCACCGAAGCAATGGATTCCACTGGGCACGCCAGGGTTCTCGGTGTGCGCGTGCGCCGGATTGGGAATGCGATCCAAACCGAGATTAGTGATCGCGGCTGGGGCATCGAGTTCCCGGACAAGATCTTCGAGCCGTTTTTTACGACGAAACAACATGGGATGGGTATGGGCTTGGCGATCTGCCGATCGATCGTCGAGTCGCACGGCGGGCGCTTGTGGGTCGAGAAGAACGAGCCGCACGGCGCTAAGTTCATCTTTACCTTGCCGGTTGAAGCGAAAGTGGCGGCATGACGACGGATGACCAAATCGTGTTCATCGTGGACGACGATGCGCGCATTCGGGAAGCTCTCGTAGAGTTGCTGGCCTCACACGACATGCGCTCCGTCGCGTTCGGATCGGCCAGGGATTATGTGATCGCCGACAAGCCGAACGTCCCAGCCTGCCTCATCCTTGATGTTGAGTTGCCGGATATCAATGGCCTCGATCTGCAAGGGCAGATCGCGGAAGCGGATCATGCACCGATCGTTTTCATAACTGGACATGGCGACATCCCGTCCTCGGTGCGTGCCATCAAGCACGGCGCCGTGGACTTCCTGACGAAGCCTTTCAGTGATGCGGACCTGATGGCTGCAATCCATGCGGCGATCAACCTCGATCGCGGCAAGAGATCAGAGCGCGCCGAATTCGGCATGCTGAGGCAACGCTATCTCGACCTGACGCCGCGCGAACGTGAGGTGTTGCCGCTCGTGGTGAGCGGTCTTCTTAACAAGCAGGCAGCAGCTGAGCTGGGAATCAGCGAGGTCACGCTACAAATCCACAGAAGGAATGTGATGCAGAAAATGGTGGCGGCGTCGCTGGCCGATCTCGTGCGTATAGCGGAACGATTGGAAATACCGATCACTCACTCGCGCCGAGCGGGAGGGAGCTGAGTGTGAACAAGTGTGGACCTGTCGTGGCGATAGTCGATGACGATCCAAGGCTGCTTGAGTCGCTTGAGGATCTCCTGGAGTCCGCGGGCTATGTGGCCCGCAGCTTCTCGTCGGCAAGATCGCTGCTCATCGCCGGGCTGTCGGGCTTAGATCTGCTCATTACGGACATCGGAATGCCTGGTACGGATGGCTTTGAACTACGTGACTTGGCTAAGCAGGCGCGCCCGGAGCTACCGGTCTTCCTGATCACCGGACGCCACGAGATAGCGGATCAGATTCGCGCCAGGGGCATCAACGAGTTTTTCCGCAAGCCTTTTGACGGCCAGGCCCTGCTTGCGGCCGTCGGCGCCGCATTACGCGACAAAAAAAACGGAGGATAGACATGAGAGTTGACCAGCCGTTCTTAGGGAAATCGGCGCCGTTATCGCGCCAGCAGGGAAATGAAGGCGAGCAGCCGCTCGTCATGATTGTCGATGATGACGCGGCCGTTCGAGAGGCGCTATACGAATTGGTCCTGTCGGCGGGTCTTCGGCCGGTCTGCTTTGCCTCGACTCACGAATTGCTCGACGCCGAGATACTGGACAACCCCGGCTGCCTGATCCTTGATGTGCGTATGCCGGGGACGAGCGGTCTCGATCTGCAGCGTCATCTTGCGAAAAGCGGAAACCCTAAGCCCATCATCTTTCTGACCGGGCATGGCGACATTCCGATGACTGTCCAAGCAATGAAGGCCGGCGCCGTGGATTTTCTCACCAAGCCAGTGCGGGATCAAACGCTGCTTGATGCCGTGATCGCCGGCATCGCGATGGACGCTTCGCGGCGGGCGCAAGCCGTTGTCGTCAAGCGCAACATCGAGCACGTCGAGGCGCTGACGCCACGCGAGCGCGAGGTTCTGCATGAAGTCGCGCGCGGGCGCCTCAATAAGCAGATCGCCTTCGACCTCGGCATCAGTGAGGTGACGGTCAAGCTGCATCGGGGCAATGTCATGCGCAAGATGGAGGCCGCTTCCATCGGCGAGTTGATCCGGGCATGGGAAACACTGCCCGCGCCGATGCGCGAAGCCCGTGCGACCTAGACTCTGGCATAGGCCGATCCATGAAGCTTTGGCCATCGCCATATGTCCAAAGGATTCCGCGATGCGTTGGTTCACGACCTTCGCCAGGTCCGCAAAAATTTCAGGAAGTAGCCTGAGGCGGCAACGTCAGCCGAGCAAGGACCCGTCCCTAGCAGTCTAACATCTGGCTCGTCGAATTCTCGGGAGTCCAGCTACGGACTGCATTCCTGTCGAGGCTGCAATTCGCCTGGGTCATCGGCTGGCATATCCTGCCGCCGCCACTACCGGGGGACTGGCCGCGTTCATCGCGATGATGGCAAGTCTCACTCAAACTTGCGCACATGTCACGGCTGTCGGACTTGGTCCGCAAGAAACGCAGGTCGGCCGATACAGTGCACTATAGGTCTAATCTTTTCACCGCGAACACCTCCGGACATATCGGCATGCCCGTCCTGTACCTTGGCATTGCATGAGAGATGCTTCCGTAGAATAGGTTCGCGGCCCGGATCGGCGCATCCTCCTCGCAAGCCATCACGACCGCCGAGTTCGCTCGTTCCTTCGCCCGTCCCCCGATGCGACGGCGCTGGTCGATTCGACGGTCGTGATGGTGAGCCGGATGTTCAAAGGCCACATCATGGATGGATACGATGAATAAGGATGGACTCTTCCCCATTGGGGCATCCCGCCGCGATGTGGCGTCGTCGAGTTGCAGCGATGGCGACCAGATCCTGTTCTTCAAGGACGCGCGGGTAAAGTTGGCGAGGCTGATCAAGAACGCAGAGAAATATCAACCGCCAAGAGGCGCCGCGTGGCATCACAACCATGCACCAGGATCAGGTGAACGCCGACCTGCCAACCTTCATCTCCCATCAGGATCGCGTGTCGTCGCCAATTTCTGGGATCTCGCAATGACGACCCTTGGCGACGTTTCGCGCGCATTGAATCGCATGTCCGGTGGCCCGCGAGGCCAGACATTGTGCGCTCGCATTGCCGAACGACATCTCGATTGCTGGTTCTGTCGGCTTATGTCTCGGATTGTAGAACCGAACCACTGCGCAATCGAACTTGCCAGTTGGGTCAGGCGCGGGACGCCGACGGAAGCGGAATGGCGGACGGAAGGCCAAATAGAGCCACGACCGCTAAGGCATGGAGCATCTGCCGAATAGGCGGACTATGCCTACGCACAGCCCGGTCCGCGAACCAGCAAGCCAAGCCTGATTTTGAGAGCGATGGGCGTTCCTGGAACGTGCCGGCATCCTATCCCTAGGCATAGGGTAACCAGTGCCCGCGACTCAATAGACCACGACCGACCGGCAGTAGTACCGTCTGGGCGGTGCACCGCTTGGTTACAACCGCGAGGATAGCGATCAACGACTGAAAAACGGTCATGGGATCGGCGCCCTGCGGGTTCACAAGGACCAGAGCCGCCTCGTTGGCCATTGCGTCGGTTGCGGGCGGCCTTGCTGTCGTCGTTGAGAGACCGAGCCAACGGGAACGCTCATGCTGTTATACGCCTACCCAAACAAACGATCCGGCAACCTCAGCATCTGTCCGCGCGTGCTGCTGGTCGTGTTCGGTTTGCTGTTTTCAGTGGGGCTAGGTCACGCTGATGGGGCACTCCGCATACCCTACGTGGCCGACATAGGCACGTTCGATCCTGACAACGGGTTTGAGATCGGCGCGATGAGCGCAATCGACAACGTCTACGAAGGTCTCGTCGAGTACGAGCCGGGTTCTATCAAGATCGTTGGTCTGCTCGCTAAAAGTTGGGAGATCTCTGATGACGGGCTGACTTACACCTTCCACCTGGTCGACGGTGTCAAGTTCCACGATGGCACACCCTTCAATGCGGCGGCGGTCGTAAAATCGTTCGAACGCAGACGCGATCGTGGGCTGAGCCTGAGCTACTTCCTTGCCAACGTGAAGGATATGAGGGCGACGGGCGATTCGACGGTCGTGCTCACGCTTGGCCATCCCCAGCCTTCGCTCCTCGATGCCCTTTCCAGTCCGTGGGGACCGAAGGTTATTAGCCCGAAGGCACTCGCCGAGCACGATAACGGCGATTTCGCCAAGACTTGGCTCAACGAGCACGCTGTGGGCACCGGTCCATTCAAGCTCGCCGAGTTCAAGCGAGGCGAGCGCTACGTGCTCGAACGCAACGATGACTACTGGGGCAATAAGCCTTTTTTCCGGCAGATCCAGATTTCGGTCGTGCCCGATATCAGCCAGCAGATACTTCAACTGAAGGCCGGGACCATCGATGCCGTGCCGATCGACTATCCGTTCGAGCAACTCACCAGCTTGCCGGGAGATCTGGAGATCACAGCCGCCGCGAGCATGATACCGTATTATCTTTTCGTCAAACCGAACTCGCCGCTCGACGATGCGGAGGTTCGCAAGGCGGTATTGACCGCGATCAACCCTGCGCTCTGGGTCAAGGACGCCTTTGGAGAGTTCGCAAGCGTGTCGAGGTCGGTTTATCCAAACGTGATGCTCGACCCGGTGAATCCGATCCGGTTCCCGACTGACTTCGGAGCAGCGAAAGCCACAATCGCCAGACATGGCACGATGAACTTGACCATTGGCCTCTATAGCACCGCCCCGAGCTATGGCCGCATCGCCGATCTGATGATAGCGCAGTTGTCCTTGATCGGCGTAAAGGCAACAGCGTACGTGCTGCCCTCCGGCGCTGCCTACACCTTGAAGGACGACCCAAATCCTCCGGATTTGCTTCTCACGATCGCAGGCCCGGACGCCGCCCATCCGGAGAGCCAGGCAAAGGTGTTCTTCGCCAAAGGCGGAGCCCTCAACTTTTTTGGCCGGGTGCTGCCGGAAGCCGATGCCATCGTGGACGAGGCCGGGAAGTTAACCGACGTCAAGGAGCGCAACGCTCTCTATGAGAGAGCGGGCCAGATGTATTTCGATGCCGGCATCGTCATCCCGCTTGTCGACGTCAACGATGTGGTTGTCCACGCGAAGGGTCTGAAGGACCTTGGTCTGCGTCCCGTGTACCCGCCGGGCAACATCGACTTCGCCACCGTTCGCCGGGGACCCTGAACACCGGCCTCCTACTCCTTCCGGAAGCAAGTCAGGCTCGTACGCAGATGGTCACGCTTTCCCACCGAATGTTCAAACCCGTGACCGAGCCCGTCCTCGCCGTCAAGGACCTCTCGGTCGTTTTCAACGGCGGAGGCCGTCCCTCTCGTGTCCTCGATGGCATCACTTTCGAGATGTTTCCCGGCGAGGTCATCGCGCTTGTCGGAGAAAGCGGCTCTGGTAAGACGACTATCGGGCTGACACTTCAGGGGCTCCTGCCGCGTGAATACAAGCCGCGGGTTGCGGGCTCGATCCGGCTAGCGGGGATCGAGCTTGTTGGAGCGGGAAAACGCTCCTTGAGGTCGGCCCGTCGCCAGCTTGTCCGAGCCATCTCACAAGATCCGATGGGCGCGCTCAACCCCACGATGACGATCCGCCACCAGATGAAGGAATCCAATGGGGGATTGATCGAAGACTGGCTCAGCCGAACCGGCTTGCCTGACCCCGACCGAATTGCCGATGCGCTTCCGCATCGCCTTTCGGGGGGGCAGCGTCAAAGAGTGCTCATTGCCATGGCGATGATGGCACGACCGAAGCTGCTCGTCGCCGATGAACCTACCACCGCGCTCGACGTCACCGTGCAGGCGCAGATCCTCGACCTGTTGCGCGATCTCGCTCGCGAGCAGCAGACGGCAATTCTGTTCGTTACGCACGATCTGAGCGTGGCGGCCACGCTGGCCGATCGCGTCCTGGTTCTCTACGCCGGACGCATCGTTGAAATGGGCTGTATGCAGGACGTGGCTCGCAATGCCGCACACCCATATTCGGCCGGCCTGCTCGCTGCGCGATTCGATCTGGACACTGATCGACGGCGTCCGCTTCCCACGCTCCCGCCCGAGCACACGCCCTCCATGTATGTTGAGAATGCCTGCGCCTACGCGACACGTTGCCCGATCGCCCAGCCGGATTGCAGGGCGATCCGCCCACCTTTGGAGCCTGCTTCCGCCCACAGCGGTACAGTCGCCTGCCTCCACCACGAACAAACGCCATTTCTCTCGGCGCAACGCGCATATGCGGAACCTTGGCCGGCCCTGACCATCCAGGAAACCGCCGCGTTGAGGCTATCCAACGTCGGAAAGACATATCCGACAGGCACCCGATCGTTTTGGGGAGGGCGTCGAGCGCAGCCTGTTCTCAGGTCGGTCAACCTCTCGATCAAGCTTGGCGAGTGCGTGGCCTTGGTGGGCGAAAGTGGCGCCGGCAAATCTACCCTTCTAAGAATAGCTGCCGGCCTCGTGGTACCGGAGTGCGGCACTGTTACACGCTTCGACAAGGTTCCTCCGCAAGTCGTCTCTCAAGACCCCGTCGCGGCCCTGACGCCGTGGCTCACGATCGGCGAGCAGATCGGCGAGCGCCTGCGGGCCGTTTCGCTGGACAGCGATTACGGTCGCCGCCGCGTCGGAGAGGCAATAAAGCTGGTCGGCCTCGATCCAGTCCTGATGGATGCACTGCCGGGCCAGATGTCGGTCGGGCAATGCCAGCGCGCCGTTTTGGCTCGCGCGGTGATCGTTCCCCCAAGGCTTCTGCTTTGCGATGAGCCGATTAGTGCCATGGACGTGTCGCTGGCGGCCACCACGTTGAACCTTCTTGGCGACCTTCGGCGCCGGCTCGACATGGCCATGCTGTTCGTCACCCACGACCTGGCGGCCGCCAGGATCATCGCCGACCGTGTCGCGGTGCTGAAGGACGGGGCGTTGGTCGAGGTTGCCGATCCGGACGCCATCATTGCTGCGCCACAGTCCGCCTACACGCGATCTCTCATCGCGGCGATGCCGAGCCTGCAGGCGGGAGCCGGATTATGACCAATAGGCCAAGTCGGGACACGCTGCCTGCGCGGCCTCGGTTCCACGGGCGCGATTTCTTGCGCCGCGCCGGTTGGCTCGAGAGCATTGGCATTGTTGGCGTGCCTGTCGTCACCGTCGTGGCTGTGCTGGCTCCGTGGATTACGCCGTTCGACCCCCAACTGCGCGTCGACAAGGCCTACCTGCCGCCTTCGGCCGGACATTGGTTCGGCACCGACGAGATCGGCCGCGACCTCTTCTCGCGCGTCATCCTCGGCGCTCAATATACTTGGCTCCCAGCGCTTGCCGTGATCGGCTTCAGTCTAACAATCGGCACGTTGGTCGGATTGATTTCGGGCTTGATGGGCGACAAGGTCGACGTGGTGATACAGCGGATCATTGACCTCTTCCTGGTCCTTCCAGCATCGCTCATCGCGCTCGCTGTGGTGGCTTCGCTTGGCCCTGGGCTCGCCAATACAATGATCGCGATTGCCATTGTCTGGTGGCCCTGGTACGCGCGCATTTCCCGTGATGAAGTCCGTCGCCTGAAGGCCCGTCCTCATTTCGAGGCGGCACGTATTGCCGGGGTGCGCGGTCCGCGCCTGCTGTTGCGTTACCTGTTGCCGGGAGTCGTCCCGGCCTTACTCATCGGGACATCGCTCGATGTCGCCAACATCGTCATGACTCTGTCGCTGATGTCGTTCCTTGGCCTTGGACTGCCTGCGCCAGCGCCTGAACTCGGCGCGATGACGTCGCGCGCCCTCGACAGTCTCACCGTGCATTGGTGGCTTCCGATACTGCCGGCCGCGATGATCTTTCTCCTCTGCCTCCTCGCCAATCTAGCGGGCGACGGCATTCGCGCCGCGCTGAGGGGAGCGTAGATGCTGACATATCTCGCCAAAAGCATCATCGGCGCGATACTCGTTCTCCTGGTGATGAGCTTAATTGTTTTCGGACTGCAAAGCATTATCCCTGCCGATCCGGCGCGGGCCATGGCCGGGCCCAGCGCTCCTCCGGAGACGGTCGAAGCGATGCGGGAGCATCTCGGACTGGACGACCCGGCCGTGGTTCAGTATGGGCATTTTCTGTTGCGCCTCGCCCATGGGGATCTGGGCGTGTCGGTAAGGACACGTCAGCCGGTGTTCAACGACATACGACAATATCTTCCCGCTTCGCTTGAACTGGGACTGGTGGCGATCGGTTTGGGAGTGGCGCTTGCCGGTGTGATGGCCGCACTTCAGTTTCTAATTCCGGGATCGGGCGGCATAAGGCTCGCATTAGTGGGGGTCGGCTCTACGCCGATCTTTCTGACGGCGTTACTTCTCTCCTATTTTTTCTGGTTCCGACTTGACTGGCTTCCGGGGGCGGGCCGACTTGTCTACCGCGATTTCGCGGGCCCTACGGGATTCAATGTCATCGACGGAATACTGGTCGGCCGGCCCGAAATCAGCGTCGACGCGTTGCGGCACATGATGTTGCCGGCTCTGGCGCTGGCTTTGCCCATCGGCGTCGCGGTCGGGCGAAGCCTGAACGGTGCGCTTCACGAGGTGATGAGGCAGCCGTATATCCGTACGGCGCGTGGCAAGGGCATCAGCGAGACAAAGGTGCTGTTTGGCCACGGTTTGCGCAATGCCGCCACGGCCCCCCTGTCAATGCTCAGATTGCAGATCCCCCTTCTCTACGGCAATTTACTTGTGGTCGAGCGCGTTTTTGGGTGGCCGGGTCTGGGCTTCTACACAGTCCAGGCATTGGTCAGCGCCGATCTCCCGGCAGTGCTCGGCGTCGCCATTGTTTTCGGAGTTTTGTACATTCTGGCCAACACGCTCATCGAGATCGGGCAGTCGATAGCCGATCCGAGGATTAACCTCTAAAGTGCCCACTCAGGGGTTTACTGTCGCGGCAGCGGTGTCTTGGTCGGGTCAGCGGCGCGGATGGGGAGACTGAAGGTTATGGATGCCCCCCCTGTATCAACATTGTCCGCCCAAAGCCGCCCGTAGTGTGCCTCGACAATCGAGCGGCAGATTGCCAGACCCATCCCCATTCCATCCGGCTTCGTTGTATAGAACGCCTCGAAAATCCGTTCCGGATCACTGAGCCCGCGGCCGTGATCGCGCACCTCGACCTCGACTGTCCCGTCATTCTGACGCCGCGACACGATCCGCAGGCTTCGCACGCTGCTGCTGACATCCTGCATCGCTTCGATGCTATTACTGACGAGGTTGAGGACAACCTGTTCCATCTGCACGTGATCGGCAACTGTCTCAGGAAGGCGGGGATCGAGGTGTAGGTCCAGCTTGACGCTGCTCGACGCGAGCCTCTCACCGAGGAGATCACACACTTCGCGGATCACCGCGTTCAGATCGATGGCACGTGGTTCGCCTTCTGTCTTGCTGAACAGTGCCCTGATGCGGCTGATCACCTGCGCTGCGGCGTCGGCGTTTCTGATGATTTTCTGAGCGACGCGGCTGGCATGATCGAAGTTAGGCGGATCGGCGGTAAGCCATCTCTGGAACGCGCCGGCGTTAGCTACGACGGCCTGCAGCGGTTGGTTGAGTTCGTGCGCAATGGACACCGACAGCTCGGACAGACTTGCGGCGCGCAAAGCCCGCGCGAGCTTTTCGTCCGCCAGACGCAGGGATTCCTGCGCTCGGACCTCGTCGTCGACGTCGAAGTTGACGCCGTACCAGCGAAGAATAGTGCCGTCTTCGTCGCGTAGCGGTTCGAAGCGCGAATCGATCCAGCGATATACTCCGTCCTTCCGGCACAGCCGGGCTTTGTGTTGGAGGGGCTCTCCATGCGCAAAGGACTTCTGGAACACTGCCTTGACCGCTGCCCTGTCGTCGGGGTGGAACAACTCGACATGCAAGGCGAATTGCCGCGTGCCTCGCGGCTCCTCCCTGGCCGAGTCGACGCCCGCCCAGTCGACGAACCGTTTGTTGAAATAGTACGGCAATCCCGCCGGCGTCATCATCCAGATCATAGTCGGAACAGTATCGACCAGCAGTCTGAGCTCCCTCTCGCTCTGGCGCAGCGCGGCTTCCGCCTTGCGCCGGTCGTCGATGTCTTCGGTATGGCCATACCAGCCGATAATTCGCCCACTCTCATCGCGCGAGGCAACACCGGTATCGCGAAACCATCGATACGTGCCATCGAACCGGCGCAAACGCTTCTCCTCTATCATCGGCTCGCCCGTCTCTAGACTGTGGCGCCATTGCGCCATGCTTGCCTCAACATCGTCGGCATGGACAAATCTTCGCCACCAGGAAAAGTCGTCGGCATTCATGATCTCACGCATTTCTTCGGCGGTGACGCCAACGTAGTCGAGGGCTGCGAGATTGAGGAACCGAAGGCGTCCGTCCGGATACGCGGACCAGCCGAGGCCCGGAGTGTCGGCGGAATTGAACCCAGAACCTTGGTATACCCGGTCATAGAAGCTGATGGTTCTGAAGATTTTGACCACCACCCACAGCCCGAGCGCTACGGCAACAAACGCTGCCAGCTGGAAGGGACTGCCTTCCGCCCCGTGTGCCGGTGACCGCAGGATAACAGCTGCAAGCAAGCTGGCCGCCGCAACCGAGACCAATCCCGCCTTCCAGCCGACGCAGATGGACACGGCTGCAACCGCGACCAGCAGGCCAGATGGCTCGCGTGCGAACCAAGCAAGCAAGACGCTCGCCGCTCCTACCGCCGCAGCCACGACGCGGCGCTGATGCGATGACGTCAGTTCCATTTAAGATCTCTCGAGACCGCCGCACCATTCGGCTCGCCGTCGCGGCCCCGTTCAATGCGTTGAATGCGCCTCTGCCCCCGATTGTAAGACGGCCTTCGCTGCGGTGGAAGCCATCTTCAGCTGGTACAGTATGTCGGGTGGAAGCGATTGACAGACGTTGAATAGATGAGAGACGGACCGCGCATCCATCTTCCTCATCATATTGCTGCGATGAAGCTTAACCGTGATTTCGCTAATACCAAGATCGAACGCGATCTGCTTGTTCATCGCACCGGAGATCACAAACCTCAGAACCTCCCGCTCGCGGGGTGTAAGTGTCTCGTACAGGGCCGAGTTCTTTTTAGCCACGGCTGACGCCGCCCTTCGAGCGACGTCGGTTGCGATGGCCGTCGACACGGCGTCTAGGAACGTCTGGTCGCGTACCGGCTTGGTCAGGAAATCCACTGCACCCGCCTTCATCGCCTCGACGCTCATGGCAATGTCACCATGACCCGTCAAGAACACGATCGGAGTGAGTATCCCTTTGGCTGCAAGGAGCTGTTGCAGATCCATGCCGCTCAGGCCCGGCATTCGAACGTCGAGAACAATGCAGCCAGGACGGTCTGGAAGTTTTGAGCCGAGCACATCATGTGCCGAGGAAAACGCCATCGATTCGATGCCAACGGAATTTAGCAACTCCTCCAAGGAGTCCCGGACCTCGGCATCATCATCGACCAGAATTGCCAAGGGGCGGTCTGAGGTTTGCGAATTTGCTAGGCCCATGATCCTCGCCTCCGGGCGATCTTTGCTGGACACGAATTGACCGGGTTCGCGCGCCTATTATCAACCCGGCGTCCTTCACACGTCAACCAAGTTGCACTTGCATCTGTCGGCGGAAAACTCGATAGCCGCGAGATAGCCTGCTACTGCGCCTTGCCCTCAGAGTCTTGACGTAGCGGAATGATGGGTGTCCGTGCAACAGGACAAAGGACGATCGGTTCCTGAAGATTTGATTGATTAGTCTAGACGTTGGTATAGGGCGTCTGCAGCTGTTCGGCTTGAGGACGTTCGCCACACCGGGGATCTCTCGCCGTAATGACCCTCAACCAGATGCCATAGTGCTGCCGCCGCAAGGCAATCGGGACGATCGGCCTCACAGCGTTTGCTGCAGAAAAGCGTGGCGGTAGGAGGCCTGATCGCAGGGTTCATCTCGACTGCCGAGAAGCGTCGTTGAGTTGCGGCGTATACAATCCAGGCCACGTCCCTCAAAGCGAGCATGGCGATCGAGGCTGAGGCAGCGCGCCGCCGGCTCCGGCACTGGAAGAGGCGCCGAGGGACAGGAGCAAGCCGATGACTTCCTCTTGCTGACCTGCACCACGACGCCCCCGTCTTCGCAGTTAGTTGGTGCTCGAAGCCGCTCGCGCCCTGCGACTTGCCACAAGTTGCAAGGCAGCGAACGTCGCTACGCAAATCCCGATCAAGATATGCGTCCATATCGGACCCTGCGCCGATCCGAAGTCGAGCAGGAACGGGGCTACCACCGCCCAGCACCCCAAGGTGAGGTTGGACCATTCCGCCCAATCTCCATAGCGATAGAGGGCCACGGCAGAGCTGCACGCAATCAGTGAGCCCACGACCCCAGCGTTCCAGGCCGCAGCAGGCTGCCCGACAAACATGATTGCAGCGCAGGCCAAACCTGCGCCGAGAATAAGGTTGGTCCATTCCAACCCCTTGCTTGGCACATCACTTCTCATCTTCATCTCCTTCTTCAGCCGTACCACGGAGGTGGCCGGTACGGGGAGGATGAGGCAGTCCGGTGCACCAGCCTATTCTACGCAGGCACCTGTGCGTCGATGCTAAAGTCTAGGGCAGCCATGCGCGGTGATTGTAGAGGATATCGAAGTACTCGGGTTACCGCCCGTCAGGGCAGGGCAATGCCCGGTCTGCGTGCCATGTGGCAGTCCGCCGCTAGCAACTGAGGTCAGTCACTTCGCTAGATATTGTGAGTTGACGGCTATCTATGCTTCAAACCGCAGAGCATTAGGGGAGGATGGATCAACCTCGTAACGGGTACCAGGAGACTCTGCCCTTCCTATTCGGGATAGGTCTCGAGTTTCTTGAAGGTCAACCTGCCGTCGGCATTGCCGCCGGACTCGGTGCGCTTTCCTCGTCAAGCTGCCCATCGATTTTATTCAGCGCGATGCGAAAATCGGCGACACGCATCAGCGTGGCGCGCCAGTCGGCGATGCCGCCGATGTTGTTGATGAACCAGCGCAGCGACGAATTCACCTGGTTGAACGCGCCGACCGCCATCATCAACCCGCCAAAACTGATGTCGCCCGAAAAATAAACGGGCGCTGCGACAAGGATCGGAGCCACGACGCTGATCCAGCCGTAGGTGTTGGTCACCCAGGACAGGTTGATCTGGGCTGTGTAGATGCGCCGCATCGCGCCCACCAACGTGCCGAGGTCGATTTCGAGCCGTCGCCTGGCGTCGGCTTCGCCATGGTGGAGCGCGATAGCATCGACGTTCTCGTTGACCCGCACCATGAAGGAGCGCAGTTCCGCTTCGCGTGCGTAACGATCGCTGTCGAGCCTGATGAGCGGGCGCCCGACTAGCCAGCTCAGCCACGATGCGATGCCGGCATAAAGGAATGCCGCCCATACCATGTAGCCTGGGATTGCCAGAGAATAGCCGCCAATTTGGAAGACGAAGCCGGACGAAAGCCGCCAGAGCACGTCGACAAAGGACGCAAGAAGGACGATCGACTGCAAAAGCCCCACCCCAAGGTCCGTCGACAAATCGGAAAGATGCCCGGCGTCCTGCTGCATGCGCTGATCGGGATTGACGCCGATTGAACCTGCATTTGCCAGCCGGGAGGCCCTCGGTGGGCGCATCCACTGGTCGATCAGGTCGAGCGTCAGCGCCTCGCGCAGCTTCAGCCGGATCGCCTGGTTAAGCCACGTCTGGCCGACATTGAGCACCAGAAGGCTGCTGGCAAGGAAGCCAAAGATGGTGAGCTGATGCAGGAAGACCGCCAAGTCCCGACGCGCCAGCGCGTCGTAGAAGGGCTCGTTCCAGCGGTTGAGCAAGACCTGACCGATTGATGTCGCGACAATGACCGCCCCGATGCCAACCGACGCCCACAGCAGCCAGTTGCGGACTGGCGATGTCTTCAGACCCATCTTGATCGTCGCCAGTTGGTCGCCGAGGCTGCTGGCCTCGACCGAGGCGGCGGCCTTCTCGACACCGGATTTGGCATGCGCTTGGTCAGCCATACATGAGGTCCATGGTTTCAGGGCGGGTCACATCGGCGCCGAAGCCGCGCAGCGAACTCGGCACTACGGGCAAGAGTCCCAGCCGCATCTCCGAGAGGGTCTGCACTGACAGGCACGTCGATGTCTCGGTTGGCGGTACGCTCGGTCACCGTGTTGAGCAGGAATGGAGGCGCCGTTCGCTGGTTGAGAGGCGGAAGGACCGGTTTCTTGCTCCGGTCTTTGAAGTTTCTGCCATCGGGATTAGTGGCCCCAGCTGCCCCGACCATACTCTTCGTGGGGAACAATTGGCCTCCGCACGGTCTGCGGTGCGCCGGCAGTGCCATCCACCTTCCTGGTCGAGGAAGTGTGCGCGGTATCAGTAGCAATTGTGGGCTGCTGATCGGCGCCTGACCCACAGCAGTGGTCACTTCCGGCAAAAGCGACTCCCACTGAAAGAAGGAGAGCGGCGGTAACGAGGATCGTTTTCATTTTGGTTACTCCGGTGTTGATTTTCATGGCGTTCACCCGACCAAAGATATTGGCGGGGCATCTGGCATACGATCAGACCAGGAGGGGGCCTGACCGATACGAAGGGTTGTGGCGAGCAAGCCGAAGGGCAGGCATGCTGCCAGTATCGGAGAGGTTGTTGGTGTCTAGGTGTCGGCTCCAGCCTGGGAACCGAAGGCTATCGCCGCCGGGTTCTCTGGCTGCTCGAAATTCAGGAACACGGCTGCCGTGTCACTTGCGATCCCGACCATTTGGCCAACCGATCCTGCACTTTGGCATTGTATGGCAGACCCTTCCGCACAATTGGTCCGCAGGCCGGTTCAGCGCACTCTCCTTGGGACTAGTCACAGCAGACCGCAACAGGCTGGTTTGCGCCCTTCCTCGATCCAATCGACCGGAAATGCCCTCCACTTTCGCGACTCCTGCAATACCAAATGCCGACAAAGCAAACGGGGGAATGGAATGTCAGGCTTAGAACTGAAAGTTGATGTCTTCGACCTTCCGGCAGACCGTCCTCCTGGTGGCCATTCCAGACAGTTGTCGGCCGCCGGTATTGTTCATGACCTGGGCAATCTTATCCAAGTAGCCTCATCCGCTTTGAACCATTTGGCCCGCGACCCTAGCGTCTCGGCGGCGCCCGAGCTTGGGCCTGTAATTGCCGGCGCGAAAACGGCTTTGGAACGAGCTGGCGGCCTGGTCAGGCAGACCATCGGGGCAGCCGGAGGGATCTGCTCTGACATCCAGCAGGCGAACGTGAGCGACTGCCTTTTGGAGATCGAGACACTGATTCGTAGCGCTTGGGATGCCAGTATCCGGCTTGAGGTCAGAGTCGAGCCCGACATGCCTTTGATAAGGTGCGATCGGATTGGTTTGCAAAATGCGGTTTTGAACCTTCTGTTCAATGCGCGGGACGCGATGCCCGACGGTGGTCTGATCTCAGTTGGCGCCGCCCTGGCGTCTGAACGAACCACAACCGGTCAGGTCGATATTCTCGTCGAGGACAATGGAATTGGAATGACCGAGGAGACCATGGCCCGCGCATTCGATCCCTTCTTCACCACCAAAGGCAAAGGACTAGGCGGCGTTGGCTTGCCGATGGTGAAGCGCTTTGCCGAGGAGTCGGGCGGCGGCGTCGCCGTGCAGAGCACGCTAGGGGCCGGCACAACCGTGACACTGCGGTTGCCTGCTGTGCGATCGGCAACGAATTCCCAGCTGAATATCCCATAATCAGGCAAGCCCCTTAGGGCGGTCTCGAGCACCAGAGGATGTATGCCACGGCCGTCCAAAATATTCGGCCGTATCGTTCCGAGTTGTCGAACACCGCCAAATTACTGCCTCGCGCACATCTAGTTACCTGTCGGATTCGCGGGCGGAGTGGTCAAATATGGCTGGCCCCGACGAGCGGTTCACCACCAATGAGCATCAGTCGCGCCGCGTGGAAGGCGGGTGCCTGAAGCACAACTTCCACTCCGGGTGCCAGCACTATCAGTTCGGCCTCGCCGAACATCCCGGACTGGCCGGCAATCCCCACCTCACCGGCAACCACATAGATCGCACGATCACGATGCTCGGGTTTCACCTGGTATTGCGCGCTGCCCGTAAGCACGATTTCGGCATAGATCGTTTCGGAAAAGGTTTTGACAGGCGAGACCAGCCCTTCGGAAGCCCCGGCGATCAACGTGAATTCGACCCCATCGGCGCAGATCCGCGGTATTTTGGGTGAGCCATAGTGCGCGACGTCGGCCGCAATGTCCCCTTGCCGGGAAGGGAGGGCGATCCAGGCTTGGATGCCGAGAAGATTGCTTCCTGACGCCCGTAATTCTGTCGGCGCGCCCTCGGAATGGACAATCCCAGTCCCGGCCGTCATCCAGTTAACCTCACCCGGAAGGATGCTCTGCGCTCTGCCGAGACTGTCCCGATGGATGATCTCTCCATCGACGAGGTAGGTCACGGTTGCGAGGCCAGCATGGGGGTGCGGCCGCATGTCGAAGCCGTGATCTGCATCGAGCTCTTCGGGACCGAAATGGTCGAATAGGACAAAGGGTCCGATCATGCGCCGATTGGCGGAAGGCAATGCGCGACGCACCTTGATTCCATGTGCTTGGTCGCGGGCCATTGGGAGGATGGCCGTGTCGATGCCAGCGAGGCTGCTTTGCCAGTTAGCCATGACTATCGATCCTGTCTGTGTTCAGTCTACGAGTGCTGAAAGCGGCTGGACGTGGACAGCGCGAAAAAACCGTCTGCGTGGCGCGGTGTTGCAACTCGCATGCCGCTGACCTGGAATGCTGCCCTCGTCAGAGGCCGACAGCATCGCCATCGTCAGACCCACGGGTCTATTCTTCTGCCTTTGAGCGGGCCGCATTCTTTTCGAGCACTGCTTCGGTGATCGAATGCGGCAACGGGCGCGGCGTCTCGATGAGCCCGAGCAACGGCATCACGATGATGAAGAAAGCGAAATAGTAGAGCGTTGCCAACTGGGACATCGTAACGTAGGCGCCATCCGCCGGCTGTGAGCCGAGCCAGCCGAGAAAGAGCGCGTTGGCCACGAACACCCAGAAGAACAGCCGGTACCATGGCCGATAGACCGCAGAGCGCACCTTGGAGCTGTCGAGCCACGGCACCAGGAACAGCACGGCGATCGAGCTGAACATCGCCAACACGCCGCCGAGCTTGGAATCGATCGGTCCCACATTGAAGGTGATGGCGCGCAGGATCGCGTAAAACGGCAGGAAGTACCATTCCGGCACGATATGCGCGGGCGTCTTCAGCGGGTTGGCGACCGTGTAGTTGTCCGGATGGCCAAGAAAATTCGGCAGGTAGAAGACGAAATAGGCAAAGAAAAACAGGAACACGATCATGCCGAAAGCGTCCTTGACGGTGGCGTAGGGCGTGAAGTCCACGACATCGGTTTTCGATTTCACCTCGATGCCGGTTGGATTGTTCTGGCCGACTACGTGAAGCGCCCAGATGTGCAGGGTCACTGTTCCGACAAGCAGGAATGGCAGCAGGTAGTGTAGCGCAAAGAAGCGGTTCAGCGTCGGACTGTCGACGGCGAAGCCGCCGAGCAGCAAGTGCTGCATCCAGTCGCCGACCAGCGGAATGGCGCTGAAGAAGCTGGTGATGACAGTGGCGCCCCAGAAGCTCATCTGCCCCCAGGGCAGGACATAGCCGATGAAGGCTGTCGCCATCATCAACAGCAAGTTGGTGCAGCCCAGCACCCACAGAAGCTCTCGCGGTGACTTGTACGAACCGTAGTAAAGCCCGCGGCAGATGTGGATGTAGGCGGCGATGAAGAAGAATGAAGCGCCGTTCGAGTGCAGGGAGCGCAGCAGCCAACCCGAATTCACGTCGCGCATGATCTTCTCGACCGAATTGAAAGCCAGCCCCGTATCGGGGGCGTAGTGCATTGCCAGCACGACACCGGTAATAATCTGCGATGCCAGCATGAGCGTGAGAATGCCGCCGAACGTATAAGCGTAGTTCAGGTTTCGAGGGACGGGATAGACGATGAAGGAACTATGCACCAGCCGCGGCAGCGGCAGGCGAGCGTCGAGCCAGCGCTCGATACCGGTCTTGGGCTTGTAGGTCGAGTGTCCCTCGCTCATTGAAATATCCTTTGCCTCAGCCGATACGGATCTTGGTATCGGAAATGAACTGGAACACCGGCACCACCATGTTCTCCGGCGCCGGACCTTTGCGGATGCGTCCTGCGCTGTCGTATTGGGAGCCGTGGCACGGGCAGAGCCAGCCACCGAATTCGCCGTCTTGGCCAAACGGGATACATCCAAGGTGAGTGCAGACCTGAACCATCACCAGCCAGGCTTCCTTGCCGGGCGCGGTGCGGTTGGCATCCGTGGCGGGCGCGTCGGCGGGCAGGTTGGCGTTGCGGGCAATCGTATCCTTGAGGGTAGCAAGATCGACGGCCTCGCCATCCATCATTTCCTGCCTAGTGCGGTTGCGCACGACGACCGGCTTGCCGCGCCATTGCACGACGAGCGACTTTCCAGGCGCCAAGGAAGAGACGTCGACCTCGATCGAGGCAAGTGCCTCGGCAGGCGACGTGAGCTCAGTGGGACCGCGTTCGAGTTCGGAAGGATCGGTCATGATGACGGACTCCTGTTGCTGGAACAGTTGCTACATCGCGCCGGCGGCAACCGAGCAAAGCAAGGCTACGGCGGTCGCCTTTCGAGGTTCCTGGTCTCGGATTGAATCATGCAGGCCGTGGCCGGATATGAGCCATCGTGCCAAGGGTACATAGGTCCAATACCTTCGTTTATGATTTGCTGAGCCAAGGACTGGCCTCACAACCGAGGACGCTATGCTTGGCGGCAGGGTCCTGGATTCTTACAGCTATCCTTCCTCATGCCGAATGTGGCGCGCGCGGCAAGCAAAGAACGATTGTTTCAGCCCGGTCATACCTCGGAATAGGCATGCCTAGCGATCGGCGTCGTAGCCGTCCTCCATGTCAAGTGCGAAGCTCTGGGGTGCGCCGTCAAGGTGACTGGCGCCAGGGTCGCCTAACGGCCTCCCGCTTCGCCAGTTGCGGAATGTCATCTGCGTTCAGAAAGAGAGAAATCGTGAAACTCTACTACAGCCCTTTCGCCTGCAGCCTGGCTGACCACATCGCGCTGGAGGAGGCAGGCGCTTGCTTTGAGCGCGAGGCGGTTGATCTCGAGACGAAACGAACGGCTTCCGGGAAAGATTTCTTCGCGGTCACGGCAAAAGGTTACGTTCCGGCTCTTGTGTTGGATAGCGGCGAAACGGTCACCGAGAACATCGCCGTTCTCGATTGGATCGCATCGCAGTATCCGCCGCTGGCTGTACCAGAGCTGTTGGGCCGGACCCGCGTCCTGGAAATGCTGAGTTACATTTCGACCGAGATTCATCGCAGCTTCAAGCCCATGTGGCATCCCGGCCGGGATGCCGAGAAATCCAAGGCCAAAGTGACTTTAGCAGGGCAGTTTGAGCTCATCGGTGACGGGCTGAAGACAGACTATCTGTTTGGCGATCGGCTCAACGTCGCCGACTGCTATCTGTACGTAATGCTGCTTTGGGCAGCGCGCTTCGAAGTTCCCGTTCCCGCCTCTTTGGCGGCCTTGCGCAACCGAATGGATGCGCGGCCGGCAGTGCGCATCGCCATGAGAGATGAGGGGCTCGTTTAACATCGCCGGGCGAGCCGGAAATCAGCGAGGAGGACTACGTCATGTTGGCATTCTTGCAGGCACTTCACCCGATCGCTTCCGAGCGCGGCGATGGGTTGCGCCCCGAACTTTTGCGACAGCAAATCGACGACGTGCTCGATCTGAATTTTTCGGACAGCCAACCAATGCTGGTCGGCCTGGTTGAGGAAAAGGTCGCGAAGACAGTGACGGCGATGCATCGAGTGCGAAAAACGGGGTGCGCGCTCGACGACAAATCCGTCAGTCGCGGTGCCACATGCACGACGAAATCGACGACCGTTGCCGTCTCATGTTCGCGCTGCCGCGGCAGTGGCTAGCGAGGCCGGTTTGGTTTGGACGCGTCCGTGCTGGTGGCGCCCTCGGTGCCACAACCCACCAAGGTTGAGACACTCGCGTCTTTTGCTCGTGAAAGCTCACCTTCTTCCGGAGCCCGCCGCCCGCCGACAGCGCGTCGCCGTGCATCAGACTCGGACTGTAACCGTGGCAAGGAGGCTGGATATGAAAATAATAGTCATTGGTAGCTCACATTACGTCAGAGCAAGCACTGTCAAGAAGTTGCAACGCGAGGGCCACGAGGTGGAAGCGGCGTTTACGCTCCTCAGTGCCAACGCTCCCACTACGGACTATCGCGATGCTGGCTACGCTGGCCAATATCTGAGGCGTCTGCTCCTGCATTTGGCGGCGCACGTCCGTGAGGTGTGGTGCCAACGGCGCGCTTGGCGCAGGAAGCTTGGCAGTCGGTTCTAGGCAGTGGTACCAAGTTGAGGTCGATCCCGAGCGGCCTGAGTTGCTCAATCAGGCTGTCGGTGTTTTGTGTCGCTGCAAGTCTGTAGCGGATATCGTTGACATAGCGGCCAAGAGGATAGCGTTTCCAAGGCATGGTCGCGCGAGCGACCGCTTCCGTAGTCTCCTGCCTATAAGCTTCGGTTCCGGTTTCGGCCCCACCCAGGATATTCGCCCTATTGTGACCAAGCGTCCGCAATGGCTGTCCGCGACGTTCGTAGACACCGCAATATGAGCGGACGCGTATGATCTCGGGCCTTGAAATCATTCAAGATTTTTAAACGAGGCGCTACCATAAGTCGCCGTTTTTAATGTGATTTCAATAACTTATGATGAGACTGGTGGCGGGAGAGCGCTACCGCCTTTCCCCCCACCCACCCTTGCCGCATTTTGCACTTCGTTGCCGCGCTTAGCGTCCAATAGAGAAAGGCACCAGATCCACGAGCAAAGGGCTATCGTGCCCGAGCCCGTCGAAATCATCTAGGGCCAAGTCAAAGCCTATTCGGCCAGCGATAGCCAGCAGATGAAGAATGAAAGGGTCGAACACTTTGCCTACGGGTACGGGCTGGCTCGCGCCTTTCCTTGGCCGTCCGAGACGGTGCGGGCACTTCTTGACGACGCGATCGTTTGCCGCTGGAGAATGTGGACGCTAGCGCCGTTGCATGGAGTTCGGCGGTGCCGTCGGTCGGAGAGAAGGCGCCGCCCTTCTAGCTCCAGGCCGTGGCGCTGCCCGTTCCCTGGCCTCGGTGCTGTCGAGCATGTGTCTGGTGACGCCGGCGGTTCTGACGAAGTCATGCCAGCGCGCGGGTCGGCCAGTTCCGCTTCGTCATTGTTGAGGGAGCAGGCCCCAGCGGCGAAAGCCGGTCTCATCGATGGTCTCTCGTCGCAACGCTGTCCCAGACATAGAGGGCTGTGGGTCGCCATCGGTAACTCGCGGGCGGCGCGATTCTGCTGGTGCACCATCCCCAGTTCCGGCGACTGCTCGGCGCCGATCTGTCCCTTTTCGATAAGCGCGACCTTCATGCCGCGCTGCGCCAGGCAGCAAGCCGCGAAACGCCGACGATGCCGCCGCCGATCATCACATCAACGGATTGCGGCAGGTTCGGTGGATGTCTCGATTTGCTGCAGCCGTGCGCATGATCCCCTCTGCCTAGAAGCGCAAGTTCATGGCGTTGCGAAGGCAGCCGCTGCCGCAGTTGAGGCGCAAGCAAAATCTTATTCCGCTAATCGCGTTGAAATCGGGTGTCCCTGCGTTTCAAAGCGGTATCCGCCCAGATGGACAGGCAGCGGGCTGTAAACCTCATTTCGTCACCACGACAATGCCGCGGGTCTTGTTCGACCCGCTGTCGATTGTATTGATGGCCTTGTAGAGGTCCGCGACGGTCATCCATACGGGCGGATATTTGTATTTGGCGACATC
Source organism: Mesorhizobium sp. WSM4308 (assembly GCF_002294905.1). Classification (NCBI taxonomy): domain Bacteria; kingdom Pseudomonadati; phylum Pseudomonadota; class Alphaproteobacteria; order Hyphomicrobiales; family Phyllobacteriaceae; genus Mesorhizobium; species Mesorhizobium sp. WSM4308. The sequence continues at coordinate 37,772 of NZ_NSFW01000001.1, read as the reverse complement.
GAGTACCAGGGCGCGATCCGTCTCGGCGTCATAGGCGCCAATCGGCGAGACATGGCCAGCGCCATTCTGACCGATGGCCTGGCGTGTATAGTTGACGATGAGCCGCTTGTTCGGATCGGCAAGCGTATCCTTGAGCAACTGCCGGAGGCTGGACACGTCGATGGTGTCGGCGTGATGGAACTCAGCCTTGACGCCGAGATTGATGAGAAAAGCGCTGATCTGCTCCAGCACAAGCCCGTCCTCTTCAACCATGGCATAGGACTTTATCTTCTGGTTTTCCGGAGTGAACACCAGATCCTGCGTAAATAGGCCCCACGGATACAGGCGCGGCGGCGACGGGCGTTTTATTTCCAGGCTGTTGAGAACGGCGGCAATGGTGGCCGGGCCGCAAAACGTGAGGATTTGCTCGGTTTCAAGATAGGTCGCGAGCTTGAAGTAAGGCGACTTTTCGTCAGCCTCGTCGAACAGTTTTTCGCCGGCGGGTTCGGTCAGGTAGATAAGCTGATCAGCACGAGCCATGGGCAACGCCAGAACCAGCGCCGCAAATGCCAAAGGGATTGTTGTTCTCATTGCTGTGCTCCAACCCCAATCGGCCAACGGCTTGATGTCGGCGTCGCCATCATCCTTGACGGTTTCACGCATGGATGCCGCTGCGCCAGGCGCGAACTGCATTGGCAAGATAGAGCGGCGGCTGTCCGGCGATGATCGGAGCACTGATGAGCGCTGGTGCCCGTCGGTCATGAGATAACAGCGCGAAACAAATGCTCGAAAAGGCATGTGCCGTCTCCATCAAATGGTTATGGCACAGTTGCACACGCCGTGCTTGCTACGTCAAGTTGTGTCCGCGCTCGGTAGTGGGTCAGGTGGAAATCGGCGTAGCGATCACAACAGACCCTTTGCCTCGATACCAAGTTCTGGGAGATCATAGCCTGGTCGATGTCGATCCGAGAAAGATAGGCTATCGTCCTTAGACACTGGCGTCTGATACTGTCTTCAGCTTTGCCATTTCGACCATGGGGGGCACGCTATGCCGCAATCATTCGGAATGGCTTCTTTTATCTACACGCTCATTCCTGTGGGTGCCGCAATTCTTGGCGCCGCAATTGCTGCTTATCGCCGCCCCGGACCCGGGCTTGTCAGCGCGATTCAGCATTTCGCTGCCGGCGTCGTCTTCGCCGCTGCGGCAGGTGAAATTCTCCCAGGCCTGAAGCAGGAAGGATCGGCAGTGCCGGTTGCCATCGGTGGCGCCGTGGGCGTGGTCGTGATGCTACTGCTGAAGAACCTCGAGGAGAGGAGCAAGGGACCGATCGGCTTCTTGACGATCGTCGGAGCTGACATCCTCGTCGATGGTCTCGTGCTTGGCCTCGGTTTTGTGGCCGGCGCCAAGGTCGGATTGCTGCTGACGATCGCACTCACAATCGAAGTGCTCTTTCTCGGGTTGACTGTAGCGGTCGAACTCGGCGAGTCGGTTAAAACTCCCATCCGCGTCGTTGCGGTTACCGCCGTGCTCGTGCTTTTGCTGCCGCTCGGTGCCGTTGCCGCGGTCCCGATTTCGACACTTCCTGGCCCGTATCTGACCGGCTTCTTCGCCTTCGGCTTGGTCGCGCTTCTATATTTGGTGACGGAAGAACTCCTCGTCGAGGCTCACGAGACCCCAGACCGGCCTTGGGTCACGGCTATGTTTTTCGTCGGCTTCCTGCTTCTGCTTTTGCTTGAGAGCACAATGGAATGATCCGATTTTCAAATCCCGAAACGGCCGGGCCACTCCCGATGGGATCGACGGATATGTTCGTGCCCGCCAGGATGACCGAAAGTTCCAAAAGCGCTATCATGGTCCGATGCCAATGCGGGTTGAGCTGCGCCAAGGACAGAATTGGCGGGAGCAAGGCTACATCCCAATCGATCGGGGAAACAGAAGTCAGAAATCCTACCTCTGCTTCTCTGCCTGGGAGCTGGAATTGACATCGTCCATTTTGAGGTCGGCGCGGAAACTTTGACCATCGACGACAATCAGCCTGACAACGGCATTTGGCGCTGTAGCAGGAAGCGAATGCTCAAGAGGCAATCGTATCTCTGCCTTTGCGCCCATGCGAGCAATCAGCCCGTGCGGCCCCGGGACGACCTGATTATACGCGTATTCGTTCTTGATGTGATCTGAGGGCAGGGCTGCGAGTTGTGCCGCACCCCAACGGGCGAGAATCTTTCCGGAACCGTCCTCGACCGCCGCTTCCACTATAAAGGCTGGAGCTTCGGGTGTGCCAGCATCGAGGTAGGCGTGAAGACTGACAAAGTTTTCGCTTACCCTCGCGTTTCCCACGCTGAAATGGGTTACCGATGGGCTCACTGGACCAGGATGAAAAGATGTCAACACAGCGCCGCGATAGTGACTGTAGAGCCCCACCACAAAGATTGTGGCGAGAAAGAAGTCCAGCAGCGCGAGCTTCTGGAACGTACCTTCGGAAAGCGGCAAAGGAAGGCTTCCAGTCGTCCATCGGAACCAGCGATGGGTGGCCATATGCAGACGGCGCCTGAGCAGCAAATTATCAAGGGAATATGCGCCACTTCCGTTAAGCATCAGGGCGCAGGCCATGGCGATGTTGCATGCGGCCATCGTCCATCCCTCGAGACATACAGCACCTATCCATCCGAACATCACCATCAAGGCGATTGAAAAGCCCAGAGACGCGCACGCGGCGGCGCGCGTCATAAAGCCCACGATGAGCATCATCCCAGCGAGCAACTCGGCAGCACTGAACACGATGATCGTCGCATAGAGAAGATCGAAGTGTTTGAGTAGGAAGGAGATGGCTTGATCGGTTCCAAAAAGCGCACCGGGCATCGCATCCTGTAACTTGTTCGCCATCCAGTTATGCGCGCTCGGGTCGAGTTTTTCGGGATCGAAAATGAAGCGGCGCGATCCCCCGCCCCAATATATGAAACCGTGCACAACCCGCACGGTGAGCAGGCCCAACGCTGTGCCTCGCCAATTGGCGTCATCCAATGCGCCGACAACAGAACTCTCTCGCGCCGCACGGTTCATTGTCGCTAACGTGCCCGCGTCTGTCATATCGCACTTCCTCTAAAATCGTTTCCTTCCTTCGTCTTACTATTCCCATACGTCACGATGGGCGAGATTTCTCCGTGAAATGCGGATGGTTTTCTCTGACGACCTCTCCGCGATATTCGATCGGCGACATCCCATAACGCCGTTTGAACGCCTTGCCGAAAGTTGAGAGATCGGAATATCCGCAGTCGAATGCAGTCTGCCCAACCGGTCGCCCAGGGTATGTCTCGATCAAGGCGCGTGCACGCGTAAGCCGAATTTCCCGCAAGAGACCGGCAACAAACATGGATCGATCGGCGAACAGTCGGTAGAGACGCGCGCGTGAGCACCCTATGGCTGCTGCAATGCGAGCGGCAGTCAGATCGTGGCGTGAAGCATGTGCCTCTATGTAGCGCCTCGCCGCGGCGAACAGATATTCGTCGAGTTCGTTCTTCCGATCTTCGCCTCGTGCAAGGCGTGAGAGCATGGCGATCGCGAGAGAGGCCATCGAGTGCATTGCGGCCGCAGCGTCCGCTTTATCCAGTTCGGTGCCATAGCGTGACATGGCGTCGAGATGGGCAAGGAGGATTGGCGTCAAACCGTTTTCTGGTAACTTGACAACAGCTTTGTCGCGCAACACTGGTCTGGGGCCAAGCACACTCATTATCAGCGAACGAGGAAGCGCAAGCTGCGCGAGTTCGTACCGAGTGGACGAGGTCACAAAGCGGCGGTCGCAATCCAGCAGGATCAGCCCGCTATTGCTATCAAGAACCGTTGTGCGCTCATCGTCATGGCTGACCTCGAAGGTCCCCGAGCGTACGCATCCGACAAGCACAAGGCCGCTCTCGCGCTTGCCGAAACCGCATATCAGCGGGTCGCCGCGGATATGAAGGAAGGACGTTCCATCACTATCAGCGCATCGAAGCAACTCGCTACGGAAATCGGCTCGGGTATCGTTTGGAGGCCGGGATATCACGCAGGATGTGAACTGCTCTCGCCAGAAATCCAGGCGGTCCGCGACCGGCACCGAATTCGTGGTCAGGTTTGCGATGGAAGTGGGTGCTGATTTCACTGCTCCTCCGCCTGTACTGCATTTCGGTCAAAACAGAAGTATCACCGCAGGTATATAAGAGAAGGCGAATAAAGTCTGCGCAGACAACGCTGAAACGTGAGATAGATAACTTTGGCTAAGCCGCGTTAATACGAGAAGAAACCTACGAACAGAAGTTTAGTAAAAAATAATCGTGAAATTAACGCCCTCTTAACCGGCACTTTGCGTTGCAAAACCGATCCATGCCGTGGAGATAAAACGTCCAGTTCCATGAGACAAACTGACTAACGGTGTCAGTCCTGGCGTGACAGTCTTCCGACCGCAGATCAGCGGCAGGAGACAAGGATGAGCGGGTTAAACGAGTTGAGCGGCTACGACCTTGTCTACGCGGTCAGCCAGAAGACGATCAATAACCAGTTGGAGCTGCTATCAGCCCTCTCGGTTTTGCCAACCACTTGGAAGGCCGCCGACCCCGATGGATTCTGGTCTATCGACCTTTCGGTCGGAACCCCAACCGTCAACGCAGTGACAGGCAACGCCGGCGCAAGAGCGCTCAACGTCATCTTTCCATTTACCGGAGGAACGATGACCTATTCGAGCCTCGGCCAGGATGCAAACGGCAAGCCTGCCGTCACCAGCAAAACGATCCAGATGAAGGGCTGGGGGCTGAAAGTCACGGTCAATTTGAGCCTTGCGGAAATCGCCCAGGCAGACATCGCCGCACACAAGCTCATTCCCGATGCCGTCAAGCGGCAACTGAAGGCCTTCACCGTCGACATGTACGACATTCGTCATCTGTTTCTCAATTTCGAGGACGCGAATTTGATTGCGGACAGCTACGAGTTCGTTCCTGCCGCTGGTGTAAAGAATGCCGACCTCATCTCGCCCAGCGTGATCACTCAACTGCGCGCCGTGGTGCAGAGCGTGATCGAGACGCTGCGAGGATCAAACAATCCGTTCATCTTCGGCTATATGGCAACGGACAAGAAAGTACCGCCGAAGGACGCCATGTTCGCGCCGACCGGATCCAGCTATTCAATCTATGCCGAAGGCTCGGATCCTGGTCGCAGCAGTCTTAACTTCCTGTCGCAAACGGGAGGACGACCTGTGCCTTCCGATGCTACGTCGGGGCTCTTCGACAGCAACTGGCTCAATTCTGATCAGGTCCAAGGCGCCTATGTGATCGCCGAGCGCCTCGTCATGCAAGTGCTTGTGCCTCCCGTTGCGAAACTCTTCGGGTTTCAGCCGCAGGATTTCAAGCAATCCGACAACACCGTCAAGGCGTATAAATCAGGGAAATCGAACAAATCCACGACCGTTACCTTCACGCCGGTTGCCGGTCAGCCGCGATATTCCTGCCAGATCCGCGTAACGTTCGACCATGACGCTCACGATGGGGCCGGAAGCTATGTTGGATATTCAAGTATCAAGATGTTCTGGAATGCGGATTTCGTTTTTGGCTTAGACGGTGGAAATAACCTGACGCTCAACCTCGAGAACAGCAAAACAAGCCACGACATCAAAGAACATCCGAACTCACTCGGTACGTTCGAGAAAGTAGCGTCCGGCATGGTGGACTCGGCATTGGTAGCGATCACAGGTAGCCCAGAGAGCGCCATTTTCACGCGCATGGAGGCTCTGTCGTGGCCCCAGGCCATCGCGGCGCCACTCCAAGCCAGCGGGATGCATCTGAAGTCGCGCATTGTCCTTGCCGCAGGTTCCGAGTTCTTCTTCAAGGACATCGCCACGACGCCACAGGGCCACCTCAAGATGACGACCACGATCAAGAACTGAGGCGGCCCATCTCAACCGACGACACGTGATTCCCAAAACCTTTCGCGGCAATCCAATCTCGGCAGGAGAGATCGATGATCAATGTCAGCCTCCGTTCTGAAATCATGAAAGACTATGTACCGGGAAGCGAGTTGGCCGGCGACCGGGATATAGCTTCGGCAATGCAGAGGGACGGCACGCTGCTGCTCTTCTCGGTCGGGGTCGATGACCATGTCTACATGCTTACCAAGGCGCCCGGCTCGAGCACGGGATGGGAAAGAACCGATCTCAGCGCGGATCTGCCGACAGGTCTTCGCACTTTGCATCTATGTGCGGCACAAGCAATTGACGGCTCGCCAATCCTGGCAATCGCGACCGCGCCGAAGTCGGGTGCCGAACGCACGGTCTATGTTGCGACGGATTTCACGCCTGCACGAAAGCCGGGCCGCTGGGCCCAGCGCGGCTCATGCGCTGGCAGCGAAATAACCGCGATGACAACCGGCTCGACTGCTGACGGGCATCCGGTTGTCGTGGTGGCCACGGTAAACGCACAACGACAGCTGTCCACGTTCTTCCTCCATTCCGATCCGAGTGGAAAGGAGACCGTCTGGAAGGAGGTTCCGCTGCCGCTCAACGGCAGCGGTGTCCTCGACATGGCGATCGGACACAGTGCCAAGCTGGAGGCCAAAATCCCCGGGCTCGAAGGATTGATCTATACGCTGCTTCGCGTCGACGACGTCACAACAAGACTGATCGTAACCTCGTTTCCCGATTTCAGCATCTACAACCATGTCGTACCGGTCACCATCAGTCCCGTCGCTCTTGCAGCGATCGGTCTGCCTTCAGGCGATACCCAGCTCTTCCTCGGTACCGACAGCCTTTATGGACTGAGCCCCGAGCAGCAAACAACGCAAGACGCCACGAAAGTATCGGAAGCGGCGACGAAAATTGTGTCGATGGGTCCCGACGCTTCTGCTCGGGCAATGTGCGCCGGGCGCCATCCCGACGGTCGGCTCGAAATCTGGTGGCTGAACCAAAACGGTATCCTGTCCTTTGTAGAAGAAAAGCCTGCCGGCGGCTGGGGCCAACCCATTGGCCTGCAAAAGCAGGTTGGGGAAATGACGGCGTGGCGCAACCCGGTGAACGAGATCGATATCTTTACCGTTGACCAGGAACATTCCCTTACGCATCTGTCGCAGGATCAGACGACCACCTTGTGGTCAGCACGGTCGATCCTGCTGCCGGTCACCGAGGATGATCTGACCAAGACCACGCAGTGCAATGCCTATACGACGCAGGTAACGCTGAGCGATGCGGATGGCACGCCTTTGGCCAATCAGACCGTCCGTATTTCGGCCTCGTCGCTCAGCCTCATTGCCGTTGACGGTTCCCATTTCTTCGTCGACCAATCCGGCCAATCTGCCACGATCCAGACCAACGCCCTCGGCATGTTCAGCGTCGCGACCGTGGCAAAGGGGCTTACGACTCCGAAAATCCGGCTTGCCGGCGATTTCATGAAGGAGGTGATCGACTTCGATCCCAAGGCAACCGTTGCAAACCGTCTCAAATCCATCAACGCTGACGATTTACGCGGAGCGACCGTTACCCGCGGAGGGGCAAAGGTGCCGCTGATTCCGGCTCGCCAATCCAGCCAGCTTTCAAACGCGGCGGATGCCCTTCGCCAACTTGTGAAGGTACAATCCCGCCTTACCCAACGTGGAAAGGCGGACGACGTGACCGTGGATGTCGGGGATGCCGGTCCGCAATCATACGACATTCGGCCGGCCGTCAGCACCGTCACAACGTCGCTCGATTTCTCGAATTTGCCAAACGGTACTGTACTCACGCTTCCTGTCGCCGCTGCGCCGTCGGCGCGGCTTGCTGCGCCGCAAGGTATTTTCGATCCAATCGAAGTCAGCTTCGGCGACATCTGGAATGCCATAAGAAGCGGTCTGGTGAAAGTTGCGAACATCGTCATCAAGAAGGTTGATGACGGTCTACGGATCGTCATCAATGGATTGGAGTCAGCTTTCTCGGCCGTGCTGAAATTTGCCGAGCAGGTCTGGGATGTCATCGAGTGGGTTTTCAACCAGATCGGTGCGGTGATCGATGAAATCATCGAGTGGCTGCGCTTTCTGTTTGAATGGGGTGATATTCTCAACACGCATGTCGTAATGCGGAAAATGACGCAGCTTGCTCTCAAGCACTTCGATACCGCCATCGCATCCATTGAAAGCGACGTGGCCGCTGCTCTCGACCAACTGAAGCCAGCCCTGGCCGAGAAGTCCGTGAAATGGCCGGCGAACGGCGTGTCGCATCTGACGATCTCAGCCGTGGCTAAAGGTAGCAAGGCCCCTTCCGTTGCCAAGGACACGAAAACGAGCTGGATCGCGAGCAAGGTCAACCGTCACACGGTCGGTCGAGCGAGTTCCACGTATTCCACGGATTCCGATCTACCTTCGGACTCGATCACAAAAACGCTCGGGGGCATTGGAGAAAACGAAATCAAGGCCATTCAGGCGGCCTACGATGAAATTGTTGTCGATATTGCAAAGAACATCATGCAATTTGATCTCGAAGAGATATTCAAGCGCTTGATTGCCGCCTTCACCGATGCGCTGCTCGATACGACGAAGAACATCATTGCCGTTGTCTGCAGTGTGTCTCAACTCGCGATCAAGGCGATCGACTCGATCTTGAACTCCCCTATCGACATTCCGGTTATCACGTGGCTCTATGAGAAAGTCATCGCACCTGGTAGCACGCTGACCATCCTGGACGTCAGCTGCCTGATCGCTGCAGTCCCGGCGACCGTACTTTGCAAACTTGTGGCAGACAAAGCGCCATTCTCCAGCGCTCAAGCGAAGGCGCTGAGCGGGGCGGATACTCTCGACTCCTTTCAAGCGATCGCGAGCGCGCAGTTCCGTTCCGCCCCGCGCGCTACACAAGCAATCGCGGGCAACAGAGAGGCGTCAGTATCGTGGGAGGTGACAGCCGCTTTTTCGTGTTTGGCGGCGGGATCTCGATTTTTCACAGCACTTTTCTCTGGTATCTCTAGCTACACAAACCTGAAAGATAAACCTTTTAAAAAGGTGAGCCTTAGTATTTTGCTGGTTGCGGCGAAAATTACTACGTGGGGTGTATCGATTATAACCACGTACATGTCGCCAGCCAAAAATATAAACGTATATGGTATTGAGAATGGCGTACTTGGTGTAATTACGTTATCTCTTGTTGTTTCTATCATAGGCGCGTGTAGGCCTGAACTATCGTTACTGTGTTATGTATTAAATACGGTATTGGCTGTAATCGGAGGAATTTTGGTACTAACAAATTTTATCCTAGCAAGCTATGTAGAGAAGGATGTATCCGATACTCAGAGGGGATTAAAATTCGGAATGGTTGAGCCGATGTTATTGGCAATTGCGTTTTATGTTCCATCGGAATTAAGAGAGAGGGGTACATATTCTGCAGCTGCATATTACATACTTAGAACCGCATCTATATTCTGTCTTTCTTCTTCATTTATAATTAACGTCGCGCGTACAGCTCTTTCATATAAAGACGAAAGTCGGTATGTCGACATATGATCCGGGACCGTTCACATTGGGAAACAACAAATTTCTCAACTCTACGGAGGTCCTATGGCGATGAATGAAAATCGTACCCGAGCCAGGCAACGGCTCCGGCTTCGGACATTTCGGATCGACGCGACCGCAGCGACGTTTGCGTTGGCAATGCTGTTCGTCTCTCCTGCCTTCGCAACGGAGCCGGCTGGTCAGGGCGGTCTCACGATCGACATACCGGCAAACATCAAGGAAGCGAAGGTGGTTGTAAATATCAGTCGTCCGGCCTTCGAAGGCGACGAGCCAACGGGACTGTCCTATATCCGCGCGATGACCAGCCGCTTCAAGCAAGATGGCGTCAAGGCGGACATTGTCGCGGTGTTTCATGGTGAATCCGGCTACATGCTTCTCGATGACGACACATATAATCGAGTGCGTAAATGGCAGGACGGCAATCCCTACAAGAAGCAGATCGCGGAATTTCAGAAACTGGGCGTCCAGTTCGAGGAGTGCGGCAAGACGATGGTGGACAATCATTGGGTAAATGCCGACATGCTGCCTGGCGTGAAGATCAACGCCGGTGCAAATTTTCGCGTCATTGAACTTGTGCAGCAGGGTTACACGCAACTGCAGCCGTAGGGCCTAAGCGACGTCACAACCAACTGCGTTTTGCAACAGCGCCAGCCGCAACCGGCGGTGCGGACGGGAAGTGTATGTCTCTGCCTGGAGGAGGCGTTCCTTAGCATGACCTGCCCTAAGAATTTCCTCCATCTGAGATTAGAGTCCGGCCCTTGATCGAGGGACGGACTGATGAAGAGAAAGCGGTTCACGGAAGAGCTGATCATCGCGGTTCTGCGCGAGCATGAGGCGGGTGCGAAGGCGGGCGATCTGGCCCGCAAGCACGGGGTCTCGGAGGCGACGCTGTATAATTGGAAGGCGAAGTATGGCGGGATGGACGTGTCCGACGCCAAGCGGCTGAAGGCGCTGAAAGACGAGAACGCCAAGCTGAAGAAGCTGCTCGCCGATCAGATGCTGGAAGCCTCGGCGTTGCGTGAGCTTCTGTCAAAAAAATGGTAGGGCCCGCCGCCAAGCGCGAAGCCGTTGCGCATCTGCAGGCCGTCATGGGCCTGTCAGAGCGTCGGGCCTGTTCCTTTGTGGGCGCTGATCGCAAGATGATCCGCTACCAGTCCCGGCGTCCGCCCGAGACGGAGCTGCGTGGTCGGCTGCGTCACCGCCTCGCAAATCGCCTCTTTATCAGTGGCGTCATTCTTCTGCCGCTTCACATATGGCTTGACGTAAGACGCCGGCATCAGCCGAACCTCGTGGCCCAGTGCCATTAGAACCCGAGCCCAGTGGTGTCCTGTCGCACAAGCCTCGATACCGATCAGGCACGGCGGCAAAGCCTCGAAGAATCCAACGACATCGTCGCGGCGCAGCTTACGGCGGGTCACGGTTTTGCCAGCAGCATTGATCCCGTGGACCTGGAACAGGTGCTTGGCGATATCCACCCCAATTGTGGTAATCTTCTCCATGGACGGCTCTCCCTCATGTGACTTTCGACAGCCACACTTTGGCACATTGCTATGCCGGGAGCGGAGGCCGTCCACCACATTAGGTCACAGCGTCCACAGTTGGTGCAGCGCGGGCGGCGCTGTTCGGGCTTCACACCGGCCGTCACTCGCGCCGACCAATGCGACTATCGCTTCCCCATTTGCTCTTCGCGCCATTCCCCATCGAACGCCTGTTTCCCCTTCGCGGCCCACAGGTCCCGTGCATCCTCGCCTTCTTGGCCCTGCAGCTTGACGGCCATCCAGAGCAGCGCGCCGTAGATGATAGCGCGATCATCTGCAGTCAGATCGACGATGCCTGCCTTGACGACAAGACCGCCGAGTTCGATCAGATGCCTGGTGCGCTTGCGGCGCTCGACCTGCCAAGTGCGCATGTCATTGCGAGCCCGAGCCGCCTGCCGGCGATTGTGCGCTGCCCGATTGCGTTTGAGCGCCGCGAACGTTGCGCTGAGATGCCGGAGCAGTTCGCCGTGACCTGCTTTCGAAAAACATCACCCCACGCTTTGCCCATGCATCGCGCTTTGCCGTGTCTTTCGTCTCAGTGATTGCAACCAGCGCACCAGCCAGTTCGTCGGTGCCGAGTTGATCGGCGCCGGTAGCGATCACCAGTTCGCCAAGCTGCTGCACCTTCCGTGTTTTGAGTTCTCGCGCCTTGTCGTCCAGCGCCTTCAGTTCCGCGTCAAAGTCCCGTGGTTTACGCATGGCTGTCTCCATCTGACGTCAATGCGGTGATGATAGGGGAGCACCTGCCGGAAGGCTTCAGGGTTGCCGAGACAGGCCGGGACGGGCTGGTCCATCCCGAGATTTTTTCGAGGGAGGGCGCGCTTATACGTCGTGCCGACGTACGCTTTGACGTGCAAATGATTTGGTCGCGATGGCGATCTATCATCTTCACGTTAAGGTCATTGGCCGCAAGGCAGGGAGCAGTGCCGTGGCGTCGGCCGCGTACCGTTCGGCTTCGCGGTTGCGCGATGAGCGGATCGAACGCACGCACGACTTCTCTGGCAAGCGTGGGGTTTTCCATTCCGAGGTGATGCTGCCAGAGAACGCGCCAGACGCCTGGAGCGACCGCGAACGGTTGTGGAACGATGTCGAGGCGTTCGAGGTGCGCAAGGATGCGCAGCTTGCCCGCGAGGTCGAGTTTGCGCTCCCTCGTGAACTCAGCCAGGCGCAAGGCATAGAACTGGCCCGCGACTTTGTGGAAGTCGAGTTTGTCAGCAAGGGCATGGTGGCCGATCTCAATGTGCATTGGGACAGGGCGGAGGATGGCAGCCCCAAGCCGCATGCTCATGTCATGCTCACCATGCGGTCCGTAGACGAGAACGGTTTTGGGTCAAAGGTTCGAGACTGGAATGCTACCCAGCTGGTCGAGCGCTGGCGCGAGCGATGGGCGGAGCTGGCCAATGAGCGCCTGGCCGAACTCGACATCGACGCCCGCATCGATCATCGCAGTCTGGAAGCGCAGGGCATTTCCCTGGAACCGCAAACCCAGATTGGTGCACCGGCTCAACGCATTAAGGGCACAGGCCTTTCCGCTGCCGGCATTGAGGCAGATCGCGCCGAGCTGCATCGCGAGATCGCGCGCAACAATGGTGCGCGCATCATTGCCGATCCATCCGTGGCGCTCGATGCCATCACCCATCAGCAATCGACCTTCACCCGAAAAGACATTGCGAAGTTCTCGCATCGCCACAGCGATGGAGTGGAGCAGTTCAACAAGGTGGTTGCAGCCATCAGCAACGCACCCGATCTGGTCGAACTCGGCAAGGACGGACGCGGCGAAGACCGCTTCACCACAAGGCAGATGATCGACACCGAACAGCGCCTTCACCGCGCTGCGGAACGTATCGATTTGGACGAGCGCCACGCGGTGAGTGACGCACATCGCCAGGCAGCGCTGGCGCGGGCAGCGCAACGCGGTCTTGTCCTTTCGGGCGAGCAGAGCGATGCGCTTGCGCATATCACTGATGGTCGTGGTCTTGGTGTCATCGTCGGCTTTGCCGGAACGGGCAAAAGCGCCATGCTGGGCGTCGCGCGCCAAGCATGGGCAGCGGCGGGCTATGAGGTTCGCGGTGCCGCACTCTCCGGTATCGCGGCCGAGAACCTGGAAGGCGGATCAGGCATCTCGTCACGCACTATTGCCAGTATGGAGCATAGCTGGGGACAGGGCAGGGATCTGCTCACCACGCGCGATGTCATGGTGATCGACGAGGCCGGCATGGTCGGCACGCGCCAGTTGGAGCGCGTGCTCTCCCATGCCGCGGACGTTGGCGCGAAAGTCGTCCTCGTCGGCGATCCGCAGCAGTTGCAGGCAATCGAAGCCGGTGCTGCATTCCGCTCCATTCACGAGCGACATGGCGGCGTCGAAATCGGCCAGGTGCGCCGGCAGCGCGAAGACTGGCAGCGTGACGCCACGCGCGATCTGGCAACCGGCAGGATCGGCGCCGCAATCAGCGCCTATGACGCGCAAGGCATGGTGCATCAGGCAGCGACGCGCGATGAGGCGCGCAGCAATCTTGTCGAGCGCTGGAATCGCGACAGGCAGGCGCATCCCGAGGCAAGCCGGATCATTCTCACCCACACAAACGACGAGGTGCGCGCCCTGAACCATGCAGCGCGCGAGCGTATGCGCGCTGCCGGAGATCTCGGCGACGAGGTTCAGGTGGGTGTGGAACGAGGTGTAAGGGCTTTCGCCAGCGGCGACCGGGTCATGTTCCTCCGCAATGAGCGGTCGCTCGGCGTCAAGAACGGCACGATTGGCGTAATCGAAGAGGTCAGCACACAGAGCATGACGGTTCGGAATGACGATGGCAAATCTGTGCGCTTTGACCTGAAAGACTATGCCCACATCGACCATGGCTATGCCGCGACCATTTACAAGGCGCAGGGCATGACCGTCGACCGCGCGCATGTGATGGCCACGCCAGGAATGGACGCGCATGGCAGCTACGTTGCCCTGTCGCGACATCGCGACAGGATGGACCTGCATTACGGCAGCGATGACTTCAGTACGCGGGAGCGGCTGGACCGTACTCTGTCACGGGATCGCGCTAAGGATATGGCTTCGGATTACGAGCAGATCGACCCGGCGCGGAGCTATGCCGAGCGGCGCGGCATCACGTTCCGTGAGCGCGTGGTCGAGATCGTACGCCGGATCGTTCCGGAGAAGCTGCGCGACAGGATTGGCGAGCTGCTGGACGGATTGCGCTCACCCGGAGACGGCGAGCCTATGCAGGAAGGTGGGCGAAGACCGGAAAGGGAAGATGGTGGGGTGCGGATCGGCGATGCAGGCCCGACGCCCGGCAGAGGAAATCTCGAGACCGGATTGCGGCGCGACACGAATGTGCCGGTGGACGCTGAAACCGCGTTGCGCAGCGCTCGTACGAAGGCGCTTGTCCGTCACGCGTGCGCTATCGACGCGATCCTCAGTACTGGAAATGCGGATGGCCAGGGCAGTCTGGAGCAGATGCAAGAACTGAAGGATGCTCGTAGCGCGTTCGAGAAGGTGCGGCCGTATGGCTGGCGAGATGCCGAAGCGGCTTATGTGAAAAATCCCGAACTTGTCCGCGAGGCGGGGGCCGGACGTGTCAGCCGCATCGTGCTTGCTCTCCAGCTTGAAACGGAAATCCGCACCGGGATGGACATCGATCCCGGCCGCCGGGCCGACCGTTTCGTGGAGCGTTGGCAAAAACTCGACCGGACCAGCCAGGACCAATACCAGGCCGGTGACATGTCGGGCTACAAGTCAACGCGCACAACAATGTCTGACATGGCCAAGAGCCTCGAACGCGATCCTCAACTTGAGTCCCTTCTGTCAAACCGCAAACACGAGCTTGGCATCAACGTGGATTCGGGTCGCCGCTTGGGCGCGGAACTCGCATTCAGCCATGGCATCGGCAGGGGGCGAGGCATTGGGATCTAAGGCATGCCGATTTGCCGCCGTTTCCACTCCGCAACCGGCTGGGGCGACAAACCTGATTGCGTCCAGCATTCGGTCCGTCCTGTGTGTCCCAGCAGATACAGCAACCACCAGTGGGGTGCAGGCAAACTATGCCCGAGCCGGATCGAATTATACGCCTCAAAACCGTCCTTGCCAGGACTGGCTTGTCCCGTTCAACCATCTATCGCAAGATCGCCGAAGGCACGTTCCCGGCTCAGATCAAGATCAGTGTCAATGGGGCGGGGTGGCGGGAGTCCGACATCAATCGGTGGGTCGCTGATCCAGCCTCATGGCACACCAGCGCATCACGAAAAAACATCGACCAGTGGCGGTGAAGTCGCAGGTTGCTGTCAACGTTGAACACTCCTCTCTGAGGCAAGTTCAATGACTGGGAATGGGCCGCAAGCGGACTGTCTGCCTTGCGACGGACGCAGCGCAAAGCGGTCGCTCAGCTCACACCCGACGGTCCGAATGGTCATAGGCTTATCGCGCCGCGATGACTTTCCGTTTCAAGAAGAGGCCGACCCTCCATAGACGCAGGAGCACCAGGGTGCCCACACGGGTCTGCGCATGTTGTCGAGATGCCATGAACGCTGCGCGATGAGCTTCTTGTTGTTCCAGGTAGCATGCAAGTGCAAGGTCATAACGTGACGCTCGAATGTCGCCGGGGGGCTGTTCTACCGTTGACGATCCCCTGGATTGAATGGGCCAATCGGAAAGGCTGGGGCCAAGCATAGCGTTTCCCTTGCCAAGTGTTGATTTGAGAGCCTCTCCTATGGCCGTGAGGGATGCGTACGAAGAACTGTGATTGGTTCGTGAAAAGCGCCTGTCCAGACAGATTGCAGTTGAAGTCGCAGCAGGTCCGGGGAACAATCGAATGTCCAACATGGCTTGCGAACGGTGGCGCAAACACAACTTCTGTTATTCGGCGGCTTCACTCTTGCTGGAGGCGGGTTTGCCAATGCAGCGCTGAGCCGCAAAGCGCGTGGTTTGGTAACTTATCTAGCGCTCAATCCTGGACAGTCCCATTCGCGCGAGAAACTCGCCGCGCTTCTATGGGGCGATACTGGGGAGCCGCAGGCGCGGATGAGCCTTAGACAGGCCCTGTCGGCGATCAGGAAGGCGTTGCCATCGGTCGACGACCGACGCCTCTTGGCAGACGGCGACAATGTCACCCTCAAGCTCGACGATCTTGAGATCGATGTGGCACGGTTCGAGCGCCTAGCGTCAGGTGCAGACCACGAGCAGCTTGAACAAGCCGTTGTTGTCTATCGCGGTGACTTGCTCGATGGCTTCGCCCTGAAGGAAGAACCGTTCAACGACTGGCTCAGGGTGGAACGAGAGAGATTGAGGACGATTTGGATCGGCGTTCTGGAAAAACTTCTGCATCACTACTCGGTTGAGAACAATCTGGCCGCTTATGTCGAGGCAGCGAGGCGCCTAATCGGGTCGGATCCACTCAGGGAAGACATTCACCGAGGCCTCATGCAAATCTATGCCCGCCAAGGCCGATTGAACATGGCACTGAAGCAGTATGCCCAAATCCGCGAGGTCCTTCGCAAGCACCTCCAGGTGGAACCGGAGAAGGAGACGCGTGAGCTGAACGACAGGCTCCGTGCTAGCCGCTCGGTAACGTCCAAAGCGAATTCAACAACGTTGTTGGAACCCGCGGCAGGCCTTGTCGATAGTCCGATGCCAGCCTCGCTGCGCCCAGGAACGCACTATGTAAAGTCGGGCGGGGTCAGCGTTGCCTATCAGGTAACCGGTGGAGGGCCGTTCGACCTCGTCTACGTACAGGGCTGGGTTTCCAACCTCGACTATGCTTGGGAATCTCCGCGGCTAGCGCACGTGCTGCGCCGACTGGGGTCATTTTGTCGGCTGGTCCGCATCGACAAGAGAGGCACTGGGCTTTCTGATCGCAACGTGGGCTTTCCAACGCTGCAAGAGCGGGCGGACGATGTACGGGCGGTACTCGATACAATCGGATCGCGACGGGCGGTCTTGTTCGGCAGTTCCGAAGGCGGCGTCCTTTGCATGCTTTTTGCGGCGACCTATCCCGAGCGAACCGAGGCACTCATTCTTCACGGTGCTTACGCTCAGGGATTGTGGTCACCTGACTATCCTTGGGCAAAGACTAGAGAGGACATGGAAGAAGAATTGGCCGAAATCGAACGCAAGTGGGGAGAGCCTTGGGATTTGGGACGAGGGGCGCCGAGCTTGGCGAACGATACCCACGAGCAACAATGGTTCGCAGCCTATCTGAGAAGTTCGGCGTCTCCCTCCGATGCCATCGCATTGTGGCGCTGGGGCGCAGAAGTCGATGTTCGCAATATCCTCCACGCGATTCATGTGCCCACTCTCATCCTGCAGAGGAAAGGCGATCGATGGATCAAGGTAGAAGAAGCGCTTTACCTGTCCGAGCACATTGCTGGCGCCACGCTCATTGAGCTTCCGGGAGATGACCACCTGATCTGGGGTGCCGATTCGGACCGTCTAGTCGACGCAATCCAACACTATCTCGCCGTGAAGTTTCCGACGAAGGCCAGCTAAGGCTGCAAGGCTGGCTTGTCTTTTTCCTGCTTGTAGAAATGAACGATCTAGACGCCTTCTCCGTCGCAAGAAACCGACAGGCCATTGTTTCACTCGTCTCAGTTCATTCCGCACTTATGAGTTCACGGCCCTAGTGACGGAACCGGTAGACGCGTGCCAGTCTGTTCGGCACTATCATCAATTCGTCCGCAGTTCTGAAACCGGCCTCGCGGCCCATGCCAATCCAAGTCGCGGCCGTCTCGGCATGATCGGATGCGCGGCAGTGGGTCTCAAAGGCGGCGAACTCCTCGTCAGAGACCGTCGCCCACTCGGGCCTTATCTTATGAAATCGCTCCAGCCATCCCTCTCGATCCTCGCTCTCGAGGCGCGTGGGCTCCCATATCAGAAAAAGACCATCTCTGGGCAACAGGTCACGGATTTTGCGCATGAAATTCCGCTTTTCCGGTTCAAGAAGATGGTGGAGGGACTGACCAATCCATACAACGTCGAGCGGCCCCTTCCAGGAATCGATTGCAACAACGAAATCTCCGCAACGCAGTTCGACCGGGCAGGTGAGTGGGGCAAGCGCTTCCTTGGCTGCGTCGAGCGACGGTTGGGATATGTCGATGCCGATATAGCGTGCGACGTTGCTGCCGGCCAGTGCGGCTGCTGAGCCGGGGGCTGTGCCGCAGGCCAGATCGGCAAAGACGAAGCCGCCGGAAGCCTCATCGAGAAGAACTTGGCGCAGCGTTTCATAGACCTCCCGATGGGCCATATAGTTCGCGGCGACAACCTTCTGGTATGTTGCAAGACCCTTCTCGAATAACTCTTGGTCGGACTTCATGGCCCCTCCTCGAGGCGAGCATTTCGCGTACTGAAAAACTCGGTGCTTTCTGATTGGAACGTCACCCGTTGGGCGCCTGGGCTGGCTCGGAGCGGCCATGATATTAGCTTCAGCTTAAGTAATATCCGGCTTTTGCCAGAGCTCGTCAATCTGTGTCGTCCTGCTTTGACCCCAGAAGACGCGACACGTGGCGCCAGCATTTCAAGGGGTCGACAACGACGAGGCGAAACGATGCTACCTAATGCTTGTGGCAGGATGTTCGCTCCAATGGACGGGATTGATGGAGCGGCTCGATAGGCCAACTCGCTGGGCGCAGCACTGCAGACGCACCCAAGCCAGCGGCGTTGAAAACCGCTCTTAGTCGCCGTATGAAATTAGGCAAATGTCTTCTCGCGAACCCGGAAACATCCGAGCCGGATTGAAGCCGGACTCTTCTCTGATACTCCACGTAGTGGGCCAAGTAGCGATCTAAAGCTAGACGAAATTCCTCTTCTCTACTTCGCTTTGCGAATCCGCATGTCTCCTGGAAATCCGGCTCGGCAAGGACAGGTGCCCGTTCGTGGGTGATCGATGACATTCTAGGCTCCTCGCTATCAAAGTGAAGGTACCTTGCGTCTAGGGGTTTCAAATGTCCCCAAGGCTTTCGGAAAAGTTCCGAAATGTCCCGAAAAGACTTAAGGTCCTCACATGTTTGGGCCGCGCGTTGCCTTTGGTTCGTTTGTTCTGAACTCGGAAAGCGGTACGCTTCTTCGAGACGGAGTTCCCGTGCCGGTTGGGTACCGAGCGCTGCTCCTTCTGGCGAAGTTAACGGACAGCGCCGGTCAAGTTCTCACCAAGACCGAATTGATCGACGCTGCCTGGCCGGGTATCGCGGTGGAGGAGAGCAATCTGTCTGTTCAAATCGCTTCGCTGAGAAGATTGTTGGGTTCGATGTCCGACGGCACGGACTGGATCGCCACAGTCGCTCGCGTTGGCTACCGGTTCACTGGCGATGTCAAAAAAATCTATCAGCCTGCAGTTGCAGCCGCATCTCCTGAGCCGGGCCCATCGGTCGCGGTGCTACCATTCACAAATCTCAGCGAGGATGCAGAGCAACAGTACTTTGCCGACGGGCTGGCTGAGGACATTATCTCGCGGCTTGGGCGATTGCGCTGGCTGTTTGTTCCCGCTCGCAACTCTTCCTTCAGCTATAGGGGCAAAGCCGTTGACGTCAAGCAGGTAGGGCGAGAGCTCGGCGTCCGCTACGTGCTCGACGGAAGCGTTCGCCGATCCGGGCAGCGTCTTAGAATTGGCGCCGAAGTGAGCGACACATCGAGTGGGCATCAGGTGTGGGCCGAGCACTATGATGTTGAGAGTTCGGATTTTCTCACTCTCCAGGACCAAATCGCAGGAAGCGTCATCGGGGCAATCGAGCCGAAATTGTATGCAGCGGAGTATGACCGCTTTCAGAGCCGCTCGCCCAATAATCTCGACGCCTGGGGCTTCGTCATGAGGGCCATGCCTCATGTTTGGACGTGGGGGCCGGCGGCGGACATCGATTCCGCGGAGGCGCTGCTAATGCAGGCCACTGAGATCGAACCTGACTATCCCCGTGCCAATAGCTTGCTCGCCTGCATGCGAACGGCTCGAACACTGCTTGGAATTGTGGATCCGACGGCCAACCTTGGCGCCGCCCAAGAAATGGCCGAACGTGCAATCCAGCGTGATCCGATAGATCCCTGGACGCACTTTGCGGCCGGCTTTTCCTATATGGTGGCGCGCCGTTTTGATCAGGCAGTCGAAGCCTTGAGCGAGGCAATCAGCCTGAACCCCAGCCTTGCAATCGCTCACACCATACTCGGATCGACCTACGGGTATGGTGGCCTTCCGACAGACGGTCTGCATCATCTCGCGATCGCGGAGAGGCTGAGTCCCCGCGACTTCACCCAAGCGGCGAACCTGTCCATAAAGGGCATGTGCCATTTCGTCATTGGAGATTTCGCCGAGGCCGTTCGGCTCGAGAGCCGCGCTGTGAGGCTCCGTCCCCATTTCGGAACCGCCTGGCGCACCCTCGCTGCGTCTGCCGGCGTGTTCGGCGATCAGGCCACAGCGGTTCGTGCTCTCAGCGAAGCGAAACGGCTTCAGCCATCTCTGTCTTTGGATTGGGTGGAGAAATACTACCCGATGGTGCGGCCAGAGCACCGTGCCCTCTACATCGAGGGATTGCACATTGCGGGGCTCACCTGAACGGCCGACACCATCGGTTGCGCTCCCTCGATGTGGGAAGAGAAGCGATGTTCGCGTTTGTGTGTACGAACGCCGCGGCGAAGCGCTTTCAACGACCCGCACAAGGCAAGCCCTTTTTCCATCTCAGCGCTCCCCATAGATTTAGCGTCACAACTATGACGTAGGAGGCCACTCTGGTCGGCTTTCAGGACGCGGTTAAGCTGACCTCTACGGCCGAGATGCGTGGCATTGCTGACCGGCAGATTGGAGGCCGACAGCTGACTGGCGGGTGTTGGGCGGAAACCAGCAAAAGCTGCCATTGCGGCATCCGCAGCTACTGTCAAGTGCAGGGTCCCAGGTTTGAGCCCAAGTGCCGCTAGAACTCCCAGCCCTCGCGCTCCATGAACTCTTCGAGTGAGAGGCACTCCACCTCGAAGTGGCGGCAGATATTCGGGATTTTCGCGCCATTTGGCTTGAACTCCTCCATAGTGACCACGCCTCGTCCCTCGGACGCCGCCTTCGCAATCACGAACGGGTCGGCGTTTCGCCCGCCCCTGAGCAGCTTCCGCTGCTCGATGTTTTGCTGGAAGTGCACCACCCCGTATATCTGGCCCACGAACGCGCCCTCGGCTGCGCCGGGTATGTGGAAGAATTCTTCCCGCTCCCCCGCCCAGTCCCGCAAGGTCTCCACAGGACCGTCCACGCATTCCCGGCGTACCTCCCGAGTGGAAATGATCCGGCCATCCGCCACCAGCCCGTCAAACCGGTCCCACAGCGTTGGGAAGCGGCGCCGGTAGTAGTTCTTGAATAGGGTTGAGAGGGGCGAGGTATCGAACACGTACATCAAGCAGCCCCCCGGCTGAAATACTCCTCCAGAGCACCAACGTGACGCGGCTTCGTGTCGAGGAAGTCTGCCAGTTGTCCCTCGTCGATCCTGTTCTGGTGATACTGCGACAGAGCCAGTGCCACGTACTCACGGCCCAGGTACGCGAGCTTGGTCCAGTACGGATTTCCGCCTGGCGCGCGCTCGACTTGGCGCTGCGCGTTCCATCGTTCGACCGCTCGGTCGTACTGGTCCTCGGCCACCCTTCCTTGATCCAGCAGGCGACGAAAGATCACCTCCCTGCTGACATGGAACTGGTACGCGAGAGCCTCCGCAGTTGCCTCGGTGGCTTGCCTTCCGGCCATGGCGCGTTGAAAGGCGTCTTCCGGCAGCAGTACCTGGGCAGCGAAGCTGTTGCAGATAACCTCAATCTGCCAGGCATCTCCAACGAGCCGATCAACGTATCGGTCGCGAACCTTATCGATCCCGCTCGTATGGAAGATGAGGTGCGCGAGTTCGTGAAAGTAGGTGAATATCTGCCGGGTCTTGGTCGAGCTGTTGTTCACGTAGATGACTGGGAACTCGTGGTCGTAGAGGCAGAATCCCGAGAAGTCGTCCACTCGGAATGCGTCCTTGAAGACGAATACGCCCACTTTCAGCAGTGCCGTCCGCCACTCCTTGAGGGCCGCATCATCACCGTGCCATGCCTGCTGCTGCTGGACGGTCACCCCGATGTATTGCCGCACGGCGGCGGCCATCTCGGCGACGTTTACGTTCGGAGCGAATTGTAGGTCCCGCGTGATCAGGCGCTCTGCGGGGTTATGTCCCTGGGTGAGTTCCGCCAAATTGATCTGCATGGCCTTTGCCTTGCGCATCAACATGCGGACCCGGCTCGGCAGGCGATCCAACTCGGCCTCAGGAAGCGTGCGAAACGTCTCGTTGATCGACGGCACGTCCGGCGGGACGGGGAAGAAAAACACCGCGATCGGGACCTTAAGCGTATCGGAAAGCTGCTCAAGCTGCGGGTAGGTCGGCGCGGATACACCTGCCTCCCAGTCGGCGATCCGCTTAAACTTTTGTGCCGCCTCGTCACGGCTCAGCCCCGCTCGCTGGCGGGCCCAAACTAAGAGGGCGGGATTGATGGGAATCTGCTCTGCCATTTCGCGCAAGGTTACAGCGAGGAAGAAGTTCTTCCTATGCCAAAGATTGCGCCACGCACTTGACACCTAGCCGGCCGCTGCGGGCTAAACGGACAGCAGCTTTCGGGTTTGTGCATCGGAAGGCTAAACAGCCGAAATCAGGCGCACTGCCGACATTGATTGGGAAACAGCTCATCCGTAATGCCGCCCGCAAGTGCCGCCTTCGGCTAAGTGTTTGCGGTACCGCGCGACAAACGCACACCAGGGCCACCGCCATTCTCTGGAATAAACTCTATTCCGGCTGCTTCGAGAGATAGCTTCAGCACTTGCAGGATCGATTCAGATGCTGGTTTCGAACCACGTTCGAACTGCACGATCGTCCTCAAACTTACCTTGGATAAATCCGCCAATTCCTGTTGAGAAATGTCGAGAAGCCCACGGGCCGCGCGAACTTGGGCCGCACTTACCTTCATTGTTCAAATGCCCTGTTGCACAAAAAGTGCAAATATGCTTGTTTTATGAAACGGCCGTCGGAAGTGGTTCCCGCTTCCAACAGTCTAACCACGCCCACGCTTTGCGGAGCTCGGATCATGGCTGATTCCGACCATAGCACGACTATGCCTCTCGTCACGAATGGCAGGAATCCGACGCCGAAACGGTTGCCAGATTCAGACCCTCCAGTTCTACTGTGGCGGGATTGGTTGCGGGCGCAGCATGTTTCTCAGATCCTTTGCCGTCTTCAACAGCGTTTAGAGAGGCGTTATCTCGACGCTAGACGCGCGGAAGCGATGGAGAAGCAGGTCGCCTATTTGATCGCCTGCCAAGCGGAGGTCGAGGCCACCACTGTGGCCTTGAAGATTCAGGACAAGCTACCCCACATACAGGCGCGGTCGCTTCTTGGTATCGTCGCCAAGCTCGAAATCATCGCAGGCGCAGATCGCGATATCGACGACCCGACAGACTTTCCTTGGCCACATATTGCTTCCGCCCTTGATGACCTGAAGGAAATAGCTGGGAGCCTGCCCTCAGAACGCCCTCAACGATCCGTGATTCAGGCGGACTGTCGGCGTTATCAAGAGATAGCAGCTGACCTGGTCGGTGTAGAAAAGCGGGTCGGTAGACTGGATTTGGAGCGGCGGCCTGTCCTTGGCATCAAGGGGGAGTAGAAAAAGAAACTCAGGCGTAAAATACGGCTATTTGGCGCTGAGCCGATTTCGGCGACCCTATCTCGATGCAGATACGGTCGCGACAGAAATGGTGAGAGCGAAGCGGCGCGTCACGAAACGTGTTGAACACAACGCCGAGACCGATCTATTTTCATGCCATCGCACCGTGGACGAAGCATTCCTGGAACGAACGGCCCTCTTGTTCGAGGCTCGCATGGGACGACCCCTGTCAACGGAAAGCGCCCGGGAAATCGTTGACAATCTCGGCGGCTTTTTCCGTATCCTTGCCGAATGGGAACGGATTGACCGGGGCAAATAGCTTGCGCTTCATGCTCACGTGATGGCCTTTGGTTGTGCGACCGTGCGATGAACGAGGAGGCACCCCAGGTGAACCAGCGACTTGTCCGGACCGCTAAGCCCGTAGGCCTTGTAAAGGCGCTGCTTTACGCGCGCGTCTCCTCCAAGGAGCAGGAGAAGGAAGGCTTTTCGATCCCGGCGCAATGCAAGCTGCTGCGCGACTACGCCCTGCAACATCGGTTCGACATCGTGCAGGAGTTTATCGACGTCGAGACGGCCAAGACCACGGGCCGGACCAACTTCAGCGAGATGGTCAAATATCTGCGAAAGCATCCCGGCATTCAAAGCGTCCTGGTCGAGAAGACCGACCGCCTTTATCGCAACCTGAAGGACTGGGTGACTCTCGATGAGTTGGATGTGGAAATCCACCTTGCGAAAGAAGGTGTGACGCTGTCGCGAGACTCGCGCTCATCTGAAAAATTCATGCACGGCATCAAGGTCCTGATGGCCAAGAATTATATCGACAACCTGTCGGAAGAAGCCCGCAAGGGGCAGATGGAGAAAGCGGAGCAGGGCATCTGGCCGACAAAGGCTCCGCTCGGCTACGTCAACACAACGGGGAAGGACGGCAAGAAGGTTATCGAGCCGCATCCTGAACTGGCTCCGGTCGTCACGCAGCTCTTCGAGCGCTACGCAACCGGCCAGTATTCGCTCAAGGCCTTGGCTAAGGCAGCCCATGGCGATGGGCTGATCTATCCCAACAGCGGAAATCCCGTTCCGGTCAGCACCGTGCATATGATCCTGCGCAACCGCCTCTATACGGGACTGTTCCAGTGGAACGGCAAATTGCACCATGGTAAGCACGAACCTCTCGTATCGATCGAACTATGGGAGCGGGTCCAGGGCATCCTGACGGGCCGCAATGCGGTGCCGACCCACCCGATAGGAAACGAGTTCGCCTTTACCGGCCTGATGACTTGCACCGAATGCGGCTGCGCCGTCGTAGCGGAGATCAAGAAGGGCAAATACGTCTACTATCACTGCACCGGGCATACCAACAAAGGCCGAGGCGGATACGGTGACTGTCGGCGCAAATATGTCCGCGAGGAAGTGCTCGATCAGGCATTCGCCAAGCTGCTCGACCGACTGCATTTCGACGAAGAGATACTGGAATGGGTGAAGGCAGCCCTCATGGCCAGCCACGCCGACGAGCGTCGCGAGCAGGAACAGGCGATCCATCGATGCCAGGTCGAGCACAATCGGCTCGAGGTTCGGCTGCACGCCATGTATCTCGACAAGCTCGATGGCCGCATCGACAACGCCTTCTACGACAGGATGTCGGCACAGTGGCGAACTGAACAGACGCGGCTGCTTCGCGAGATAGAGCGTCATGGTAGCGCCGAGGAATCGTACATGGAGGACGGCATCCGGCTGTTGGAGCTGGCACGCAACGCCAGCCGACTGTTTGCGAAACAGCCTGCGCACGAGAAAAAGCGGCTCTTGAATCTCGTGCTGTCGAACTGCCAATGGGATCAAGGCGAGGTTCATCCGGTCTTCAGGCAACCGTTTGATCTACTTGCGGAAACGGTCGCAGCCGGCGCAGCAAAGGGTGCACAGCAGATAGCTTTGTCGACAGGGAGTCCAGTTTGGCTGGGGCGCCAGGATTCGAACCTGGGAATGTCGGTACCAAAAACCGATGCCTTACCACTTGGCGACGCCCCAATAGCCGTCAGAGTCGCTTGTGCGGCGCGTTATTAGCAGAGCAGCCGAAAAGCACAATGCTTATGCGAGGGCAGGAACGCCCCGATCGAGCAATCCACAAGGCAGCCGGATCCCATTCGGGTGGGCTATTGCCCCCAGACAGCCAGCTCATTTCCGGCCGGATCGACGAAGTGGAAGCGCCGGCCGCCGGGAAACGGGAAGATCGGCTTGATGATCGTGCCGCCTGCACTTTCGACGGCGCCGAGGGTTTCCTCGAGGTCGTCGCTATAGAGCACGGGCAGCGGCTTGGCTGGTGCTTCCGCGGCATCGGCCTGAAAACCGCCATCCAGGCCCTCGGCAAAGGCCGAATAGGTTGGCCCGTAATCGGTGAACGACCAGGCAAAGGCGGCACTGTAGAAAGCCTTCAACCGGTCCAGCGTGCCGCCGGTCGCCGGCATTTCCAGATAGTCGAGTTTTCCGGTCAGTTGCATGGAGCACCTTTGTTCTCTTTATGTTCTAGTCATCAAGTCGTGAGGTGGCAAGTCTTTTTGACGCATGCCCAAGCGAGGCTTTTTCTTAATCGATTGTAGCGGCGGGACGGCTCCGCCGGCGCTTGCCTTTCGCACTGCAGCATCATATCGGTCCAAAGTCGGACCAGGGTGGAACCTTCCGTTTCGCCAATCTTTCCAATCTCCTGCAACCGGAGAGCAAAGCATGACCAAATGGGTTTTCACCTTTGGCGATGGTGCGGCGGAAGGCCGTGCCGGCGACAAGAATCTGCTGGGCGGCAAGGGCGCCAACCTGGCCGAGATGTGCAGCCTGGGCCTGCCGGTGCCGCCAGGCTTCACCATCACCACCGAGGTCTGCAATGCCTACTATGCCAATGGGCGCGCCTATCCGGCGGGGCTGGAAGGCGACGTCGCGGTCGCGCTCGATCACATCGGCCGGCTGACCGGGCGCCGGTTCGGCGATCCGTCGAAGCTGCTGCTGGTGTCGGTGCGCTCCGGGGCTCGCGCCTCGATGCCGGGCATGATGGACACTGTGCTCAATCTTGGCCTCAACGACGAAACGGTCGAGGCGCTGGCCACCGATTCCGGCGATGCGCGCTTTGCCTATGACAGCTACCGCCGCTTCATCCAGATGTATTCCGATGTCGTCATGGGCCTCGATCACGAGGTGTTCGAGGAAATCCTCGAAGACCAGAAGGCAAGCCTCGGCCATGAGCTCGACACCGAGCTGACGGCCATCGAATGGCAAGGCGTGATCGCGCTCTACAAGGCCAAGGTCGAGGAAGAGCTCGGCAGGCCGTTCCCGCAGGATCCGCAGGAGCAGCTCTGGGGCGCCATCGGCGCGGTGTTCTCGAGCTGGATGAACAACCGCGCCATCACCTACCGGCGCCTGCACGACATCCCCGAAAGCTGGGGCACGGCGGTCAACGTCCAGGCCATGGTGTTCGGCAATATGGGCGAGACTTCGGCCACCGGCGTCGCCTTCACCCGCAACCCATCGACCGGCGAAAAGCAGCTCTATGGCGAATTCCTGGTGAACGCACAGGGTGAGGATGTCGTCGCCGGCATCCGCACGCCGCAGAACATCACCGAGGCCGCCCGCATCGCCGCCGGCTCCGACAAGCCGTCGCTGCAGAAGCTGATGCCGGATGCCTTCCAGTCCTTCGTCACCATCTCCGACAGCCTGGAAAAGCACTATCGCGACATGCAGGACCTCGAATTCACCATCGAGCGCGGCAAGTTGTGGATGTTGCAGACCCGCTCGGGCAAGCGCACCGCCAAGGCGGCACTGAAGATTGCCGTCGAAATGGCAAGGGACGGCCTGATCACGAAGGAGGAAGCCGTCGCCCGCATCGACCCGGCCTCGCTCGACCAATTGCTGCACCCGACCATCGACCCGAAGGCCGCGCGCGACGTCATCGGCGTCGGCCTGCCGGCATCGCCGGGCGCTGCCACCGGCGAGATCGTCTTTTCCTCCGGCGATGCGGAGGACCTGAAGGCACAGGGCCGCAAGGCTATCCTGGTGCGCATCGAGACCAGCCCCGAGGATATCCACGGCATGCATGCGGCCGAGGGCATCCTGACCACGCGCGGCGGCATGACAAGCCACGCCGCCGTCGTCGCGCGCGGCATGGGCAAGCCTTGCGTCTCGGGCGCCGGGTCCCTGCGCGTCGACTATAAGGCCGGCACGCTGCTCTCGATGGGACAGACCTTCCGCAAGGGCGACATCATCACCATCGACGGCGGCAACGGCCAGGTGTTGAAGGGCGCCGTGGCGATGCTGCAGCCCGAACTGTCGGGCGATTTCGCCGCGATCATGGAATGGGCCGACGCGGTGCGGCGCATGAAGGTGCGCACCAACGCCGAAACGCCGCTCGATGCCCGCATGGCGCGTTCCTTCGGCGCCGAGGGCATCGGACTTTGCCGCACCGAGCACATGTTCTTCGACGGTGCCCGCATCGTCGCCATGCGCGAGATGATCCTGGCCGACACCGAGAAGGACCGGCGTGCCGCCCTTGCCAAGCTTCTGCCCATGCAGCGCTCGGATTTCCTGGAACTGTTCGAGATCATGGCCGGCCTGCCGGTGACGATCCGCCTGCTCGATCCGCCGCTGCACGAATTCCTGCCCAAGACCGAGGCCGAAATCGCCGAGGTCGCGGCCATCATGAATGTGTCGCCCGACAAGCTCAGGCAGCGCACCGAGGCCTTGCACGAATTCAATCCGATGCTTGGCCATCGCGGCTGCAGGCTGGCCGTCTCCTATCCCGAGATCGCCGAGATGCAGGCACGCGCCATTTTCGAGGCTGCAGTCGAGGCCGGCCAGAAGGCCGGCGCGCTGGTTGTGCCCGAGATCATGGTGCCGCTGGTCGGCCTGGTGAAGGAACTCGACTACGTCAAGGCGCGCATCGATGCGGTCGCCAAGAGCGTCATGGATGAGAGCGGCGTCAAGATCGATTACCTGACCGGCACCATGATTGAGCTGCCGCGCGCGGCGATCCGCGCCCATGTCATTGCCGCTACAGCCGAGTTCTTCTCCTTCGGCACCAACGACCTCACGCAGACCACGTTCGGCATCTCTCGCGACGATGCGGCCTCGTTCCTGGAGACCTACCGCCAGAAAGGCATCATCGAGCAGGATCCGTTCGTCTCGCTCGACATCGATGGCGTCGGCGAACTGGTGCGCATGGCCGCGCAGAAGGGCAGGGCGACACGCCCCGACATCAAGCTCGGCATCTGCGGCGAACATGGCGGCGACCCGGCATCGATCCGCTTCTGCGAGGAGGTCGGGCTCGACTATGTGTCGTGCTCACCCTATCGCGTGCCGATCGCCAGGCTGGCGGCCGCGCAGGCCGCGGTACAGGTGGCGAAAGCGGAGCGCGGATAGGGAGATCAAGGCATTGCGCAATCGCACCGAGATGAAGCGGGAGCGTGCTGTCTGAAGGACGACTGAT
Source organism: Mesorhizobium sp. WSM4308 (assembly GCF_002294905.1). NCBI lineage: Bacteria > Pseudomonadati > Pseudomonadota > Alphaproteobacteria > Hyphomicrobiales > Phyllobacteriaceae > Mesorhizobium > Mesorhizobium sp. WSM4308. The sequence continues at coordinate 8,667 of NZ_NSFW01000001.1, read as the reverse complement.
CGTCAGGCTACCGAATGGCGCTTGCACCAGTGCGGTCAAATTGCCGCGCCATGCATTTTTCTGCTATCCATCGTCCGATTTCCGCCTTCATGGGGGTCTTTGGATGCCGGCTTGAAATCGCCAATCAGGAATTCGGTTTGATGCGTCTGCTGCAAAGACATCTCTGCACGATCGCCATGTCGTTGGTGGCTGTATGCAGCGCCCATGCCGCGACGCTGGTCGAGCCCACGCTGCACATCAAGCCCGCGGCGAGCGGAGCGGGCCGCGTTGCGCTCACGCTCGACGCCTGCGACGGACAGACCGACACGCGCATTCTCTCGGCGCTGGTGGAAAACAAGATCCCCGCCACCATTTTCGTCACCGGAATCTGGCTGAAGCGCAATGCGGCAGCCGTCGAGATCATGCGGGGGCATCCTGACCTTTTCGAACTGGAAAATCACGGCGGCCACCACATTCCGGCGGTCGACTCGCCGCAAAAAATCTATGGCATAAAGAGCGCCGGAAGCCCGGATGCCGTGCTGGCCGAAGTCGAGTCAGGGGCCGCGGCGCTTGCCAGGACCGGTGAGCCGGCGCCCAAATGGTTCCGCGGTGCAACCGCCGAATACAGCCCCTCGGCGATCGCGATGATCCGCAAGCTCGGCTTCAAGATTGCCGGCTTCTCGATCAATGGCGATGGCGGTTCGCTGCTCGGCGCCAAGGAAACCGCCAAGCGCATCGCCGCGGCCAAGGACGGCGACGTCATCATCTCACACATCAACCAGCCGACCCACGCCGCCGGCGAGGGCGTGGTGCAGGGTCTGCTGGCGCTGAAGGCCAAAGGCGTGACCTTCGTGCGCCTCGACGACGCCGACGGCACGGGCAATCACGGTACCACGGACTGATCCCGCAGCACGTGCTGGAGCTGACTCTTGCTCAACCCGGCTTGGCTTCGATCGTGACCTTGCTGGCGTAGAACGCACCGTGGTCGCGGATTTCGGTCATTTCGTCGAAAGGCCGCTCGTAAGCCCACATCGCATTCTGACCGGTTTCGCCGGCAGGCAGCACGCTCCAATAGCTGGCATCGCCCTTGTAGGGGCAATGGGTCGAGTGTTCGGTGCCGCTCAGCCTGTCGAAATCGATGTCGGCGAACGGAATGTAGAAGACGGCGGGATAGGGCGCTTCGGTCAGCACCTTGGCCTTGGTGGACGACGCGATGACCGTATCGCCGGCGCGCACCGTGACGGTGCCGATATAGGGCTCGATGGTGATGATCTTGTCGGGGTTGCGCTGGAAGCCGGGGGCCGGATTGGCGATCTTGTCCATGCTGGTTCTCCTTGCGTGGCCCCTTAAAGTGTGGCGGGCACAGCTGTTGCGCAAGGTGGGTTCGGATCACGAAAACAGGCGCGCCAATCGCCGAGGCGTGGCACGACAGGGCTTTCGAGCGTCAGCCGAGGCTCAGGCGGCGGTCTTGAATGCGTCCATCAGTCCGGCATAGGCGGCCGCGATGCCCGCAACCGGGTTGCTGCTTCTGGAAACGGTCTCGACTTTCAGCGAGCCGCCGCCGGTCGGCAAGGTGAGCAGCAGGAACTGGCGATTGCCTCCAGCGCCGACGGATGCGGCCGCGACGTGCTGGCCTTCCCCTTCGTTCTGGACGCACATCTTGAACAGCAGCGTGCCGCCGACCGCTTCAAGCGCGCCGCCGACAACTTCAACAAATTCGTCTTCGGAAACAGTCTTTTCGTCCGGCACCAGATCGGCCAGGCTTTCGGCAAGTGTGCTCTCAAGGGCTTTTTCGTCGAGCTGCGTGTCCATGCGAACCTCTTTCAGTCGCCAATCGCCCCCTTTACCCGTTAACGAAGCTTAACGCCGACGATGGCCGGATTGTGGCGGATTTCCCGGTCATTTCGTGGGATAGGACACCGTCGCGGCTGACATGTTTTTGACCCTCCTGCCATCGCGGTGGCACGAATGCCCAGCAGTCCAAAATCCAAAACATGTCAAAATTCAACTGCTTGCCGTTGCGGCACGGGTCCCGAAATTCGTGTCCCGCGCGAGCGGGTGACTGGACAATCCGCCGGTTCGCTTCACAATGCGCCAAAGCTACGACGCAAAATGCGCGAGGGAGGAAACCGGATGCTGGGGCTGATGCAGGAATGGCCGCTGCTGTGCCACAAGCTTATCGACAACGCCGAACGGCAGCATGGAGTGCGCGAGATCGTGTCGCGCTCGATCGAGGGGCCGATCGTGCGCACCACCTATGCCGACCTCCATCGTCGTTCTCTCAAGGTCGCCCAGCGGCTGGAGCGGGACGGTTACGGGTTGGGCGACCGCATCGCCACGCTGGCCTGGAACACGGCGCGCCACCTCGAGGCCTGGTACGGCATCATGGGGGTCGGCGCGATCTATCACACGCTCAATCCGCGCCTGTTTCCCGAGCAGATCGTCTGGATCATGAACCATGCCGAGGACAAGGCCGTCTTCGTCGACCTCACCTTCATACCGCTGCTGGAGAAGATCGTCGGTGCCGTCAAATCGCTGAAGAAGGTGATCGTGCTGACCGACAAGGCGCACATGCCGCAGACGACCTTGCCCAATGCCGTCGCCTATGAGGACTGGCTTGACGAGGTCGATGGCGACTTCGCCTGGAAGACTTTCGACGAAGGCACCGCAGCCGGCATGTGCTATACATCAGGCACCACAGGCGATCCCAAGGGCGTCGTCTACAGCCACCGCTCGAACGTGCTGCACGCCATGATCGCCGCCATGCCCGACGCGATGGGCCTGTCGTCGCGCGACACGATCCTGCCGGTTGTGCCGATGTTCCACGCCAATGCCTGGGGCCTTGGCCAGAGCGGGCCGATGATCGGCGCCAAGCTGGTCATGCCCGGCTGCAAGATGGACGGCGCCTCGATCTATGAATTGCTCGACACCGAGAAGGTGACCTTCAGCGCCGCCGTGCCGACCGTCTGGATGATGCTGCTGCAATATCTGGAGGAGACCGGCAAGAAGCTTCCCTATCTGAACAAGGTCGTCATCGGCGGTTCTGCCTGTCCACGCGCGATCATGACCAAGTTTCAGGAGAACTACGACGTCCAGGTCATCCACGCCTGGGGCATGACCGAAATGTCGCCGCTCGGCACATTGTGTACCTTGAAGCCGGACTATGCCGGTCTCCAGGGTGAAGCCCGGCTCGATGTGCAGCAGAAACAGGGCTACCCGCCCTTCGGCGTCGAAATGAAGGTGACCGACGACGACGGCAACGCGCAGCCCTGGGATGGAAAGACATTTGGCCGTTTGAAAGTGCGCGGACCGGCCGTTGCCCGCGCCTACTATGGCGGTGTTGGCTCCGGGCAGTTCGACGAGGACGGGTGGTTCGACACTGGCGACGTCGCTCACATCGACGCCGGCGGCTACATGCAGATCACCGATCGCGCCAAGGACGTCATCAAGTCCGGCGGCGAATGGATTTCGACCATCGAGCTCGAGAACCTGGCCGTCGGCCACCCGGACGTCGCGGAAGCCGCGGCCATCGGCGTCCATCATTCGAAATGGGGCGAGCGGCCCTTGCTGGTCGTCGTCGCCAAGCCGGGCAAGGAGCCGACCAAGGCGGATATTCTCGGCTTCATGGACGGCAAGGTGGCCAAGTGGTGGATGCCCGACGATGTCGCTTTCGTCGGCGAAATACCGCATACCGCGACCGGCAAGATCCAGAAGATCACCTTGCGCCAGCAGTTCAGGGACTACCGCCTGCCGACGGATTGAGGGGATGTTGCGTGTTTCGGCTTCAAGCCGCCGCGAAAAGGCACTAAACCTCCGTCCGGGCTGGGGCAACGCAGAGAACCATGGTTAGCATTCCCGAACGGCGAACGTCGAAGGCTGCCGGCTGGTCGCGCCGCACGGCCGCGTTTTCAGCGGTGCTTTTGCTGACCGACTTCGTCGGCCACCGCTTCGATCTCGTCGAAACGCCGGTGTTCCTGTGGGTGCTCGGCATCGTCGCGTTGCTGGCGGCGCTGGCGCTGCTGTTCGCCGCCTTCGCCTTTTCGAGACTATGGAAATTCGGCGATCGCGGCGGCCGCGACCTGACCGTCGGCGCCTTGCTGGCAATGCTGGTGCTGGTTCCCTATGGCGTTGCCGCCTACTGGGCGACGATCTACCCGCCGCTCAGGGACATTTCGACCGATTTCGATGAGCCGCCCGCGCTCGACGTCAGCGAGCGGACCAAGGACATGAATGTGCTGTCCCCATCGACGCCGGGCGAACAGAGGCTGCAGGCCGACAGCTATCCGCTGGTCACCGCGCGCAGCTACGACCTGCCATTCGAGACCATCGTCAATGCCGTCGAAACCGTGCTCGACCGGCGCAGCTGGGATCTTTCCGAACCCTATCCCGACCTTGCCGGGCAAAGCGACGTGACCATTACCGCTGTCGCCAAGGGCTTCGTGCTCGGACTTCCGGCCGATGTGGCGATCCGCGTGACGGACAATGGCGATAGCGTGATCGTCGATATGCGGTCGGCTTCGCGTTACGGCCGCTACGACCTTGGCGACAATGCCGCGCGCATCACCGATTTCCTGGCGGAACTCGATCAGGAAGTCGCCGGCCAGGTCGGGGCGGCGCCTGCCGAGTGAAGTCCAGAACATCTTGCGGCCAGGCGGGTTTGCGCCGTGCCGCACAAATGTGGCTTCAGTCTGCGAACGGACTATTCGGCCGGCTCGAACCTGCCTTGCAGCAAGATCGTCGCGACCGGACCAAGCGGATTGGCGATCCGGCTCTCGAGGACTTCGATAAGTTTGTGCCCGACGTCTGCCATGTCTACCGAATGAACGCCGATCTTCGCCGGCAGGAAACGCGAGAGACGCGTGTTGTCTCGGGTAACGATGTGAACGTCGCGGCCAGGCTCAAGACCGCGCCTGCCGAGAGCGTGCAATGCTCCCAGCAGGCCCAGTTCGTTGGCGCATGCCAGGCCGGTCGGCGGATCCGACGACGCCAGCAGGTGATCGAACCATGCAGCGCTCGATTCCATCGTGAGCGTGCCATGACCGATCAGCGATGGGTCGAGCGGAATACCGGCCTCGGCCATCGCCCTTGCATAGCCTGCAAGACGCATGACACTCGCCTGATCCTCCGGAACGAGAAGCTGCAGCGCAATGCGTTGACAGCCCTTGTCCATGAGCCGTCGGGTCGCCTCATAGGCAATCTGTTCATTGTCGATATCGACGTAGGGATACGCGATGTCCAGGTCGGTTCTTCCAAACGCCACGAACGGGATGCGTTCATCCAGCAGTAGCTTGACGCGCGGATCGTCCGAGACCATGCGCGTGATGATCAGGCCGTCCGCGCTGCGCGCCTGAAGCAGACGCTGCACGCTTTCGACGGGATCGTCGTCGGGCGTGGTGGAATAGATGGATAGACTATAACCCGCTCTCCTCGTCGCCAGCGTCATGCCCTCGATCAAGGGAAGCTTCGCCAGGTCGGAGAGGTAGTCGCGCGTTTCCATCGGCAGCACTGCCGTCAGCGTCAGGGTTCGTCCGGTTTTGAGCGCGCGACCGTGATGATTTGGGACATAGCCGACCCGCCTTGCCACCTCCTTGACGCGCGCCATGGTCGAGGGATGCACTTCCGGCCCGTCCTTGAGAGCGCGCGACACCGTGGTCACCGAAAGGGAAAGTTCCGCCGCGAGCTGTTTTAGATTGGCCATTGTCGCCTGACTTCATTTGCGAATGCGCCGGCTGATTTTGCTGACCGTCGCAACGTTACCGGATTCCACCTCACGGTCAATCCAAGCTCTTGCTAAAGCGCCTTGACTCTGGCGCCTTTGGATGCAATCGTAACGTTACGATTAAAAGAAAACAGCTCTTTTGAGCGACATTTCGATGAATCCTAGGAGGAGAACCTATGTCCTGGCTACGCATTTCCTTGGCCGCAATCGCAGTCACCGCTGCCTTGCCCGTCTGTGCTCAGACGGTAACCATCACGACCGCGGGCGGCGATTATGGCAACGCCGTGAAAACGGCTATGTGGGGCCCCGCTGCAAAGGAGCTTGGCTACGACGTCCGCGAGGAGACGCAGAGCGACGGCCTGGCTGCCCTGAAGATGCAGGTCACCTCGGGTGCGGTCTCGACAGACATCATTCACCTGGGCTCACCGGAAGGCGCGCAGGCGGCCGCACAGTCTCTGCTGGAGCCGCTCGACTACAAGATCATCGATCCAAAGTCCGTGCCGGACGGCGCAAAGTCCGACTACTGCTATCCGTTCGACTCCTATGGCACCGTCATGTCGTGGAGCACCAAGACCTATGGCCAGAATCCACCGAAGACCTGGGCTGAGTTCTGGGACGTCGCCAAATTCCCGGGCCGTCGCGCCCTGCGCGCCAACGCGCAAGACTTGATCGAGATCGCGCTGCTCTCCGATGGCGTGGCGCCGGCGGACGTCTATCCCACGCTCAGCACGCCAGAGGGCCTGGCGCGCGCCATCAAGCGGCTTGAGGCGATCAAACCGAATGTCTCGGTCTGGTGGACTTCGGGAGCCCAGTCAGCGCAATTGCTGAAAGACGGCGAGGCGGATCTGGTCGTGACCTGGAATGGGCGAGCCCAGACGGTGAAAGCGGATGGTGGCGCGGTCGACTATACATTCAAAGGTTCCGTAATCGGCACGGACTGCCTTGGGGTGCCGAAGGGAGCGCCCAACAAGGAAGCGGCCATGAAGCTGATCGCTGCGATGACGCAGCCCGCACGGGTGGCGAAGCTGACCGACTTCATAGCCTATGGTCCGGTCAATCCTGCGGGCTATGAGGGCGGTCTTATCCCCAAAGATCGTCTGAAGACCTTGGCGACGGCTCCTGAAAATGCCGGAACTTCGGTGTTCTCGAACGCGGATTGGTGGGTCAAGAACGGCGAGGCCGCCCAAAAAGCCTTCGATGAAATGATGAACCGCTGAGCCTCGAATTCGTCAACTCTAGGGTTGCAGCACATGATGAAGTCGCTCCCGATCACCATCGACAGCGTGCGCAAGGCCTATGGGTCTTACGTCGCGCTGGATGATGTCTCACTCGACATTCGGGCTGGCGAATTCCTCACATTGCTGGGGCCATCCGGGTCGGGTAAGACCACGCTGCTCATGGCTTTGGCCGGTTTTGTCCGACCCGATCGCGGTAAACTCTTGTTGGGGGATCGCGACATCACTCGCCTGGCCCCCAACAAGCGGGACATCGGCATAGTCTTTCAGAACTATGCCCTGTTTCCACACATGAACGTCCTGGCGAACGTCGAGTATCCGTTGGCACTGCGCAAGACACCGAAAGCGGAGGCGCGTCGGCGAGCGCTTGACGCCTTGGCCCGCGTCAAGCTGGACGGTCTGGCGGAGCGCGACATTGCCGCATTGTCCGGCGGCCAGCGCCAGCGGGTGGCGTTGGCGCGGGCGATCGTCTTTGAGCCACGCGTGATGCTGATGGACGAGCCGCTGTCGGCGCTCGACAAGAATCTGCGCGAAACCATGCAGTACGAAATCCGGCGTCTGCACGATGATCTGGGGATCACCACGATCTATGTGACGCACGACCAGCGCGAAGCACTGATCATGTCAGACCGGGTTGCGGTGATGAACTCCGGCCGCATTCAGCAGATCGATACGCCACAGCAGATTTATGATCGTCCATCGACCCGCTTCGTCGCGGAGTTCATGGGCGAGGCCAACATTGTGGGCCCAGGAGCAGCACGCAGAATCGACGGCGCCGATGCGTCGCACGAGACCCTGATGATCCGCGCGGAAAGCTTCCATCTTGATGCGAAAATCGTCGGACGAGACGGGGTGGCGCTTGAGGGAACGCTGCGTGCCAAGGCGTTTCGCGGCGAGAACTGGCTTTTGACTCTGGCGCTTGATGGCGGCCAGGAGATCCTGGTCTGCATACCGTCCGCACTTGCCGGCGGCTGCGCCGAACTCGCCACCGGTCAGCGGGTGACCGCCTATGCGCCAGCAGCGAAAGTTCACCCGATACCGGGAGCGGTAGCGTGACCGTCCTTGCCGATCCTGCGCTGGCGGCAGACGCTCGACGCGAGCGGCGGTTCTTCCTCTCGCTTTCACTGCCTGCGCTTTTCATCGTCGGACTGGCGGCGATACTGCCTATCCTATGGATCATCCGGCAATCCTTCCTGACCACGGGCGGCGACTATAGCGTCGGCAATTACGAGAAGGTGCTGTCGAGCGGGTTGACATGGGCGGCACTCGTGACAACCGTTGAGCTGTCCTTTGGAACGCTGGCGTTCTGCATTCTTCTAGGCACCCCGCTGGCGCTCGCCCTCGCCAGCGTCAGGCCAAGGGTGGCCAATTTGCTGATGGCCTTCGTCATGCTGCCGTTGTGGACCTCCATTCTGGTGCGCACCTATGGCTGGCTCGTGCTGTTGCGGCGCGAAGGCCTGATCAACACGGCCTTGACAGGTTCGGGCCTGACAGCGGAGCCATTGCCGCTGGTCTACAATTTCACCGGAACGCTGATCGGCATGGTTCACTACATGCTGCCGCTCTTTCTGCTTCCCGTTTATGCCGCGATGCGCGATATCGACGCCAACCTTGTTCGCGCCTCGGCGAGCATGGGAGCCACACTTGCGCAAACGATCCGCACCGTCATCCTGCCCCTTTCGACCGGCGGCATCTTCTCGGGCTCATTGATCGTCTTCATCTACACCATAGGCT